>CALUNH010000014.1 GCA_944321965.1 uncultured Alistipes sp.
GAACCTGTTCCCCTTTTTCTTTAAGCAACTGAAACCTCTTGCCGGATCATTTCGGCGCCTTGACGAAATCGAGCAGCGCCTGGGCGGTTGCCTCGGGCTCTTCGAGGAAACCCATGTGTCCCGAATTTTCGAGCCAGACGACCCGGGCTTCGGGATGGTCGGCAACCATCTTCTCGGCAGCCTCTACCGGAATGTAGTTGTCCTTGCGCCCGAGGATGAAGAGTACCGGCACCCGGGTCTCGCGCAGCATTGCGTTTTGATCCTTGCGGTCGATCATGCCGTTCAGCAGCGCTACGATCCCCTCATCTTCGGTGATGAAGACCTGTTCGGTGAGATCCTCGATGTAATCCTTCATCCGGTCGCGGTTCTCCTCGGCAAATCCGGCTGCCGGGGCGACCCGCGCCAGCAGCTCCTTCTTGCCGGCCTTCACCAACGCGATTTCGCGGCGTCGGTTTTCGGCCTTCTCCGGCGTGTCCGGATTGGGCGTCGAGCTCAGCAATACCAGGCCGTCGAGCAGGTCGGGGTGGCGTTCGCACACGGCCAGGGCTACGTATCCGCCCATGGAGTGCCCGACGATCGTGCAGCGGGAGATCCCCAACGCGCGGATGGCATCGGCCACGGTATCGGCCAGGAACTCCATCGAGTGCTTTTCGCCCTGGACGACGGAGATGCCGTGCCCGGGGATGTCGAGCGTCACGACGCGCACCTCCTTATATAAATAAGGTATGAAATCCTCCCAGACGAGCATCGATTCGAGATAACCGTGCAGCAGCACGATACATTGCTCTCCCTGCTGGGAGTCGCAGACATGCAGGGCCGTGGGTCCTGCCATGATGAATTTTTCGATCATGGGTGAACGGGTTTATTCATCCTCCTCGTCGTCGAGGTAGTCGAGTGCGGATTCGCGTTTGACGTAGGAGGTGTACGCTTCGTCGTCGTCCTCCTCCTCGAATTTGCTGTAGAGGGTGTGACGTTCTTTACCGCTTTTGCGGATGGGTTCGAGGCGCTTGGCTTTCCGAAGTTCGTCCGTGTCGTGTTCACGGACTCCCTTTTGTGTTTTCATGGATAGGGAAATGGAAAAGGTTGGGAATTAGAAATTTTCGCGATCGAACGTACCTCCGAAAACCCGGCGGGCGGGACCCGAGAGGCGGACGTCCGTGTAAATCTGCGTGTGGGGTTCATGCGAAAACCGTACCGCGAGTCTCCCTCCGGGTACGGAGACGGCATAGCGGGAAGTCTCGGGCTGGAGGGCGAAGCTGGTCACAATGGCTGCGGCGGTAGCCCCGGTTCCGCAGGCGAGGGTTTCGTCCTCCACGCCGCGTTCGTAGGTACGGACCCGGATGGTACCGGTCCCGGAGACCTGGACGAAATTGACGTTTGTTCCCTGGGGGAACCGTGCCGTATCGTAACGGATCGGACGTCCGCGTCCCACGACATCGACCGAATCGAGGTCGTCGACGAACTCGACGTAGTGGGGGACCCCCGTATTGAGGAACCACCAGCCCTCTCCCGTGCGGATTTCGCGCACGGCGATCATGCCGAGTTCGATCTCTCCGGCGAGCCCTTTCGTGCGGAGGATGCGGGCGGTGTGGAGACCGTCTGCGGCGTCGAAGAACTTGGTTTCGCCTCCGATTCCGAGGTGTTCGGCGAAGAGCGTGAAGCATCGGGCGCCGTTTCCGCACATTTCGCCTTCCGATCCGTCGGCGTTGTAGTAGCGCATCGAACAGTCGATTTCGGCACTGTGGGTCAGGGTCATCACACCGTCGGCTCCGATTCCGAAGTGGCGGTCGCACAACCGTGCGATCAACCCGGGCTCGGGCGTGAAAACGCCGTTGCGGTTGTCGATGAGGATGAAGTCGTTTCCGGCACCCTCGTATTTTGCAAATTCGGTTTGCACCTTTCGGCTGTTTTGTCTCGACAAGTCGGTGACCTGGCGGTTGTTTCCGGATTGTACGGAGCATGGTCGGGCCTCTTTGTGCGGCGGTTTATCCTGTACAAAAATAGTAAAACTTCTAAAAGTTTTGCTACTTTTGTGAAAAATATCCGCCCGGGAGTCCCGGAGTCCGGATATTTTGTAAGACAAAGGTGTTTTTTAAAGGTCCAATCTATGAAAAGTGTGCTTTTCAAGCATCGTTCGATACGTAAATTCCGCCCGACGCCGATTCCCGAAGAAGTTCTGCGCGAATGCCTTGAAGCCGCCACGCGGGCTTCGACGTGCGGCAACATGCAGCTCTATTCACTGATCGTGACCCGTGACCGGGCGTTGCGCGAGAGACTTTCGCCGTGCCATTTCAACCAGCCGATGGTCCTTGAGGCCCCGTGCCTGGTGACGGTCTGCGCCGACGTGCACCGCTTTACGATGTGGTGCGAGCAGCGCGACGCCGATCCGGCCTACGACAACTTCGCATGGTTCCTGAACGCATCGGCGGATGCGTGGCTGGCGACGCAGAACCTCTGCGTGGAGGCCGAGCTGCACGGGTTGGGGATCTGCATCCTCGGCACGACGATCTATACCGCGGGTGACATTTCGCGGATCCTGGAGCTCCCGAAGGGGGTTATTCCCCTCACGACGGTGGTGCTGGGCTATCCGGCCGAATCGCCCGAGTTGACCGACCGTCTTCCGTTGGATGCGGTGGTCCACTACGAGAAATACACGGACTATACGGCCGCGGAGATCGATGAACTGTGGGCCGAACGCGAGGAGTCGGAACTGACGAAACAGCTGCTGGCGGAGAACGGTCTGCCGAATCTGGCGAAGATCTTCACCGAACGGCGTTATGTGCGTCGGGACAACCTGGCCATCTCGGAGTCCTATTTTGCGCTGTTGAAAGAGAAGGGCTTCTTCAATCACTGATCCTCCGTGGGCAAACTGTGCCGCATATTCATCGCTGCGGTGCTGAGCCTGGTCGGCTCGGCGTGCAGCGTCACGCGGCATATTCCCGAGGGCAGCTACCTTGTGCAGCAGGTGAAGGTGGAATCCGACCGGACGGTTCCGCGCCGGGAGCGGATTCCGGCCTCGGAGCTGGAGAAGTACGTGCGGCAGAGTCCGAACAAACGCTTCCTGGGGACGAATTTCTACGTCTGGCTCTACGAACAGGCCGATCCGGCGAAGGACAACCGCTGGAACGAGTGGAAACGGAAAATCGGCGAGGCTCCGGTGCTGCTGGACCAGAGCCTCACGCAGAAGAGCGCCGAGAACCTGAAGGTCTATATGGATTCGAAGGGGTTTTTCAGCTCGCAGGTTTCATTCCGGATCGACACCGTGTCGCGGCGCAAACGGGCGAAGGTCTTCTACCGCACGCACCAGGGGGCTCCTTACCGGATCGATTCGATTTCCTACGAATTCCAGGACCGGTTCCTCGAACAGATCGTGCTTCCGGATACGTCGCGGACCCTGCTCCGGCGGGGAGCGATCTACGACGTGACGGTGCTGGATGCCGAACGCGAACGGATTACGGAGTACCTGCGGGACCGGGGTTACTACAACTTCTCGGTGAACAACATCATGTACCTGGCCGATACGCTGGGCGGAGGCCGGAAGGTGGACCTTCGGGTGGTCGTCAAGCAGTACCTGTCGGGTTACGACGCCCGGGGCAAGGCCGTGATGGACAACAACATGGTCTACCGCCTCGACCGGATCAACATCTTTCCGGACTACGACCCGACGGATCTTCGGAACGATACGACGCTCTTCTCGCGGCTGGACACGGCCTACTACCGGGGCCTTCACATCATCTATGAGAAGCGCCCGAACCTGCGGCCGCGGGTGCTGCGGCAGACGGTCCCGCTCTACCCGAACTACATCTACAACTCGTCGCAGGTCAACCGGGCCTATGCGGACCTGATGTCGCTGGGCTATTTCAAGAGCACGCGGATCGCATTCGAGGAGCAGCCGCAGCGGGCTGATTCCACGAACTACGTCTCGTTCATCGGATCGTCGGCGGACTCCACGCAGACGACGCTCTATACGCGGGAGGGTTATCTGACGTGCAACATTCTCTGTACGCCGACACTGCGTCAGAGCGTGAAGGTGGATCTCGAAGGGAGCACGACGTCGAGTTTCTACGGGCTGAAGGCCACGGTGGGTTATCAGAACCGGAATATTTTCCGGGGTGCGGAGTCTTTCGACTTGTCGTTCACGGCGGGATACGAGTTCATGAAGGCCCCGGATGCGCGGAAGAAACGGGCCACCGAGTTCGGAATCACGACGGGGTTGACCTTCCCGCGGTTCCTGGCGCCGTGGCACATGCGGCGTTTCCGGAACGTGAACCAGCCGCGGACGAAGATCGAGATTTCGGTGAATTTCCAGGACCGCCCCTACTATGCGCGGACGCTGTCGAGTGCGGGTCTGACATATATGTGGACGAACAACCACTATTCGAGTTTCTCGCTGCGGCCGATCGACATCAACGTGATCGACATGACCCGTCCGGTGGACCCGGAGTTTCTGGGGAGTACGCAGAACAAATACCTGATCAACAGTTTCAGTACGCAGTTCATCGGGGGGCTGTCGTTCGGCTACAGCTACAACAACCAGCGGAAGAACTTCGGGGGCAACGCCACGACGGTCCGTTTCAACGGCGAGACGGCGGGCAACCTGATCGATGCCGTGGAGCACGCCTTTTTCTCCCCGGCGGCCGGGAAGGACTACTATACGATCTTCGGCATCCAGTATTCGCAGTATTTCCGGACGGACCTGAGTGTGAGCCGTAAAATCATGCTGGGGGATGTGACGGCGCTGGTGGGGCACCTCTACGGCGGTGTGGCGATGGCCTACGGGAATTCGGAGTCGGTTCCGTTCGACCGCCAGTTCTACTGCGGCGGCAACAACGGAATGCGGGGCTGGGCGCCGCGGACGCTGGGACAGGGTTCGGTGGCGAATCCGCACAACGACTTTCCGGTTCAGACGGGTGATGTGAAACTGGAGGCGAATCTGGAGCTTCGGTTTCCGATCTGGGGCATGATCCACGGTGCGACGTTCTTCGACGTGGGCAATATCTGGTATATCCGACAGAATCCGGACGAGTATTCGGACGATGCGGTTTTCCATTTCGACCGTTTCTACCGGCAGTTGGGTTTCAACACGGGTCTGGGCCTTCGTTTCGACATCAAGTTTGCGGTGCTGCGTCTGGACTGGGGCATCCAGCTTCACAATCCGAACAATCCGGCGGGCGAGCGTTGGATCCGCAACTTCAAGTGGAAGAATACGGCGCTGAACTTCGGCGTGGGTTATCCGTTTTAGTGCGGGCTGCGGGGTGGAGTCGCTGCGACCCGCTCCGGCCGACCTCCCGGCCAACTTCCCGTCCCTCTCCCGATTCTTGGCCCTCTTCCGGTCCACTTCCGACCCTTTTCCGACCCTTTTCCTGCCCTTTCCTGCCCTTTCTCCGCCGCTCTTCCGGCCTTTTCCCGGTGTCTTCTCCTGCCCTCCTCTGACCTGCTTAGAAGGGATATCCGATGGCGAGGTGGAATCCCAGCCCGTCCCGGAAACTGGAGATGTTGTAATAGCCTCGCTTGTCGGGATTGGGATAGGGGGTGTGGATGCCGATCCCGAGGTCGGCACGGATGACCAGATAACTGATGTCGTAACGCAGCCCGAATCCGGTTCCGAGTGCGATTTCATTGAGCAGTCCTTTCCATTTGAGTTCGGCTCCCGGGCGGTTGGGGTCGTTTTTCAGCAGCCAGACATTCCCGGCATCGAGGAAGACGGCGCCGTTCAGACGTCCCATGATCCCGAAACGGTATTCGATATTGGCTTCGAGTTTGAAATCGCCGGTCTGGTCGAGATATCCGTCGCTGTCGTCGGCGGGCGGGCGGTAGCTGCCGGGGCCTATGGAGCGGACGGTGAAGGCGCGGATGCTGTTTGCGCCTCCGATGTAGAACTGTTCGCTGTAGGGCATCACCTCGGAGTTCCCGTAGGCATACCCCACGCCGATGAGGAAACGGGTTGCGAGCCAGTTGTTTCGGCGGCCGATGCGGTGGTAGAACTTCACTTCGCTGACCTCCTTGACGAACTGCGAAAACTGGTTGCCGAAGAGGAGTTGGGGTTGTCGTTCGCCGCAGGCGCGCAGGATTCCGGCGAGGAGGTTCCCGGCGGAGGTGAGGCTGTTCTGCCAGTAGAAGCTGCGGTTTGCGGAGGCCCCGTATGTCTTGTCGAAGGTGTAGGTGTAGCTGATCGAGGGTACGAACTGGTTTCGGAAACTCATGGCGATGGAGGGGTTCTCCTCCATGGTCTGGTCGAAACTGGCGGTGGTATGGAGCAGCCGGTTGTAGGTAAGTTTGAAGACCGTGAGGTCGTGGCGGCTGTAGGGGGATGTCTGGAAGTTGTATCCGCCCGACCCGCTGAAGGCGATCAGGTGGAAGAAGCGGGGTCGGTTCATCAGGTCGACACCCAGCTGGAACGAGGTGCTTCCGGGGTAGCGCATCCTGCGGACCCACTCGCGGGGCAGCAGCAGACGGGGCAGGTTCAGGTTCGCATTGAGCCCCAGCTCATAGGAGTTGAGCCGTGAGGAGTGTCCTCCGGAGTTTTTGTTTCCGGTCTGCCACTCGTAGGATCCGTTGAGTTTGACGTCGAGGACCTCACCGCCGCGGAAGAGGTTGTTGTTGCTGACCTTGAGGGTGATGCCGGGTCCGATGAAGCTGTTGGACTTGGAGGTGACGTCGGTTTCGAGTGCGACCTCCAGCGGGTAGTCGAACCGGGCGTCGATGTCGACATCGAGCGAGTCCCCGCCGCGCAGCGAATCGAGCGGCGTGACGGAGAGGTTGACGGATCGGAAGATGCCGAGTTTGTTGAGTTCGGTCTGGGTTCGGTTCTGGGCCTCGACGGTGAAGAGCTCGCCGGGTTCGAGGGTGAGGGTCCGGGCGAGGAGCCGCGGTCGGATCTTCATGGGCTGCTGGGCGAATACCGTGGTGTTCCGGGTGCGGAGCGTATCGACGGGTCCGGGCCGGAGGTTCCTGAGATGCACGGTGACATCCCCCACACGATAGGGCTTGAGGGCCGTAGCCGGGAGATTGGGCTTGAGTTGGAGCCGCAGGTCGACCTGTTGGCGGCGCCGGGTGGTATCGGCGAGGTATTCGAGGTATTCGGGGCGGAAGTAGTAGTATCCGCGGTTGCGGAGAATCCCGGTGATCCGCTGCTGTTCGGCGGTCAGCGTATCGAGGTTGTACTGCGCGCCGGAACGGATCAGCGAAGTGGCGCGGAGGCTGTCGATCAGGGGTTCCATCGTCGGGTTGACCTTCGGATACTCGATGCTGCCGTAGTACCAGGGTCGAGCGATGCGGAGTGTGTAGTCGACCTTTGCCTTGCGTCCGTGCTTGCGATAGCGCAGGGAGTCCGAGACGCTGGAACCGAAATAGCCGTGGTTCCCGAGGGCCTGTTCGGCGACCTGGGTGCGGACCGCGGGCTGGACCTTCGAGAGGAGGACGGGCTCTTTGGCCAGCCGCTTGTAGAACCAGTATTTGAATCCCTTTTCGCGGGGGGTGTAGCAGTAGTTCCAGGCCCACAGTCCGGTCGGGAAGGGGGTGCGCAGATAGGGGCTGTAGAGCGGGTTGTTGGGAGCCACGGAGAGGGGTTCGCGGGCGGCGCTTTCGGCCTCGGCGGAGAGTACGACGCCCGAATCGGGGAGGATGCGGAAGTGTTTCACCCCGGTGTAGAGGACCTCGCCCTCCGGGATGCGGCGGGTTGTGGAGCAGGCTCCGAGCAGCAGCAGCCCCACGGCGGTGAGCACACGCCGGAATCTATTGAGCCTCGTCTTCATGTCGTACCTGTTTTTGGGGTTTGGGTTTCGACGACCGGAAGAGGTCCCCGAGCCGTGAGATCCGTTCGCGGATGACGAATCCGACGCCGGTTTCGGTAATTTCGCCTTCGAGGATGCTTTCGTACCCGGTGTGTCGGAAGAGTCGGATGTACATGTTGTCGCGTTTGTCGAGCATGTATTCGATCGAGATGTCGTCGATGAGGTTCTCCTTGAGGTTTTGGGTCGGGTCGGTGTCGGTGCTGAACTTGCCTCCGATGACGGCGCGGATGCGGTCGCTGAAGAGGTTCTTGGAGAGGCGGTAGGAGTAGTCGGTCCGCTGCCCGTTGGGGTCGTCCTGGCCGTAGGAGTCGATTCCGAAGGAGAGGTCCACGCCCTTGAGGCTGTTCTGTGCCCACTGGTTCAGTTCGTTCTGGATGAAGGTGTTGAGCGGGTTTTCGGAGCTGACCTTCGCGGTGGTCCCGGGTCCGGTGTAGGTGTTGTATATCAGGAGGTTCATGGCCTGATTGGCCCGCTGTTCGGCGGTGAGGGAGTTCAGTTGGTTCTGCATCGTGAGGTCCTCGGGCGCGGCGAGTCCGAAACTGATGGCCAGGTCGGTGAGCGTGTTGCGGATATTGATCGAAATGTCGAAATTCACCGTCCGGGCGTCCTGACCGTCGGACGAGGAGGAGACGGTTGCGCGGACGCTCTCCACGGCGGTGATGTTGAACGACGGGTCGGCGGGGTCGCCGATCCATTCCACGTAGCTGCCCTCCTTGATCCTGAAAACTTTCTGTGCGATGACGGGCGGGTTGTACCTGACGGTTCCGCCCGAGAGGACGTATTTCCCTGCGAGACGCATGTCGCCCAGGGGGTTCATCGTGTAGGCGAGGTTCCCGCCGCCGCGCAGGTCGATGCGGTTGCTGCCGTCGGTGGAGAGGTCGACGGCGGCCTTGACGTCGTTGTTGATGTCGATGTTCAGGGCGATGTCCAGCCCTCCGATCTTCACGGGCGGGAGCTCTTCGAGGGGTTCCTGCGCGTCGAGTTCGCGGAAGGAGACGAACGAGACGAGGTTCTGCGACTGCTCCTTGACCTCCATCGGGGAACCCTGCATGACGTAGTTGATGTCTGTTCCGCCGAGCAGGGCGACGTTCCCGCGGACCGCGAGTTCGTCGACGGGCCCCTTGACGGAGGTGTTGAGATCGAGATAGGCGGTTCCGTAGACGGTTGTCCTCTCCTTGCGGGGGACGTTTACGAGTTGGAAATCCGCGGCCCGCAGGGTGAGGTCGGCGCTCATGCGCGCGAAATCCGAAAGGTCGATCTCACCGTTGATTGTCAGCGGTTTGCGGTTCGGGGCGAGGATGGCGTACCGGTCGAAGAGCAGGCGGCTGCGGTCGAAACGGACGGTATCGTCGGCGAGCGTGAATGCGGTGCCGATCATCGGGACGCGGAGCTGCGTTGCGGCGAAGTGCAGAGCGCCGTCGAGGATGGGCCTCTGGGGCGATCCCGTTGCGTGGAGTTCGGCGGAGAGATCCCCCGAGAGTTGCAGCAGCTCTTCGGGGAGGAAGAGATTGAGGCGTTGCAGGGGGAGCCCCGGGATGGCGAGCGAAGCCGTGAGGGGATTTTCGTCCTCTTTCCGATAGCGGGCGGAGGCCGCCAGCACCTCGATGGAATCGAGCGAGAGCCGGGCTTCGGCCTGCTGCCCGGCGCCCTGGGCATAACGTGCCGCGAGTGTCACATCCCCGAATCGCTGCCGGTCGTAGGAGAGCCCGGCGACGGAGACCGTTCCCTGCAGTCCGAGGGTATCGGCGCCCATTCCGAGCGTGAGATCGGTGCCCAGCAGCCCGTCGACGGGCGGCGCCGCGGGCAGCAGCTCCAGCATGGTTCCGATTCCGAGCCCGGCCGTTTCGAGCCGGATTCCACCCACGCTTCCCGACGGCGGGAGCGAATGGACGGCGAATCGCTGCTGCCCGCGGGTCAGGTCGAGATCGGCCTCGATCCTGCGGTCGAAACGGTAGACGAGGTAGTTGTCGGGATTGACGGCCCAGGGTTCGAATCCGAACTGGGGATCAGCCCCGAGCGATACGCGCACGAGCGAGTCGTTCCAGGCGGCATCGATCTGCGAGCGCAGACCTTCGCGGCCGCTGCGGTCGCGCTGGTAGAGGTTGGCCCGGGCGGTATTCTGTACGATGTCGCCGTAGATGCCTGCGGCGGCCAGGTGGTCGAGATTCCCGGGGGCGTTGGCCACGCGGAGGGCGTATTGCAGCCGGGGGCCTTTTTGCCGCATCGACACCTCCACGCTGTCGAGGCGGATGCCTCCCGACGTCAACCCCTCGACCTGCATCCCGAGCGCCACGGGCAGCGAATCACCCTTTACCCCGAGCATCTCCAGCCTCTGGAAAGCGACCTGCTTCGTGCGGAGGAAGTTGTTCAGGATGTTGTTTCTTCCGGCCGAGAGCTGCAGCCGGAAATCGGGCAGGACGGGCCTCAGCGAATCCATGTCGAGCCGTTGGTCCTGCATCTGCTGCGTCAGCACGCCGATACACCGGGGCAGTGCGCTCTTCAGCGAATCGAGCGCCTCCGGGGACCGGAACTCCAGGCGTAGATCCCCCGACAGCATTTCGGCCCGGGTCTGCGTCGAATCGGAATGGAAGGCTGCGCTCGTAGGACGGATCCGGTCGACCTCCGTCCCGTTCCGGATGGCGATGCTGTCCAGGGCGATGCGGGCGTCGTAACATCCGGGGGCGTTGGCTGCGGCTTCGGCATCGAGGTGGAACATCCCGCCGATCGGTTCGGCGACCAGCCCCAGCGCCGCGAGGTCGAACCACCCGACCCGCCCAGTCATCCGACCCTGCTGCCGCTCCCGGGTCAACAGCCCCTCGATTCCGAGTGCGAGGCGCAGAGCCGAATCGCGGTCCTCGATCCGTCCGGTCAACCGTCCCTCTGCAAGTCCGGCCTTCACGCTGACCCCGCCGAAGTCGTGCCCGCGATACTCCGCCCGTGCAACCTCCAGCTGAACCCGGCCCCGGGTCGCGGGAGCCAGGGGATCAAACCCTTCGCCCCGGGCGGAGAGTGTCAGATCGATCCTTCCGAGCGAATCGGACGGCAGGAAACTCCCTGCCGGGAAACTGTCGCAGCGAATCGTCGCTTCGTAGGCCTTCCGTTGCGCGTCGAACCGACCCTCCAACCCGATGCGTCCCTCCGTTCCGGTGCGGCCGGTACCGTTTTCACCCGCACCCGCACCCGCACCTGTACCGCTCCGGCCCGGTCCGGCCGTCAGTACCGAAGCCAGCGAATAGACCCCGTGCGAAGCCGTTGCCGTGCCCTGCAATCCGATTCGCCGGGGGAGTGCCACCCTGCGGCGCAGGGCCGTATCGGGCAGGACCTCCAGCAGAAACGCCGGATTGCGGAGTGCACCCCGGAACCGGGCCGAAGCGGCCAGCCGTTTCGGATCGAGCGGATAGCGAGCCTTGCCGTCCAGCGTAAGGGAGAGCCATTCGGGCGAGGAGATCTCCACGCCGATTTTTTCGAACTCCTCCCACGTTCCGGCCGTGGCGAGGTGCAGCCTGAGCAGCCGGTTGTCCAGCGGTGCGGGAATCGCCGCGGGGACGATACGGGCCAAATCGCGGGTGGCCACTTCGGCCGTCAGGTTGGCCGTCAGCGGGGCGGTCGGCTCCATTTGCAGCGCCCCGGGTCCTGCCGTCAGGTCGGCCTGCAGGTGTGAGGCCGCGGTGGCGAGTTCGAATCCCGAGAGCGAAATCCCCTCCGGCCCCATCTCGAAGCGCCCTTGCGTCCGTTCTACCGTGAGCCCGCAGCGTTCGGTGAAGGCCAACTGCCGGATCTGCAGGGCGACCTCTCCGCCGCGGTTGTAGAGCGAATCGACCGTCAGATCGACCCCGCTCAGGACGATCCGCCCGGGGTCGAACCCCTCCGCCGGACGGTGCCCCGCAACGCCGTAAGCAACCCGGTTGCCGACTAACGCCACACTTCCGATCCGAATGCTCCACGGCTCCGCGGCCTCCGTTTTTGCCGCCGCTACCGTCTCTTTTGCTGTTTCTGTCTCTGTTTTTACCGCTTTTGTCCCCTTCGACTGGACGGCCCCGGGCTCTTCCGGCTTTTCCGGCTTTTCCAAAACCCCGGATTCCTCCGGCGCTGCAGCCGTCTCTTTTCCGACCGCTCCGACTGTCCCGACTGTTTCTACCGTCCCGGCGCTCCCTGCCGCGGGGGGTGCGACGAGGTAGGCGTAGTCGCCCCGGTCGATCCATACGCGGGTTACGGCCACCTGCTGGCTGTCAAGTCGTACCCGGCACTGCTCCACACCCCCTTCGGCCAACAGTACCGAGAGCTCCGAATCGGCTCCGGGCCCGCCCATTTCGAACGCCGTGCGGCGGATCGAGAGGGTGTCGAGGTCGATGGTCCAACGCAGCGGGGCGGTGGCGGAGTCGGTTTTTTCTTCGGCAACCGGCTCTCCGGGGTGGAGGAAGATGGCGGCGCTGTCGAGTGCGATGCGTTGTACGGCGGCCTTTTCGAGGCGCAGATCGGCCCGCAGCCGCTCCACGGCGAAGAGCCCGGCGGCGATCCGCATGTCGAATCCCGTGGCGGTATCGCGGTAGCGGGCAGCCAGCCGGTCGATCTCCAGGCTCCGGACGACGGCCTCCCTGCGGACGAGCGGCCAGAGTTCGACCTCCAGGGCGATGCGTCCGCAGTCGACGAGCGTGTCGCTGCGGTCGAGGATCCGGATCTGCTCGACGTTGAGCCGCAACGGAAAGCGCAGCCGGAAGCGTTCTGCGGAGATCTCCAGTCCGAGACTCTTCGAGAGGGGTCCCAGGGCTTTGCGCCGGGCCAGTTCCTGCACGGCCGGGACATAGAGCAGGGCCAGGCAGCAGAAGAGCAGCAGAACGAGGGCCAGCAGGGTCCGGAGCGTATATTTGAGGAACTTTTTCACGATTTGGCGCCTCCGCGGAATTTCTCTGCAAGGTACAAAAAGCGGGCGATTAAACAATCGCCCGCCCGTAAAAATCGGTCCTATGGATATCGGTTTTCGCCTTTGTCCGACCGTTTCGGAATCGGGTTCGGCTCTCTGTCCGGCTTATTGCCGGGTCCTGTACTGCGACGGCGACATGCCGGTGTTGCGTTTGAAGTAGCTTCCGAAGAACGACTGGTTGGGGAAATTCAGCGAATAGGCGATCTCCTGCACGCTCATGTCCGAATATTTGAGGAGTGTTTTCGCTTCGAGAATCACATAGCTGTCGATCCATTCCGAGACGGACCTTCCGCTGATTCGCTTGATCAGCGTGGTGAGGTACTTGGGCGTAATGCACAGTTGTCGGGCGTAGAAGGCGACGCTTCGTTCGCGTTTGTAGTTTTCGTTGAGCAGCCGGGTGAATTGCGTGAAGTGTTCCTTGGCGCGATCACGGGCCGGGTTTTCAACTTCGGGATGCTCCGAGAGGTAGCGGCGGAGGATCTCTCCGACCTTGTAGACGGATCCCGTGATGAGGCCTCCGATGATTTCGGTCGAGAATTCGCTCTCCGGGACTTTGAGCTCCTGTTCGATCAGTGCGATGAAACTGCGCAGGGCCTGGCATTCGTTGTGCGGGATTTCCAGGCAGGGGTGTGATGCGAATTGCAGGAGCAGCGGCAGCAGATGCTTCGTGTCGATGTTGATGCGCTGGATGAAGTCGGGCGATATGGCGATGACATGCACGTTCAGCCGTTCGACGGACCGGACCTGGAGAATGTTGTTGGGCCCGAAGATGAACAGCGTGTCCTTTTTGATCCGGAATTCCTGAAGATTGTGCAGCCCGGAACATTCGCCTTCGGTTCCGACCCCGATGATGAAAGCGTTGATCCTGCAGGGATCCTGGAAGGTTTGGAGATGGGACCTTGTGCTGGCGGCGATGCGCTCGGCCATGACTCCGGTTCTGTGTTCGCCTCCGGAGATCGAGATCAGCTCCTGAAGCGTGAAGTGGTTTATCGGGCTTTCCCGGACCTCGTTGTTCATGTTCTCATTAAGTAAGTTAAGGTGCGTCATCTGAAACTATAACGGCAAAGCGTGCTGAAAAGTCTTTCAAGGCGACAGAATGAACACTTCACAACCCATTTTGACAGATGAATGGTCGAAAAAAACGCCGAATCTCGCGATTCGACGTTTTTCGGGAGCACTCCTCCCTCAATTTTATGCGGTTTTCCCGTGGTGGGGTTTCCGTGGCAATTCCCTGTGCCGGGGTTCCCGTGGCAACTCCTCGTGGCAGCTCCCCGTGGTTCCCTCGTGGTGGGCTTTCCGTGGTGGGCTTTCCGTGGTGGGCTTTCCGTGGCGCCTCTGTGGTGCCCTGGTGGCGGGTTTCCGTGACGGCCCCCTTCTGCCCTCTCCCCTTCTGCCCTCTCCCCTTCTGCCCTCTCCCTCTGCGGCCCTCTCCCTCTGCGGCCCCCCCCCTCCGGGATGCCGACCTCCGCGGCCTATTGGGCGGCGGGGGTTGCAGCGGGCGTATCGGTGATTCCGAGCTCCTTCTTTACTTCGGGAGCGATATCGGTCAGAGCCGCCTCGTCGAAATAGGCCAGCGAACCCGTCGAGGTGTCGAATATGACGAGATAACCGCCTGCCGCCGAGATTTTGTCGATGGCGTTCTTGGCCTTCTCGATAATCGGGGAGAGGAGTTCGTTCTGCTTTCTCTGATACTCCTGCTGTGCGCGCTCCTGGAATTCACGGATGCGGGCCTGGAGGTCATTCAAATCCTTTTCCTTCATCTCCTTGGCCATGTCGTTCATGGTGTTGAAGTTTTTCTGGAAGTCCTGCAGTTTGGTGTTGAACTCTACATTCATCGTCTCGATGTTGTCCTGCAGCTCTTTGGCATAAGCCTCCATGTTGGTCTGCATGGTCTTGGTCTCGGGCATCGCCATGATGATCTCCTGGGTGTTGATGCGTCCGAACTTCTGTGCGAAGAGCGACGTGGAACCCATCATCAGAGCGATAGCCAGGGTTAATTTAAGTACCTTTTTCATAAAATTTGACAGTTAATGTTTGATGTCTGCGGTTATTTTTTCAGGAGGTCGATGACCTGCTGGGTGCGCTCTACCGCGGGGTTGTTGTAGAGCAGCGTGGGGTTGTTCGAGGCGTCGAGCACCAGATCCGCCCCGACCTGTTTGGCATAGGCCTCGATGGCCGCGAATACCTTTTTCTGAATCGGGGATATCTTTTCGATTCGGGTTTTCATCAGGGTACCCTCCTGTCCGAAGAGGCTTTCCTGATACTCCTGAGCCTCCTTTTCCTTGGCGAGGATTTCATTTTCGCGGGCCTGGCGCGACGCCGACGAGAGCGACGCCTTCTGATACTGGTAGTTGTTGTAGAGGGTTTCTACCTCGGCGAATTTGGCATCCACCTGCGTCTGGTACTGTTTGGCGAGCGAATCCAACTCTTCGATGGCCTGCTTGTAGACGGCCATCGACTTGAAAATCTTCTCGCTGTTTACGACTATGTAATTCTGCGCCGAGAGGATTCCGGCGGACAGCACGCCTGCTGCCAATAGGATCAGCCGTTTCATCATCTGAAATTTTAAGTTATTGTTCCCGGAAAGCCGGAGTTGTTGTCATAAATATAACTCTTTTCTTTCAAATTTATTGCCACCAGTCACGAATTAGAACTGCTGTCCGAGTACGAAGTGGAACTGGCTGCCGCTCTTGGTTGTGGAGTTTGCGGGGGGATCGAACCCGTAACCCCAGTCTATTCCGAGCATTCCGACGACGGGCAGGTAGAGTCTCACGCCGAAACCGGCCGCTCGTTTGATCTTGAATGGCGAGAACTCTTTCCAGGAGTCGAATGCGTTACCGCCTTCGAGGAATCCGAGGACGTAGATCTGCGACGAGGGCTTGAGGATGATCGGGTAGCGGAGCTCTGCGGTGTACTTGTTGTATCCGCGGGAGTAGTAGTTGGAGGGGTCGAGGGCACCGTCTTCGTAACCGCGCATGGCGATGATGTCGATACCGTAGATGTTGTATCCGGACATTCCGTCACCGCCGACTTCGAAGCGCTGGAAGGGCGAGACCTTGTTTTTGTTGTAGCTGCCGAGGTATCCCATTTCGGCCTTGAGCATCAGCACGAGGTTCGAGTTGTTGAGGAATCCCTGGAACCACTGGGCCTTGAACTGCCACTTGTGGAATTCGATCCAGCGGTAGCGGTCCTGGTCGCTCATCGTCTGGTCGGCGTAGTCCTTTCCGTCCCAGAGCGAGTAGGGGAGGGTGGCCTGGACCGAAGCGCTGAACTCCGAACCGCGGCGGGGATAGATGGGCTGGTCGACGGAGTTGCGACCGAAGACGAGTTTGAGCGAGAGGAGGTTCGAGCTTCCGTTCTCGACGACGAATCCGGTCCAGTTCTTGAGGTTGTAGCGTTCGTAGCTGGCCTCGGCGTAGAAGGTGAAGTAGGGGTCGGGCCAGTTGAGCCGTTTTCCGAGACCTGCGGCGACGCCGTAGGTGCGGAAGTATTGCGTGGCGGTTTGCCAGACGTAGTAGGCGTTGTTCTGCTCGGAGATGTGGGCCGAGAAGGTGAACGAGTTGGGCTTTTTTCCGCCGAGCCAGGGGTCCGTGAAACTCAGGGCAAAGGCCTTGTAATAGGTGCCGTTGGTCTGGGCCGAGAGCGAAAGCCGCTGGTTCTGGCCCATGGGGTAGGGTCTCCAGGCCCCCTTCTTGAAGGTGTTTTTGACCGAGAGGTTGTTCAGGGTGATGCCGACGGATCCCACGAAGGTGCCGGATCCCCAGCCTCCGGCGATGTTGAACTGGTCGGAGGCCTGCTCTTCGAGGGGCCAGTTGATGTCTACGAGCTCGTTGGTGACGGGCTTGATGTCGGGCATGATGGTCTCGGGGTTGAAGTGCCCCATGGATCCGAGGGTGCGGATGGTCTGCATCAGCAGCGAGCGGTTGTAGAGCTCTCCCGGGCGGGTGTATAGTTCGCGGCGGATGACCTCGTCGTCGACTCTCTGGTTCCCGGAGATCCCGACGTTGTTGATGGTGAACTGCTTGCCCTCGAAGACCTTGACTTCGATATCGATCGAGTCGGCTCCGATGATCGTCTCGGCGGGTTCGATCTGCGACATGAGGTATCCCTCGTTCTGGTAGAGCGACGACACGGACATTTCGTCGGGATTGGTCTCCTTGCCGATCCCGAGTCGCTTGTGCATGGATTTCTTGTCGTAGGTGTCACCCTTCTTGACGCCGAACATGCGCTGCAGGGCGTCGGTTTCGTAGACGGAGTTTCCGACCCAGGAGACGTTCCGGATGAAGTATTTGTTTCCTTCGGAGACTTCGAGGTCGATTCCGATCCGTTTTTCATTGATCGGGTAGATCGAGTCGCGGATGATGTTTGCGTTTCGGTAACCCTTCGAGTTGTAGAAGTCGATGAGGAGTTCCTTGTCGGCCTCGTAATCGGACTCGTTGAGTTTGGCTCCCTTGAAGAAGTTGATCGACTTCTGGTGGGTTTTCTTGAAGGTTCGGCGGAGCCGTTTGTCTGCGAACTGCTGGTTTCCGATGAAGTTGATCTGGCCGATTTTCACCCGATCCTTGCGGTCGATCAGGAAGGTGACGTTGACGGCCTGGCCGGGCCGGAGCGTGTCGTTGTCGATGCGCACGTCGACTTCGGTGTTCCGGAATCCCTTTTCGGCCCAGTAGTCGCGGATGAGTTTCTTGTTCTTGTCGATGACGTAGTCGGAGAGTTCGCTGCCCCGGCGGAGTTTGAGTTTTTCGAGGAGTTCCTTCTGCTTGCCCTTTGAGATGCCCTCGAAAGCCCAGTTGTAGACGCGGGGTCTCTCCTTGAGGAAGACCTCCAGATTGAGGCTGTCGCCGTCGATTTCGGCTCCGATCTTCACGTCGGAGAAGAATCGTTGGCTCCAGAACCGGGTGATAGCGTTTGCGATGAAGTTGCTGGGCAAATAGATCGAATCGCCCTCGATCAGTCCGGCCGACGACTTGAGGACATCGGGGTTGAGGTACTTGACGCCGTGGACGTTGATTTTACGGATATAGTAAAGTTTGGGCTCTCCGGCGCTTTTGAACATGGGAGCGTTTTCGGAGATGGCGGGTTTGGGAGCCGCCGTGGTATCCTGGGGCTGAGGCTCCTGGGCGAATATATTCGAGCTGCACAGCACGAGGAGGGCAGCAGCCGAGAATATCTTACCGGAATAGTTCATCTATGATCTCTTGTCAAACAAACAAATAACTTCATTTACCTTTTACGAGGCCGAAACGCCGGTCCCGGTGGGCGTACTCTTCGATGGCGCGGTCGAACTCCCTTTCGGTGAAGTCGGGCCAGAGGACCTCGGGGAACCAGAGTTCGGCGTATGAAGCCTGCCAGAGCAGGAAATTGCTCAGGCGCTGTTCTCCGCTGGTTCGGATGATCAGGTCGGGGTCGGGATAGGGAGCCGTATCGAGGTTTTCCGCGACGGTTGCCTCCTGAATCTGGTCGGGAGAGATCTGGGCGGCGGCGACCTTTTCGGCGATTCGGCGCACGGCCCGGGTTATTTCGCTGCGCGAGGAGTAGTTGAGGGCGAGGATCAGGGTAATTGTTTTCCCTTCGGCGGTCCGTTCTTCGATTTCGGCGAGTGCTTTTTGGACCTTGTCGGAGAATCGGGCGCGTTCGCCGATCATGCGGACGCGGACACCCTGTCGGATCAGTTCGGGGGCTTCGTTGACGACGCTCTGGCAGAAGAGTTCCATCAGGGCGTCGACTTCCGCCGAGGGTCTTCCCCAGTTTTCGGTGGAGAATGCGTAGAGCGTGAGGAACTTGACGCCGTGACGGGCTGCGGCGCGCAGGGAGGCGCGGACGGGTTCGACCCCGGCCGCATGGCCTTCGCAACGTTCCAGTCCGCGCAGTTCGGCCCAGCGGCCGTTTCCGTCCATAATGATGGCGACGTGTTGCGGTATGCGTTTCTGTTCGCTCATAGTAGGGCACAAATATAGGGAAAAAATCTGTTAACAGCAGGAAAAATCGGATAAATGATTTGCCATACTTTCCGCAGCGGCGCCCGGAGGGGTGCTCAGCCGCGGATGTCTATTCCCCACATCATCTTATTGCGTAACGTGTCGTAAAATGATATATTGTGCGGGACGGCGAGAAAAATCGGTTGTTCGGCTCTTCGGATGGAGAATGTGGCGCCGTGGGGAATGGGGTAGTTCCGGTTGTCGAGGGTGACGAAGGCGTCGGAGCGGCGGGCCTGGACGTGGAAGGTGATGACGCTGGTGTCGGGGATGACCAGGGGCCGCATAGTGAGGTTGTGCGAGGCGAGCGGCGCGATGACGAGGCACCGGCAGGCGGGTGCGACGACGGGGCCTCCGGCGCTGAGCGAGTAGGCTGTCGAGCCGGTCGGGGTGGATACGATGACTCCGTCGCCGTGATAGGTTCCGACCATCTGCCCGTCGACCCAGGTTTCGACGACGATCATGCCGGCTCCGTGGCGCTGGACGGTGAATTCGTTGAGTGCCAGATACGAATCTGGCTGCTGGGGGAATACGCCCTCGACATGGAGCAGCGAGCGGGCTTCGGTTTGTATTTTTCCTTCGGCGATCTGCTGGAAGAGGAGTCCGATATCGCTGTTGGGGGCGCTGGTGAGGAATCCGAGGTGTCCGGCGTTGATCCCCATGACGGGGATGGGGGCCCCGTGGAGCCGGTGTACGCCTTCGAGCAGGGTTCCGTCGCCGCCGTAGCAGATCATGAGCGAGTCGGCAGGCTGCTCGCCGACCTGTGGCCCGTAAATTTGTCGGGGCGGGAGATTGCATCCGGTAGCGTGTCGGAGAATGGGTGCAAACTCCACATTTACGGCGAAATCGAATCCGAGGCGTTCGATGGCTCGGAGCATTTCGCGGAGCACTTCGGGTTTGTGGGCGACCCGGGGTCGGGAAAAAAGTATGATTTTCATCGGCGGAGTTTCGAAAAAATCCGTAACTTTACCACGCCGGAGACGCTCCGGGCCCGTCCGGGGATTGCTTCAGACGGTTTTCGAGGCGCAGCGACCGGCATATCGATACAAAGATAGGAAAAGTCGGGAGCAAAATCCAAACTTGTCGTGGATTTTTGTCGGAAAG
Organism: uncultured Alistipes sp.; assembly: GCA_944321965.1. Classification (GTDB taxonomy): domain Bacteria; phylum Bacteroidota; class Bacteroidia; order Bacteroidales; family Rikenellaceae; genus Alistipes. The sequence continues at coordinate 19,794 of CALUNH010000014.1, forward strand.
CCCTTCCGGGGTCCGGGACATGGTTTGAGGGAGGGCCTCGCAGCCGGGTCGCTGTATGGATGCGCTCCGGGACAAGGAGGAGAAGACTATGACGAAACTGAGTGTAAACATCAATAAAATTGCCGTGATCCGGAACTCGCGGGGCGGGAATCTTCCCGACGTGGTGCTGGCGGCCACGCGCATCGAAGGGTTCGGGGCCGACGGGATTACGGTGCATCCGCGCCCGGACGGGCGCCATATCCGCTACGACGACGTGCGCAATCTGAAACGGGTGCTCACGACGGAACTCAACATCGAGGGCAACCCCATTCCGAGTTTCATCGACCTGGTGCTGGAGGTTGTTCCGGCGCAGGTGACCCTCGTTCCCGACGCCCACGACGCCATCACCTCGAATGCCGGTTGGGACACCCTCGCCAACCGGGAGTTCCTGACCGGCGTGACGCGGCGTTTCCACGAGAAGGGTATCCGGGTCTCGGTTTTCGTGGACCCCGTGGCCGAGATGGTCGCCGGGGCGAAGGCGTGCGGCGCCGACCGGGTGGAGCTCTACACCGAAGCCTATGCGCGCGAATATCCCGACGGCCCCGAGCAGGCCGTCGCCCCTTACGTGGCCGCGGCCGAAGAGGCGCGCCGGCAGGGGTTGGGGCTGAACGCCGGGCATGACCTCTCGCTGGAGAACCTGCGCTATTTCGTCAGCCGCATTCCCTGGACCGACGAGGTCTCGATCGGCCATGCGCTGATCTGCGACGCGCTCTACTACGGACTCGAAAACACCGTGCAGCTTTACCGACGCGAACTTAAATTATGATGACCATGAAACGTATTCTGATCCTTTTCACGGCCCTCCTCGTTGCGGGTTCGGTGTTCGCCCAGAGCGAATACAACCTCCGCAAGCGGACGTTGTTCGAAGTGCTCCCGGTGCTTTCGAGCGACATCGTCTTTCTGGGCAATTCGATCACCGACGGCTGCGAGTGGGCCGAGCTGTTCAACAACCGCCACATCAAGAACCGCGGCATCAGCGGCGACCGTTCGGGGTGGCTGCTCGAACGTCTCGATCCGATCATCGAGGGACATCCCAAAAAACTGTTCCTGATGATCGGCATCAACGACCTGATCTCCGGCGCCTCGCCCGACGAGGTGCTGGCCAACATCGGGCGGCTGATCGACCGTTTTCAGGCTGAATCGCGCTGGACCAAGATTTATGTCCAGAGCATCCTGCCCGTCAACGGCGTGGACCTCCCGGGCTACGAGCGCCGCAAAGCCTATGCCCCGCTCATCGTGCCGACGAACAAGCGGCTCGAAGCGCTGTGCGACGAGAAGGGCGTCACCTACCTCAATGTCTGGGGAGCCCTGGCCGACGAAAACGGCAATTTGGACAAACGTTACACGCTCGACGGACTGCATCTCAAAGGCGAAGGTTATCTGGTGTGGCGCGATGTCATCAAACCTCACGTGAAATAGCTGCGTGGAGTTGACGAACCCGATATTCCGCCGGATTTCGCGCCTCGCCGACGAGCAGGGCGTGAGGGCTTTCGTCGTCGGAGGGTACGTGCGCGATCACTACCTGCGCCGACCGTCGACCGACATCGACGTGGTGGTCGTGGGCAGCGGCATCGCGCTGGCCGAGGCGCTGGGGCGCGAACTGAAAGCCAAGGTTTCGGTCTTCAAGACCTTCGGCACGGCGATGGTCCGGGCCGGGGGGATCGAGGTGGAGTTCGTCGGGGCGCGGAAGGAGTCCTACACGCGCGATTCGCGCAAGCCGGAGGTCTCGCCCGGGACGCTGGAGGATGACCAGCGGCGGCGGGACTTTACGATCAACGCGATGGCGTGGTCGCTCAACGGGGCGACGTTCGGCGAACTGGTCGATCCGTTCGACGGGATGTCGGACCTGGAGGATTGCATCATCCGCACGCCGTGCGACCCGGACGTGACCTTTTCGGACGATCCGCTGCGGATGATGCGGGCGGTGCGGTTCGCCGCGCAGCTGGGCTTCACGATCGAGGAGGAGACCTTCGACGCCATCTGCCGGAATGCCGAACGGATCCGGATCGTTTCGCGGGAACGGATCGCCGTGGAGCTGAACAAGATCGTGCTGTCGCCGGTTCCGTCGATGGGTTTCGAACTGCTGGAGATGACCGGGCTTTTGAAGCTGATTTTCCCGGAGCTGCAGGCCCTGAAGGGTGTCGAACGGCGGGGCAAACACGCCCACAAGGACAATTTCTACCATACGCTGAAGGTATTGGACAACGTTTCGCGGCGTTCGGACGACCTGTGGCTGCGCTGGGCGGCGATCCTGCACGACATCGGCAAGCCGCAGACGAAGGCCTACGATCCGCGGGTGGGGTGGACCTTCCACGGCCACGAGGTGGTGGGTTCGAAGATGGTCCCGGGGATCTTCCGCCAGCTGAAACTCCCGCTGAACGAACACATGAAGTTCGTGCAGAAACTGGTTTTCCTGCACCTGCGTCCGATCATTCTTTCGGAGGATCTGGTGACCGATTCGGCGGTTCGGCGGCTGCTGTTCGAGGCGGGCGACGACGTGGAGGCGCTGATGACGCTGTGCGAGGCGGACATTACGTCGGGGATCGACGCGAAGGTGAAGCGCTACCTGGCGAATTTCGAACTGGTTCGGCGCAAGATGAAGGACCTGGAGGAGCGCGACCGGATCCGGAACTTCCAGCCTCCGATCACGGGCGAGATCATCATGGAGACCTACGGCATCGGCCCCTGCCGGGTGATCGGGGAGATCAAGGAGGTGATCAAGAATGCGATCCTCGACGGGGAGATCCCGAACGAATACGGGGCGGCCCATGCGCTGATGGAGCGTCTGGCGGCCGAGCGGGGTCTTGTGAAGGCGGCGCAGTGACCTGATTCGGGTGGCAGTCGTCGAATGACAAATACAAAGAGGGTGGAATGCGGAGATGCTTCCACCCTCTTTTCGTCATGTGATCCGATTGCCGGAGTCTGTTCAGAACAGGAATCCCAATCCTCCGTAAAGGCTGAAATACCAGCGTCCGGGGTCGGAGCGTTGGTCGGAGAACGAGGTGTAGGTGCGGAAATTGTCGGTCACATAGTAGTGAATACCCGGCGAGACGGAGAGCGTGAAACGCCAGATGCGGTAGGTGAGCCGCATCTCCGCGTCGATGGAGAGGGTGAAGGGGTGGTGTCGGAGTATTCCCTCCTCATACCACTTCCCGTTGTTGACCGACGGGGTGCGCGCGGAGTGGACGTCCTCCTTCCCGAAGATCCAGCCGGGGGTCACGCCGCCGCTGAACTCGATGCGCTGCGGCAGCAGGATGAAGAGTAGCCCCGGGAGCGGGTTGCCGCGGTTCTCGATGGTTGAGGCTGCGGCGTCGGGCCAGTTCTCGCTCCAGCGTTCGCGGCCCCGCAGCGGCGAGCGCCAGGCGAACTGGATCGGAATCCCGAAAGATCGTTCGATCCCCCGCAACTGGGGAATGTAGAGAATCCCGACGCGGAATCCGAGGTCGTTGAACCCGAACGATGTGTAATCGAGACGGTAACTCTCCTGAGCCCCTCCGTCCTCTCCCTGCACGGCGGTATACATGCCGATGGAGAGGATGGTTTCCTGACGGCTTTGCCACGGGTCGAATCTCTTCCGGGCGGAGTGTTGCGTTGTTGCGATGGGATCGGTTGGCAGATAACGGGTGTCGATCAGGTATTCGGGGTCGGGATCGGTGACCGTTTGGATCGGCAGGGCCGATACGGGGAGCACTCCCGCCAGGGCAAACAAGCAGATGATGCGATACATGTCGTTCAGAGTCTGTTTCAGGTTGCCGGGCAAAGATAGTATTTTTCGGAGAACTGCCAAATCCGGGCATCGCCTTCCGAAAAACATGGGCGCTTCGACTTCCTGCGGACAGCCGACCCGCCTTTCCCTCCATATTTCTTCCTCTTTTCTCTTCCTCCCCTCTTCTTGGGACCGCTTTTTTCCCGGTCCGCTTCTTTCGGTCTTCGGATTCCGCCTGTTGCGGAATCTCTAAGCCTTCTCTACGTCGCTTTTCCCCTGTCGGGCCTTTTCGGCCTCCAGCTGGGCGCGGGACTTCGACTTGGTGACGAGCCATACGCCGACGAAGACGCAGAGGGCGGCGAATCCCTTCGTGGGGCCGAAGGTGTCGAGCCCGATGGCGACGGTGAAGAGCACGGCGACGATGGGCTGGACGTAGTTGTACATTGAGACGACGGTCGGACGCAGATAGCGCTGCCCGATGGGGACCAGCAGGTAGGAGATGAATGTCGAACAGATGACCACATAGAGGATCCCGCCCCAGGTGCGGGACGAGAGGGCGGCGTAGTCGACCTCGACGAGCGGTCGGTAGTAGATTGCGACGGCGACGATGGCCGCGAAGAGGAACATCCACTTCATGACCGTCACGGGCGAATAGCGGACGATGACGTCGCGGAAAGCCGTGAGGTAGGTGGCGTAGCTGATGGCGCTGATGATGCAGAGGACGTCTCCCTTGACGCTGGAGGTATGCCCCGTGCCGTGCTGGCTGACGAGGATGAGGATCACGGCTCCGGCGCAGCCGAGGAATACGCCTCCGGCCTTGAGCCAGGTGATGGGTTCGCGCAGGAAGAGCGTGGCGAGGACCATCGTGAGCACGGGGACGATCGTGGCGATGATCGAGGTGTCGATGGGCGAGGTGAGCGACAGCCCCCAGAGGAAGAGCATCTGGTTGAGCTGGATGCCGAAGAGCGAGGCGAAGAAGAGCAGCACGATGTCGCGGCGTGTGACCCGTTCGCGGGGCAGGAAGAGCGAGGCTCCCCAGAAGAGCAGGGAGGCGCCGACCATGCGGTAGACGCTCATGGCGAAGGGGCTTACGCCGCCGGGGTTGGTTGCGGAGATGAGGACGCTCTTGCCGATCGGGGCGTTGAGCCCCCAGATGATGTTGGCGACCCAGAGGGCCGCATGACCTTTGAGTTTTCCTTTGTCCATGTTCGGGAACGCTTTGAAGGGTCGTCCGTTTGCCTCGGTTCCGACCGTGACGGCGGAACGGGGCGTTGCAGACGCGGCAAAGTTAGGGAAAAAATCGGTGCGATAATTGCCGGACGGTGCATTTGTGGGAAAAACGCGCTATCACCTGGATCTGATCTTCGCCAACCTCTTTTTTGGGGCGAACTTCTCGTTTTATGTCTCGCTGACGCGCAACTATCTGGATTTCCGGCAGATTTTCATGTTGCAGGTGCTCTCTGCGGCGCTGTTTTTCATCCCCTTTGCGCTCTTCACGCGCGGCTTCCGGCGCATCGGCTGGCGCGATGCGGGGCGGATCGTGCCGGTTTCGCTGCTGGTGGTCTACGGCTGGATGTACCTGCTGCTGTGGGGTTCGTCCTACACGACGCCGATCGATGCGTCGGTCATAGCGACGCTGGGCCCGGCCTTCACGCTGATCATGGACCACCTGCTCCATCCGCACCGTTATCTGCCGGGGCGGCTGGTCGGGGTGCTTGCCGCGCTGATCGGCGCGGGGATCCTGCTCTTCAACGAGGGTTTCGATCTCACGCGCGGCAGCCGCGCCGAGGGGAATCTCTTCGTGCTGCTGGCGGTGGTGGCCATTGCGATCAACACGGTGCTGATCAAGCCGCAGCTCGAACGCCTCGGGACGCTGGTGGTGATGGGGTGGTACTACATCATCGGGCTGGCGGTGACGGCTCCGTTTTTCTGGAAATACATCGACCATACGGCTTTTTTGCGGCTTCCGCTGTCGGCGCAGGCCGAACTGGCCTACATTCTGATCCTGGGGACGGTACTTCCGATGTACCTGCTCTACCGGGGGACGGAGAAACTCACCTCGGTGCATACGGCGCTCTACCGCTACATCCAGCCGCTGATTGCCGGGCTGCTGGCCGTTACGCGGGGGCAGGCGCACTTCAACGCGGTGAACCTCACGGCCGCGGGCTTCATCTTCACGGGGGTGATTCTCGTGGTCGTGGGGTACCGGTACGGCCTGAACCTGCGGAGCGACGGCCGTCTGCCGCACTATTCGGCCAGCAGCCGACGGCGCCACTCGTCGGGGACGGGGCGGCTGCACTGATTCGGGAAGTCGAAGACGACCATGACGGAGCGGCTTTCGCTGCGCACGTCGCCGCCGACGAGCATCTGCTGGAAGAGTGTGAGGCTTTTGTTCCCGATGCGCTCGCAGGTGGTTGTGACCTGCACCGGATCGCCCATGCGGACCTGCCCCAGGTAGGAGGTGGAGGTCGAGACGGTGACGATGCGCAGGTCGCCCAGCAGGGCGTCGGCGCCGAGCACCTTTTCGTAATACTCCATCTTTCCGACGTCGAAATACATCTGCTGCGCGACGTTGTTCACGTGCTGGAAGGGGTCGATGTCGGAGAACCGCTTCTGAATGGGTGTTGTCAGGGTCCGTGCCATCTTACTCGCGGATGATCTTGACCTCCCCGCCCTCTCCGAATGCGATGATCGAGGAGGCTTTGCGGGTGGGTTTCCCCTCGAAACGGGGATTCACGACGAAATCCACGCCGTCGATGATCTCGCGGGCAACGTCCTGCAACCCGACGGCGGTCGGTTCTCCGGAGATGTTGGCCGAGGTCGAGACGACGGGTTTTCCGAATGCGCGGAGCATCCGGCGGCAGAATTCGTGGTCGGGGATCCGCACGCCGAGGGTCCCTTCGTCGGGGATGAGGTTCGGGGCGACGCCTGCGGCTCCGGGGAGGATGGCCGTCAGGGGGGAGGTGGCCATCTCCATGACCTCGAAGGCGATGCCGGGGGCGCGGTTGACGTAGCGGACGACCATGTCGGCCGAAGCGCACAGTACGAGCATCGACTTCTTGTTTTCGCTGCGTTTGAGGCGGTAGATGCGCTCGACGGCCCCGGCATTGGTCGCGTCGCACCCCAGCCCCCAGACCGTATCGGTGGGATAGAGGATGATCCCGCCCTGACGGAGCGTGCGCACGGCCTCGTCGACCTCGCGCATCAGGGCTTCGTCGCGTTTCTCTTTCTGGACGTTCTGCATGGCCGGTCTATTTTTTGAGCGGGAGCACCTCGATCCAGTAGTCGTCGGGGTCGTTGATGAAGTAGAGCCCCATGTCGTGATTCTCGAAGCAGACGCATCCCATCGCGCGGTGGTATTCGCGGATGGCGTCGTAGTCTCCGGCCACGCGCAGGCAGAGGTGGCTTTCGTTTTCGCCCAGTTCGTAGGGGGTTGCGGCGTGATCGCGGAGCCAGGTGAGTTCGAGCTTGAAGGGCGATTCGCCGTCCCCGATGAAGACGAGTTCGTAGGAACCGTCGGCTGCCTTCTTGCGGCTGATCTCCTTGAGTCCGAGTGCCTTGTCGTAGAATTCGAGGCTGCGGTCGAGGTCGGTGACGTTGATGTTGAAATGGTCGAAACGGCTTTTGATTTCCATGGTTTTCTCTTTTTGTTTTCGGACGGGTCCGGAGCCCGGGGAACTGCCGGTCACTGCCGGGGCCCGGGGCCGGACAATCGCTGCCGGGGCCCGGGAATCGGCTTTTGCGGGGCGGAGCCGCTGCAAAAATAGGAAAAACCCGGGACAAATCCGCCGTTTCGGGGCAAAAGCGGCCGAATATTTTCGGGTATGAATTCCGTTTTTTTCTTGTGAATTTTATACCTTTGCAGTCTGAACGAAAAAAATCCGAAAAAATTCATAATTTATGGGAAGAGCCTTTGAATACCGCAAAGCGCGGAAATTGAAGCGTTGGGGTCACATGGCCCGGACCTTCACGAAACTGGGTAAGGAGATCGAAATCGCCGTGAAGGCGGGCGGCGCCGATCCTTCGGGCAACACGCGCCTCCGCATTCTGATCCAGAACGCCAAGGCCGAGAACATGCCCAAGGAGAATATCGAGCGTGCGATCAAACGTGCCACGGAGAAGGATGCCGCCGACTACAAGGAGGTGATCTACGAGGGATACGGGCCTCACGGCATTGCATTCCTGGTGGAGACGGCGACCGACAATACGAACCGCACGGTGGCCAATATCCGGATGCACTTCAACAAGTGCGGCGGTACGCTGGGCAACAGCGGCTCGGTGGGCTTCCTGTTCGACCACAAGTGTGTCTTCAAGTTCAAGGCCGGGGATGCCGATCCCGAGGAGCTGGAGCTGGAGATGATCGACCTGGGTGTCGACGAGTTCTACCCCGAGGAGGACGGCATTACGGTTTACGCTCCCTACGAGTCGTTCGGCGCCATTCAGAAGTGGCTGGACGACAAGGGCCTTGAGATTGTCTCGGGCGAATCGGTGCGGATTCCGACCGATACGAAGGAGCTCGATGCCGAGGGCCGCGAATCGGTGGAGAAACTGGTGGAGAAACTGGAGGAGGACGACGATGTGGTGAACGTTTACCACACGATGAAGGAGCCCGACGAGGAGTAACACCACGGCGGAGGGGCGCCATCGGCGCCGGTCCGTAAAATTCGGGACCCGGGAGAGGGGGGCAGATAAAGGGCCGCACCTGTTCGGGTCCCCTTTTTTGTGCCCGGGCCGTCGGCTCCCCGGCTCCCCGGTTTCCCGGTTTCCCGACTCCCCGGTTTCCCGACTCCCTGGTTCCTTGGCCCCTGATTCCCTGGGGTTATTCGAATCGGACGAACTTCTCGCCGTCGGTCAGACAGAAGGGGCAGTAACGGTCGAGATACTCCGTGGCGTAGAGATTCCCGCAGACGGGACATACGGCGAATGCGCGGTTTTGGGTTTCGGAACGAGCCTCCATCAGAAGGATGGTCCTCAGGTCGGCGGCCGATGCCCAGACCAGCGTCCGGGCGGCATATCGGTTTCCGCGGCTCATGGCGCGGCGTATTCCGGCTTCGTGCTGCCTGTTGTAGTTCCGGCGTTCGGCCTGAATGCTCCGTTCCAGGTTTCCGTCTGTCGCCCCGCCGAAGAGGGCCCCGGGCCGTGGCGGGAGGTATTTCCCGCCGAGCCGCCGGATGGCTGCGGCACAGTTCTGCTCCTGAAGCCGTTCGGAGAAGGCCAGGGCCCGGAACAGCCGTTCGGCTTCGGGACGGTTTTCCGATGCCGCGATCTCTGCGAAGTGGACGTGCTGCACGGCCTTGAGGTGCTTTTGTCGCCCGCAGGCGTTGAGGTCGGCGATGATTTCGTTCCAGGAGGCCTTTCGTGCGTTCCGGGACGCCCGGGAGGGGACATGGCCGAACCGGACGAGCATACCGGCCGCTACGGCGAACAGCAGAAGAATCAGCATCGAACGAATTCTCATGGCAGGACTGTTTCGGGGAAAACGATACGCCTCACGGTGCATTTATTATGCCATTGACCGGGAAATTTGGTCTCATCAGGTGGATTTTGGGAGGATATTTTGGAAATCCCGATTCAATCCCGATCTTTGCGAACCGTGCCTTTGCGGTAAAAACGAATGCTTATGAAATCGAAACTGACCCTTTTTGCCCTGGTGCTTTTGAGTGTTTTGGGGGGCCGTGTCCTGCTCGAAGGAGAGCGGCGGCGGAGATGCAGGCGGCGATAACGGGAGTGGCGGAGACATTCCGGGAACGGTCTCTACGTCCCATGCCTGGGAACTTACGTCATGGAACGGCAATACGGCGATTTCCGGATACATCTACCTGCAGTTGGGGGATGATGGGACCTTTACCCTCTATCAGGAGATCGGGGACACTTCGACGGCCGGTTACAAGAAATTTACCGGGACCTATGTGATCGAGAATGACCCGGATTCGAACCGGATCATTTCGGGCCGCTATTCGGATGATACGCCGTGGTCGGATACCTATGTCATTGAATCGTGGACGGAGACGGAGATCCGCTGGCGATCGGTTTCGGAGGGTCTTGTTTCGATCTACACATGGGTAGAGCTTCCGGATTATGTGGTGGAGCCTTCGGTTTCGGCCTCTTCCCGGAGTGCGTCAGTCCAGCATCGGTTCCTCTGATGCTTCGGACGGATCCCGGACAGGAAACGGGCTGTCGGCAATTGCCGGCAGCCCGTTTTTCTGATTTTCGCCCGGACGGCTTCCCGCTTGCCGCTGCCGGCCCGTGGTCAGAATGCGGCGCAAACCTCGATCCCGAAGGTCAGTTTGTGGAGCGGCTGGTTCGAGGAGCGTGAGATACCCGGGGCCAGGTCGTAGTCGGTGGAGAAGCGCACGCCGAGATTCTGCATGGCGAGGTAATTCATCGAGATGCCGGTACCCACGGCCATTCCGTTCCGGCCGGGGAGGGTCCGCAGATGGGTTTCGCAACTCTTGTAGAATTCGTATCCGGCGAGGAGTTTGCTCCCGATCTGCCAGCGCAGCGAAATCGGATAGGAGACATAGGGGCCGATGTAGACGGATGCGCTTTCGAGGTTGTCGTCCTGAATCCGGCCGTTGACCTTCATGCGGAGGTTCGAGCAGGCGAGCCGGCCGCCGATACCCCAGTAGGGGGACGCGAACCAGGCGCCCTGGATGGATGTGGTAGGCCCGGAGAAGAACTCCATCTGCATTCCGTCGTAGGGTTTGTAGACCCCCGGGACGGTTGTTATGCCGATTCCGAATCCGAGGAACGAGGGGTGTCGGTAACGGTCGTATACCGAGAAGGTTTCATAGACGTTGAGCCCCTTCTCCTTGAAGATGAGGTCGGCGAGGAGGTATCCGAATTCGGTGGCGAGGATTCCGATTCCGGCGCCGACCATGACGTCGCTCATCCAGTGCCGGTTGTTGAGCTGCCGGGTGACGCCGGTGACGGTAGCGACGGCATATCCTCCGATGCTGTACCAGGGGCTTCGGTGCCCGTACTCCTTGTGGAGCATGGTTGCGGTCATGAAGGCGGTAGCGGTGTGCCCCGAGGGGAATGAGTTCCGGGAGGAGCCGTCGGGACGTCTTACGCGGCAGGTGTACTTGAGCGAATTGACGGTGATGGCCATCAGCCCTGCGGAGAAGGCGTCGGAGACGAGCATCCGGCCCCAGGAGCTGCGTCCCTGGACGCCGCAGGCCTTCATGGCGAGCATCACCCCGGCGGGAGCATACTGGAGCCAGTCGTCATACTCCTGGTGGAACGACGGGACGTATCCGTTGCGAAGGCGGCGGAAGTCGGCGTCATAGGCCTGCATGACGACGCCTCCGACGATCAGCGGAACCCCGACGTAGAGCATCTGGTAGGCTTTCGTGGAGGTATGGCGGTCGATTCGTTTTCGGAATTCGCCGCCGGCGCTCCAGTCAACGCTGTCGGAGGGCTGGGCTGCGGCCTCGAACCCGGCGCAGGCGAGCAGCAGGAGGAGGATCGGGCGTTTGAACATGGGGATCCGGATTTTGAGCTGGGGGACTATTTTTTCCTGCGGAGTGCGCGGATGGCTTCGCCGCCGAAGGCCAGCAGGGAGGTCAGGCCGATGATTTCGATCCACTCCTTCCAGGAGAGCGGCACGGTGCGGAAGACGGAGCCTCCGAATTCGACGATCAGGAACTGTCCGATTCCGATTGCGGCGAGGATGAGGAAGAATTCGCGGCATCCCTTCAGACAGGAGAAGACCGAGTGTCGGGTTTCGAAGCCTTTGGCGTTGAACATGTTCCAGAACTGCAGGAAGACGAAGGTCGTGAAGAAGAGGGTCAGCTGACGGATGGAGAGGGCGCCGTCGCGGAGGGTCCACCCGAAGAGCATTCCGAGCAGGACGACGGCCATGACGCTTCCGCAGGTCAGGATCGTGCGGGCCATGGCCCGGGAGATGATGAATTCGTTGCGGGCGCGGGGTTTGTCGCGCATGACCTCCTCGCTGGGGGGCAGGGAGGCCATGGCCATGGCGGCGAAGGTGTCCATGATGATGTTGACCCAGAGGATCTGGACGACGGTGAGGGGCATTTCGGTGCCGAACAACGCGCCGATGAAGCAGATGAGGATCGCCACGAAATTGATCGTGAGCTGGAAGAGGACGAAACGCTGGATGTTGCGGTAGAGGGATCGTCCCCACATCACGGCCGTGGCGATCGAGGCGAAGGAGTCGTCCAGGAGGGTGATGTCCGAGGCGTCCTTGGCGACGGAGGTTCCGGAGCCCATCGAGAGTCCGACGTTTGCGAAGTTGAGCGCCGGGGCGTCGTTGGTTCCGTCGCCGGTGACGGCGACGACTTCTCCGCGCTGCTGCAGCAGTCGGACGAGGCGCTGTTTGTCCAGCGGTCGGGCGCGGGACATGATCTTCAGCTCCTGCACACGGTCCAGCAGCTCTTCGTCCGTGGCAGCGGCGAAATCGGCTCCGGTGATGTGGTTGCGTTCGCCGTCGACGGCATCGTCCCAGAGTCCGATCTGGCGGGCGATTTCGCGGGCCGTGGCGGGGGTGTCCCCGGTGACGATCTTCACGCCGATTCCGGCCTCCAGACAGCGGCCCACGGCAGCCGGGACATCCTCGCGCACGGGGTCCGAGATGGCAGCCACGGCCGCGAAGTGCAGCCCTCCGGCCCGAACGGCCTCCGTACACTCCGCCGCGGAGGTCTCGGACCAGGCCACGGCGAGGGTCCGCATGGCGCGGTTCTGGAATCCGGCGAGCTGTTCGGCGACCTTCTCATCGTGCCCGTCCGGCGCACACATCGCGCGCACGATCTCCGGGGCGCCCTTCACGCAGAGCAGGCGGCGTCCCGACAGCCCGCTTTCGATGATCGTGGCCATGTACTTGCGTTCGGTGGAGAAGGTCAGACGGTCGACGATCTTCGCCGCGGCGCGCAGCGCCTCGTAGTCGTTTCCGCCGCGGCGCATCCATTCGAGCAGGGCGCCTTCCGTGGGGTTTCCGATGATGTGGCCTTCGGCGTCGAGGAAGGCCGTGGAGTTCAACGCGACGATTTCGGCGAAATCGCGGTCGGGGAGCGCGTCGTAGCGGACGAGTTCCTGGACGTGCATCCGGTTCTGGGTGAGGGTTCCGGTCTTGTCGGTGCAGATGACCGTCACGGCGCCCATGGTTTCGCAGGCGTGCATCTTGCGCACGAGGTTGTTGGTCTTGAGCATCCGGCGCATGGACATGGCCAGCGAGAGGGTGATCGACATGGGAAGCCCTTCGGGTACGGCCATGACGATGATGGCCACCGAGACCATGAAGATGTTCAGCACCTTCTGCGAGATCGAGAGCCAGTCCTGGTCGAGCAGCCCTCCGACGAAGACGGCCTTGGCGAGCATGACGCAGAAGATCAGCACCGAGAGGAGAATTCCGACGCGCCCGATGAGTTTCGAGAGCCGGGTCAGCTGCCGGTCGAGCGGGGTTTGCTCGTCGCTCTGGACGGTGGATTGTTCGGTGACGCGCCCGGCTTCGGTGGCGTCGCCGACGGCCGTTACGACCAGCACGCCGTATCCGTCGGCGACGGTCGTCCCGCGCATGGCGACATTCGAGGGGTAGGTGGCCTCGGGGTCGAAGTGCGCCTCATCGACGGTCTTGTCGACTTCGGGCTCTCCGGTGAGGGTCGATTCGTTGATCTTCAGCGAGACGGCTTCGACGAGTTCGCCGTCGGCCGGGACGGTTTCGCCGCCCTCGATGTAGACGACGTCGCCGACAACGACGTCGCGGCGGGGAATCTCGCGGATCGAGCCTTCGCGCATCACCTTCACGGGAATGTCGTCGTTGACCTGGTTCAGACGGCGGAAGCGGCGCTGGGCATCCCATTCGAACCAGAAGCCGACGCACGTGGCGAGGATGATGGCGCAGATGATGCCGATCGACTCGGTGAAGTCGCGGTGCACGAATCCGATGGCCAGCGAGAGCACGGCGGCGAGCAGGAGGATGCGGATGATCGGGTCCCGGAACTTTTCGAGAAGGAGTTTCCAGGCGGAGTCGTCCTTGGGGGGAGTGATGACGTTGTTGCCGTGTTCGGCACGGCTTTTTTCGACCTCTCGGGCGGTCAGACCTTTGGGGTTGTAGGGTATCATGTTTTCAGGAGAATTTGTTCAGTGAAAACTGCCGGGTGGAGGCATCGAGGCGCACGGCGATGAAGAGCAGGATGGTGAATGCGATGAGCGATGAACCCCCGTAGCTCATGAAGGGCAGGGGGATTCCCATGACGGGCATCAGGCCGATGGTCATGCCGACGTTCACGAGGACGTGGAACAGCAGGATCGAGGCCACGCAGTAGCAGTAGATGCGCCCGAATGGCTCCTCCTGACGCTCCCCCATGCGCATGAGCCGCAGGATCAGCAGACAGAGCAGCACGAGGACGAAGGTTGTCCCGAGGAATCCCCACTCTTCGCCGACGGTGCAGAAGATGAAGTCGGTGTGTTTTTCGGGGACGAATCCGTATTTGATCTGCGTACCCTGGAGAAACCCCTTTCCGGCGAAGCCGCCGGAACCGATGGCGATCTTGGCCTGGTTGACGTTGTAGTCGGAGCCCAGGGGGTCGCTGATGATTCCGAGGAAGCTGAGGATTCGGTCGCGCTGGTGCTGTTTGAGGATCGAGTTGAAGATATAGTCGGTCGTGGGGAGGAAGATGAGCGACCCGACGAAGAGCCCGAGCGTAATGAAGATGTTGGTCAGGTGCGAGCGGTAGGCGTACACGGCGGCAAAGACTACGGCGGCGAGGGTCATCAGGAGGAGGCTGTGGTAGAGGTCGAGACTCCCGGGGCTGACGAGGGCCATGACCAGACAGAGGAGGATGGCGGCGAGCATCACTGCGGCGAGGAAGATGATCCGCGAGCGCCAGTGTCCGTTCATCATCGCTTCGGAGAGCGTGCAGACGAGGATCAGACAGAGCAGCAGCATCATCGGCGAGAGGAGGAACGAGACGATGAACAGGGCGCCGATCAGCAGGACGGGGATGCAGAGCCACTTGTTTAGCCCCTCGCGGTAGAGGACGAAGAGGAATGATCCGAGGACGATTCCGGATCCGGTATCGTTCTGGAGGATGATGATCAGCAGGGGGATGCAGATAACCAGCGCGACCTTGAAGAGGTCTGCGGGTCGGTTGATCGAGAAGGAGTAGTTGCTCATGACGCGGGCCAGGGCGAGCGCCGTTGCGATTTTGGCGAATTCGACGGGCTGGATGCGGACGGACCCGAATTCGAACCAGGCTTTGGCGCCGTTGACTTCGCGGCCGAAGAGCAGGGCGGCGACCAGCAGCCCCAGTCCGACGAAATAGGCCGGGTAGGCGAACATGTGGTAGTATCGTTCGTCGAGCAGCAGGACGACGAGCGCCGTGACCCAGGCGATTCCGATCCAGACGAGCTGCTTCATGTAGAAGTGCGAGAGGGAGAATGTCTGCGCTGCGGAGTCGTCGTAGGAGGCGGAGATGATGGAAACGAATCCTGCCAGTACGATAAGCACGTAGAGGAGGACGGTTCCGCGGTCCACGCCGTCGAGAATACCGTTGTGCCGGTTACTTGTCATAGGCGGGGTAGTGGATTTGCATGTTTTTGACATGATCCAGCAGGTAGGGCCGGCGGATCGTGTCCGTGAGGTAGTACTCTTCGAGAAGGCTGGCGATGGGCAGGGCGGCCGAGGCTCCGAATCCTCCGTTTTCGACATAGACCGAGATGGCGATCCGCGGGTTGTCCTTCGGTGCGAAGGAGAGGAACGTGGAGTGGTCGCGGCCGCGGGGGTTCTCGGCCGTTCCGGTCTTTCCGCAGACGTCCCAGCCTTCGAGGCGGGCCATCGTGGAGGTTCCTCCGACGTTCACGCCGCGCCACATGCCCTCGACGATGGGTTCGAAGTGTTTGGGGTCGACCTTCGTGTAGTGGCGTTCGTAGAAGCGGCGGTCGAGCGAATCGCGCCCCTCGACCTTCTTGACGATGTGGGGGATGTAGTAGTAGCCTCGGTTTGCGATGATGCAGGCGAGGTTGGCCAGCTGCAGGGGCGTGCATCCGAGGGCATCCTGCCCGATGGAGAGCGAGAGGACGGTGAGCGAGTTCCACGACCCGCGGTACTGGCGGTCGTAGTAGGCGCGGTCGGGGACGTACCCGTTCCCTTCGTCGAGGAAGTCGGAGTCGAGTTTGCGGCCGAATCCGAAGCTCTCGACATACTCCTTCCAGACGTCGAATCCCTCCTTGACGTTTCCGTATCTGGGGTTGTCGAGGATGTCGCGGAAGACGTAGCAGAAGTAGGCGTTGCAGGAGGTGGCGACGGCGAAGCGCAGGTCGAGGGGCGAGGCGTGGGAGTGGCAGGCCATCTTGAGCCGCCCGGCCTGATAGCCGTTGTGGCAGACGTGGAGGTCCGAGGGCCGGAGCACGCCCTCCTGCAGCCCGATAAGCCCCTGGACGAGCTTGAAGGTCGACCCCGGGGGATATTTGGCCTTCACGGCGCGGTTGAACAGCGGTTTGCGCTTGTTGTAGAGCATCTTCATGTAGTTGTTTCCGCGTTCGCGTCCGACCAGCTCGTCGGGGTCGTAGGTGGGCGAGGAGACCATCATGAGGATTTCGCCGGTCGAGGGTTCGATGGCGACGGCGGCCCCGACCTTTCCGCGCATGAGCTCTTCGCCGAGCAGCTGCAGCCGGGCGTCGATCGTGCTGACGAGGTAGTTCCCGGGTTCGGGAACGGAGTCGTAACGACCGTCCATGTAGGAACCCTTGATGGCCCCGTGGGTATCTATCTCCTGGATCTTGACGCCCTTTGTGCCGCGGAGTTCGGGTTCATAGGCGGACTCCACGCCGCTCATGCCCACGTAATCGCCCACCTTGTATTCGGGGTGTCGTTTCAGGTAGGTGTCGTTGACCTCGCTGACGTACCCGAGGAGGTTGCCTCCGATCTTGCGGGGATACTGCCGCACGGTGCGGTAGACGGTGTAGAATCCGCGGAAATTGCCCTCGTCGAAGCGGAGTTTGTCCTCCTTGGGGATGTAGCTTGTCACCACGCGGGGGGCCCGCGGGCGGACCCGGGCATTGGCCAGTTCGCGTTCGAGTTTTGCGCGGGAGATTCCGGCGACGTCGCAGAGGCGGGCGGTATCGAATCCCCGTTTGTCGATTTCGCGGTAGATGACCATCAGGTCGTAGCATTCGCGGCTCTGGACGAGGTACTCTCCGTTCCGGTCGAAGACTTCGCCGCGCGGGGGGTACTGCACGACGTGGCGCAGGACGTTGGCTTCGGCGAGTTCGGCGTAGCGGGAGTCGAAGAGCTGAATGTAGCCCAGGCGGGCGACGAGCACCGCGAAGATGAAGATCACGATGACCTGCAGGGTCCTCATTCTCAGGAAGCTTTCGGAGTCCCTCATACGCGCGCGGAGATTTTTGCGGTGAAGATGCGTGCGATGATCCACCCGAACGCCACCGAGATGGCGGAGCTGATGACGATTCTCAGGATCGTGTGGGGCATCAGGCTCCAGGAGAGGGCTTCGAGCAGGAAGAAGATCGTGTGGTGGATGATCGTCAGGGCGAGGAGGAACAGGAAGAATTTTCGGGTTCCGAGGCGGTCGGGAGCGGGGATTCCGCCTTCCCGGACGTTTTCGCGGCCGCAGATCATTTCGGCGAGCGAGGGGCGGAAGAAGGCGATGGGGAGTGTGGCGATGGTATTGATTCCCGCGGCACCCATGGCGCAGTCCATGGTGATTCCGAGCAGGAGCCCGGATCCGAGGACCGTGACGGGCTGTGCGTCGAGCGGCAGCAGGGCGATGAAGACGACGTACACGAGGGGGTTTAGGTATACGCTGATCGAGAGGTTGTCGAAGAGGAATACCTGCAGGAGGACGACGGCGGCGAATAGCCCGATGTATGGAATGGTTCGGTACATGTCAGTTGACTCGGGAGTGAAGTTCGACCTGTTCGCTGTGCTGGAGGTCCTGGATTTCGTATCGGTCGCGGTCTGCGACGAGGATGACCTCGTTGAGCCGGGACATTTCGGCGGCGAGCCGCACGCGGACGGTATACGAGGTTTTTGTTTCGTTGAGTTGTGCGCTTTCGACCCATCCGATGAGGATATCGGCGGGGAAGTATTCGGAGAGTCCCGCGGTGACGACCTCCTGTCCGGGTTGGGGGTCGGCGTATTTGGAGAGTTCTCCGAGCATCACGAATCCGGGATCTGCGCCGTCCCAGTAGATGGATCCGGAGTATTCGGATTGCGCGATTTTCCCGCTGGTCCGGAAGGAGGTGTTGAGTACCGACATGGCGACGGCGTACCGGTCCGTGCAGGCGACGACGTATCCGACGAGCGAACCGTCGGGGGCCAATACGCCCATCTCCTCCTCGATTCCGTCTTCGCGTCCCCGGTTGAGCGTCAGGAGGTTCTGCATCCGGTTGAGGGTGTTCCCGACGACGGCGGCAGTGGCGAACCGGTATTTGGATTCGCCGATATCGCGGAGGTATGCGTCGAGGCGGGCTTCGGTTTCGGCCTCCTGGTATTGGGCGAGTTTTTCTTCGAGGCGTGCGACGTGTTCTGCGAGCTGCCGGTTTTCGCGTCCGAGGAAGAGGTACCGCCGGATCCCGGCGAAGAAACCGTGCACACCTCCGGCGACCTGGTTCGACCGGGCGAGCAGCCGGGCCTGGGTATAGCTGGAGGAGTGTGCATAGTAGCCGATGGCTGCGGCTTCCAGCACCACGAAGAGCACGACGACGTAGATGCTCCGGACGAACTCGATCAGCTTGCGCACGGCGTTTTTCGGTTAAAGCGGGGGATTGACCTTAATTCAAGATTGCGGACCGAGGCCCGCAATCCGTACAGTAAATTATTTGAGTTCTGATCCTCAGCGCATGAGGAACGAGAACCGGTTGATGTTCTTCAGGGCGATACCCGTTCCGCGGGCGATGGCGCGCAGGGGGTCTTCGGCGATGTGGAACGGGATTCCGGTTTTTTCGTTGAGCCGACGGTCGAGCCCCTTGATGAGGGCGCCGCCTCCCGCGAGGTAGATTCCGTTCTTGACGATGTCGGCGTAGAGCTCGGGGGGCATCGATTCGAGGACCTTCATCAGCGCGGCGTCGATCTTCGAGAGGGACTTTTCGAGGGCGTATGCGATCTCGCTGTAGGAGAGCGATACGGTCTGGGGCAAGGCCGTGAGCATGTTGGGCCCTGTTACGACGAAATCCTCGGGTTCCTCTTCGAGGTCGGAGACGGCGGCACCGATCGAGCACTTGATGGCTTCTGCGGTCCGTTCCCCGATCCGGATGTTGTGCTGCTGGCGGACGTAGCTCTGGATGTCGTTGGTGAAGACGTCTCCGGCGGTGTTGATCGATTCGGAGCAGACGATTCCGCCGAGGGAGATGCAGGCGATTTCGGAGGTACCGCCGCCGATGTCGATGACCATGTTTCCTTCGGGGGCTTCGACGTCGAGTCCGGCACCGAGGGCTGCGGCCATGGGTTCGTAGATCATGTATACCTCACGGCCTCCGGCGTGTTCGGCGGAGTCGCGCACGGCGCGGATCTCGACGTTGGTCGATCCCGAGGGGATGCAGATGACCATGCGCAGCGAGGGAGCGAAGAGGCTTCCGGAGGTTTTGACCTTCTTGATCATTCCGCGCAGCATGAGTTCCGTGGCGTTGAAGTCTGCGATCACGCCGTCCTTGAGCGGGCGGATGGTCTTGATGTTCGGATTTGTTTTCTCGTGCATCTGGCGGGCCTGCTGGCCGATGGCGACGAGTTTTCCGGTATGGACGTCGAGTGCGACGATCGAGGGTTCGTCGACGACGACCTTTCCGTTATAGATGATGAGCGTATTGGCCGTACCGAGGTCGATGGCCAACTCTTGAGTCAAAGAAAAGATTCCCATAAAACTACCCCAACACTATTTTTTTGTAAAGTCGTTATTTTCCAGTTACATACGCGGCTCTGCCGGTTTTCGGCGCGTCGGGAGCCGACATATCCGGACAAAGGTAGCAAAAAGCCCCGGAAAAACGTCTATTTCAAGGTGTATTTTTTTTCGGCGGCGGCGGTTTACCCGGTAAAACGGGACCTGGAAAGATGAAATTCCGGGCGGGGGGCGTGATAATCTGCTTTTTTTGTTATATTTGTAGATTATAAATAAGGGATCGCACGCCGGCTGCCTGCCCGGAAGCCTCGGTTTCCGTTTGCCGCAGCCCCTGCTTTCCCTATTGTAAAACAGACTTTCCGCATGGAATATAAAATTGGATCCGATGCGCGCTGTGCGGTAATCGGCTATGGAAGTTGGGCGACGGCCCTGGTGGGGCTGCTTGCGGCCAACGGGCGTCGGGTGGGATGGTACGTCCGCAATCCGGAGGTGCTGGAGTCGCTGCGGAGCGAGGGCCGCAACCCCCGCTATCTGAGTGATCTGGAGTTCGACCCGTCGGTCATTGCGCCGTCGGACGATCTGGATGCCGTGGTTCGGGATGCCGAGGTGGTGATCCTGGCCACGCCGTCGGCCTATCTGAAGGATTTTCTGGCTCCGCTGACCGTTCCGCTGCAGGATAAGTTCATCGTTTCGGCCATCAAGGGAATCGTTCCGGGCGACTACCAGACCGTCGTGGAGTATATCCACGACCGCTACGACCTCTCCTACAGGCAGCTGGGGCTTTTTACGGGTCCTTCGCACGCCGAGGAGGTCTCGCGCGGGAAACTCTCCTACCTGACGGTGGTCTGCACGGATCTGGAGAATGCCCGCCTGATCGGTTCGCGCTTCGCCGGGGGGAACATCCGCCTGAGCTACTCGACGGACCTCTATGGCATCGAATATGCTGCGATTCTGAAGAATATCTACGCTCTGGCCGTGGGCCTGGCCGTGGGCCTGGGCTACGGGGATAATTTTCTGGCGGTGTTGATCGCCAACTCGGCCGGGGAGATGACGCGCTTTCTGGAGGAGAGCTATCCCGACCGCCGCAACACGCAGGTCTCGGCCTACCTGGGGGACCTGTTGGTGACGTGCTACTCGAACTACAGCCGCAACCGGCGTCTGGGGCTGCTGATCGGCCACGGGTGTACGGTAAAGAGTGCGCTGAACGAGATGACGATGGTGGCCGAGGGGTACTTCGCGGCGGACTGCATCCGCCACATCAACACGCGGCACCGGGTTGAGATGCCCATTGCGGAGATGGTCTACCGGGTTCTTTACGAACGGGCATCGGCCCGCAAGGAGATGCAGGAACTGACAACCAAACTAATTTGACACGATATGAAAAACGTAAAAGTAGACATTTCGAAGGCGGGTGTGGAGATTACCGCCGAGATGGAGTCCAAGGCTCAGGCCGCCAATTCGCTGCTGCATTCGGGCAAGGGTGCGGGGAATGATTTTCTGGGATGGGTTCACCTTCCGTCGTCGATCTCCGATTCGGAGATTGCCGCGATCAACGCTGCGGCGGCAAAGCTTCGTGCGAAGGCCGACGTGGTGATCTGCATCGGAATCGGGGGTTCGTACCTGGGCGCGAAAGCGGTTCTGGAGGCGATGAGCGACCCGTTCAAGCTGCTGCACAAGGAGCAGAAGAATCCGACGGTTCTCTTTGCCGGGCAGAACATTTCGGAGGACTATACGGCCGAACTGCTTGACGCGGTGAAGGAGCACTCGATTGCGGCGATCGTGATTTCGAAATCGGGCACGACGACCGAACCGGCCATCGCCTTCCGGCTGATCAAGGCGGAGATCGAGAAGCGCTACGGCAAGGCGGAGGCCGCCGAGCGGATCGTGGCCGTGACGGACAAGGCGCGCGGGGCGTTGAAGACGTTGGCGACGCAGGAGGGCTACCCGACGTTCGTGATTCCGGACGATGTGGGCGGACGCTATTCGGTGCTGACGCCGGTAGGTCTGCTGCCGCTGGCCGTGGCGGGCGTTGACATTGCCGCTCTGGTGCGCGGAGCACAGGAGATGGAGAAGGCGACGGCCGAGGGGGTACCCTTCGCCGAGAATCCGTCGGCAATCTACGCCACGGTGCGCAACGCACTCTACGCTTCGGGCAAGAAGATCGAGATCCTGGGCTCCTACGAACCGAAACTGCAGTATATCAACGAGTGGTGGAAGCAGCTCTACGGCGAGAGCGAAGGCAAGCAGGGCAAGGGCATCTTCCCGGCAAGCGTGACGCTGACGGCCGACCTGCACTCGATGGGGCAGTACATCCAGGAGGGTGAGCGGACGCTGTTCGAGACGATCATCTCGGTGGCCAAACCGGCCTCGAAGGTCGTTATCGAAGCAGATGCGGAAAACCTCGACGGCCTGAACTACCTGGCCGGGAAGCGGATTTCGGAGGTGAACCGCATGGCGGAACTGGGTGTACAGCTGGCCCATGTGGACGGCGGGGTCCCCAACCTGCGGGTGGAGATTCCGGAGATTTCGGAGGAGGTGATCGGTTCGCTGCTCTATTTCTTCGAGAAGGCTTGCGGAATCAGCGGCTATCTGCTGGGCGTGAATCCGTTTGACCAGCCGGGCGTGGAGGCCTACAAGAAGAACATGTTCGCGCTGCTGGAGAAGCCGGGTTACGAGGAGGCTGCCAAAGCGATCAAGGCGCGGCTGTAAGGTCGGGCATCGACATTCGATTAGAGAGCCGACATCCTTTTTATAGGGTGTCGGCTTTTTTTGTGGGCGACTGTGGGCGATTTCTGGGCTGACGGGGATGTCGGCCCCTTTTTGTGTGTGGCGATTCGTTTTGTTGCTTGCTGGGAGATGCGTACTCGCTGTGTTCGGAGCGGGTGATTTGATCCGGGTATCGGAAAAATTTTTGTCAATGGCACCCGATCCGGTTTTTGGGGGCATACTTCCCGCCAAATGGAGCAAAAAAACGGCTGTCCGAATTTCGGACAGCCGTTTTCGCTTGCGGCCGACGGCCAGGCCTTTTCCTGTTGACCGATGATGCGTGGCCTGGCTTTGGCCCGGAGCGGGAAAGGCCCGCTCTGACGCGGATTACTGCTTTTGGGCCGTGAATTCCAGTTCGTTGACCAGATCGAACGGCTCACCGGCCGATTCGCCCTCGCCCAACTGGCACTTCGTGGTCTTGATGGTGAACTGAACGCTTCCGTCACTGGCGTAGACCAGCTGCTCGGGGGCCTCGATCGTGATCAGCACGACCATCACCCCCTGCAGATCGATCCGCAGCTGCGGCGTCGTCAGCGGAGCCGAGAGCTTCGATGCGTCGGCCGTCGGGGTGCCGATCGTTACGTCGTAGGTGATCGTCCCCAGCATGGGAAGCAGCGCCGAGGCGTTCTCCTCGCCGAGCAGCGCCTTGACCAGCGTGGCGGCCGGGAACTCCGGGAAGTGGATCGCCCCCTTGTCGGTCACCTCGAACGCGACGGCTACACCGGTCTGCGGCTGCGGATCGGGGTTCAGCGAACTGGGCGAAGCCGTGAAGTCGAACGTTCCCGTATAGCTGCCCGTCATCGAGGCGAGGGTCAGCGTCTGTTCCTGACCGCCGGTGGGGGTGGTTTGCTTGTCATCGTCCTTGCTGCAGGCCGTCGAAGCCAGCATCAGCAGGGCCACCGCTGCGGCAGCCACTCTGCTCGTGAAATTCTGCATGTGTACCATAATTTCTTGCGTCGTTTGGTTTGACTTGCAGGCAAAGATAGAGGGCCGCACCCTTTGCGGCAAATAAATTCAACCGATCCGGGGATTTTGATCATGAATCCCGGATTTTTCACCATGAATGTTTTCGCGATATCAGGTTGATTCTGAGTGATGTGTATGAAAAAGGCCGCCCGGTAGTCCGAACGGCCTCCGATTTTTGCCGATCGGTCGTTACAGGATTCCCTGCTCGACCATCGACTTGGCAACCTTCATGAATCCGGCGATGTTGGCGCCCTTCATGTAGTTGATGTATCCGTCGGCCTCGGTGCCGTATTCCAGGCAGGCGTGGTGGATCGACGACATGATCTGGTGCAGCTTGGCATCGACCTCTTCGGCCGTCCAGTTGAGTTTCTGGGCGTTCTGGGTCATTTCGAGTCCCGAGGTGGCCACGCCTCCGGCATTCACGGCCTTGCCGGGTCCGTAGGGGATCTTGGCGGCGATGAAGGCGTCGATGGCCTCGGGGCGGCAGCCCATGTTCGAAACTTCGGCCACGATCTTCACGCCGTTGGCCAGCAGCATCTTGGCATCCTCGCCGTCCAACTCGTTCTGCGTGGCGCACGGCATGGCGATGTCGACCTTGACCTCCCAGGGCTTGCGGCCGGGGAAGAACTTCGCGTTGGGGAACTTCTCGACGTAGGGTTCCACGACGTCGTTGTTCGAGGCGCGGAGTTCGAGCATGTAGGCGATCTTTTCGGCATTGAGGCCCTCTTCGTCATAGACGTACCCGTCGGGTCCGGAGATCGTGACGACCTTGGCTCCGAGCTCCGTGGCTTTGGTAGCGGCGCCCCAGGCGACGTTTCCGAACCCGGAGATGGCGATGGTCTGGCCCTTGATGTCCATGCCGACCTTTTCGAGCATCTGGCGCAGGAAGTAGACGGCGCCGAACCCGGTGGCCTCGGGGCGGATCAGCGAACCGCCGTAGGTCATGCCCTTTCCGGTCAGTACGCCGGTATTCTCCTGGGCGAGTTTGCGGTACATGCCGTAGAGGAATCCGATTTCGCGGCCTCCGACGCCGATATCACCGGCCGGGACGTCGGTTTCGGGCCCGATGTGCCGCCAGAGTTCGGTCATGAAGGCCTGGCAGAAGCGCATGACTTCGCGGTCGGACTTGCCTTTGGGGTTGAAGTCCGAGCCGCCCTTGGCGCCGCCCATGGGGAGCGTGGTGAGGGCGTTCTTGAAGATCTGCTCGAAGCCGAGGAACTTGAGGATCGAGAGGTTTACGGAGGGGTGGAAACGCAGACCGCCCTTGTAGGGGCCGATGGCGTTGTTGAACTGGACACGGTAGCCGATGTTGGTCTGTACTTCGCCCTTGTCGTCTACCCATACGACTTTGAACGTAAAGATGCGGTCGGGTTCGACGATCCGTTCCGCGATACGGTTAGCCTCGAATTCGGGGTGCTGGTTGTAGGCGTCTTCGACGGTCATCAGCACTTCGCGCACGGCCTGGAGGTATTCGCTTTCACCGGGGTGTTTGCGTTCGAGGTCGGTCATGATTTTGTTAACGTTCATAGCACAGAAGTTTTTAGGTTTGGCGTTCTTTTGTTACAAATATAACAATATTTATTATGGATTGTAACTTTTTTCGGGGAATTTTCGGGAATTTTTTCATTCTTCGGCATTTTCCCGAATCATTCCCTTGTTCGAACGCCCGTCGACGCAGACCCAGAGTGGCCGCTCGAAGCGCACCTGCCGCAAATAGGTTCCGTCGTAATGGGCGGGCATGGCGTTGAGGCGCTCTTCGCGGAAGATTCCGTCGCCGCGGAAGGGGCTGATGGTCAGATACCCGACTCCGAGCGAGGTGACGTTCTGGAAGAAGTGGGTTCCCTGGGAGGGTTCGACCTCGAACTTTTCGATTCCGCACTCGACGATGACCTTCGCCTCGGAGATGTGGTTCCACTTGACGGGCACGCCGAGGAAGGGATCGGAGGATCCCCAGCGTCCGGGTCCGACGAGGATGTACGAACGCCCCTCGTCGCGCATCCGGTTGTTGAGCGTGAGGAGTTCCGTGGCGATCTTCTCGGTGGAGAGCGAGTCGAAGGTGTCGTTCTTGACATAGATGATGTCCGCGAGGTCGGCCATCATGCCGATTCCGAGGGCCTGTTCGCCGTAGATCAGGGCCTGTCCGGGGTCTTCGACGGACCAGTCGATGGCGCGGTTGTCCTGGTTGTCGATGATGGGTCGGATCTGGAGGAGGTTGAAGATCTGCTTGCGTCCGGGTGCGACGTCCATGTTGACGGCGAACTCCACCTCGACGGGGCAACGCATCTCCTCGGCGCCCATGCGGAGGATGTCCGAAATGATTTCGGCGAGGGGGAAGGTGTTGTACTTGAGGATGTTGTTGAACGTGATGACTTTCCGGCCACGGTCGAAGGGGCTGTCGGAGATCCGTTCGTTTTCGCGGTCCCAGACCGAGCAGACGAACTTCGAGTTTCGGAAATCGGCGATTTCGCGCAGGCTCAGGTGGCGGAGGTTCACGGCGTCGTCGATCGAGGTCCGGAACTCCTCGGGGCGGAGGCTCAGGGCGAGGACTTCGGTCTGGGTGTCGCTCAGGGCCAGCTCGGGGGTTGAGGTCTGGAGCACCTTCTGCGGGTATCGGGGCGAGAAGCGGAGGGTGCGTCCTCCGTCGACGACGAGTTTTCCGAGCCCCATGGCGACGTTGCAGACGCCGTCGGCGGCCTGTTCGTCGCCGATGGGGTAGTAGTTGATCGAGCGGGCGACACCGGAGCAGGTGGGGAACCAGAGACCGTTCTGCTCCGTACCGCAGACCTCCTGGATGATGACGGCCATCTTCTCTTCGGAGATGAGGTTCTGCGAGGTGGTGATGTAGGCCCTCGACGCGGCGAAGTAGACCGAGGCGTAGACGCTCTTGACGGCGCGCAGCAAAAGACGCAGCATCTGGTCCTCGTTGTCGGTGTAGGGGATCATGTAGGTGGAGTAAATCCCGGCAAATGGCTGGTAATGTGAGTCTTCGAGTTTCGAGGAGGACCGCACGGCGAGCGGGGTCCGGACGGTCCGGATGTATGCCTTGAGCTCCTCCTGGAGGCGTTGCGGCATGGTCGAGGTGACGAATTCCGAGAGGATCTCCTCGTCGGAAAACTCCTGGGAGATGATGTACTGGAGTCCGTTGCGGCGTATGAACTCGTCGAAGTACTCCGTAGCGATGACCACCGAGCGGGGGATCATGATGCGGACGTTGTCGTGTTTGTCGTACTGGCGGTGCTTCATGAGCATGGAGTTCATGAAGGCCAGTCCGCGGGCCTTTCCGCCGAGCGAGCCCTCGCCGATGCGGGCGAACGCCACGGCATCGGAGTAGGTTTCGGGGTCGAAACGCGCGACGACGCCCTGGCCGAGCAGGGTTCGGTAGTCGCGGATGAGGTTTACGAGGACGCGGCGGTGCTCCTCGACCGTGGAGAAGTGGCTTTTGTTGTACTGGCGGATGGAGGCGGCCAGGGGAAAGAGTCCGCGCGAATAGAGCCACTTGGAGAGGTGGTTCTGCGAGGTATGGTACTCGAAGGCCTCGTCGGGGATCGTGGCGATCATCTGCTGCATCTGGGTGAGGTCCTTGGCGCGTCCGATTTCGGCCCCGGTTTCGGGGTCTTCGAAGACGAAGTCGCCGAATGCGAACTCCTTGGCGATGTATTCGCTCAGTTGGGAGAGGAGCGTCTTGGAGTTTTTGGCGATGAATCCGGCTCCGAGTTCGCGGGCCTGCTCCTCGAAGGAGGTCTGCGAGGACTGCAGCAGGACGGGCATCAGGGGGTTGTCCTGCTTGATGCGTCGGCAGAGGTCGATCCCGGCGTCGAGTTTTTCGGTATCGGAGGGGTCGTTGCGGTGGAGGACGAACCCCACGTCGGAGATCACGCCGAGGAGGTTTTTGCTGTAACGGTCGTAGAGCTCCGTCGCCTCGTCGTAGCTGCGTGCCAGGAGGATTTTGGGCCGGGCGCGTTTGCGGAGGACCTGCTGCTGTTCGTTGAAGGCGTCCTTGAGGAACTCGGTGTTCTGGAGGAGGATCAGCTTGTAGAGCTCGGGCAGGTAGGTGGAGTAGAAGCGGATGGAGTCCTCGACCAGGAGGATGGCCTGCACGCCCCCTTCGAGAATATCCTCGTCGGCGTTCATCTTGTCCTCGATGAGCTTGATGATACCGATGATCAGGTCGGTGTTCCCGTGCCAGGAGAAGATGTAGTCGAGCCCCGAATGGTCCTGCTCCTCGATGCGGCGGTAGATGTCCTTGGAGAAGGAGGTGAGCAGCGCGACGGGGATGTTGGGATGGCGCTCCTTGACGATGCGGGCGAAAGCGAAGACGTCGGGCTCCCCGACGTTGTACATCGTGAGGATGAAGTCGTAGGAGTCGTCCTCGCGCAGGGCTTCGAGGGCCTCGGCCGTGGAGCTCACGCGGGTGAGCGACGGGGGGTTCGACATGTTGAGGTCGATATACTCCTGGTTGATCTGGGATTCGATGTGTCCGTCCTCTTCGAGGATGTATCCGTCGTAGCTGCAGCAGACGAGGAGGATCTTGTGGATCCGGTATTTCATGAAGCGGTACGGGAGTTTGCTCCCGTCGGGCATGTACTGTTCGAGGCTTTTGTTCATTCGGATTCGAAATTTGATAGATGAACAAAAATAAGGAAAAAATTGTTACCTTTGGATGTTGGAAACGTTGAAAATAACCGTAGAATCATGAATCAGGGAAAATATACGTTGCAGGAGGTGACGACGCCGGCCGTGGAGCGGGAGTGGCTGAACCTTCCGAAACGGATCTACAAGGGCAACCGGAACTGGGTCTGCCCGCTGGACCAGGATGTGCTGGAGGTCTTCGACCCGGCGCGGAACGAGCTTTTCGCCGACGGCGAAGCGATCCGCTGGGTGGTCCGGAATGCTTCGGGCGAGGTCGTGGGGCGCATTGCCGCGTTCTACAACCGTGAGAAGGCGGCCATCGAGGAGCAGCCGACGGGCGGCTGCGGCTTTTTCGAGTCGATCGAGGATCAGGCGGTGGCCGACATGCTGTTCGACGCCGCGCGGATGTGGCTGGCGAGCCGGGGCATGGAGGCGATGGACGGTCCGGTCAACTTCGGGCAGCGGCGCGACTGGTGGGGGCTTCTGGTCGAGGGCTACGAGTTCCAGCCGCTCTACAAAAACCCCTACAACCTGCCCTACTACAAGGATCTGTTCGAAAACTACGGCTTTCAGAACTACTTCAACCAGCACAGCTTCATCTGGCGGGTGAACAATTCGGAGGCCAACAAGCAGATCTTCGCACGGGCCGAACGGCTCTATACGGTTCCGGGCTATCGCGTCGAGACGATCGACATGAAGAATCTGGAGGAGGCTGCCGAGAACTTCCGGGTGATCTACAACAAGGCGTGGGCGCTCTTCTCGGGCGTAAGGCCGATGACGCAGGAGGAGGCTCTGATGATGGTCCGCGAGATGAAGCCGATCATCGATCCGCATATTATCTTCTTCGCCTACTTCAACGACGAGCCGATCGGCTTCTTCATCACGGTTCCGGACCTGAACCGCCTGATCGGGAAGTTCAACGGCAAGTTCGGGCTGTGGCAGAAGCTGCGGCTGATGTGGGACCTGAAGGTGCGGAAGTCGTGCGACCGGATCTTCGGGATCATCTTCGGGATCACGCCTGAGTTCCACGGCAAGGGCGTGGAGTCGGCGATCATGGTGAAGTACTACGAGTTCCTGGAGCTGACGAAGAACCCCTACAAGACGATGGAACTGGCGTGGATCGGCGACTTCAACCCGGTGATGAACCGGATGATCGAGACCTACGTGTGCGCCACGCGGCACAAGATCCACACGACGTACCGCTACCTGTTCGACCGCACGAAGGAGTTCCACCGCTGCCCGCGCCTGGGCGTGAAACGCCGCGAGTAACACCAAACCACCTATATGAAAACCACCGTATTTACCGATTATCACATTGCCGCGGGGGCCAGGATGGCCGAATTCGCGGGTTACAACATGCCCATCGAGTTCACGGGCATCACCGACGAACACCTGACCGTGCGCCAGGGCGCCGGGGTCTTCGACGTGAGCCACATGGGCGAGATCTGGGTCAAGGGCCCGCAGGCCGAGGCGCTACTGCAGCGCATCACGACGAACGACGTGGCGAAACTCTACGACGGGAAGGTGCAGTATTCGTGTATGCCGAACGGCCGCGGGGGGATCGTGGACGACATCCTGGTCTACCGGATCGACGCCGAGACCTACATGCTGTGCGTCAACGCCGCGAACATCGACAAGGACTGGGCGCATATCTGCGCCGTGGGGCGCGCGGAGTTCGGCATGGAGGCGGGTCCGGGCAAGGAGCTCTACAACGCTTCGGACGAGATCTGCCAGCTGGCCGTGCAGGGGCCGCTGGCGATGAAGGTCGTGCAGAAGATGTGTGCGGAGCCGGTCGAGGAGATGGAGTATTATACCTTCCGGAAGATGGAGGTGGCCGGGTGCCGGGCGATCCTCTCGATCACGGGCTATACGGGTGCCGGGGGCTGCGAGATCTACGTGGCCAACGAGGACGGTGCGAAACTCTGGAAGGCGCTCTGGGAGGCCGGGGCCGAATACGGGCTGAAGAATATCGGCCTGGGGGCTCGTGACACGCTGCGCCTGGAGAAGGGCTTCTGCCTCTACGGCAACGACATCGACGACGGGACCTCGCCGCTGGAGGCGGGCCTGGGGTGGATCACGAAGTTCGCCGAAGGGAAGAATTTCATCGACCGGGAGCTGCTGGAGCGTCAGAAGGCCGAAGGCGTGACGCGCAAGCTCGTCGGGCTGAAGATGGTCGAGCGGGGCATTCCGCGCCACGGCTACCGGCTGGCGGCTGCGGACGGCCGGGAGATCGGCCACGTGACGTCGGGCACGATGTCGCCGTGTCTGAAGGTGGGTGTGGCGCTGGGCTACGTCGAGACGGCTTATGCCAAACCCGGTACGGAGGTTGCGGTCATCATCCGCGAGAAGCCCGTGAAGGCCGAAGTGGTCAAGATACCTTTTATTTAACGAACAAATAGCGCAAAAACATGAAAACGGAATATTTGGGACTTCAACTGTCGAGTCCCGTGATTGTGAGCAGTTCGCCCTACACGTCGAACATGTCCCATATCGAGTCGTGCGTCCGCGCGGGAGCGGGCGCCGTGGTGCTGAAATCGATCTTCGAGGAACAGATCTACCGCCAGGCGGCTTCGCTGGACAAGATGGAGGGCTATGGCGACGCCGGGGAGTACCTCGAACGCTACCTGGGCGACGCCTACAAGGCCGAGTTGCTGCAGCTCGTGAAGGATGCTGCCAAGACGGGCGTGCCGGTGATCGGCAGCATCAACTGCGCGGGTTCGGGGGATGCGTGGATCGACTATGCGACGTCGATGCAGGCTGCCGGGGCTTCGGCTCTGGAGCTGAATATCTTCCTGCTCCCGACGGACCGCCACGCCTCGGCCGCCGGGATCGAGCAGCACTATGCGGACATCGTGCGCAAGGTTTGCGCGGCGGTGACGATCCCGGTCTCGGTGAAGCTGCCGATGCGTCTGACGAACGTGCTCTCGACGTGCGACACGCTGCTGGCCCGCGGTGCGAAGGGCGTTGTGCTGTTCAACCGTTTCTTCGAACCCGATATCGACATCGAGAAACTGACGTTCCAGCCTGCGGATCCGTTCAGCCAGCCGACGGAGCTTCGTCACGTGCTGCGCAGTACGGCCCTGTGTTCGCACGCGCTGCCCCAACTGGACATCTCGGTTTCGACGGGCGTACACGACGGTGCTGCGGCGGTCAAGGCTTTGCTTTGCGGTGCTTCGGCGGTCCAGGTCTGCACGGCGATTCACAAACACGGTTACGAGGTGATCGGCCAGATCGGGTCGTTCATCGACGAGTGGGCCGCACGCCACGGTTTCGACACGCTGTCGGCATTCCGCGGGCGGATGGACTACGGCTCCTCGCAGGGTGAGTTCTTCCAGCGCGTGCAGTATATGAAATACTTCCCGCACGACGCCGAGTAGGCGTCATCCGGGAGCGGCGCCGGACAGGTGTCGCGCAAAGGGAAATGGCGTGGATCCGGATTCGGATCCACGCCATTTCCCTGTCGGGGGCGTTGCGGCCTATTTTCCTGCTTCGGCGGTTTCGAAGAAGTAGGGGGCGTAGCGGTATCCGCACATCCTGTAAATCTTGCGGAGGTGTTCCATGCGGCGGCGGAAATCCCCGATGTCGCGGCGGTCATAGCTCCACCCCACTTCGGCCAGGGCGGCCAGACGCGGCAGGGCCATGTGCTGTACGTGGGCGAATGAGCCCATGTATTCGGTCCAGATGTTGCCCTGTACCCCGAGGATATAGGGGCGCTCGGCATCGGTCAGCTGGTCGTAGGGGTCGAGGGCGTAGGCCTTCTCGACGGGAATGTATCCGCCGATTCCCCACGGTTCGCGGCCCTCGGGGTGCTCCGTCTGGTAGTAATCCAGGTAGCAGTGGGTGTTGGGGGTCATGATGACCTTGTTTCCGGCGCGGGCTGCGGCGATGCCGCCCGTGGCGCCGCGCCACGACATGATGGTCGCGCTCTGCGAGATACCCCCTTCGAGGATCTCGTCCCAGCCGATCAGACGGCGTCCGTGCTCGTTGAGCCACTTCTCCATCCGGAGCACGAAGTAGCTCTGCAGTTCGTGTTCGTCCTTCAGGTGCTCGTCGCGGATGCGCTGCTGGCAGGCGGGGCAGACTTTCCAGCTCTGTTTCGGGCACTCGTCGCCTCCCACGTGGATGTACTCCGAGGGGAAGAGTTCGATCACCTCCGCGAGGACGTTCTGCAGGAATTCGAACGTGGACTCCTTGCCGGCGCAGAAGACCTCGGGGAAGACACCCCACCTGGTCTGGACCTTGTACTCCTCGCCGGTGCACCCCAGGAAGGGGTAGGCCGCCAGTGCGGCCGAGGCGTGGCCCGGCATTTCGATCTCGGGGACCACGACGATGAAGCGTTCCGCGGCATAGGCTACCACGTCGCGCACCTGCTTCTGGGTGTAATAACCTCCGTAGGGGGTTCCGTCGTAGACCGGGGAGTTGTTGCCGAGGACGGTTTCCGCACGCTGCGACCCGATCCTGGTCAACTCGGGATAGCGGCGGATCTCGATTCGCCAGCCCTGGTCTTCGGTCAGGTGCCAGTGGAAGCGGTTGATTTTGTGCAGGGCCAGCAGGTCGATGAAACTCTTGATCTCGTCGACCGTGAAGAAGTGGCGTCCGCAGTCGAGCATTGCTCCGCGGTATCCGAACGAGGGCGCATCCTCAACCTGCAGGGAGGGGAGCGTCGTTCCGTACTGGGCGAGGAGCTGCCGCAGGCTCTGGAGCCCGTAGAAGAGTCCGGCGGGCGATCCGCCCCGGATATCGATCCCCGAAGCGGCGATATCGAGCCGGTAGGCCTCCTCGCCGAGCGACGGGTCGACCGCGAGGCGGATCTCTGCGGGGCTTTTCCCGACCACCTTCAGCTGCAGGTTCTCTTCCCGGGCGATCGTCCGGGCGAAGATCTCCGCGGCACGGCGCAGTGCCTTGTCTGCCCGGGGCAGCGAGATCCGGGCGGATTCCGTCAGGGTGAAGGTCTGTGTGCCGTCGGCGACCACCTTCTGGGGTATGGGGACGATGGCGGGCAGCTCCTCCGCGGCGAGCCCCGTACCGGCCAGTGCGAGTGCGAAGGCCGAAAGGATGAGTTTTTTCATTTTTCCGAGTATTTTGGGGGTTAGAGTTCGTGCGGTTCATTCCGACGCCGGGCGGTCTCGGTCCGGGTGTGCATCGGGATCATAAAGTTATGTTTTTTTGGTTTCCGACCCAAAAAAAAAATCGAAATTGCCTCGTCCGGGGCGTCTAAATCCTCCCGTTCGGACCGTGCGGGGCGCTTCCGGCCCGGCATTCGGCATCGAAGGCTTCATCGAAAAGGCTGCGCAGGAGTTCCTCGTCACGGATGATCCGCCTCAACTCTTCGAGCCGACGCGCATTCTCCGAAGGTTCGATCCAGAGCCGCAGGTAACCTCCTTCGGCATACTTCGCCCGGAGGTGTCCGAGACAGCGGGCATAGTGCCCCTCGCGGTCGAGTTCAGGGTAGTGGGCCGCGCCGTACTGGACCGTGCGGCGGATGATCGTCGCGGGGTCGATCATCCGGTCGGCTTCGGCGACGATCCGTCCGTAGACCGACCGCGGGGCGTGTTTCGACGAGGCGCGGTGGTCCTCCACGGCCTCGCGCATCGTGCGGATCTGCTCCTCCGAGAACCAGCGTCTCAGTTCCCGGTCTGCGGCGAGGATTCGCCCGGCATCGAGGTGGTGGTTTTCGCGTCCGTTGACCAGTCCGGTATCGTGGTAGGCCGCAATCGCGTAGACCATGTCGGGGTTGACGTCGTAATCGGCGGCCAGGGTCAGGCTGCGGTCGATTACCGCCCGTGCATGGTCGAGGTCGTGTGCGCGGTCGAACTCCCGATAGCGGGGGAGGATTCGTTGCTCGATGTAGCTGGTGAGTTCGGGATTCAGCGGTTGTGCGTTTTTCATGGCGTTTGCGGTGCGGTATGGGGTTCTGTCCCGGGGCTGCCTCCTTTACGAAAAATCCTCCGGAGATTTCCGAAGGATTTTTCATGCGGGGGAATTGCGCCCCCCCCTCCCGTTTGTACGGCCCCTCCGGTGCCTACTTGGCGTAGGCCACGGCGCGGGTTTCGCGGATGACGGTGATCTTCACCTGTCCGGGGTAGGTCATCTCGTCCTGGATCTTCTTGGCGATATCGTGCGAAAGTCCCTCCGACTCCTGATCCGAGAGTTTGTCGGCTCCGACGATGACGCGCAGCTCGCGTCCGGCCTGGATGGCGTAGGTCTTCACGACGCCGGGGTAGGAGAGTGCAATGTCCTCCATCTCCTTGAGCCGCTTGATGTAGCTCTCGACGACCTCGCGGCGTGCGCCGGGGCGTGCGCCGGAGATGGCGTCGCAAACCTGGATGATCGGCGCGATGAGCGATGTCATCTCCACCTCGTCGTGGTGGGCGCCGATGGCGTTGCAGACTTCGGCCTTCTCCTTGTACTTTTCGGCGAGTTTCATGCCGATGATGGCGTGCGGGAGTTCGGGTTCGTCGTCGGGCACCTTGCCGATGTCGTGCAACAGTCCGGCGCGGCGGGCGATCTTGGGGTTGAGCCCCAGTTCGGCGGCCATGATTCCTGCGAGGTTCGCCGTCTCCCGGGCGTGCTGGAGCAGGTTTTGGCCGTAGGACGAACGGTATTTCATCTTACCGATGAGGCGGATCATTTCGGGATGGAGCCCGTGGATTCCGAGGTCGATGGCGGTGCGTTTTCCGACCTCGACGATCTCCTCCTCGATCTGCTTCTGGACCTTGGCGACGACCTCCTCGATGCGTGCGGGGTGGATGCGGCCGTCGGTGACGAGCTGGTGCAGCGCGAGACGTGCGATTTCGCGGCGCACGGGGTCGAATCCCGAGAGGATGATCGCCTCGGGGGTATCGTCTACGATGATCTCGATGCCTGTTGCGGCCTCCAGGGCGCGGATGTTGCGGCCTTCGCGTCCGATGATGCGGCCCTTGACCTCATCGCTCTCGATGTTGAATACCGTGACGGCATTCTCGATGGCGGTTTCGGTTGCGACGCGCTGGATCGAGGCAACGATGATTCGTTTGGCCTCTTTCGACGCGGTCATCTTGGCCTCTTCGATGGTTTCGTTGATGTAGGAGGCGGCTTCGGTCTTGGCCTCGGCCTTCATGTTCTCCATGAGGATGTTCTTGGCCTCCTCGGCGCTCATCCCGGAGATCTGTTCGAGTCGGACGTTCTGTTCGCGTCGCACCTGGTCGATCTCCTCCTTCTTGTGCTCGATGAGCTGCATCTGGTTCTGCATCTGCTCCTTGAGCCGGTCGTTTTCCCGGATTTTGTTTTCCAGGTCGCGCTCCTTGTTCTGGAGGTTCTGTTCGAGCTGTTTGGCGCGTTGTTCG
This sequence comes from uncultured Alistipes sp., assembly GCA_944321965.1. Lineage (GTDB taxonomy): Bacteria > Bacteroidota > Bacteroidia > Bacteroidales > Rikenellaceae > Alistipes. The sequence goes on from CALUNH010000014.1 coordinate 55,037, forward strand.
CTCTGTGCGAGTTTCTGATTCCGTTCGTTGACCTGCCGGTCGTGTTCGCTTTTCAGTTGGATAAACTTTTCCTTGGCCTGGAGGATTCTCTCCTTCTTGATCATCTCGGCTTCGGCTTCGGCCTCCTTGAGTGCAGTTTCGCGTCGTTTTCGGATGGTATTCTTGACCACGAAGTTGGTAACGACGGCGTAAACTGCAATGGCGACCACCGCGGAGATACATGCTGCCAAAATGGTGATATACATTGTACTTTACGTGTTTTTAATTATTAAACAGGTGTTTAGAGTGTTCAAATAAAAAAACCGCATAGTCTTCCTTATTCTTGTTTGACGAATCTGCAGATCAGTCATGTGTGGGGGCTCCGACAATCGCAATCTTCCAACGGTGCGCCGTAACGCACTCCCCGGGTTGCGGGTACTGGGCCTGATTTTGAAGCATCGTAAGTTACCCCAATTTAAAAAGTGTTCAGTTTCGCAAAGCTTTAAGGAATCTATGCGGGTAGATTCTGACGTATGTATAAGAACGCAGTTTGTTTCGGAACAGTCCGGTGTTTTCGGCACCTGAGCTATCTTGTCGTCGGGCTTCCGGATTTCGGCTCCTTCGGCCTTCGGTTTCCTTTTCGTAACAGTTCCCTCTCCCCTCTTTTTCGCTTCCTTCTCTCCTTTTCCTCTTCCTCTTCCTCTTCCTCTTCCTCTTTTACTCTTCCCTTCTCTCTCCTTCTCTCTCCTTCTCTCTCCTTCTCTTTTTCTCTTTCGTCTCTTTCTCGCGGCGTCTTTCTTCTCCTCTCCTTTCTTCTCCTCTCCTCTTCTTCTCCTCTCCTCTCCTCTCCTCTCTGCTCCTCTTTCTCCCCATTTCTCCTCTCTCCCTCTCGTCTCTCTTGCCCCCCCCTCTCAGGGTTTCAGGGTGTTGAGGTATGAGTCTATTTCGGTGCCGATTTTTTCCAGTTTGTTGAGGTCTTCGCTGTCGACCTCTCTGCTCTGCCGCATGGCGACATTTGCAATTGCGAATTTCAGGGCTGCCATTGCGAGATAATCCTGATCTCCCCAGCCTTTGATATTCTGTTGTTTTATCAGCACGAGATAGCTGTTCACCTCCCGTTCAGCCAGTCGATAGACCTCTTCCTTTCCGCTTTCGATATTGAATGGATAGCTTTTACCGGCTATCTTGAGGGTTATCGCCTGTTTTTTCGACATTTTCTTTTTTTCGTTTACATCGACCGTCACATCCAGCATCCTGTCGGAACCGTCATTCCGGGAGGTTGTCGGTTTCGGGGTTTACCGACGTCTGTCCCAGCAAAGCGATGCACTTGTCTACCTCCCGCATCAGCCGGTTAACACGTGCTCTTGCCTTTTCGCGGTTGGTTCCGCCTCCCGCGAGTCCTTCCGCGAGCTGCATTCGGGCCACTTCGGCCTCCAGCTCCTTGATCCGTTCTTCGAGCGTCCGTTTTTCGGAGCGCCAGGCGTCCCGTTGCGCGGCGAGGTCGTCACAGATCTTCGACAGCCTTTTGTGGTCGTCAATCAACTGCCTGACACGGGCTTCGATGTTCGTTATCACACTTTTTTCGGCCATCGGTTTCGGAAAGGTCCGTTTCGCTTTTCAAAGGTAGAAAAAAAAGGAGAAAAAAACAAATTATTTTGCAAAGGGCTCCCCGTAGAGGTCGTAATCTTCGGCCTGTACTACCTTTATGTCGTAAAAATGTCCTTTTCGGAGCCTTTTCCCATCGGCCGGGACGAGAATCTCCTGGTCAACCTCCGGGGAGTCGTACTGCGTGCGCCCGACATACCAGTCGCCCTGCCGGGAGTCGATCAGTACGCGCTCGGTGCGTCCCACACGCCGACGGTTGTTTTCGAGCGAGATTTCGTTCTGCAGGGCCATGATGCGGTCCACGCGCTGCTGCTTGATCTCCTCGGGAACGTCGTCGCGGAGTTCGCGGGCGGAATAGGTTCCCTCCTCCTCGGAGTAGGGGAATACGCCGAGCCGCTCGAAACGCACCTCGCGCACGAAGTCGAGCAGCTCCTCGAAATCGGCCTCGGTCTCCCCGGGGTATCCGACCAGCAGGGTGGTGCGCAGGGCCAGGTCGGGAATCGCCTCCCGCAGACGCCGGATCAGCTCCAGGGCTTCGGCCTTGGTGTGGCGGCGCAGCATGGCCGTGAGCTGGGCGTCGGAGATGTGCTGGAAGGGGATGTCGAGGTATTTGCAGATCTTGGGCTCGGAGGCCATCACTTCGATGAGCTCCCCGGGGAACGCCGCCGGATAGGCGTAGTGGAGGCGGATCCACTCGATTCCGTCGATGCGGCACAGACGGCGCAGCAATTCGGCGATCATCCGTTTCCCGTAAAGGTCGAGTCCGTAGTAGGTGGTGTCCTGGGCGATGACGATCAACTCGCGGACGCCCTGCGCGGCCAGCTTGCGGGCCTCCTCCTCCAGCACCTCCATGGGCACCGAGACGTGCGGCCCGCGGATGAGCGGGATGGCGCAGTAGCCGCACTTCCAGTTGCAGCCTTCGGAGATCTTCAGGTAGGCGTAGTGCTTCGGGGTCGTGAGGTGGCGTTCGGTCTCCAGCGCGGGGTCCTCCGAGGCCCCGAGGGCCCGGACAATACCGTCCCAGGTGCGGGCCCCGAAATATTCGTCGACTTCGGGGATCTCCGAGCGCAGGTCGTCGGCATAACGCTCCGAAAGGCAGCCGATGACGAACAGGTGTTCGATCTTTCCGGCCTTCTTGGCTTCGGCGGCGCGGAGGATCATCTCCACGGACTCCTGCTTGGCGTCGCCGATGAACCCGCAGGTGTTGATGACGACCACCTTGGCGTCGGTGCGGTCGCTGTCGAAGCGGACTTCGTATCCGGCTGCCGCCAACCGGGCCATGAGATGCTCGCTGTCGACGGTGTTCTTCGAGCAGCCGAGCGTGATGACGTTAATTTTTTTCATCTCCGAACAATGCGTTGACAAACTCCCGGCGGTCGAAGATCCGCAGCTGGTCGATCCCCTCGCCGATGCCGATGTAGCGTACCGGAATGTGGAACTGGTCGCTGATGCCGATCACCACACCGCCCTTGGCCGTGCCGTCGAGCTTCGTGATCGTGAGCGAGGTGACCTGCGTGGCCTGGGTGAACTGGCGGGCCTGCTCGAAGGCGTTCTGGCCGGTCGAGCCGTCCAGTACGAGCATCACCTCGTGGGGCGCCCCGGGGATCACCTTCGACATGACGTTGCGGATCTTCGTCAGCTCGTTCATCAGGTTGATCTTGTTGTGCAGGCGTCCGGCGGTGTCGATCAACACCACGTCGGCGCCGTTTGCCTTGGCCGAGGTGAGCGTGTCGAAGGCCACCGAGGCGGGGTCGGAGCCCATCTGCTGCCGGATCATCGTGGCCCCGGCACGGTCGGCCCAGACCTGCAGCTGGTCGATCGCCGCGGCGCGGAACGTATCGGCGGCTCCGATCCAGACCTTCCGACCGGCCTTCGTGAGCTGTGCGGCAAGTTTCCCGATCGTGGTGGTCTTCCCGGCGCCGTTCACGCCGACGACCATCACCACGTAGGGTTCCCCCTCGCGGGCGTCGAGCCCGAAATGCGCTGCGGACCCGTGGGCCTGTTCGAGCAGGTCGGCGATCTCCTCGCGCAGAATCGACTGCAGCTCGGAGGTGTTCATGTATTTGTCGCGGGCCACGCGCTCCTCGATGCGGCGGATGATCTTTACGGTGGTCTCGACCCCGACGTCCGAAGTGATGAGCACCTCTTCCAGATCATCGAGTACGTCGGCATCGACCGTGGAGCGTCCGGCGACGGCGCGGGCGAGTTTCGAGAAGAGCCCGGTTTTGGTCTTCTCCAGTCCGGCGCTCAGCTCCTGCCGCTGTTGTCGGGCCTGCTCCTCGGAGACGGGAGTCTCCTGCTGTTTTTTGCGGAAAATATCGAAAAAAGCCATGTTCGGAAAATTTATCTCGGGACAAAGATAACAAGAATGTTTGGAAAAGCGTTATCTTTGCGACAAACCCTTTTGCGAGAAGATGAAAAGAAGTTTACTGTTGCTGGTTGCAGCCATCTGCGGGGTCTTCACGGCCGCCGCTCAGGATTTGATTGTCAAGACCGACTCGACGAAGGTCGAAGCCAAGGTGATCGAGATCACCCCGGAGAATGTGCGCTACAAGCGCTTCTCGAATCCGGAGGGCCCGACCTACGTGCTTCCCGTGGTCGAGATCCACTATATCCGCTACGCCAACGGCGAGACGGAATACTATACGCGGAGCATTCCCGCAACGCCACTCACCCCGGCGGCTCCGGCGGCTCCGGCAGCCCCTGCAGCCCCGGCGGCTTCGGAGGCGATGTCGCAGACTCCCGGCGGACAGTACGTGCTCAAGGAGTACGAGATCGGGGAACTTTACGACCGGGACGGCGTGAAGGGCATCGTGTGCCAGCTTTCGGAGGACAAGCGCCACGGGCTGGTGATTTCGCTGGATGAAATCTACCTTCACTGGAGCGAGTTCCGCAAGCCGGACCTGCGGGTCGTGGGGGCCGACAACCGTACCGACGGCCGGGACAACATGGAGAAGGTGGCGCGCTATATCGAGGCGAACGGTCTTTCGTGGGATGATTTCCCGGCCTTCAAGTGGTGCCGCGACAAGGGTGAGGGCTGGTACCTTCCGGCGATCGACGAACTGCTGACCATCGGCCACAACTACAACGGCGGTACGCGAATGCGCAACGACCGTCAGGCCCGGAACAAGTTCAACGGGGCGCTGAAGGATGCCGGCGGCGAGCGGATGGACCGGATGGTCTACTACTTCTCCTCAACGGAACTGGACGAGAAGAGTGCCCAGACTTCGCATATGAATATCGAACCGCCCTACGTGGTCGAGATCCCGAAATACAACAAGTTCCTCGTGCGGGCGGTTCACCGCTTCTGAGGCGAGGGGCCGCTGAAATAAAGGGCGGTCCGGCTCGGAGGTGAACAGGTCGTTCGTTTCCGGGGCGAGGGGTGTCCGGCCCTGAGGCGAGGGTTGCTCCGGCGCTATTTCAATTGGCAGCCGGGGCTTTTTTTTCGGGATCCGGCTTGTTGTCGGAATCCAGCTCCCGGAAGAGCCGGAGCCACTGTTCCCCGATCATTTTCAATTCATAGCGTGCGGCAGCCTGATAACACGTCTGCCGCATTAGTTCCTGCCCCTTTTCATCCGCGAAGGCCCGGAGCAGCGCTTTGGCATACTTGCGGATGCTGAATGGCGGAACGAGGATGCCGGCCTCTCCGTTCTCCGTGATTTCACGTACGGCGGCGTAGGAGTCGAACGAGACCGGAATTGCCCCGTATTGCTGGGCCTCGACCAGACACATGCCGAATCCTTCGAATGCGGAGGTCAGGCAGACGAACGAGGCCCGGCGGTAAAATGGGGCGGGGTCCGTCTGATATCCTGCGAATTCGACCCTTTTCAGTTTGAGTTTTGCGGCCAGTTTCCGCAGGTTGGCCTCTTCGCCGCCGCCGCCCACCAGGACCAGCCGCCAGTCGGGGGCATTCTTCTCCACAATCTTCCAGATCTTCAAAAGCCGGTCTACGCGCTTGTCGCAATAGGAGAATCTTCCGACATAGAGGACGGTTTTTTCTTTCGGACAGGTGGTGGGCTCCTGTGCGGGCAGCACCGGATTGGCGATGGCTGCGAATTTGCTCAGGTCCGGATTGAATTTTTTCAGCGATTGATACAGTTGCAGGTAGTATTCCGGACAAAGCGCTACGAACTTGTCGGTATTTTTATGGATTCTGGAGTATCTCCGCAGGTAGCGCCGTTTGAGTTTGTCGGTAAAGCGGTAAACGGGTTTTCGGAGGAAGATGAACTCCATCCTGCGGAGGAACGTCGGATTCCACAGTTGCGAGCTTTTCCGGATCCTCCAGTCGTA
>CALUNH010000015.1 GCA_944321965.1 uncultured Alistipes sp.
TTGGGAGCGTACCGCCTCGCAGAGCGAGCGTCTTTGTATGTCGAAATCATTTTCGGCATACAAAGACACAGCTCGCTGTTTCTTTGCAGAAACAAAAGTCCCGAGTTGCAACGAAATAGATTTGAGAATTGATTATTGAGTTAATTTTATAAAAGTCATTCTGGGGTGAACATAACAGCTCGCAAGGAGAGAGTCCTGTGATGAGCATTTGTCCTCATCAATGACTTTTATGTTGCCGGGGATCTGTTAGGGTGATAGACATCAGGTCTTAAAAACAGCTTCAGTCGAGAGCAACTTATTATTAACTAAAATTTTATGCATCATGCAAAGTGAGGTTCATGTAGGAATTGATGTTTCGAAATTCACATTGGATGTATTTATCCTCGAAGTACGGTCGCACCGCAGATTCAAGAACAATTCGAACGATTTTCCGGCCATTCTTCAATGGATAGAGAAATGCACGAAGCAGCAATCCGCTTTTATTTGCTTCGAACATACGGGCGTTTATTCGATGGCTTTGGCTGCATTTCTGGAATCGCAGCATATTGTATTTGCAATGGTTTCGCCTTTGGAAATCAAGCGTTCCATGGGTATTGTACGCGGAAAGAATGACGTCGTCGATTCCAAACGCATTGCCGAATATGCTTCCAGATTCCGGGACAAAATCGTCGTGACGAAATTACCGGCCAAAGATATTACGAGACTGCATTTTCTTCTCACGTTGAGAGATAAGACCGCAAGAACCTTGTCCGGGTATATCATGGCAGTCAATGAGGTTCAGAGGGGTATCGGGCATGAGGAACTGCCTGAACTATTTGCATCGTATGACGCCATAATAACTGCCTTGAAATCGGAAATCAAGAAAATAGAAGCGACTATCAAGCATATAATCAACAACAACCCAGATATTAAAACCTCTTTCAAATTGGTGACCTCGCTAAAAGGCGTAAGTCTTATCGTGGGAACATACATGATCGTATACACCTGTAATTTTACCAAATTTGCAAACTGGCGAAAATTCGCATGCTACTGCGGTATAGCGCCGTTCAGTAATCAGTCCGGGATCAGTGTCAAAGGCCCTGCACAAGTAAGTCCCATCGCCAATAAACAACTGAAACGATTGCTCCATTTAGCGGCGGTAAGTGCGGCTTCGCACGACCCGGAACTGCGGGAGTATTATATCCGCAGGCAGTCGGAAGGAAAATCGAAGATGAGCACGCTCAACATAATCCGTAACAAGGTAGTTGCCAGAGCATTCGCTATTGTAAAACGAGGGACTCCGTATGTGAACATCAGACAATATGCGACCTGATAAGAAAATTTCCATATAACTATTTAAACATTAATATATTGGCCATATAAACCCTTTAATAGCAATCTTTCGGAAACAAAATTTTTCCCGCTTTTTCTTGCTTTTGAACTTAGGATGCTCCCGTCAGGCGACGGGTACAGTTCCGGCATTCGCAAAGGACAATTCCTCTTCCTGAAAAAGCATCTCCGAAACGAAAAATCACGGGCGGATTCTCCGCTGCAATATTACGAGGATCTTCAGGGATTAAAAAGCGCGGTTGTCGGCCATGCAAGGCCTCCGAAGGACATCGGGAATCAACCCCCGAAAACTGCATTACCTTGCAGGCAAACGTCCAACAATCCATCCATGAAACTGCTATTGTATTTGTTCATTGATCCTGCTTTTCAGGATTTCGGGAACAGCTTCCGTCATCTGTTCCTTCACGATGAAATGCTTCCCTTTGTTCGTGCCGGACCTTATTCCTGAATTCACGAACTCGGGAGTTCGTGCGTGAACGCACTCTTGAACAAACTTGTTAAATCGCGCCTTCCTGAAGAAATAAATTATGGAAAACACACCTGTAAGCATTGCCGTATGCAATCAAAAAGGCGGCGTCGGAAAATCAACCTTCACCGTTCTGCTTGCCAGCCATCTCCACTATACCTTGCAACGGGACGTGCTGGTGGTCGACTGTGACTATCCCCTAATCGTACCCAAGAATCGGATATCAAATTTATTGAATCTTATTTTGAGATGAGAAACATATAACGTATCTTTGCTTTGTAGCAAGGGAAAGTATTGAGACGTAAAATTACTCCAACAAATCAGTGACCCAACAACGAAGCATCAGCTACAACACATTGATATATAGAGGTAAATAATCATAGGTTCGAGTCCCTTCTTCCACCCCAGGAACGCCGGAGAGAGATGGGGGGGGGTGAACAGACGTAAAAAGCACCTCCGAAAATCCAACTCAAAGTAAAAAAGCCTTACATAAATGACATGTAAGGCTTTTTCGTTTTAATGGCATGTTCATTTTTCTTTTTGCCGGAATGCCGGACATCTCTTTCATCGGATTCAATACGGAATTTATAGAATCGACCCGGTAGCATTTCTCCAGGAAATGAATTAACTTTGCCTGTAAGGCTGCCTGCCAACGCATATCGAAGCGTTTGCGCGGCCGCTTCCTGATCGAGACAGACACCATGAAAAGATTTTTGACATCCATACTCCCTGCCCTTGCATTTTGGATCCAGGCACAGGCCTCGGAACACCTGCTCTGGAAAAACATCTCCGTCGGCAACATGCCGATGGCCGTTCACTCCATTACCCGCACCGAAAACGGGCTGATCTGGCTGGGAACCGATTACGGCCTTTTCGGTTATGACGGCTACAAGATATACGGGTATGGCCCGGACAACGGATTCCCCGGATGCCAGATCTATGGAGTCGAAGCCCGCAACGGAACGCTCTATCTCGGTACGAACAACGGATTGCAGATCCTCGATACCCGATCGGGGACGGTGCGATACCCGGCAGCCGATCACAACCCTTCCGAGATCCGCGCCATGATCTCCGCAGACCACAAGCTATGGATCGGAGCCCTGTCCGGACTGTACGAGTACGATTTCCAGTCGAACGAACTGCGGAAATGCCCGCTGGAACTGCCCCACGATGCCGTATACGCCCTTTTATACGACCGGGGATGTCTCTACGTCGGGACCTATCGAGGGCTGTGCCGATACAATCTCCCGGACAACCGGATCGAACCGATCTGGCTGGAATACCGGGGAACGGACAAATCCTCGATTTTCGTCAACGCGCTGGCCCTCGATCCCGGGAATCGAATCCTTTATGTCGGCACCGAAGGCAGCCTGCTCACTTATGACCTGTCGGCACAGCGCGTCGTGGCCGAAACCTTGAAAGGCAATTCGGTCAAATCCCTGCAACTCTGTGCCGACGGTATGCTGGCCGGGACCGACAACGGGCTGTATCTCCTCAACGAGCAGGAAGCAACGCTGTACCGGCACGATTCACGCATTCCGGGCTCCATTGCCAACAACATCATCTGGTCGCTGAAGGTCGATGCCGAAGGCAACCTGCTGGCCGGAACCGATACGGGGCTTTCGATCACCAACACGACTGCCGGGCTGAACATCATCCAGTTGAGCACCCTGACCGGACGCGGCGACGGCAACCAGATCTCCTCCATGCTGCGCGACACGGACGGCGCCCTGTGGCTGGGCGGGCCCAACGGCATCATCCGCACGGCGGACGAGGGGGCCGAATGGTTCCTGCCCGGAAGTGCGAACAGCGGACTTTCCCACAACCGCATCCGCGACATCTTCCAGGACCGCAACGGAACGGTCTGGGTGGCAACCGACGGCGGACTGAACCGCTTCGACAAACGCCGCCGCCGGTTTGAGAGTTTCCATATCGAAGATGCCGACGCGAGATACAATGCCAACTGGTGCTACAGCATCGTCGAGGATGCCGACGCACACCTCTGGGTGGGCAGCTACCTGGGCGGCATCATGGCCGTGGATCCCGCGACGCTGAAAACCGGCGGGGTATGCCGGGCGCTGCAAACAGTCAATACGGAGACGGGGCTGCCCAACAATCTGGTCAACCGGATCGCCCTGGACAGCCGGGGTGTCCTGTGGACCATTCTTTTCCGGGACGACTCCCTGATCCGGCTCGACAACGGCCGCCAACAGCGCATCAGCGTAAAGGAGCTGACCGGCAACTACCCCAACACGCTCTACATCGACCCGGACGATGAAATCTGGGTTGGGGCGACCGACAAACTCCTGCGGGTGTCGCAGGAGATGGACCAGACCCGCGTATACCGGCTTCCGACCAGCGGATCGGGAAGCGACAACATCATCGACCTGGAAAAGGTCGGGGCTGACCTGTGGATCGTCACCTCGACCGGTGTATGGACGTTGGACACCGATTCGGGCGAAGTCAACCTGCTGCCCGTTCCCGACCGGTCATACTCCTCCATCTACCTCGACCCCGCGGACGGAAGCGTTCTGCTAGGGAGCACCGACGAGATCGTTCAGGTCAACCCCGCATGGATCGCCGGCGACATCCGGGAGAAAAGGGCGAACATCATGCGTGTAATCGTCGACGGGAAGGTCGCGGCAACGCCGTTCCTCGCGGGAACCGACCTGTCCCGCATCACGCTGAAACCCGCCTCCGACGAGTTGAAGATCGAACTGAGTTCGCTCGACTGCAATCCGGTAAAGACCTATCGTTACGCATACCATATCCCCGGGATTACGGACGACTATGTCGTCCTGCCTCCGGGCGAGAACACCTTGTCCGTTCCACATCTGCCGTCCGGGCTCCACGAGCTGTTCATCAAGCATTACGCCGCCGGAGCAACTCCGATCAGCCTGCAGATAAAGGTCCTGGCACCGTGGTATGCACGCTGGTATGCCATCGGGGCCTACATTCTCGTGCTGGGCGGAGCCACGCTTTCGACGATTGTCCTGCTGCGGCGCCGCGACCGCAAACGGCTCGAACAGCGCGAACGCGACCAGGCGCTGGTCGGCATCCGCCACAAGATGGAGTTCCTGACCAACATCTCGCACGAACTGAAAACTCCGCTTTCGATGATCCTCGGGCCGGTGAGCCAGCTGCGCGAGGAGGTTACGGACAAGAAGATGCGCCACACGCTCGACGTGATCCACAAGAATGCCGTCCGGATCAACGAAATGGTCCACAAGACCGTCGAAATCGACCGCGTGGACCTCGAAACGGAGGCTCCCGTCATCCGTTCGCGGGTCGATGTCACGGAGTTCTGCCGGAGCATCTTCGACTCCTACGCAGAGGCGTGGCCGTCGGTACATTTCGTCTTCACGGCCGACAACGAGCCCTTGGCGGCCGAATGGGATGTCGTGAAGATGGAATCCGTCTTCAACAACCTCATCTCCAATGCGTGCAAGTACTCGAAGGAGGATGCCACGATCGGATGCTCCATCCGACGGGTCGGCCACTCGATCGAGATCCGCGTCTCGGACGACGGCGTGGGAATCCCCGCCGGGGAGCAGCAGTTGATCTTCCAGCGGCTGTTCCGCTCGTCGCGCACCGCCGAGATGAAGAACGGAACCGGCATCGGGCTCTATCTGGTCAAACGCTACGTCGAGATGCACGGCGGGGAGATCGGCGTGGAGAGTTGCGAAAACATGGGCACGACCTTCACTGTCCGGCTCCCCTACGAGGCGCCCGAAACCGCTGCGGCTCCGGCACACGCGGTGGAGCCGGATCCGGCCAGGCCCCGGATCCTCATCGTCGAGGACAACCGGGCCGTTGCCGAACTCATCCAGGATATTCTTTCGGAGCACGGCGAGTGCCAGATCGCCTCGAACGGCCGGGCCGGGCTTGCCCTGCTGCCGACCTTCCGTCCGGAGCTGATCCTCACCGACGAGATGATGCCCGTCATGTCGGGGCTGGAGATGTGCCGCCGCATCAAGGCGATGCCTGCCTTCGCATCGATCCCCATCATCATGGTGACGGCCCGGGAGGACAACGAAACGGAGACGCAGGCGGCCCGGCTCGGGATCGACACCTTCCTCTCGAAGCCCTTCGAGGCGCCCCTGCTGCGGGCTCTGGTGAAACAGCGGCTGCAGGCGAAAAACGCGGTCCGGGAGTCGCTGCGCATCGAGCAGATCACCTCCGTGGCGCCGATCGTCGCCGAATCGGGCAGCGAACGCCTGCTCGACCTGGTGACCCGCACGATCGAGGAGCATATCGACGACACCGAACTGAACGTGAAGTCGCTGTGCGAAAAGACCGGGATCGGGAACAAACAGCTCTGCCGCCTGATCAAGAAATATGCAGGCGTCACCCCGGTCGAATACATCCGTCAGATCCGCATGAAGCAGGCCGTCGTGCTGCTGTCGCAGCACAAGTTCACCATCGCCGAGATCGCCTACATGGTGGGCTTCGGCACGCCGTCGTATTTTACCCGCTGTTTCGTCGCCCAATATGGCTGCAAGCCGAGCCAGTATTCGGATGCGTCTGATAAATAGATTGTTATACAAAAATATCACAAATGGGACGGTGTCCCGTATGTTGCATGATTTGTCTTTTTTGTGCGAGACGGGCTCGTTCGGGTTCGGTAATTTTGTGATGACGGCCGGGATGATTACCGGTCCGTCCGACCAATTAACTAACCTATCGAAAAGTCACGAAGTATGACTGAACCTAAACTCATCGCATGGATGCCCCATTCGATGGCATCGCACTTCCCCGCTCCGGCCCGGCGGCTAAAGGCCGGAAGGGCGTCAATCCTGTGGCGCTGCGTGTGGATCCTGCTTGCCGCAGTGCTGCTCTGCCCGACAGGCGCATTTGGCCAAAGCACGAGAAAAATCACGGGAACCGTCTCCGACGACTCCGGGATGCCGCTCATCGGCGCTACGGTCCAGGTGGTCGGCACCACCGTGGGAACCGCCACGGATCTCAACGGCGCCTACCAACTGAACGTCCCGGCGACGGCCGCGCAACTGATCGTCTCCTATGTGGGATATGTCACGCAGACGGTCGACATCACCGCCGAAGTCATGGACATCACGCTCCGCACCGACGCCCAGAGCGTCGAGGAGATCGTGGTCATCGGCTACGGCGTCCGCAAGAAAAACGACCTGACCGGTTCGGTGGCCTCGGTCGGCGAGAAGGATTTCAATAAAGGTATGATCTCCTCGCCCGAGGCGCTGGTCAACGGCAAAATCGCCGGTGTGCAGATCGTCAACGGAGGCGGTTCGCCGACCGCCGGATCGACCATCCGCATCCGCGGCGGCGCCTCGCTGAACGCTTCGAACGACCCGCTCATCGTGTTGGACGGCGTTCCGATGGAGGTGGGCGGTTCGGTCTCCGGGAGCGGCAACTTCCTGAGCCTGATCAACCCCAACGACATCGAGAGCATGACGGTGCTGAAGGATGCCTCGTCGACGGCCATCTACGGATCGCGCGCCTCGAACGGCGTAATCATCATCACGACGAAAAAGGGTTCGGGCGACGGCCTGAAACTCTCGTTCCAGACGACGAACTCCCTCTCCGCGAAGACCCGCACGGCCGACATGCTCTCGACCGACGAGTTCATCTCCATCGTGAACCAGTACGGTACCGACCGTCAGAAATCGCTCCTGGGAACGGCCCGCACCGACTGGAACGACGAGATCTACCAGCTGGCCTTCGGTACGGACAACAACCTCAGCCTGTCGGGACGCGCGGCCAAGTGGCTTCCTTTCCGCGTCTCGGCCGGGGCCTATTATCAGGACGGTATCCTCAAGACCGACAACGCCCGCCGATTCACGGGCAACCTGAACCTCAGCCCGACCTTTTTCCAGAACGATCTCCGGTTCAACATCAGCCTGAAGGGGGCCTACTCCAGGAACCGCTTCGCCGACACCTCGGCCATCTGGGGCGGCGCGACGCTCAACCCGACGATCCCCGTCTATTCGGGCAGCGACGCCTTCGGCGGCTACACCGAGGCGGTCGACAACAACGGCGCGCCCGTTACGGGAGCCCTGGCCAACGCCGTGGGACGGTTGAACCAATACGGCTCCACGTCGGATGTCTACCGCGTGGTCGGGAACGTCGACATCGACTGGAACGTCCGTTGGGTCAAGGGGCTGCGGCTCCATGCCACCGGCGGATACGACTGGTCGCAGGGCGAGGGGCACATCTACGTGCCGAAGGAGGCCTACGCCTACTATACGACCGGCGGCCGCAACTACGACTACGGCCCGCAGCGCAACTACAACCGGCTGCTGACCCTCTATGCCAACTACAACCGCGACATCGAGGCCATCCGTTCGAACATCGACCTGACGGTCGGTTACGACTACCAGTTCTGGAAGTACACGACGCCGTTCTACGCCGAGCTCAACGTCGACGGCGTACAGCAGTCCTCGACGGCGGCCACCGACCAGCGGCACGCCCTGATCTCCTACTACGGACGTCTGAACTACACGCTGATGGACCGCTACCTGCTGACGGTCACCATGCGCCGCGACGGTTCATCTCGCTTCTCGAAGGATAATCGCTGGGGCACCTTCCCCTCCGTGGCTCTGGCCTGGCGCATCTCGCAGGAGGCGTTCTTCGCACCGTTGCGCCGGGTGGTCAACGACCTGAAACTCCGCGTGTCGTACGGCGTGACGGGCCAGCAGGACGGCATCACGAACTACGGCTACATCCCCGTCTATACGCCGGGACTCGACGGCGCCCAGTACCAGTTCGGCGGGAACCCCGTCTATACCTACCGTCCCGAAGCCTACAACCCCGAGCTGAAGTGGGAGACGACCAAGGCGTGGAACTACGGCCTCGACCTGGCACTGTTCGACAACCGGATCACCTTCTCGGCGGACTACTACACGCGCAAGACCGAAAACCTGCTGGCGACGGTTCCCGTTCCCGCAGGCACGAACTTCGACAAACTGATGCTCGAAAACGTGGGCAACGTCGACTCGCAGGGTGTCGAGCTCTCCGTCACGGCCCATATCCTCGACACGAAGGAGTGGAGCTGGACGGCCAGCGCCAACGCAGCCTGGCAGCAGGTGCGGATCCGCAACCTCACCCTGACGCCCGGGGCCCCGAGCCCCGACACGGAGGTCGGGCCGTGGATCGACGCCTACCAGATGCAGGTCTTCTCGACGGATTACGCCCCCTACTCGTTCTACCTCTACAAGCAGCTCTACGATCCCGAGACGGGGCGCCCGATCGAAGGCATGTACGCCGATCTGGACGGTGACGGGGAGATCACGACCAACGACCGCTACCACTGCCACTCGCCGGCCCCGGACTGGATCCTCGGATTCTCGACCTCGCTGCGATTCCGCAACTGGACCCTCTCGACCTCGCTGCGCGCCAACCTCGGGGGATACATCTTCAACGGCATGGCGATGAACACGGGCGCCTGGGAGACGATGAGCTACAACGACTATCAGTTGAATAACCTTAGCCGCAGTTTCCTCGATACCCGCTTTACGAAACGTCAGTACCTGAGCGATTACTATCTGGAAAACGCCTCGTTCCTGAAGATGGACAACCTGCAGCTGACCTACGATTTCGGAAAGGTGTGCAGGCATCTCAACCTGCAGGTCTCGGCCATGGTGCAGAACGTCTTTACGATTACGAAATATACGGGCGTCGATCCCGAAACAGCCAACGGCGTCGACTCCTCGGTCTATCCCCGTCCGCGCATCTATTCGCTGACAATCGGTCTCAACTTCTAAACCTACAACCATGAAAATTCGAACCATTCTATATTCCGCACTTTTCGGGCTGGGGCTGCTGACCGCATCCTGTGTCGGCGACCTCGACCAGATGCCCACGACCGAAACCACCTCCTCGGAGGTCTACGCACAGGCCTCGAACTACCGGATGGTCCTGGCGAAGATCTACGCCTCGTATGTCCTGGCCGGGCAGGGTCAGGGCGGTGCCGACGGCGACCTGACGACCATCAACGGGCAGGATTTCTCGCGCGGCTACTTCAACCTGCAGGAGGCCGCCACGGACGAAGTGGCCAACACGTGGCTCTCGGGCAACAACCTCTCGGACCTGACCTACATGAGTTGGAGCGAGAAGGATTCGTGGGTCTCGGACTCCTACTACTGGCTCTACTTCAACATTTCGCTTTGCAACGAGTTCCTGCGCCACTGCACCGAGGAGGAGATCGCCCGCTTCGAGGACGCGGCGCAGTCCGAGATCCGCACCTACCGCGCCGAAGCGCGTTTCATGCGCGCCCTGAGCTACTGGATGGTCCTCGACCTCTACCGCCAGGGCCCCAGGGTCGATGAGAATACGCCCGTCAGCGGCTACATCCCCGAAGCGTTCGACGGACCCGGGCTGTTCGACTTCATCGAATCGGAGCTGACCACCCTCGTCGACGACGCCTCGGGACAGGCCCTCCCCGACACGAACGAATACGGCCGGGCCGGCAAATCCGCAGCCTGGGCGCTTCTGGCCCGCCTCTACCTCAACAGCGCCGTCTACCGCGGGAGCGTCGACGTGCAATACTACACGGAGTGCATCTCGGCCTGCCAGGAGATTATCGGCAATCCGGCCTTCTACCTGGAGCCGGATTATGCGAAGCTCTTCAATGCCGACAACGACAAGCGGACCCACGAGATCCTCTTTGCCATGGTGTGCGACGCCACGACCTCCGTCACGTGGGGCGGCGGCACCTACCTCGTCTGCGGGTCGTGCGGAAACTCCAGCTCGCAGGACCCCGCGAAATACGGGCTTTCGAGCGGCTGGGGCATGTTCCGGGCGCGGGGCGAGCTTGTCGCAAAGTTCGGCGACGTGGCAGCGACGGCCGACAGCCGGGCGATGTTCTACACCGACGGACAGGCCCAATACTTCACGGGCGCCATCGACAATCAGGCCGAAGGCTATTTCTACGAGAAATTCACCAACCTTACCGACGAGGGCGAGGCGGCCTCGAACTCCGCGGCCACGGGCTGTTCGACCGACTACCCGCTGTTCCGGCTGGCGGACGTCTACCTGATGGCTGCCGAGGCCTCGCTGCGCGGCGGCGCGGGGCTGTCGCGCAGCGAAGCGCTCGACCTTGTCAATCAGGTGCGGCTGCGCGCCTACCGGCAGGACGAGAGCGGCAAAATCACCGATGCCGACCTGACACTCGACTTCCTGCTCGACGAACGGGGCCGCGAGCTCTACCTCGAATCGGTGCGCCGCACCGACCTGATCCGCTTCGACCGCTTCACGACGGACAGCTACCTCTGGCAGTGGAAGGGCGGCGTGCTGGACGGCCGTGCAGTCAATGCCCGCTACAACATCTACCCGATCCCCGACACGGACCTTACGGCCAATCCCAACCTTTCGAACCCGCTTTACTAGAACCGAACCATGAAAAACATATTTCAATCCATCCTCTGCCGGAGCCTGCTGTGCGCCATGCTTTTGGGAGCTGCCTCCTGCGCAAGCGACATCGATCCGGTCTACATCGAACCGACGGACGACATCACGCTCGGCGGCGGATCGCACGACATCACGCTGAGCCCCGACACGCCGGACGCCCTTGTTCTGACCCTCTATTGGAGCGGCGACGGGCAGATCTCACTGAGCGACCCGCAGCTGCAGGCCCCCGTAAACTACGCCGAACAGATCATCGAGCTGGCGAGCGACGCCGAATTTGCCAACAAACTCGAAATCACGCTCGACAAGGAGGCCCGTTCGTACCAGTTTCTCAACGACGATCTGAACGCCCTGCTCGGGCGGCTGGGATACGAAGCCGACCAAATGGCTCCCCTCTATATCCGGATCCGTTCGGTGTTGGGCGCCAACATCGACCCGACCTATTCCAATGTATTGGAGGTCAACGTACAGATCTACCGCATCAGCCTGGTGCTCGGCACCGTACTGGACAGCAACTGGGGCGAGACCTCGATGCGCCTGGCATCGCCCGAAGAGAACGGCATCTACACGGGCTTCATGGGCGTCGCCGGATGGGAGAACTGGTGGTTCCGCGAGGCGAACAACATCGTGTGGGGCAACCTCGGTGAGGACGGCAAGACCTTCTACGCCTCGTCGGACGACAGCCACTGGAACTTCTGGTTCCCGGAACCCGCAGGATGCTACTACACGACCCTCAATACGGTAGAGGGATGGTGGAGCGGGCTCCACATCGACAATCTGACCGTTGCAGGCGACCTCGCGGGCGAGATGGAGTTCAACCGCAAGACCCTGCAGTGGACGCTTCCCGTAAACCTTCCGGCCGCCACGACCGTCAGCATCACGATTTCGGGGCAAGGCAGCCTCTACAACCGGGGAACGACCGACATGGGGCCCGCCATTGCACAGAGCGTGGCCTTCGGCGGTGCGAGCGACGGCCTGCAGTTCGGCGAAACGGGCTCGACGATCAGTGTCGAAGTTCCGGCCGGTGAAAATACCCTTATCCTCGACCTCTCCGACCCGCAGCGCTGGACGCTCACGGCCGGTGAGGCGGCCGAGGAGCCCGAGGTGGCCACCTTGCTGTACTTCTCGGGACTCGTCACCTGGGGCAGCGTTCCCGACGAGTATCTGACGCTCTACGACGAACCGTCGCTGAGCTACGGCGGGGCGCACTGGATCGACTCCGAATGGGGCTACCGGGTCTACCCCGCCCAGGAGTGGGATCCCGCCTACCACGCCGGAGCCGGTTCGACCGGGCTCGCGGGCACGCTGATGCCGGCCGAATCCAACGCGAACATTCCGGCGCCCGAGGCAGGTCTCTATGTCATGGATTTCAGCATGAAGAACCTGACCTACACCCTGACGGCCGTCGAGTCGGTGACCTTCACCGGACTGAACGACGACTGGTCGGAGCACGAAATGGTGCAGTCCTCGGAGAATCCCGAGGTCTTCGTCGGGGAGTTCGTCAAGGAGAAGGAGACCCCGTGGGGCGTGAAGGTGCTGATCAACCACGACTGGGGGCTCTTCTTCGGAGGCGGCAGCGGAACCCTGCGCCTGGGACACTCGGAGGCCACGACCGGCTTCGACGGCGACAACGACCTTGAGATCGGCCAGACCTACCTGCTGACCGTCGACCTCGGAAAACAGACCTATACCTATACGCTCAAATAACCGCATAACCCATGAAAATGACAACCATAGCATCCATTTTGTTCTGCTCGGCACTGCTGGGCGCATCCTGCGCGGAGGAGGGTCCCGTGACCGACCCGCGTCAGGAGGAGATCATCGTTCCCGAAAAGGAGACGGGCTTCGCCCGCGGCGCCGACGTGAGTTGGCTGACGCAGATGGAGTCCGAAGGGCTGAAATTCTACACCCCGGGCGAGAACCGCGAGGAGATGGAGTGTATGCAGCTGCTGCGCGACTGCTGCGGCGTCAATGCCATCCGTCTGCGCGTGTGGGTCGATCCGGCCGAAGGCTGGTGCGGGGTGGACGACGTGGTGGTGAAGGCCCGCCGCGCCGAACGACTGGGACTGCGCACGATGATCGACTTCCACCTCTCCGACACCTGGGCCGATCCCGGCAACCAGCAGATTCCCGTCGCATGGAGCAACTACTCGCTCGAAGAGCTCTGCGAGGCCGTTGCCGCCCATGTCTCCACGACGCTGAAAGCCCTCTCGGCCGCCGGCGTCACCCCCGAGTGGGTGCAGATCGGCAACGAAACAACGCCGGGGATGCTGCTTCCGATGGGTTCGGTCGAGGCTCCCGAGCAACTCGTGGCGCTGAACAATGCCGGATACGATGCCGCCAAGGAGGTTTGCCCCGATGCAAAGGTGATCGTACATCTCGACGGAGGCAACGACCAGTGGCGCTACGACCGGATGTTCGGCATCCTGGAGGACAACGGCGGACGCTACGACATGATCGGCATGTCGGTCTATCCCTACTGGGCGGAGCAGGCCGGGGAGACGGGCGGTTGGGAAAAGGTCGCCGACGACTGCCTGGCCAATATCGAGCACCTGCGCAGGACCTATGGCAAGCCTGTCATGATCTGCGAGATCGGTATGCCCTACGACCAGGCCGAAACGTGCAAACAACTCATCGGGAAGATGATGACGGCCGACGTCGAAGGGATCTTCTACTGGGAGCCCGAGGCCCCGAACGGCTACAACGGCGGATATAACATGGGCTGTTTCGACAACGGTGCCCCGACATCGGCGCTCGACCCCTTCAAAATTCAATAACGATGACAAGACGTATTTTCTTCCTGTGCGCGGTCATGGCTCTTTCGGGAGTCATGGCCGTTCGTGCCGCATCGCCTCGCTCGGTCGTGACGCTCCACGAAGGATGGGAGTTCTCCCGGGGTGAAGCCGCGGCCGACACTCCGTGGCAGCCGGTCCGGGTGCCGCACGACTGGGCCATCTACGGGCCCTTCTCCCGGGAAAACGACCTGCAGGAGGTGGCCGTCGAACAGAACGGCGAGCAGGTCGCTACGGTCAAGACCGGCCGCACGGGAGGCCTTCCCTTCCTCGGCAAGGGAAGCTACCGGACGATCCTCTCGATCCCGGATACCGCCGCTCGGAGCCACGTGCTGCTCTTCGACGGTGCGATGAGCAACGCCCGCGTGCGGGTGAACGGCCGCGAGGTCGCCTGCTGGCCCTACGGTTACAACTCGTTCGTTGTGGACATCACTCCGGTAGCCGTACCCGGTGAGAACCGGATCGAGGTGTCGCTTGAAAACTTCGAGAAGGCCTCGCGGTGGTATCCCGGGGCAGGCCTCTACCGCAACGTGCATCTGATCTCCACCCACCGGGTCCATATCCCGGTCTGGGGAACCCGCATCACTACGCCTACGGTTCACGACGATTACGCCAGCGTCGCGTTGGAGATCGAGGTCGCGGGGCTGGCAAAACACCAGGGCGTCGACCTCGTTACGGACCTCCTCGATGCCGCGGGCAACACGGTCGCCACGGCCCGCAACCGCTATGTCTACCGCGGCCAGAGCTTCACGCAGCACTTTCTGGTGAACCGTCCGCAGCTGTGGTCGCCCGACACCCCGATCCTCTACACGGCCCGCACAAGGATCGAACGCGACGGAGAGGTGCTCGACGAGTACGAAACGCGCTTCGGCATCCGCACGCTGGAATACGTTCCCGAAAAGGGTTTCTTCCTGAACGGCCGTCCGACGAAATTCAAGGGCGTCTGCAACCACCACGACCTCGGCCCGCTGGGGGCCGCCGTCAATCGCTCGGCGATCCGCTACCAGATCGAGCTGCTGAAGGAGATGGGGGCCAACGCCATCCGCACGGCCCACAACATGCCGGCGCCCGAACTGGTCGAACTGTGCGACGAGATGGGCATGATGCTGATGGTCGAGCCCTTCGACGACTGGGGATTCCGGCCCAAATCGCCCAACGGATACGGACGCTTCTTCGCGGAGTGGGCCGAACGCGACATCACCAACATGGTCCGGGCCTGCCGCAACGCGCCGTCGGTGGTCATGTGGTCGATCGGCAACGAGGTGCCCTCGCAGTGGGGCCCGGACGGAATGGACGAGTTGGTAATGCTGCGCGATCTGGTGCACCGCCTCGATCCGACGCGCCCCGTTACCTGCGGCATGGACCAGATCCGTGCCGTGCTGGACAACGGCTTCGCCGCGGCCCTCGACATCCCGGGGTTCAACTACAAGCCGCAACATTACGACGAGGCCTACGAACGCCTGCCGCAGCGTCTGATCCTCGGTTCGGAGACCGCCTCGACCGTCTCGTCGCGCGGCGTCTACCACTTCCCGGTCACCTTTGCCGAACACAACGTGGTCCTGCACGATGACCACCAGTCGTCGAGCTACGACAACGAGTCCTGTTCGTGGTCCAACACCCCGGACCTCGACTTCGCGCGCGATGACGACCACGACTGGGTGCTCGGGCAGTTCGTCTGGACGGGATTCGACTACCTCGGGGAGCCCTCGCCCTATGATACCGACGCCTGGCCGAGCCACAGTTCGCTGTTCGGAATCATCGACCTGGCCTGGCTGCCCAAGGACCGCTACTGGCTCTACCGTTCGCAGTGGAACGACCGCGAGGAGACGCTCCATGTGCTGCCCCACTGGACCTGGCCGGGCCGCGAGGGCGAGATTACGCCGGTTTTTGTCTATACCTCTTACCCGAAGGCCGAGCTTTTCGTCAACGGTCGAAGTCAGGGCATCCGCGAGAAGGCTTCGGCGGGAGATCCCGTGCAGCGTTACCGGCTGATGTGGAACGAGGTGCGCTATGAGCCAGGGGAGATCCGCGTCGTGGCCTACGATGCCGAGGGGCGGAAGGCTGCGGAGCAGACCATCCGCACGGCCGGCAGGGCGCACCATCTTGTGGCAACCCCCAACCGGAAGCAGCTGGCAGCCACGGGCGACGACCTGCTCTATGTGACCGTGACGGTCGAGGACCGCGCGGGCAATCCGGTCCCGACCGACACGCGGAAGGTTTCGTTCCGGGTCGAGGGGGCCGGGACGTTCGAGGCCACGGCCAACGGCGACCCTACCTGCACGATGTCGTTTCAGGAACCGCGGATGAAACTCTTCAGCGGAGCGGCCACGGCGATCGTGCGGTCGGCCCGGACACCCGGCACAATGCGATTCACCGTCTCGGCCCCGGGCGTAAAATCCGCAACCGTAGAGATCCCGGTGGTCTCCGAGTGATCCCGGAGGCTTCGGACAAGCCCAGCCCCAGGCCGGAAATCCGGCCTGGGGCTGGGCTTGTCTGCCGCATTCTGTCAATTGCTGCAGCATCGCCGCGCCGATCATCGACAGCACGGCATCTTTTGAGTACGAAGCCTACGAATTCCGCCACCGGCCATTATTCAATGGTCAGCGATGTCTTCAAAGATTCATCCCCGGCATTCGCTCCGACAATCACCTCAAACACACCGGGAGACACCCGGAAAGCCCCACTCGCTACATCATAATGGCTGAAGGCATCCTTTCCCAGATGGATAGACACGCGCGTCTTTTCACCAGCAGCCAATGCAACCTTCGCAAACCCTTTCAAAAGTTTGGCAGGCCGCGGCTCCCGGGGGCTACATTCCGATACATAAACCTGAGGAACGTCCGAGGCCCGGCACTTGCCGATATTGTGAACCGAAAATGAGACATCATACCCGTCGGAAACGGATTGAACGGAGAGGTCTGAATAGGCAAACTGCGAATAGGTCAGGCCGAACCCGAATGGGAACAGCGGCGTAAATCCAGCCTGCCCGACGGCCCGATATCCCGAGAAAAGGCCTTCATAATAGACCGTATGACAGAACGGATCCCGTTTTTCCGGTGCGATTTCGTTCTCCCGCATCCCGTAATAGGGAGCCGCAGGATTCCCCTCCAATGTACCCCAGAACGTGACAGGCAGGCGTCCCGACGGCGACTCCGCGCCGGACAATATCGACGCCAGGGCCCGGCCGCCCTCCTGTCCGGGATACCAGGCCATGACGACAGCCTCCACCTCGTCCAGCCAGGGCATCGCCACCTCACCGCCCGAATTGACCACGACCACCACGCAATCGTTCAATCCGGCCACCCGACGGACCAACTCATCCTGACCTCCCGGGAGGGAGAAGGTTCGATCGGAACCCTCGCGCTCCGTCTCCTTCGTAAAGCCAACACTCACCACAACCGCCGAAGCCCGCGACACGGCCTCTTCATCGAACGAACCGTCCGCTCCGAACCGGATCGTATCCACATGCTCTCGCCCGGCGACAGCACACAACCCGGAAAACAGCGTTGTGCTGCGGCCTTCCATCGGTGTCACCTCGCCGCTTCCGCCGCCGAAGGGAATCCGGTCGGCATTGGGACCGATGACCGCCACCCGTTTCAGGGCCGCCCGATCCAACGGCAGCGCGCCCGCATTCTTCAACAACACAGGGCCCTCCAGCGCCGTGGAATAGGCGATCCGGCGGCACACCCCGTTATCCAGCGGAAGCGCGGGATCGACGGCCGGGCGGTCGAGCAGTCCGAACCGGATCAATGTCGACAGAATGTTGACGCATTTTTCATCCAACTGCCCTTCGTGTACAATCCCCCGGTCCAGGAGATCGCGTATCATTTCGTAATTCAGCCAATACCCCTTCGGCATCT
This sequence comes from uncultured Alistipes sp., assembly GCA_944321965.1. Lineage (GTDB taxonomy): Bacteria > Bacteroidota > Bacteroidia > Bacteroidales > Rikenellaceae > Alistipes. The sequence goes on from CALUNH010000015.1 coordinate 17,829, forward strand.
CCAGGTCGAGGCCGCTCTCCATACATCCCAACGTCGTATAGGTTGATGTCCAGTCCGACATGACGATGCCGTCAAATCCCCACTCTTTCCTCAACACATCCGTAATCAGCCAGCGGTTTTCGGCCGAATGAACCCCGTTCAACGGATTGTAACTGGTCATTACGGCGCCCACACCGGCCTTTTGCACGGCATCCCTGAACACCGGAAAATACAACTCCTGCAAAGTACGTTCATCGACCACCGAATTGGTAACATGACGACGGTACTCCTGGTTGTTGGCGGCAAAATGCTTGATGGTGGCGATGACTCCGTTTTCCTGCATTCCTTCGATATAACCGCAGGCTATCGCCGAAGCCAACACCGGGTCCTCGCCATAATACTCGAAATTGCGCCCGCACAGTGCCGACCGGTAGATATTGACCCCCGGGCCCAGCATGATGCCGACGCCCCGGGCCCGGGCATCCAAAGCCAGGCCGCGCCCCATTTCCCGGGCCAGTGCGGGATTCCAGGTCGACGCCAGCGATATTCCGCACGGATAGAAGGTGCTCCGGGTCTTGTTCCGCACGCCCTGAGGCCCGTCGGCCATCCGGATAGCCGGAATCCCCAACCGAGGGATCGCCGCCGTATGGAATCCATCCTTTTGCCCCGATACGAGCGAAGCCTTCTCCTCCAGCGTCATTTTCGAGACGAGCAACTCGGCACGTTCCCGGCAAGTCTGGGCGGATATCGGCATCACGATCATCTGCAAGCCCGACAGAATCAGAAAAAACAGCATCTTATTCATGATATTCTCTTCCGTTAGTTCAACCATTTACTCCAGTGTCACGGGCAGCCAGCTTTGCGGGTTCTCCGGGTCCTCGCCCTGCAACTCCTCCCAATACCGCGGGTGTTTCTCCGCCGAACGGGCCTTGTACCAGAACGCCGGATGGATCCGCAACACTTCGCCGCGCGCAGGCTTCCGGTCCATCCAGGACCAGGGAATGCGGACCCGGGCCGCAAATCCCAGATCCTCGTCGGTATCGGCATTGATCGATCCCGAAACCTCGATCTCGTCCGTCTTTCCGAAATGGAGACCTTGCCACGAATTCCGCTCCAGGCGGTAAAACGCATAATCCCCGGACGGATTCACCGCCAACCTGTAGACATCATCACCTCTGGACAACAAAATTACGGAAGCATCCGAATTTTCCACACTGTACGCGGTCAATTTATCCGTAAACACCCACGTATCGAACACAAATGCCTCCTCCGTATAACCGAAATCATAAAAAACCTGCATCGGTACCGTGCGCCCCAGATACCAGCAGCCGTTGTTCTCGACATCGAACGCATCCGGCCCCACCAGCGGATCGACACCCCGAGCGAGGCTCCGGGCCCGGTTGACGCGGCCGGTCATAAGATGGACCCTGCCCCGGACGGCGGAATTTTCGGTATATTTTTCCGTTCCGGTGATCAGGACCCGGTCGTTGCCCAGACAGTCCACGGAACCCCAATATCCGTCAAAACCCGTCGTGGCAAACCCGAAATTGTCGGCCCGGGCATCCCCGATGAAGAGCCAGCTCGACTGCCGACCCCGGTACAAACCGTTGGAAAGCAGCAGGGTCTCTCCGGAAGGGAGACGGCTCAGATAGGGTCCATAACCGATCAGGTCCTTGTTGGCCTGCTTCTTCTGCGGATAGGCAGGACCGCCCTGCCGCAACAGACGGGCCGTATCCAGATGCCAGTTCTCCTCGGCCGACGTCCGGACGATCATCGGCGTCTGATCCACGACATACTTTCCGCTCCAGACCTCGATGCTCATGGCGATGCTTCCATCCTGCAGCAACACGGCCGTCGGCATTCCATCGTAACCGAAACGGTCATCCTTCGTATATGAGATGATCTCGTTATCCCCGATGCCGCACTCGGATTTCCCCTGCCAGGTCTCCCCGCCATCGAACGACCGGATGACGACGGTTCGCGGGCAGGAGAGCCCGTCGACTACATTTTGGCTGGAGGTGATGTACATCTGGATTTCGCCGCTCGGAAGCTGCAGCATCGCCGGTTCCCAGCAGCGGCCCCGGTAGATCGACCGGGCCTTCGACCAGCTCCGACCTCCGTCGGAGCTGGTCAGGATCCCCACACCGCAGTTCTCATTCATATGGGCCAGATCGTTGTATCCCTTCTTGTACCGCCACTGATAGGCCAGCAGGATGCGTCCGTCGTCCAACTCGATGAAGTCCGGATTGGCATAGACCATCAGGTCCTCCCCCACGGTGGAGGTCGTCGGATATTTTTCCAGCAGCAGTTGTGCGTCACTCCAGCTCCGCCCGCCGTCTTCGCTCCGCGAGACATAAATGTCCCAACCGAAGTGGTCGTTCATGAAGCTGAGCAGCAGCGACCCGTCGCGCAGTTGCTTGACACGGGGATAATAGAGGTTGGGCTCCGTAGTGTCGCGGCCCTGCACGCGCATCTCGGCAAGCTGACGATGCGTACTGTACTCAAGGCTGATTCTGGCGGCCACCTCCCCGTTCCCCTCCCGGGTGCATCCGGACAAAAACGACAGGCAAACAACCAGCCCGGCCATCCATGCTTTTCTTCCCTGCATAAGGCGCTCTGTTTTTCGGGTTCGGTGGGCTATTTTTCAAGCTGCTTCATGAACTCGTGGGCCCAGAGATGGTCCGGCTTCAGGCGCAGCACCTCGGCAAAGAGACGTTTCGCCTTCCCCTTATGTCCGAGTCCCAGATGACCGAGTGCCTGGGTATAACAGGCCGCCGAGTTGATAATATCGACCGTCACACCCGTAGTTCCTTCGGCTCCGTAGAAATTGACGTGCTGCGTGACAACGGCAGCCTCGCCATCGGCAACCAGCGCCGAGAAGACGGCCTCCGCCTCCGCTTTCCGACCCAGACGCTCCAACGCAAGGCCCGTCCAGTAGCGGAAATCCTTGCTTCCCTTCAGTTCATAATCCTGTTCGGCGGCCCGTTTCCAATACTTCTCCGCCTCGACGTCCTGGCCAAGGGCGGCGTAAGCCTCCCCGAGACAATAGTTGATCTGCGCATCGTGCGTGGCCCGCTCGTCCACAAGGAACACCTGGTGATTCTCCGGATAGGTAAACGCCTTCTTGTAAAGCGCAACGGCCTGTTCGAGCTTTCCTTCCGCGATCTTCTCCTCGCCGGCCAGGATCAACGCATCCACAAAGTTGTCATGGAAGTTGGCTACCCCTTCCCGCGTCGGGAAATAGCAGCGGTCCAGAAGCTCCAGCACATAGTCGTAATCCCCGACATAGGTGCCCGTTATGACCTCCTGGGCCAAAGGATAATAGCGTTTCTCGGCCGTTGCATGGTGGCTCTTGAGCAGGTCATAACGCTCCTGAACGGGAGCCCCCAGGGCCTCCAGCACCTGATCGCACTCCTCCAGATAAAGCGCCGCATCGGGATTCAGTTCAATGGCTCTCCGGTAACAGTCGGCCGACCTGGCGTAATCCTTCGTATGCAGCCAATGGGCCCAACCGAGGTTCCGCCACGCCAGATCGTTGTCCGGCTGCATCTCCACACACCTCTCCCACTCCCGGATGGCATTGTCCGGCTGAATGTTGTAATACAGATTGCCGAGGTAATAGTACGGCAGCGAAGAGTCCGGACAAACCGCCTTGGCCTTCTCCAGCACGGGGATCGTCTCAAGCCGGAACGGCGCGCAATAGCCAACCGGCAGCGCCAGGGCCTCGCCAAAGTAGCGATCCTCACCGGTCAGATAGCCCAGATACATCTTCACGGTCGGATACGGCACGCGGGCGTCGATCTCCTTCAACAGACGGACGGCCGTATCCGTGAATCCATTGTGCCAATACTGGATAGCCAGTTCGAGGTAGGATTCGGGCTGTTCGCGCATGAAGCGCCGGAAGTCGTCGCGCGAAGCGGTTTCATGCAGCGCATAGGCATTGATCGGATCGTCGGCAAGCACGCGGTCGAAACATTGCCGTGCCTCCGCGTCCCGGCCCAGACTCTTCAGGACCGAGCCTTTCAGATTCAGCGCCGTATAGTTGCGGCCATTGTAGGCGATCGCCTCATCGAGCCGCTCCAGGGCCATCTCCCAGCGCTTCTCCTCCGAATACATCCGGGCCAGCTGCGTATTGGCCGCCGAATTATACGTATAATTCCACGTCGCCCGGTACAACGTATCGTAGGCAGCCTCGCGCTTACCCTGTATCTGAAGGATCAGTCCCAGATTATACAGCGCCTCGACATCCTTCGGGCGGGTATAATCCTTCGTCAGGCGCCGAATCGCCGTCCGGAGATACTTTGCGGCCTTGTCATACTCTCCCCTCATCCGGTAGTAGGAGCCGAGCACGGTATTGGTCCGGCTGTCCGAGGGATCCCGGCGGAGCACCTCCTCAAAATAATCGACCGGATTGACGAACGGATTGTGGAACTGCAGGTTCCGAAGCCCCACGAGGAAACACTCCTCCGTGTTTTCGATCTGATGAGGCAGCAGCGGCGGTTCGACGATCTCGGGCAGCGGCGAGTTTGCATCCTTGCGAACCGGCGTATAGGAGAGCATCCGGTTTCCGTCCCCGTCCTTCAGGACCAGCGTCAGCTCGTGGTCCGCCAGTCCGCTCACCACGGCAACCGTATCGACCATCGGCTCGGACGGCGACATCGCACCGCTGCGGGAGTAGAGGACTTCATCCCCATGCAGCAGTTCAAGGGTCAGGTTCGCATATTTTTCCGTGGCATTGGCGCCCACCAGAACCCGGTCCGCCGACAGGCGGTCCATGTTCAATGCGGCGTGGCGGCTGCCGGCCTTCACGCCGCCCATGTCCCGAATGCCATACCAGTAATGGGTGAACTCCTTGCTCTCATACGGGAAACTCCAGTTGTAATCGGGCTGGTTGTCGGAGTAGGCGCCCACCATCAACTCGCAATAATGGCCCGACGTATCGGTGAGAATCCGCGTGTCCCACTCGGAATTGGGGCCCCACAGCCAGAACTTGCCGCCTTTGACGATGTTGTGATTGCCGACCAGCATCGTGCCCGCATGACGGCCATGGTCGTATCCGGCCACAAAATCCTCCTTCTGGTCATGGATGAACATCGAGTTGCTCATGTAATGGTTCTTCCACCAGCTTGCGTCCACGCCGTTCTTGTAGAAGTCCATGTCATTGAAGGGCTCATGCGTAACGGGCCAGTGTGCGAACCAGTTCTTACAGTGGAACGTCACGAACTCCGTGCTCTGCGGGAAGCAAATCTGGTAGTTCTCGTCGACCAGCGTCGATACATTCGACCAGTAAAGCATCGAATTGTTATTCTGCGTGGAATTGATCAACCGTCCGCTGATCTCCATATAGGATTTCCCCGGGCGGAGCGTGATCCCGATCGCCCACTGCATCCGATGGCGGTATTCGGTCTCTCCGAGCCAGATCGTCTTCGAGCCGTCGCGGTTGTCGACAATCCGCCAGTCACACGGGATATGGCTGGTTTGGCGGTGATGGTGGAAGGCATTCCACTCCACGCCACCGCTGATCCACGCCCCGGTCATTCCCACATTGGCGGGCTTGACAACGCTGTTCCGGTAGAAGATATCGTAACCGTTGGTCTTGTCGACGGCATACAGCAGCCGCCCTCCGATCTCCGGAAGCACGCACAACTCCACGTATTCATTCTCCATGTAGAGACAGTCGTAGGTCACATCCTTCCGATTGCGGGTCATATTGTCATTGAGCGGATAGGGATAGACACTTCTTTTGGCGCGCTGATAGGACCAGTCCCGCTCAAAAATCGGGGCCTGTTCCGCCGGATCCAGCAGATAGGTCGGAAGCGTGATCGTGCCCTCATAGGCCCGGACCTCCTGAGCCGTTCCCATACGAACCATGGCAACGGTTACAGCCAGTGTCAGAAAGAATCGTTTCATTTTTTTGGAGTCTGTTATCGTTATCGGTTTCCTTTCCCTGATTAAATTTCCCACTCCCAGACCTGATCCTGAACCTGCAGGTCTTCGGTCATTCCCGATTCGGGGCCATCCGGCCCCGGAGCGACACTCCAAACGAAAGCATTCACCTCGGAGCCTTCACAATAGAAGTAGAAGGGAGCCTGATAAATCTTGCCGTCGTTGTAGGGGAGTTCTCTCTTGACGACCGTATTGCTTTGGGTGTCGGCCTGCAGGCTGCCATCCGCACAGATCAACCGGACTTTCAGCAGACCGCGATGGATCGGATGTTCAAGTGCAAACGAATAGGAGACAACACATCCATACAGGCGTGTTGCAAAGGAGGCCTCACAGCGGGTTCCGTCCCACGCCTCGATCTCCGAAACCTTTCGTCTCCATTCGCCGCCGTCGAGCCACTCCACGGTCCAGAAGACCGGCTGTTGACGGCCATAGAACGGGGCTTCGAAGGTGACCACGCTTCCGGCATCGAGCGTTCCGACCGGGAATACGAACTCGAAATAATCCCCGGTCCAGATTCCCTTCACGCCGATCGAGCCGATGTCGCCCGTATTGATCAGTTCGCGTTTCTGATAGAGCGTTGCGCTCGGTTCCGAGACCTGATTCCACGTCGCATAGACCTGTTTCTGGGCAAAGCAGCGCCAGATTCCCTGATTGTTCCACTCCGGCTGGTCGTCGCTGTAATTATAATAGCCGGTCCGGGCGGACGGGTTCCGGCCCAGGGGGAAGACCACCGGGAATTCGCAGGGCAGGAACGGATCGGCCGACGGAACATAGGCCGACAGCGTTTCACCCACCCCCACGGAGAGCCCGGCATCGGCCGTCCCGGAGAGGATCGTGGAGGAGAGCGACTCGCCCTCCTTCGTGCGGAAGCCGACCGGGATGCCGCCCGACGGAACGGTGAGGGGTTCGACGGTGACCGGCACGATCCGCGCCTGGTCGAGCGTCAGGCCCTCGCCGAAATCCATCGTTACGCCCAGGAGGGACAGTTCGTCCAGCGTGACGCTCTTTTCAGCCACCAGGTCGGCCGGAATTTCCAGAGCGAGGATCGCCCCCAGGGGACGTTTCGAAACGGGAATCATCACCGTTTCGGTCACCTGCTCCATGAACGCCTCCCCATGGACGGCCTGAACCGGGTCCTGGCCGTAGGTTTGGTTCTGCGGAACGCGGATCTCCTCGAATCCCGTTTCGGAATAGGGGCTGAACACCGTATAATGCAACCCGGTGTCGCCGTAACTGGCACAAATGCGGTCGGCATCGCTCTTCGGCACCAGCGACACCCCGTCGGCCGAAACCTTGGCGACATACTTCGCCACACGGCCTTCGGTCAGCGAGACCTGCCCGCCGTCACGTCGGCACGTTGCCGTTACGCCCATCTCCATGCCCTCCGTAACGGCCCCTGCCGCATCGGACAGCACGAAACCGATCTCCTGCGGGAGATAGACCTCCCGGACCTCCCCCTCCTTGGAACATGATGCCAATGCCAGCACCATGAACAGACTTGCAAATATCCTTTTCATATCAGTACGAACTCATATCGGTAAGTGTCAGCGGATGATCCGCAGCCGCACGGGCCGCATGGCGGCAAATCTCCACGTTTTCATCCGTCACCGGAATGGAATGCGCCGTGGAGTGCTCCAGCTTCACATCGTATCGGTACGTATTGCCGGAGAGATCGAGTCCAAGGCACGGCTCGAAGAGCGTATAGAAGACGGTACAGGCCGCCGCATAGCGGCTGACTCCATAGTCGAGATGGAAACCGTCCCGGGAGAGATCCTGAACCGGATCATCGTTCAGGCTCGACGTCCGCAGATTCTGGATGCAGGTTCCCGTGGCGATCACATCGTCGATGCAGGTATCATCCAGCACCTGCTGCGCAAAGTCCGTGATGGTCCCGTACATCTTCATCTGATCCAAGTCGAAATAGGTAGCCACCAGATCGGACTGCGCTGCAAAGGTCTGCGTCAACATGAACAATACGGTGGGGCGCTTCTTCGGATGCGCGGCAAAAACCCGGTCGATCAGCGAATTGATATGCCCCTTCTCCTCCTCGGTCCAGGACCAGCAGCAGCTGTTGCCCGTGTACTCCATGAAGGTCACGACATCCCAATCCTCGGCTTCGACGGCCTGTTTCAGGTTTGTATCATACTCCTCGTCACCATCCCAGTCCTTTTCGCCCGGGCGCCAGGTCCGATACGAGCAGAAACGATCGGCCTCGTAGTTGTCATCGTATTGCGGCAGCGTACAGCCTCCGTGATAGACCCGCCCCATGAGGACGCGCTGCGTTCCGTCGGCCGTGAGGATTCCCGGCAGGTGCGCCGTGGCATCCACATTGAAACTGTTGCCGACGAAGAGCACCTTGAGCAGCCCCCGGTCCCGGGGCAGCGGCGGGTTGAACCGTTCGCGGATCTCGCTCGCCACCGGAACGACGCTGCTCCCCGCATAGTAATACACATATTTGCCGCAATCCATGACGCACCGACCGGTCGACACGATGTCGGTCTCACGACCGGCCACAATCAGGAATCCGTCGGCGGAGACGGCAAGCGCCGGAGCCTCATACCAGGTGTCGCGTACGTTCAGTTCGATATCGAGCTCCGTGGCCGCACCGGTTTCCGCAGCGTAATGCATCAGCCGCCCCTCTTCGGACAAGGCCAGACAAGGGGTTCCGGCAGGCAGGGTGATCGAGGCGTTGCTTTGCAGAACAACCTCCAGCCCCGCGCCCGTACAGGTGAGCGCGCGGCAATAATCCATCTCCTCCGAGGCCTTTTCGAAGAAAGCCAGGTATTTCGCCGACTCTTCGGCAGAGACGTTTTCCGTTGCCGCCCAATCGGTTATTTCGACCAGGGTATCCTCTTCGCTGCAGCCCGGCGACAGGAGTATCACCAGTTGCGCCAGCAGGCACAGCATCATCCAGTTACAGCATCTATTCTTCATACCATACGATATTTGAAGTGGTCGGTTGTACATTCGAAGCGGGATCGGCCAGGAATCCCGAGAAATTGTCGGCACCGACACCTGCCGACACGCCGTCTTCCGAGATCTCGCCCGCCACCCGCGTATCGGATGCGGTTGCAGCGGTCACGACATTGCCGAACAGGAGTCCGGTCAGAAGGGATTTTCCCGAAGGGGTCCAGGCCTCGATCCGGCTCTGGATAAGGCAGTCGCCGGAGAGCGTCACATTCCGGAGGGCAAAGCCCACGGCGCCGCCCGCGGCTCCGATATTGTAGGTTGCATCCACGGAACGGACCTCGCCGGAGGAGGTACAGCCCGTGATCTCGGTTCCGGTCGCCAGACCGACCAGACCACCCAGCGCTGTCGTATTTACGGCCGTGGTCCATCCGCCGACGACGGCACCCTTGTTGTGACAGGAGACCATGTGCTGGAGTTGGTCGCCGACCCCGATGGCGGCCCCCACGATACCTCCGGCACCATCGAGCCGGGCACCCGAAGAGTTCGGCATGATACCTCCGCTGTGTCGGCACGAAACCTGAACGGAGCCTTCGTTCACACAATTTTCATAACGGGTATCAAAACCGTTGACCTCGACATCGAGCGCCTTGCTGTCGCCCGAAGCAGTGGTAAACCACGCCGCACTGCGGCCGAGGATACCGCCCACCGTTGCCGAGCCGTTGTTGGAGGCGGCTTTGGCCGCATCGTCGGTCCGGATGACGTCCCCGTAGTTCCCGCAGCCCGTAAAGCTGACTCCGTTCATGTAGACGATGCCGCAGATTCCACCGAATCCCGACCGGATCGGTGCGGCACCGGCACATCGGGCCGTCAAGATGCCATGATTCTCACAATCGACGAAATGGCCCGCACGACACGTTTCATCGATATCGAGCTGCGTCGCCGTCGCGGTTCCGAGCACCGTATGGCCGATCGCCGCCAGGCCGCCGCCATAGAATCCGCTAGAGGCCGAAGCCGTCTGCGTGACGGTCACATTGCCATAGTTGATACACCGCTCCAGGGTTCCGCCATTCTGGGCGACAAGCGCTCCGAAGATCAGAGAGCCGGATACGGTCACCTCCGTATCGGCGGAGTTGGTGCAATCCTGAATCACGCCCAGGTTGATTTTGGCGATGACGGCGTTGCCTGCCGAGGCCGGATTGGCCATACTGGTGAATGCCCCGTCGAAATTCAGATTCCGGACGACGCCCTTTTCACCGACCGTCGCAAAGAGAGGCCACACGTTCTCTCCGGCCGTCATCGTCTTGCCATTCCCCTCGAACGTCCCTTCGAACGTGCCGTTGGCATAGGCGAAATACTCCGGGACGGTAAGATCCGCCATCAGACTGACGGTCTGGCCCTCAAAGGTTTCGCCCGCAGCGACCTTTTCGGCAAAGGCCTCCCAGTCCGAAACGCTGAAAATATCGTTCGCCGAAGTGCCGCCCTCCGGCTCGAAAGCAAAACTCATGTCGTAAATCCGACCGGCCGCTGCCGTAAAGGCGTTGACGCTCTTGCGGACCTGATAGTCTCCCGAGACGTCTTTGACCTGCACCGTCAGACCGGCGGCATATTCCCCGGCCGGGATGGCGATCACCATCCGGGAACCCTGCGGTGCACCCTCTGTCCCGCAGCGGAGTTCAACCTGGGAAGCGGCCCCCTCCTGCGGCGTCAAGGTCCAGAGATCGGAGCCATACGCCGCCTGGAACGCCCCACACAGGGCCGTCCCGTCGTTGGTCGACAGCACCACCGCAGCAATCGGGTCCGGATCCGCAGCGGTCGTAACCGTCACCCGCAGATAGGCCATGGCGTGCCGGAACCGGAGCGAAGCCCCGTCGGCGGCCTGGGCGAGCATGACGGCAGCCGCAGGATCGAACTGATCGGATTCACTCCAGGTCTGGAAATCCGGCAGCTGGACCGTCAGGACCCCGGAATCGTATTTTGATACGACCGAGGCGGGGTATGCCGCATACAACGCCGTCTCGAAACCCCGCAGGAAGGTGAATTCCGCCGAACGGCAGTCCTCCTGTACGGAGATCGATTCGGAAGCAATTCCATTGACAGAGATGCAATCCCCTTCATTCCAGAAAACGGCATAACTTTCCCCGTCTTCATTCGGGGACATCGCGGTTCGGGAGTTCGCGGTGCCCTCCTCAAGCAGCGCCCGGATGACAAATCCACGGTTTCCACTGCCGTCGTCCATCGCCTCCTGCTTCTGGCACGAAGCGCCCGAAGCGAGCAGGAGCACCATCGGCAAAAATCTGATTATCAACATGTTCATATTCGTCATTTTCATGATTTTTCATTTCAAATCGAGTCGGATTCGGGTATGGACCGCCCTGAGGAGCTGCCTTTTGCAACCATCGGCACCCCTCCGCACGGGATCAGACTCCCGGTCGGCACCTTTTCTATACCTGAACTCCTGTTAGGATTCCGAACGACGGAGCGTCATTCGGCAACACCCGTCATACGCCGGATGAAGGCCACCTCCTCCTCGTTCCACGGCGTACCGTCGGCATGGAGGATGTCATGGAACCACACTTCGGGCTCTTCGGTCCAGGGAATCGACCGGCCCTTCTCATCGACCTTGTTCCACGGATAATGGAAATTGCACTTCCCGGCCGTCAGTCCGAAATTGATCGCCCCGACATTGTATTTCTTGAAGATGGGCATCGCCTCCCCGAAGGTCGAGATCGGACGCCGCATGTATTCCGTGCAAACCATCGGTCGGCCGTAGGGAAGCAGGGTCTTGATGAACTTTTCGAGAACGGCTCCGCTCGCATAGCAGTGGAAGCTGATCACGTCGCTGTTTTCCAGGGCAAACGTCACCTCCGGGAGGCTTGTTCCGGGTACACCGACCTCACGCCACAACGGAGCCGTCAGCGGCTGGGAGGGATTGCAGGAACGCGCCCACTCGAAGGTAGCCTTCATCAGCGGCACGGAATTGGTCACACCCCGGCGGTGATTCTCGGGCTCATTGTACAGACACCACAGAAGGATTCGCTCATCGTCGGCATAACTGCCGATCAGGTCCTTGACCATGGTTTCGAGTTCGCCCCAACGTGCCGGATCGTTCACATAATCGGCTCCGGGGGTCATCACCCATTGCGAATTGTGATTCCCTTCAATCGCATCGGGCTGTTTCCCCAAATGCGGATCAATGCACTTTCCCCCGTTCGTCCAGAAGGTCGGCAACGCCCGGATCCCGTGCCTGTCGCACATCTCCAGGAACTGCGAGAAACGATCCTTGAAACCCGCGGGGTCCGCCGTGTAGACGAGATTGGAGAAGAAAACCCGCACCGTATTGAATCCCAGGCCCTCCGCAAATCCCAGTTCACGGTCGATCGTCTCGGGATCAAAGGTATCGGCCTGCCACATTTCGATCTGGTTGATGGCCGTCGAGGGGACATAGTCGCACCCCACGATCCACCCCTTGTCCGCCATCCACCGATTGGCCCGCTCGGCCGACCAGCGTTCGGCCGGAACCGGGGCTTTGCAGCACGAAGCCGCCAAAAAAAGAATCGAAGTCGCTAAAAATAAGATCTTTTTATTCATAATCCGGTCGTTTTTTAATGCAATCGCAATCTGAAACTCAATCTACCTGAATGGAGAGCCATTTGGACGTATTGCTGGCGTCGCAAATGACATCCTCGACATTGGCCGCGGCATCGAAATATCCGAAATTGACCAACACCCTTCCATTGACCAGTTCAATCGAACTGCGGGGCACGGCGATCTCGGCCCGGAATCCGGTATCCTGATCCGTCTTGTCTGTCGGCGTACCGTCGAAGGCCCCGGCATACGACACCCCTAAATCGGCCTCGCGCCACCCTCCGGCATATTGGTCCGTGCTCTTGATCCGGTCGTATCCGAAACGGATTCGGCGGGATTTGGCCGAGAGGTTCCCGGTACCGTTGTCCGGCGAGAGCAGGATGTAGGCAAAATCCGTGGAAGAGAGGCTCTCGTCGAAGACCTCCACCAGGAAATAGAGGTTCTCCGCATCCGCCGAGCAGCGCAGGGTGGCCTGAGCCTGGCAACGGGAGCCGACAAAAAGGGCGTCATCGCTCTCCGCCCATTCGGAATCGTCGCCGTCGAGCGTCACCTGGCGGGCTGTCGCCCGGATCGAATGATTCAGGTGGAAACGGGCCAAGGCAATGGTTGCGTTGTCGGCACCGTCCCGCGAGTCCCGCATACAGGAGAGCACCGTATGCGAATCGGTCAGATCCAGTCCGCCCCAGGAGCCCACATCGGGCAAGGCCGACAGGTCGGTCGACCCGAACTCCGTGGCCGTGGCATTCCCGATGCGGAAATGCTGCCGCGAATCCGTACCGCCATAGGCCAGCAGCGTCTCGCCCGAAGGGAACTGCACCAGATAGGGAGCCGCTCCCCGCACAACAACGCTGTCGATACGACGCTCTTTCGGGGTAATCTCATCGCCCTCCAGATAGTCCCAACTGCCGTCTTCGTGGGAAAAGACCATCGCGATCGAGAACTGGTCGCTGTAACCGCCCGAAGCGTTCACCACCCGCTGATTGCAACTCTCCATGGCAAAAGCGAAGCGGCTCGATTCGTTCAGAATAATACCCACCGGCATCTGATAGGTATAGCACCACATGTTCTTCTGGGTATTCCACCAGAGTTTGCGCATCACGCGATAGGCCGATTTCCCGACGGCCGGTTCCCAGGTCTCCCCACCGTCGACCGACCGCAGCATGTCCGTTCCCGAGTGGCTGCCGCTGGTCCACGGACGGCTCTCCGAGAAAAAGCACTGGATCTCTCCCGAGGGCAGTTCGATCAGGTGCGGCTCCCAGCAGGGCCCGTGATAGATCTCCTTCTCGCCGAACCACGTATAGCCGCCATCCTGACTTCGCTTGACGATAATCCCCTGCTCGTCCGTACAGTTCTGATTGCTGTAGGTATTCACCGTACTGAAACTGGCCACGGCCAGCAGCTCACCGTTCGACAACTGGAGGGTATTGGCGTTGGTGAACCGGCGCACATCGGGTTTCCCCAATCCGTTGTAGACGTTCTTTCCCTGCCACAGATAACCCATGTAGACCCAGTTCTTCAGATCGCGGCTCAAGGCATAAAACGTATTCTCGCCATTGCCGTTCACGCCCACGGCATCCTGCCAGGTCAGAATATAGCTCCCGTCCCGCAAGGTCCGGATCCGGGCATAGGTCGGGATATAGACATTGTGGGCCGCACCCAGTTCGATGTAGGAGCGATAATCCATTTTCACGGTGGAGCGCTCCCAATCATCCGCATGGGAATTGATTTCGGATTCCCCGCGGTTCAGACGGGTGAATTCGGTCAGTTCCAAACTCCTCGACGTTTCCCCGCCTTGATTGCCCTGGCCTCCTCCTTCCTGAGTCTCTTTCGTACAGGAAAGAGCCAATGCAAGCACACACAGCACTCCCAACATGCAGCAAGTTCGATTTTCAATTCCAACCTTCATTTTGCTCGATATTCGTATTCTTTTCAACTTCAGACTGCGGAATGGCCCATTTCAGGTAGGTGTCGCCGCCCCAGATATAGGTATAGATGGGGGCGCCCCAGACATTCTGCAGGCCGTTCTTTGCGACAAACTTGTCCGTCTTCCAGGTTCCCCATCTCAACTCCTCGAAATAGAGCTGCTCCTCGCAGGCCAGTTCCCACTTCTTCTCATTGCGGATGCGGACTCTCATCTCCTCGACCCCCGACACCGCCGTATCCGTATTCCCGGGAGCATTGAGCAGGGCGACTCCGGCCCGGTTGCGAACCCGGTTCACATAGGAGACCGCCTCCAGCCAGCGTCCCTGTTCGTTGACCGCCTCGGCCAGACTCAGCAACACGTCGGCATAACGGATGATCGGGACGTCCACCGGGTTGTAACCGATGTTGGTGTATTCGCGGCCCTTGGTCACGAATTTGCGGATCGGATAGAGCATATAGGCGTTGTTACCGTAGCGCAGGTCCAGGCTCGGCGCCTGCCAGTCCCGATAGGGATAGCGGCTCGTATAGGTCACGACCGTCCCCGAAGCTCCGCCGTCATAGGTCGAATAGGGCGTGATCGCAATGGCTGCAAGCCGCGGGTCCCGGTTTTCATAAGCCGCACGCAGACGCGCCTCGTTGCCCGAGGCATCGTATTTCGACATGTCGGCACCATAGGTGTTCATCGCCGTCTTCTCCGTATCGGTCAACCCGTTGCGCAGGAAATAGACGCTGCGGGCCTCGGGCGTCATCGAGCTGTATCCCGGGAAGTAATTGTCCCAACTGAAGGGTTTCCCGTCGATCTCCTCAAAGGAGTCGATGAAATTCACATTCAGATAGTGCTGGTACTTGCCGTAGCCCACCGTGCAATAATTGCCGTAGTTGTTCGAGAAGGCGTTTCCCTGCCCCTCCTCTTCCACCATCTGCACCGAGAAAACCATCTCCTCGCACTTTTCGTTGGTTTCGGTGAAGAGGCTTTCATAGGAGCCGGTGTAAAGGTCGTATCCGCAGGCCCCTACCTGGATGAAATCCGCCTCGGCCAGATCGTACTGCTTGAGCCACATGTAGGCCTTGCCGCGCAGTGCATAGGCGGCACCCCGGGTCACACGTCCGTAATCGGCGTTCCCGGCCACATACCGGTCGGGGATCTCGGAGCACTGGATGCAATCCGTGCAGTCCTGCACGACATGATTCCAGATCTCCTCCTCCGACGAGCGGCCCAGGCGATACTCGTCCGGCGCCAGATTCCGGTCGTAGTACGGAACCCCGCGCCACAGCGCATTCAGACGATAATAGTGGTACGCCCGCAGGAACTTGCACTCGGCAATACGCTTTGCCTTCGTGGCATCGGGCATGTCCGGCACCCGGCCGATATTCTCGATCACGTCGTTGGCCCGGTTGACCCCCTCGTAGAAGCGTTTCCAGTAGGTCAGGAACATCGAGTTGTTCGGCTGCAAAGTCCCGAACAGATAGTTGTAGTCGAGATTGACGATTCCCTCCTGCGGGTCCATGACCGAGGAGAACGAATCCCAGTTCAGGACGGAACGGTCCGTCGAGTTGTAATCGTAGAGCAGGTTGGAATAGACCCCCGTCACCACACTTTCGGCCAGCGTCGCCGAGGCGAACATGGTCGAGGAGCTGTTCTCGCTGTAGGGATAACGGTCCAGAAAATCGTTGCACGAGATCAGCGACAGAAGTCCCGCACCAAGAATCGATATTTTGAGAGCTTTCATACCCGTATGGATTAGAATTTGATGTTCAGACCAATCGTATATTGCCGCAGATTGGCGTAATAGTTCATGTTGTCCGTGAATTCCGGATCGATCCCGGGATAATCCGTAATCGTGAAGAGGTTGTCACCCGTCAGGAAGATCCGCAGCGACCCGATTCCGATCCTCCGCGTAAGGCGCTCGGGCAGCGTATAGCCGATGGTGAGGTTCTTCAGTTTCAGATAGTCCGTCTTGTAGAGGAACAGTGTAGAATAGATGTTGGCACCGTTCTGCTCCGAGCCGTAGTTCATGGTCAGGCGGCCGTGCTTCGACGAAAGATTGGTCCGGGGATCGTCCGGGTTGTCCGGATCGAAGAAGTAGTGGTCGTAGGCGATCTCGTAGGGAAGCGTAAACTTCGGATCCGTCGAATAGGCGTTGTAACCCACGTATCTCCAGTAGCGGGCCCCGCCGCCAGCCCCGGCAAACCGGGCCGAGAAGTCGATTCCCTTCCAGCCAAGCTCGATATTGAAACCGTAGTAATACTTGGGCGTCTGGCTGACATTCTGGAACGTATAGTCGTTCGAATCGCCGTAAACGCCGTTTCCGTTGGCATCCTCGTAGATGTAGTCACCGTACCAGATCCCGTCCTTGGCAATCTTCTGGTTCGGAAGGAACGAGTTGCCCGCAGCCACCATGGCCTCCAGCCAGGCCATATCATCCGGCGTGCGGATCATTCCGTCCCGCGGGCCTCCCGCCGGATTCACCGATCCGTCCGCAAAGAAGTAGGAGCCGTCACCCGAGTAGGTGTTGACTAGGATATACTCGTTGATGAGACGGCCTTCGATCGTGCGGCGTGCCGCGTCGACCACCGTGGAGACATCGCCGATGTTGGTGGCATAACTCCGCACGCCGTTGGCGTCGGTCACCCAGCCGGCCTTGAGCCGACCGTTGTATTTGGTCACCCGGTTCCAGTTGCGGGTAAAGTTGGCCGAGATGCCGTAGCGGAAATCCTTCACCTGATCGCGCCATCCGATCGTGAATTCGAAACCGCGGTTCGAGACGCCGCAAAGGTTCTGATAAGGAGCGCCCTTGTTACCGATGGTCGCATAAACCGGGGCCTTGTAGAGGATGCCGTCGGTCTGCTTGTCATAATAGTCGGCCTCGAACGTCAGACGGTTTTTCAGCGTGGCGAACTCCAGGCCCACGTCGAAAGAGGTCGTCGTTTCCCACTCCAGCAGGTCGTTCGACAGGGTCGACACGGCTCCCGAAGCCAGTTTCCCGCCAAACGGATAGGAATAACCCGAGGCATAGGTCGACAAATAGTCGTAGTTCCCAATCGAGTTGTTGCCCAACTTGCCCCAGGAGAGTCTCAGTTTCAGATTGTCGACCCAGGTACCCTTCAGGAAATCCTCCTGCGAGATGCGCCATCCGGCCGAGAACGAGGGGAAGAGTCCCCACCGGGACTGGCGGGCGAAACGCGACGACCCGTCATAACGGAGATTGACCTCGGCCAGATATTTGTCCGCATAGGAGTACGTGACCCGGCCGAAGACCGAGGCTGCGGCATAATCCGTCTGGGATCCGGAGATCGAGGTAGCCTCCAGAACGTTGTCCAGTTCATCCAGGATATCGTTCTCGAAGCCGGTCTTGGTCGACGCGAAGCTCTGGTCGTTGAGGTAGTAGGCCTCGAATCCGGCCATGGCCGAGATATCGTGTTTCCCGTATGTTTCGGCCCAGTCGAGCGTCGTCTGGAACTCCCATCTTCCGGTATGGGCCTGCGTGTAGGTCAGGTAGAGTTTGCTCAGGTCGTTATAGCTGTAGGCCACCTCGTCGCGGCTGAACGAATAGGCGTCGCCCAAGGTCGGATGCTGCTTTTGCAGGGCATCCCGCCAGGAGTAGTTGAACGACGCATGGTAGCGGATGTTCCACGGAAGCTTGACATTGACGAAGGCCGTCGTATTGTTGTAGTGGGTAACGTTCGAGCCTTTGTAACGGTTGAAGAAATAGAGGTTGTTGCGCGACTCGGAGCTCTGCTCGGGGTTCTCCATCCAGCCGTATTTCCCGTCGTAGTAGGGATAGATGCAGGGCACGCCCCGCGAAAGCAGGGTCATCGACCCGGAGATGTCGGCCAGTTCCGTATCCGAACGGTACCCATAGATCCGCGCCCCGACTTCGAGCCATTGAGTCACGTCCGACGAGAGGTTGAGCCGGTAGGAGGTCCGCGTCACGGCCGAATTGTCGATCACACCCGGATTGTTCATATACGACACCGACATGAGATACTTGATGCGCTCCGTCGAGCCGCTGGCCGAAATGCTGTGCTTCTGATAGACCGAAGGGGTAAAGATCGCCTCCATCCAGTCCACGTTGGGATAGGCCACATAGTTCGGGTAGCCCGAGTCGGCGATGCCGTTGGGGTCCTTCTCCTTCTCGCGCCACAGGTCGATCATCGTCTGGCTGAAGACATTGGCCTTGCCGACGTTCCAGGCCGACTCGTTCATGATCTCCATGTAGTCGGCATAGTTCGAGATGACATCGAAATAGTGCTCCGGCTCCTGATAGGCCACCATGCCGGTATACTCGATATTGAATCGCCCCTCCCTGGCCGTTTTGGTCGTAATCAGGATCACGCCGTTGGCGCCGCGGTTTCCATAGATGGCGCAGGAGGCGGCATCCTTCAGAACCGAAATCGAGGCGATATCCTGCGGATTCACATTGTCGATGGTTCCCTCGAAACCGTCCACGATGACCAGCGGCGCGGCATCGTTGAGCGTTCCCACGCCGCGAATCCGCATCGAGACCCCTTCGCTGCCCGGTTTTCCGGAGGTCTGCGAGACATACAGTCCCGCACTCACACCCTGCAACAGGCCCGACGTCGTGGTGGCGGGACGGGACTGCGACAGCTCCGCATAATCCACCGTCGCCACCGAACCGGTTACATTCACCTTCTTCTGCACGCCGTATCCGACGACAACCAGTTCATCGAGCATCTGGGACTCCGGCGCCATCTCGACATTCAGGACGGAGGAGGCCCCCACCTTGAGTTTCCGACTCTGATAGCCCAGGAAATTGAAAACCAGGACCTCTTCGGGCGCCGCTTCGATCCGGTATTTTCCATAGGAATCGGTCGTCACTCCCCGGCTCGTGCCCTCGACAACCACCGAGGCCCCGGTCATCGGAATCCCCGACTCATCATAAACCACACCGGTAATGACGTTGCGCTGAGCCACGGCCGGCAGCGATACCGCCAGGAGGACCAATACATACAATATCTTGCTGAATATGCTTTTCATAACGGGTTCCTTCATTAATCTGTTTACCATTCAATCTTGATGGAATTCACGTTGCCGGACTTGTTCACGAATGCGAACAACGTGGCACCGATATCGAACGTCTTCCGTTCTTCGGCCGTCAGCTCGCGGCAGGCCGTCGAGTAGGTTGCCGAAGGATTGGTGATGTATCCGCCATGCGCCACCTGGAAACGGATCTTCAGGTGTCCGCTCTGGATGGCATTCTCGAAGCGCATCCTGACTTCGTACACGATACCCTCGAAACTGCCGTCCCGGTTACCGTGTTCGATCATCAGTGTCGACGACATCGTGAACTGTCCGTCGGGCGAAGTATGCGACGAGCGGTCGCATTTCCACTCCTCGCCGTCGAGGTAGTAGACATCCCAGAACAACGGGGCGCCGCGACCGTAGGTCGGCAGGGTCAGCGTCACCTCCGTGCCGGCCTCGAAGTTCCGAACCGGAACATCGAACTCGAAGTAGTCGCCCGTCCACGAGCCCTTGACACATCCCGAACTGTAGTTGTACTGCGAGAAGTTGTTCGACTCAAACGTGAAGGGGGCGGGGTTGTCCTCCGCGACCACGTAGGTCATGGTCGCCTGAGACTGGCTGGCCGTCCAGATATGGTCGGACATCCAGAGCGGCTGGGTCGTCGTATTGAATACGCCGACGCCGTCCCGATAGCCGATCGGCCACTCGACGGGAGACGTACACGGTATGATGCCGTCGCTGGACGAACTCAGCGTCTGTACGATGGCCTCACCGGCCGAATACGATGTCCCGGCCTGGTTGGCCAGCAGCGGAACGGTGTTCTTTGCGCCGTCGACATCGGTAAACTCCACACTGAGTCCCCCTTCCGGCACGGTAAAGGGGGCAATCAGCACCGTCACCGGGGTATATCCCGCCGAGAGTTCATAGCCGTTCGCGCCGAAATCCATCGTAATCTCCCGGGAACCGGATCCGTTGGTCACCGTCGTTTTCCCCGTATAAATATCATAGGTCGCCTCATAGGCGATGTCCGCGGTCAACGGATGGTCCTCGGAAGCCTTGATGACCATTTTCTTCAAGACGGTGTTCGACATGGCAACGATGTCGTCCGGGATCTCCAGAGTGAGCAGGCAGGAGGGCGTCTGGAAATCCATCGCCACGGGAGCCACAACGCCGGTCACGGAGGCTTCGGCCACATACAGGCTCTGCAGCGGCTCTCCGAATTTCACTTCGTCCGGGATGCTCGCCGGGAGTTTGGAGAGATCCTTGATCGAAGCGTCGTAAGGCGTATAGGCGTAAAAGCGGTAATTGTGGTCACCGGACTGAGCAACGATGTTGTCACCGTCGCTCTTCTTCACCAGATAGGCCTGCTGCGACGCGGCAACCGGCGTGAAACAGGCCGGATCGTTCACGCTCATCAGAATATTCTCCACCCCGTCCCGCGTACAGGTCGCCCGAACGCCGACAACATCGTCTTCGGACCACTGACTTCCGGTCTTCGTGGCAGAGAAATTAACATCCAGGGAGCCGTAATTCAACCCATGGTTGTTCTCCTCAGCCTCGCCGCACGCGACCAGAGCCAGTGCGGCGACAGCCAAAACCAGATGTAAAGTTCTTTTCATTTGATTGGAGGTTTTAAGTTGGTTTGCATCGATGTAACAAATATATCCACGGCGGGTAAAACCGATCAAAAGATATGATGCAAATGATGCAAAATTCCGATCAATGCCCGTCAGGAGTCGTTCCGAGCCAGAATCTACTGCTCGGAAGCTTGGTCCCGCACAATCTCAGTAGGGGTCTTGCCATACTTCTCCTTGAAGCATTTGGCAAAGTAGGAGAGATTCGAGAAGCCGACCGAATAACAGATTTCGGAGATATTGTTGCCGTGCGAATTCTTCAGCATCTCCGCAGCCACCGCAATCCGCATCGAACGGACATAGTTGTTCGGCGACGTATTCAGCAGTTTGCGGATCTTCCGCACCAGGGTCGACTGACTCATGTTCATCTGTTCGGCCAGGAGTTCGTTCGAGAGGTCGGCATTGCTGAGATTCTCCCGAATGATGGAACTGAACCGCTCCAGAAACTCCTCGTCCTTTCTGGGGAGTCCGAACATGTCGACGGCCATCCCCGAGACACCCTGTTCCAGGGCATTCCGCAGGAGTGCCCGGCGATCGAGGATGTTCTCGATACTCGACAGGAGATACTGCAGGTCGAAAGGCTTCTCGATATAGAGGTCCGCACCGGCCTGCATCGCCTGGATCTTCGACTGAACGGAACCGCGGGCCGAAATGATGAGAACCGGGATGTGCGAGATTTCAATATCCTCACGGACCTTCGCACACAATTCGAGACCGGACATCCCGGGCATGGAGATATCCGTCAGCAACATGTCCACATCGCTCTCCTTGAGGATTTTCAAGGCTTCGGCACCCGTCGGGGCCATGAGTATCGCGTAGTCTTCGGAGAGCTTCGAGGCCAGATACTCGCGGAATTCGCGGTTGTCGTCCACGATCAGGATGCAGGGGAGCTCCGTCCCCGCCTTCTTCTCCTCCTCGAAAGGCTCCTCGCCGCCCGCCTCGGGCGCCTTCTCCCCGGAATCGACCATCGGCAGCGTCAACACGAAGTCCGTCACGTCCGTGCGCCCGGAAAGGATCAGATCGCCGGAATGCATCCGGGCCAGATTCTTGGCCAGCGGCAAACCGATCCCCACACCGCCCGATACGGGCGTCGAATCATTGTGATACTGGACGAAAGGTTTGAAGATCTCCTCCCGATACTCCTTCGGAATACCGGGTCCGTCGTTGATAAAATCGGCCACGATGCTCCCTTCCACCACACGAACGCAGATGGTCAGACTGGTCTCTGCATACTTGATTGCATTGAGCAGCAGATTGTTCAGAATCTTGTCCAGAGCGGCCGAATCGGCATATACGACCGCCTGATCCAGATCGGTTTTCACCTCGATGGCCAAATTCCGATCCCGGGCGACATCCGCGAAACTGAACAGCAGCGAATGAAGCCGCTCCAGAAAATCGACGGGCTCGCACTTGAGCGCATAGCCCATCCGTTCGATGCGGACGTAGTCGAGCAATTCATTAACCAGCTTCGAGAGGTATTCCGCACTCCGGTACATGACGTGCAGATCGTGCTGATTCTCCTCATCCGCACACCGGCTCATCACATTGTTCAAAGGGGTCTTGATCAAGGTAAGCGGAGTCTTGATCTCATGGATGACATGCGAAAAGAAATTCATCTTTTCGTGGAACATCTCCTCGTCCTTGGCCTTCTGATAAGCCTCCTGTTCACGCTCCTTGCGCAACCGGAAGCGACGCTGCATAACCAGTACGGAGAGCAGGATCACGACCAGTACAATCAGAACGACCAGCATCGTTCCCGGGACCGAGGCCCAGAAACCCGGATGCACGGCAATTTCAAGCGGAGCGCGAACCTCCACCCACTCCTCATCGGACTGGACACGCACCTTGAGCCAATATTGCCCGGGAGGAACATTGTAATAAAAGACCGATTTCGTAGCGGCAATGTCCCGCCACTTCTCCTCATATCCCTCCAACAGACACTGGACCTTGTTCGAAAAAGGGGCCGAAAGCCCGAGCAGCGAAAAATTGAACCCGAACGAATTGTTTTCGTGGTCGAGCGAAATCTTCGACATAAGATCGAGATTCTCCGCAAAACGGGCTTCATGGTCCCCGACCTGCATGGAGGACAGCACCACGGAAGGGATGTTCGAAGCCCTCGGCAGCGCCTCGGGATTGAAACGGATGAAACCGTTGTCGGATCCGAAGTACATGTCTCCGGAAGCGCTCCGGAAGGCGCTGTTCGTAAACTTCGAATCCAACAGGCCGTCGATGCGGGTATAGACATATCCGCCGCCGATCTCGGGATTGAATTCCACCAGCCCCTCGTCGGAGGCCAGCCACAGGTTGCCGGACCTGTCCTCCAGCGCCTTGAAAAAGACATCGGACGTCAGGGCCTGGACGTTGCGGCGGTCATACACCGTGAAGCGTCCGTTTTCGCGGTCAAACATCGCAATCCCGATGCTGAACCCCACGGCCCAGATCCGGGCCTTGTGGTCGATGAAGATCGAACAGATCTTGTCATTGGTCAGTCCGCAACCCGACGAAGCGTCGTAATTGACCAGTTTGTCCGAGATGGAATCCCAGCAATAGACCCCGTTCGCGTAGCTGGAAAACCAGACAACCCCCGGATGCAGCGGATCCTCGACGGCCGAAGTGGTGAAAACGCCATCGAAAGCCGGGATCTCAAGGAACGAGTCGGACGGCCGGTCATACCGGAAAACCCCCAATGTCGTACCCATGAAGATCTCGCCGCCCGACGTCCTGTAAATCATATAGACATTGGGGTCGTTCACGCCCTGCACCCGTTTCAGGACACCATAGACCTTGAGCCGGTTCCCGGCAATATCCAGACGGAACAAACCGACCTTTGTCCCGAACCACAGATACCCGCCGTCGCAGCAAATCGAGCAGATTCTCGACGGAATTCCCGCAAGCCGGTATTTCGAGGTCCGGTGCGTCACCGGATCGTAAACCAGCAGGCCCTTCTCCTCCGTGGCCACCCAGATCCTCCCCGTCCCGTCCTCGGCAAAGCCGCTGACCAGGACATTCTCCAATGACTCCCCGTCGGCAAGGTACTGCTTCTCGAAATTGTTCTGGCTCGGGCCCGAATAATTGACCCCGGCATCCTTTGTCCCGACCCACAAACCGCCATCCTTGTCCACAAACGTGCAGGTGGTATAATCGTTGGACAGCGAAAACATGTCCATACCGTCGCTCCGCAGGCATTCGGACTCGCCCGTAACCAGATCATAGCGCCAGACACCCGACGAGGTCGACAGCCAGACATTGCGCCCACGCTCCAGAAACGCATGTTGCAGCAGCGCATTCTCGGGCAACGCCAACAGCACCTCGACACGTTTCGCAACCGGATCGACCGCGGAAAGTCCCCGTTTCATACTGGCGACAAGGAGGCTGCCGTCGGGAGCATAAAACAGACCTTCGATCTCGTCGTTCTCGAAAAAATCGGACTGTGCCCCCAGCGCCACGGGATGTACCTCCCGGAACGAGCTGTCCGCATGGTAGAGGTTGGAGTGATACCGGGAGATCCACACATCGCCGTTGGCCCCCCGGAGCATCTTCCGGAATCCCGAGAATCCGATCTTCCGATAGGGCCATTCTTGGAGTTCCCGGCGGTGAATGTCATAGGCGAAACAGCCCTGATCGTTCACGAGCATCCAAACCTTGCCGTCGGGCTCGACGGAGATGAACGTCACCTTGTTGGTGATGACGGATCCTTCGGAACTGACCGTATGCAGCGGGATGAAGCGGTCCTGCCGGTAACTGTACATGCAGACTCCCTTGTCGGTTCCGATCCACAGGTTGCCCTCCGTGTCTTCGACAATCACATAGACGAAATCGGAGTCGAGGCCCATTTCCGCCATCCCGTAGACCTTGAACGTATTTCCGTCATAACGGTTCAGCCCCTTGTAGGTCCCGATCCAGATAAAGCCCCGGGAGTCCTGCATGATGGTACTGATACCGTCATAGGACATGCCGTTGTTGTTCTTGGTCAGGTGAGTAAATTCGTAGCCCCACACCCGGACGGAAAACAGCAGCCCGAGCAGCGTCAACGGCAAAAGGAGGCGGCGAATCATACTATTTGACATAGAAGTGCCATTCGGTTACCGAAGAGTAGGTTTCTCCGGGCCGAAGCACGGTTGACGGGAATTCGGGCTGATTCGGCGAATCGGCGACATGGAATGTCTCCAGGAGCATTCCGCAGTACTTTTCCATCGGGCCGTATTTTCCGATCTGGCTGCCATTGAACGTGCGGCCCGTAAAGGTAAGGAATGCCGGTTCGGTACTCAGGGTCACGACGCCGCGGCCGCTTTCCGGGGCGTAGAGATCCACGACCTTCCGCAACGTCCCGTCCCAATCCCGGACGATCCAGCAACCGGACATGCCGTTGGCGATGCGCAACTGCTCATCGGCATAGTCATCCAGCCGGTAATCGACCCGGCGCATCTGCCGGAAGTCAAACGGCGATCCCTCCACCGGAAGGAGCCGGTCGGGACAAAGCTGCCGGTTGGCCAGGACATACGTATCGGACTCCACCTGCATCAGATGGTTCATGACATAGCGGTCCCCGGGGCCCTTCAGGTTGAATACCGTATGGTTCGAGAGGTTGACGACGGTCGGGCGGTCGGTTGTCGCCTCGTATTCGATGCGGCAGACATTCTCTTCGGTCCACCAATAGGTCACCGAGCAGTCCAGATTCCCGGGATAGCCCTGTTCGCCGTCGGGGCTGACGCGCTGGAATCGCACGCCGACCCGATCCTTCTCCTGCAGGGGCGTACCCTTCCAGACAAAACGGTCGAAACCCGCGGGACCGCCATGGCACTGGACGGGAACTCCGTCCCGCAGTTCGTTGGGCACCAGTTCGTACCTTTGGCCATCGATGGAAAACGAAGCATGGTTGATCCGGTTCCCGTAGCGGCCGATGACGCAGCCCATGAACCGCTCCGCGCCCTTTTCAAACGATGCAATGTCTCCGTACCCCACGACGACATCTCCCAGTTCACCGTTCCGGTCCGGGACCTGGATGCTGACGATCCGCGCACCATAATCGCACACGGTCATCCCTGCGCCCGAACTGTTCATCAAGGTATAAAGCGTCGTTCGCTCTCCGGTCGAAAGCACCCCGAAATCCGACGAAACCACAGAGAGGCGGCCGTCGCTGCACGAACATAACCCGGCTGCCGCGAACAGCAGCAGCAAATACCAATGTCTCACGATTCCCATACGATTTTTATGATTATGATCTATTCCGTGTCCGCTCCAGGCTTCGGCCTTGAAGGTGCAGGTCTCCCTTCCCGCAAGAAGGATTCTCCCGTCTTTTTGTTGTATAAAATTATACAAAACATTCGGTTTCGGGCAACAATCTTCAATCAATCTTTACAAGAATCCGAGCATAAAAAGGCGTGTCTCCTGTCTCACAACGCATTCCGGCATCGGTCGGTCACGCCATTCGGGAGAGCTTCGGCAGGCGCATCCGGCAGCGGAAAGATTTTTTACCGGGCGTTTGTATGTATTTCGGGGCCCGGAGCCCTCTTTATTAATGAAGGGAACCCAGTTCCGCCGATACGATAACGGAAACGCATAACCCAAAAAATTAGCAGATGATCCAAAAACTATTGGTTTTGCTGCTCTGTCTCACGGCAGTGACCGCAACAGCGAAAAAACCCAAGGACTCCGATTCGAAGAAAACGGAGAAATCGGCCGAAAAATCCAAGGAAAGCGCCTACGAAAAACTCTTCAAGGAGAAACACACCGTGGCCAACGGAATGTTCCGGCTCCACGACGTCAAGGGCAAGCTCTATTTCGAGATTCCCGACTCGCTCTTCGGACGCGAAATGCTCCTGGGATCGACCATCTCGGAGATCTCCGACAATGCGGCCGCCACGACAGGATCCAAATCGGGAACGCCGCTTCACGTGGTCTTCACCCGCGACGATCGCTCCGTACAGCTGCGCACGGTCAACTGCGAGAACGTCACCGACGAAACGGGGGCTTCGCAGGCCCTGGCCGAGGCCGTCAAACGCAACACCGCGGATCCGATCCTGCGCAACTACAAGATCGAGGCCTGGAACCCGGACAGCACGGCCGTCGTGGTCAACGTCACCGACCTGTTCGTGGCCCACGTCAAGGAGATGTCGCCCTTCTCCGACTACGGCATCTATACCTCCTATACGCTCAAGGAGACCTTCCAGAAGGAGCGTTCGATGCTCGGGGAGATCAAGGCCTTCAGCGACAACGTCGTGGTGCGCAGCACGCTGAGCTACCTCTTCACCATCACCCGCGGCACCCGGACGCTCCTCAAGGACCAGCCGCTGACGGCCGTCATGACCCGTTCGCTGGTTCTGCTGCCCCGCGAGGCATACCGCCCGCGCATCACGGACAGCCGCATGTCGGTCTTCCCGACCGGCAAGGTGCTCTTCAGCGAGCGGGAACAGCGGGCCAAGGTCATCTACTACGCCAACCGCTGGCGCCTGGAGCCATCCGACCTGCAGGCCTGGAAACGCGGCGAGAAGGTCGAACCCAAACAGCCCGTCGTCTTCTACATCGACGACGGATTCCCCGAGATGTGGAAGAAGCACATCTTCGAAGCCGTCGAACAGTGGAACGAACCCTTCGAACGCATCGGATTCAAACACGCCGTCGTGGCCAAACCCTACCCGAAGGATGACCCCGAATTCGACCCCGACAACATCAAATATTCGTGCGTGCGCTATGCCCCGATTCCCATCTCCAACGCCATGGGGCCCTCATGGGTCGATCCGCGGAGCGGCGAAATCCTCAACGCCTCGGTCTACGTCTACCACGACATCATCAAACTGCTGAACAACTGGCTCTTTGTCCAGACGTCGCAGACCGACGCCCGGGTCCGGACCGCGATGATTCCCGAAGAGGTCATCGGAGACGGACTGCGCTACGTGATCTCCCACGAAATCGGACACTGCCTGGGTTACATGCACAACATGGGCTCTTCGTCGGTCATTCCGGTCGATTCGCTGCGTTCGCCGTCGTTCACCCGGGAGCACGGAACCACAACCTCGATCATGGACTACGCCCGTTTCAACTACGTGGCGCAGCCCGGCGACTTCGAACGCGGCGTGAAGCTGACGCCGCCGCGGTTCGGGCTCTACGACTACTACGCCGTGAAATGGCTCTACACGCCGCTTCCCGACGCCGCCACGGCCGCCGATGAATACGCCGTGACCTCGAAATGGATCTCCGAAGCCGCGGCCGACTCGGTTTACCGCTTCGGGAAACAGCAGTTCAGCCGGACGATCGACCCGCACTCGCAGTCCGAAGACCTGGGCGACAATGCCGTCGAGGCCTCGGAGTACGGGATCGCCAACCTGAAGTACATCCTGGCAAACCTCAACGACTGGATCGGCGCCGAAGACCGGGACTTCTCGCAGCGCAAGGCGCTCTACAACGAAATCGTCACGCAGTACGTGCGTTATCTGAACCATGTGCTGGCGAACGTCGGCGGCATCTACCTGGCCGAGAAGATGGAGGGCGATCCGGTGGAGGCCTACCGCAGCGTCCCCCGGGAGCGCCAGCGCGAAGCCCTGCAATTCTGCCTCCGGCAGCTCAGGGAGATGAAGTGGCTCGACAACCGCGAGGTATTGCGCAACATGCCGCTGATGGTGGCTCCGTCCGAGACGCTCGCGGCGTCGCTGGTCGCAATCGTCGTTTCGGCGCCCGCCCGGGTCGCCACGAGCGCCGCCCTGGCCGAGGGCGACGCCTACACCCCCGAGGAGTGCCGCAAGGATGTTTACGACTTCGTCTGGGCCCCGACCCTTGCGGGGCGTGTTCCCGACGAGATCGACATGATGCTCCAGCGCGAATACGTCCGCAACCTCAGCCTCTCGGCCGGTCTCACATACACCGCGACGGGAGCCCGGGAGACCAAGAAGTTCGTTGCGGAGGAGGGGCTGCTGCCCTACCCCGACTTCCTCGCGGAGCATGTCGCAGAGAGCAGGGCTCTCATCTCCTGCAGCCGCTGCTGCGACGATCCGTTCGAGACGTTCGCCGCGGCCCACCGGGTCGAGACCGGACCGCTGTCGGGCTACTCGTCCCCGCTCCTGAGCTACTTCGAGCCCCGCAATACCGAGGCCGAGGATTACGCCTCGCTGCTGAAGCTGCGCACGATGCTGCAGTCGAAACGTGCATCGGCAAAGGGTGAGGCACGGCTGCATTACGACCTGCTGCTGCGCAATATCGAAAAGGCGATGACCAAATAAAACCTGCGGACCATGAAGAAACTGTTGCAAATACTCGCACTTGCAGCCCTGGCGGGAGTGCTGCTGCCGCCGACGTCGCAGGCGGCCCGCAAGGATGACCGCACCCGTGTCGCCGACAGCCGTTCAAACCGCAGGGAGCGGAAGAAGAAGGCCGACGACACGCCAAAACCCACCCCCTACGAGAAGCTCTTCAAGGAGAAACGGGTCGAGAGCGTCCGCGGCGGAGGGCTGGTCCTGCACCGCATCGAGGAGAAACTCTACCTCGAACTGCCGGATTCGCTGCTGGACCAGGGGCTGATGGTCACCACGACGATCGAACGCACGGGCGACCCCGGCGACGGCATTGCGGGACAGCATCCCGTGAAGCCCTACCTGATCGAGTTCTGCCGCGGAAAGTCCGACACGCTGATCTACCTGCGGGAGTATGCCCCGGCGGTGACCATCGAGGGGAGTCCCGCGATGCGCCGGGCCATCGAGCAGAACCATACGGGCGCAATCGTCGGATCGTACACCGTGAAGGCCCGGACGCCCGACGGGAATGCGGCCATTGTCGACCTCACGTCCCTCTTCGTGGGCGACGAGAAACACATCCGCCCGATCGACCCCGAAGGCGGCAATACCTACGGGGGATGGATGACCTCCAAGGCCGACTACAAGAAAGAGCGGTCGAGGCTCGTCGGAGTCGCCGCCAATCCGCAGAGCGTTTCGGCGCTGAGCGAGCTCTCCTACGGCACGACGGTCAGTTTCCTGGGGCTGTTGGAGCTTTACAGCGACAAGCCGCAGTCGATCGTCACCCGGCGGACGATCACCCCGCTGGGTGCGGCCGAGCCACGAAAACGGCTCTGCGACCAGCGGATCGGCACCTCGTATCGTGTCGTGCGGAGCTATTCGGACCGCGAGCAGGGTTCCGAACCCCAATACTTCACCTGCCGGCGGTCGCTGACCGACAGCGCGGGGAACTTCCGCCCGATCGTCTACTACGTCGACACGACGTTCGATGCCCGGACCTATGCCGCCATCGAACGCGGCCTGCTGCTGTGGAACGACGCCTTCGCCCGCATCGGTTACCGGGATGCAATCCGGGTCCGCCCCATGCCGTCGGATCCGGGATTCAACGACGGGCTGCTCCGCACGAACTGCGTCCGGCATACGGGGACGTCGAATTCGGAAATTTACGCCGCATCGTGGATCGACCGCCGGAGCGGCGAGATTCTGGGCAGCGAAATCCTCGTTCCGTTCAACTATGCCGCCGCCATCCGGCGGCAACTGCTGCTCTCGATGTCGGCCGCCGACCCCGAATTCCGGAGCGTCCGCCCGCCGGAGGAGCGGATTGCCGAAGCCCTGACGGCCCTCATCGCCCGCCATGCGGCCTCGACACTCGGCCTGAGTCCGAACCTTGCGGCCTCGGCGGCCTATCCGACGGATTCGCTGCGTTCGGCCGCATTCACCCGGGCGAACGGCTTCTCGGCCTCGATCACCGACGACGTGTACTGCAACATCGTGGCCCAGCCCGGGGACAAGGAACGGGGCGTGAAACTCATTGCCGATGCCCTGGGTCCCTACGACTACCTGGCCGTCGAATGGCTCTACAAACCGATACCCGGGGCCTCGACCCCCAAAGAGGAGATTCCGGAACTGGACCGGCTGCTCTCCGGGCATGAAGGCGATCCGCGTTACTTCTTCGCACATCCCGGGGCCTCGCGCTACGACCCGCGCGTGGGGAACAACGACCTGGGCAACGACCTCTTCCGGAGTGCGGAGTATCAGCTGGACAACCTGAAGTACGTGGCCGCCCATGCGGACGAGTGGCTCTCGGAGAGCGACGGGGACTACAAATACCGGGAGGAGCTGTTGATGGAGATGGTCCAGCGCATCATCTCGCTCTCGGAGCAGTTGCTCCGCCAGGTCGGAGGGGTCTACATGACCCCGGCCTACGAAGGGCTTCACGATCCGTTCTGCACGGCGGTTCCGAAAGAGGTCCAGCAACGGGCCCTCCGGGCGGCGCTGGAGCTGACCGAAGCGGTCGAATGGATCGACAACCAGGCGATCACGCGGGATGTCTTCAACCGGGTCAAGGCCTGCTCATACCTTCAGGACCGGATCCTGCGAAACGTGCTGGGGAAACTCGGAGAACTGGACTTCGCCGTCTCGAAGAGCGACAATCCCTACACGACCGAGATGATGGCCGACGACCTGACGGACTATTTCCGCCGGAAGATCTTCGCCCGGGAGGCGCTCTCCGGACACCTTTGCGAGATGCAGCAGTCGCTGCTGCGTTCGGTGATCTCGGCAGCCAGGGTACAGGACAAGGCGTCGAAGAGCCCGGGAAGCGCCTTTGCGGCAACCGACAGCGGTCAGATATCCGATCCGCGGTTCATTTCCGGCTTCTCGAGCGGAACGCACCGGATGCTGGGCGCCGATGATGTTGCGGGCGCACCCTACGGGTTCCAGCGTCCGCAGGTCGCGGTGCCGTTCAGGGAGCACCTCTTCTACGGATTGCTGCTCGATCTGCAGGCGATGTACCGCCAGGGAATCAAATCCGCACCGCGGGCCGACACGCGCAACTTCTGCCGCTACATGGCCGACCGGATCGACCGGGTCCTGACGATCAAATAGCCCGTCCCGAACAAACATCGAAAAGGCGGCTGCAATCTCCGGATTGCAGCCGCCTTTCATTGTCGGCCGGGCGTCGGAAGAGTGCCGGGAGAGTGCAGAGAAACCGGATGGCGCAGAAAATGGCGGCGTATCATGGTCCGAGCCGAGATTCCGGGCCCACCGGGGCCACCGTCCATACACAAAAAAACGAGCACCGAGGTTACCCCAGGAACCCCGGTGCTCTTACAAGAGCCCGTCCCAACTCGTGGCTACTTGTATAATCCGACGACGGTATAGTCCAGGATCTTGCCGAAACCGTCGAACACGAGTTCGTTTGCGGCATCGAGCTGTCCGCTACCGTAATTGATCTGGGGCACGACATGGATCTTGTCGTTCATGTCGTCCTTCGACGTCACGACCACCACGGCGCGGCTGTTCCACTCCAGCGAGGCGTTGTCGTCGTTATTCTCCATGGCGAAGAAACCCTGCAGATAGAGCCGTGCCAGCGTAATATGCTCACCGGCCGGGGCTTCGTAGACGGGATTCTCGTCGAACTGCACCGACCCGGTCTCGAAGATCGTCTTGTAGATAGCCTCGGGCGTTGCCACGTAAAGGACCGGTTCGCGGAGCGAGAAGAAGATCGACACGGCCTTTTCCAGATAGGGTGCAAGCGCATCGGGCAGGTCGTAGATAAACTTGGCCGTAGGCGGTTTCACGGATGAAAGTGCCGAAACGTTCCCGAAGGAGTAGATCCGATACTTGTTGTCGGCATCGTCGCGCATCAGCATGACATGCGTCGTGGCATCGACACTGATTCCACCTGCCACACTGTTCAGTCCGGGGGCATTGCCCGGATCGAACGGAGTTCCCCCGACACTCGGGCAGACCCCGAACGTGGTATTGCGGCCATAGCAGAATTTACCCTGCACCTTGTCGTAGAAGATCGTACTCGGACTCCGCGTATAGGAAGATGCCGAATGCGACGAGAAGACACAGTTGTCGACACTCATGCCCACGGTCTCGCTGATGGGGGTCGAAAGGCGGTCGCGGCTGAGCATCTCTTCGTAGATGTCGCCGTCGTTGAGAATCATCGTACACTGGTAGGTACTTACCATCTGCTGCACGTTGAAGACCTCGGGCAGATAGACGAAAACATCGTCCTTATGGGCGAGAATCTCATAATAGTCGGTCTCGATCCGCATCAGGTCGTCCTGCGTCGCGGCCCAGAAGATATTCTGGCCGTTGCTCTTGGCATAGGTGTAGAGCAGGTGGGTGATCAGCGACGGGAACGGCTCGCCGTTCGCGGATTCGATCAGTCCCTTCTTGATCGTTCCCGCGGCCTCTCCGGCATATTGCTCCGTGAGTTTCGGGTGCATGATCAACCCCACGTCGGAGGTCTTGCCGTCGGTGGTATAACCCACCAGAATGCCCTCGCCGTACTGGGCCGTCACGAAAAGGTCCCACTTGTACTGGCTCTGCAGCCCGTATTCGGGATCGGTCACCGTCAGGGCGAACAGATAGCCGTAGGACGAGATCGGAAGGTCGATCACCTCGTGGAACTCCTCGGTCGTGGCCAGCACGACGGGCACCACGTCGTTATCCTTGGTGCTCACCGTCCATTCGAACTGGAGGCCTTCGGGGTTCTCCACCCCCGCCTTCCGGAAACGCAGCCCCTCCACATCGAGTTGGCTGCCGTGTACCACGGTCAGACTCGTCGCAATGGCCTCCGGCACCTCGATCTCGATGAGCGGGATGTCCTCGGTCTGCAACTTGCTCTTGTCTTCGTAACAGGAGACGGCCGACAGGCCGACCCCGGTCACCATCAACAGATATGTGATGAATCGTTTCATAATCGTGCGTTGTTAGGGTTTATTTCTCTCTGACGGTCACCTCCTGGCCCTTCAGGCTGCCGGATTCGTGTATGCGGGTCTGGCCGGGGTTCTCGGCCTTCCACTGATCGTACCAGTCCTGAAGCTTGGCCCGCCAGGCATCGAGATAGTAGCTGTAATCGGTCGTATAGTCGGGCAGAGTCTCCCAGCCGAAGGCATCGACGAGCAGCTGGTGTCCGGCCTGACTGTAGGCATCGGAGAGCGAGCTGGTTGCGGAGAGTTCCGAATTGATGAAGGTGTTGTATATTTTCCACTGCGACGAGGAGACGGGCCGCGGCAGCATGTTGTGCCACGAAACATGGGCCTTCAGATAACCGGCGAGCCCGATTCCCAGATCGGGCGAATCGGTCAGTTCGAGCACCAGGGCCCGCTCTTCGGCGTCGAGTTCGGGCGTGCGGGCCACCCGGATGCGGATGGCGCCGTAGCTCTCCCCGGCAGGGACCGTGGCGCCGAGGACCGCATAGTCGCTTTCGGAAGCCGTGGTACCCTCGTCCAGAATCCGGTATCCGATCTGGCGGTCGGCGGAACCCGCACCGCCGATCAGCTTCACCGGCACCTCGATCACGGCCGATTCGGCCCCTTCGGGCTGCTGCTTGAAGGTCAGCGAGGCGTAGAAGGTGCTGTCCGCCGTCGAATAACCGGGATAGCGGTTTGTTTCATCCTTCGTGGCTCCGGGGAAGCAGACCCGGCCCTGCGACATGTCGTAGCGCATCGGGTCGTCCTTTTCGCAGCCGCCCAGCACGGCGGCCGCCAGCAGGATATAACCTATCTTTTTCATAGCTTGCGAATCATTTGAACGTTAGACTTACTGAACGCGCCCCGACTGCACCTCGAATTCGGGATAAGGCAGCATGTAGGTCGCATCGCCGACGGGGCTCTTGAGCCCGACGTCGCTCTGACGCGGGAGCTTCTCATACCCGAGGCGCTTGAAGAAGTAGAAGGCCACGCCCTCGCAGATGAACTCCTTGCGGTACTCCTTGTCGATCTCGGTCATCATCCCTTCGGCATCGAGATCCGGGCTGAGGTCCTCGTAGACGGCACGGGCCTCGCGCACCTCGTCGAGCAGCGCCCGGGCCTTTTCGAGATCCGGTTCCGGACCCCGGACATAGCACTCGGCGGCCATGTAGTAGAGCTCCGGGAGGCGGATCAGCGGCAACAGATCCTTGTACGCATAGTTTGCTCCGGTGGAGGTCGTCTGGTAGAGTTTCGACGGCGTCTTGGTCCCTTCGGGCCAGTATTCCACGTTGTGATACAGCAGCTTGTAGCGGCAGTCGGAAATCCCGACACCCTTGATTT
This sequence comes from uncultured Alistipes sp., assembly GCA_944321965.1. Lineage (GTDB taxonomy): Bacteria > Bacteroidota > Bacteroidia > Bacteroidales > Rikenellaceae > Alistipes. Next base: position 52,783 of record CALUNH010000015.1, read on the forward strand.
CGTAGAGGTTGTCGGCGATGGAGTTGGTGATGCACAGCGTCCGGTACTGGCGGTCGTCCTGCGAATACTCGCGGTTGAGGTTCGTAGCGATCGCCTGTTCCAGATTGACGACATTCAGCGCGAAAAGATGCTCGTCGGGGAAACACATGTGCGTCGTGGGCACGACATCCGCCTTGGTGAAGACGATCTGCGTGGAACCGCCGCTTCCCGCGAGGGTTTTCAACTCGGCGATCGTCTCTTCCGCCACCGTGCGGGCCTGCCGCAGGCTCTCCGGGCTCCCCTCCCACATGCAGACCCGGGCCAGCAGCGCCCGGACGGCATAGTAGTTCAGGTGCTGTTGGCGGTAGTCGTAGAAGTGGTCGACATTGGCCTCGGCGTAGATATCCGACGGATAACGGTTGCGGATCGGGTCGATCTCCAGCAGGGCGGACGCCTCGTTCAGATCCGCAACCAGATTGCGGATCGTCTGCGCATAGCTCAGCTGCGGCGCGATCTCCTTCTCGACAGCCGTCACATAGGGGACGGTCACGCGGCTCTCCAGGTCACTGCGCCCGGCGAGATTGCTGCACCCGAACAGGCGCATCAGATCGAAGTGCATGTAGGCCCTCACGGCCAGCAGTTCGCCCTTGATGATGCGGTAATTGATCGAATCGAGCTGCGTCCGGTTGCGGTCGATGTAGTCGAGCGCCTCGTTCGTATTGACAATGACCGAGTAGGCTGCGGCCCAGACCTTCTCGATGACGGGAGAGGATTTCGTCGACGTATAGTTGTAGCGGTCGAGGTCGTAATCGTCGGCCGCGGAGTTTTTCCGGGCGTCGTACTGGCGTCCGAGCATGTCGAGCATGTGCCAGGTAAGGTTCTCCCCGTAGAGGTTCTCGTCGGTCATGGCGATGTAGCACCCCAGCAGGGTCTGCTGGAACCCGTCGGCCGAAGAGTAGTGGTCCTCGGCACGGATCTCCGAGGGCGGCGTCACGTCGAGCCAGTTCTCGCACGAGGCGGCGAGCAGCCCCACGACGGCAAGGAACGAAAGTCGTATGCTGTTTTTCATGATCTGTGCGTTTTTAGAAGGTTGCGGTCACCGAGAACGACATGCTGCGCGCAAAGGGATAGAGCGTACCGCGCTCGATGCGGATCGACGAGAGTGTGGCGATGTTGTTCATGTAGAAGGCCAGCTTGAGGCGCTTGAGGCGGAGTTTGCTGATCATCCTGGGGTTGAACTCGTAGTAGAAGCTCAGCGACGAGAAGGTCAGTTCATTGTTGTCCTGGACGAAACGGGTCGTAGGACGGGTCTTCTCCGTGCGGGCGTTTCCGTCGGCATCGGTATAGGAGCCGAGCTGCTTGAACATGGCATTCTGGCCCGGGGCCTGCCAGCGTCCGTAGAGCACGCGGCGGTCGACGTTGTAATAGATGTCGATATTCTCGACCTTGTTGACCAGGGTCTCGTTGTAGAGCTGCCCGCCGCCGAGGTAGGTGCACGTGGCGCTGAGTCCGAACCCCTTGTACTCGGCCGAGAATCCGAAGTTCCCGCGGTACTTGGGGTCGCTGACCCCGGCCACGACCTGATCCGTGGAGTCGTACTCGTAGGTCAGCGTCCCGTCCTTCTTGACGTAGATCTCCTGCCCCGTCGTGGGGTCGATGCCCAGCGACGGAACGGCCCAGATGGCATTCATCGGCATCCCGTCCTGATAGATCAGCACGGGCGAGGAGTTCCCCTTGTCCTGGGCCTGGGCCAGCATCTTCTCGTTGTAGGCCTTGAGGCTCTCCGAGAGGCTGATGATCGTATTCTTGTTGTAGGCAATCGCCCCGAAGACGTTGAAATAGCCCGTCTGCGCCTGCCAGAGCGTATAGCTCAACTGCGCCTCGATACCGCGGTTGCGGACCTTTCCCAGATTGTCCTTCACGACGTTGAAACCCGTCGAGGTGGGAATCGTGACGTTGGTGAGCATGTTCTCGGTGATCGAGTTGTAGTAGTCGAGCGCGATCGTGGCGCGGTGGATCATGATGTCGGCCCCGACGTTGTAGTCCATGCGCTGCTCCCACTTGAGTGCCGGGTTAGGCATCTTGGCCAGGTAGGCGCCGGTCTGCCCGTGGTAGGTCACATCCGTATAGTAGAGGTAGGTGGCCAGCACCTCGTTGGTGTCGTAGCTCTGGTTTCCGGTCAGGCCGGCCGATGCGCGGATCTTGAACTGCTTGAGCCAGTTCTGGTCGCGCATGAAAGGCTCGTTGTGGAGGTTCCACGCCACACCGGCACTCCAGGCCGACGACCAGCGGTTGTCGGCCCCGTACAACGACGAGGCGCTTTCGCGGAACGTCAGGTCGACGTTGTAACGGTCGTCGTAGCTGTAGGAGGCGGTTCCCAGGAAACTCAGATCGCGCGTAATGGAGGAGATGCCCACGGGCTTCTTGCCCTCGGCATACTGCCGGGCGAAGGTGATGTCGGCGGTCTGGCTGTTGGGGAAGCCCTCGGCATAGTGCTGGTAGGCGCTGTAGGAGTTTTCGGAGATCTTGCCCCCGACGTTGGCATAGAGGTAGTGCTTGCCCCACTGCTTCGCGTAATTGGCGTAGAGCTCTCCGGAGACATCGCTGCTCTTTCCGTTGTCGAGCTGGTAGGAGCCCTTGCGCAGCTGCATGTTCGAGGTGTCGTACCCCACGGCGAATTTCGAGTGCTTGGCCGGATAAAACTCGTCGGCATCGCTGCGCTTGACCGAAATCCCGACCCGGGCCGTGAGCTTCAGCGCCTCGGTCGCCTGCCACTCGGCGTAGAAGTTGTCCGTCAGCGTGGTATAGGACTCCTTGTCGAGCGTTCCGAGCAGGGCGTCGTACATCGGGTTCGGCACATCGGTGTAGGCCCAGCGGGCCACCTGGCCGGTTTCGGGATCCGTGGCGCTCCAGTAGGGATTCATCTTGGCGTAGTCGGAGAACTCGCCCCAGGGGGAGTTCACGCTCTTGGTATTGGAGACGCTCAGGATGTTGCGGAACAGGAAATCCTTCTTGCGATAGGAGAGGTTCACGTCCCCGGAGATCACGGTGCGGTCCGAACCCTTCATGACTCCGGCCGTGTTGTTGTACGAGAAGTCGAGCAGGGCCCGCAGGGCGCGGCTGTCCCCCAGCTCGATCGAAAGCGTATGCTTGTGTCCGATTCCCGTCCGCAGAGGCTTGGCCAGCCAGTAGGTGTCCAGTCCGCCGAGCACCCGGGCCTTGAGCTGGTTGTACTGGCTGTTGAGTTCGATCTGCGAGGTCGGGTTGACCGAGGTATAGACCCCTTCGATGCGTTCGGCTTCGAGTTTCTCCCAGGCGTTGCAGAGGTTGTAGCTCGACAGGTCGGGCATCGTGAGTTCGATGCTTCCGGTGTAGGTCACCAGCTCCTGATTCCCGGCCAGGCGTTTGGTCTCGATGACGATCACGCCGTTGGCGGCATCCGAACCGTAGAGGGCCTTGGCGGCGGCATCCTTCAGCACGGTGATGCTCTCGACGCGGTTCATGTCCATGTCCATGACCTTCTCGACGGTGGTCTCGAACCCGTCGAGGATGAACAGCGGCTGATTGGGGCGGTTCTGGTAATTACCCTTGATGGTCACGCCCGTGGACTCCGACGGGAACGACGTGATACCGCGCAGCTGCATGTCGGGCAGCGTGTTGGGGTCGGAACCCATCAGCGTATTGTCCATGATGTAGAGCGAAGGCTCGATGTTCTTCAGGCTCTCGAAGACATTCCTGTTGCTCACACGGGTCAGCTGGCTCTGCGTGATGGTCGTGGCCGAGCCCGTGTAGCTCTCCTTCTTGCGGGTGAAGATACCCGTCACGACGACATCCTCGATCTCCTGCTCGTCGGGCACCAGCGTCACAAGCGCGGTCTTCGCCAAAGGCAGGGTCTGGGAGACGAACCCGAGATAGGAGAAGACGAGGTTGTCACGGCCTTCCGGGATCTGGATCGTAAAGTAACCGCCGGAATCGGTCACGGTACCCCTGTGGGTGCCCTGAATCACGATATTGACCCCTACGAGGGGTTCACCCCGATGGTCGACGACCCGTCCCGAGACGGTGCGGTCGGGCTTTTTTTGCGGGGGGGGACGCTCTGCGCATCCTCCCCGCTGCGGAGACGGACGACGATCGTATCGTCATCGATGGAGTATTCCAGACGGGTTCCACGCAGGGCCTCATCGAGCACCTCCCGGACCGGAGCATTCGTCCTGCTGAACGTGATGCCCTTTACATCCTGCACGAAGTCGCTGTTGTAAAGGATGTAGTATCCGGTCATCCGTTTGACCTGCTGCAACACCTCGGCCAATGTTGCGTTGCGGAATGTCACGGAAATCCGTTCCTTCTGCGGTTTGAAGGCCTCCCGGGCCTCGGCCGCCCGGGGGCTCCAGACGACGGCAACCGCCAGCAACCACGCACACACAAGCATCGGCAGCTTCCGGTGCGTTCCTGAAGAGTAAAGTTTCTTCATACGCTTCGTTTTAAAGTGGGACAATGCGTTTTCCCGTCGGAAAACAACCTAACTAACCTGTACCTCAACCGTCGTCACGGTCGATGCGTAGCAGAATCCGTCCATCCCGCACGTCGATACGGATCTGATTGGTTCGTTCCAGCAGCCGGACCATCTCGGCGAAGGTCTCGTAACGCCGGATCTCACCCGTATAGCGCACCTGTTCGGCATCGAATCCCGAGGGAAGGATCTCGACGTCGTACCAGCGGGAGAGCTTGCGACAGATCGAGGAGAGGGGCTCCTCCTGAAAGGCGAACACCCCCCGGGTCCATGCGGCATACTCCTCGGCGGGCACCTGCCGCACATCGAAAATCGCCCCCGAGCGTCCGACCCGGGCCTGCTGTCCGGGTTCGAGCATCACCTTGCGGCGGCCGCTCGTCACCTCGACGCTGCCCCGCAGCAGGGTGGTTTCGATCGAGGGCTCATCCGCGTAGGCCGCGATGTTGAATGCCGTACCGTAGACGGCCACCGCCACCGTATCGGCATGGACGACAAACCGCCGGTCGGGATCCTTCGCCACGTCGAAGAAGGCCTCGCCGGTCACGGTCACCTCCCGGGTCCCCTCCCCGAAGCGGACCGGGAACGAAAGACTCGATTCGGAATTGAGCCAGACCATCGTTCCGTCGGAGAGCTGCAGCGAGAACTCCCTGCCGCGCGGTACGGAGACGGTATTCCAGGCCGGGATCTCCTCCGCTTCGGGCGTGACATCGTGGTAGGCCAGCTCCTCACCGGCGATTTCGATCCGGGTTCCGTCCTGCTCGACGAGGGTCCGGTCGCCGCCCTCCTCCAGGGCGACGTGTTCGCCCGACGAAAGCGTCAGCACGGCACCCCGGATTCCGGGTGTCAGCTGCTCGATATAGGCCCTGCAGGCCTCCTCCCGGTTCCGGAAGTCCACCCACCGCCACACACCGGCTCCCGAGAGCAGGAGAAGCACCGCCACGGCGGCATATTTCCGGGTTTTCCCGACAAAGGCACGGAGGTTGCGCCGCCGCACCTCCTGACGGATATTGCGCCATACGCGCTCCTCGTCGTAACCGTACAGGTGCCCCAGCAGCGGCAGGCGGTCCGCCGACGCTTCGAGCAGTTCGAGCAGTTCGCGGTGTTGCGGATCGCTTTCGAGCCACTCCTGAAGGATAGCCTCCTCCTCGGCGGTAATGCTTCCGTCGAGGCGGGCCTTCAATATGTTCTTAATCTGTGTTTCGAAACTCATGGTTACACTTCGAACGGCGAAACAGGGCTGCACACCCCATTTCCCGCCCATTTCTATAGGGATGACGGAAAAAATCGGCATCATACATACAATGCCGATCGAAATTTTACGAAAAAATTGATGATTTCAGAGGATCAGAAGAGTCCGAACAGGAAAAGACCCTTCTTGCGGAGCGCCTTGAAGGAGCGTGCCATGTGGGTTTTCACGGTATGGAGCGAAAGGGAGAGGAGCCGTGCGGTCTCGACATAGCTCTTGTGCTCGATGCAGATCATCTTGAAGATCCGCCGGCCCTGTTCGGGGAGCGCCTCGATGCGGCGGTAGATCCGCCCGACCTGTTCGACAAGGGCCTGTTCCTCGGCGCCGGGCATCGGGTTTTCATCAGCCAGGCGGACGATCTCCTGGGAATTGAGGTCGAAGACGCGGTTTTTCATCCGGGTATGCAGTCGGTCGATCGCCGCATTCCGCACGCACCGATACAGATAGCTTTCCCGATGGCGGATCTGCGAGAGGTCGACATCGAGCAGGGCGATAAAAACCTCCTGGACAATATCTTCCGCCTCGTGGACCGACCCGACGATACGCTCGGCATAGAGCACCGCCAGGCGGAAATGCTGGCGGAAGAGCGTTTCGTATTCGGAAGAGATAACAGTTTTCATCGGCATCCGGCGGCTGTATGGGCGCGGTTTTCGCACAAAAGTAACGACTCGGGGCGAGAAAAGCAAACAAATCGTAACATTCTTTCGTCCGGATCATCCGGGGCATCGCGCGCAAAGCCCGACGGGATGACACGGCAAGAGTCATCCGTGCCCGCAGTCGGGCGGTTCCGCTTCGGGTCTCCGATCCGTCCCGTTTCGGTCGGTTCGGGACTCCGGGACTCCAATGAAAAGACGGGAAGATGATTTCCATCCTCCCGTCTTCTTCTCTCCATATTGCAGGGGTGAATTTCTGCTTCCTCCGCCCCTCTACGGTACCGGGCCGACTTCCGTCTCACCCGCCCGCAACGCAAGGCCGGATCTTATCCCACCTCCACGGTACCGGGCCGACTTCCGTCTCACCCTCCCGCAATGCAGGGCCGGATCTTATCCCACCTCCACGGTACCGGGCTGACTTCCGTCTCACCCGCCCGCAGTGCAGGGCCGGATCTCACCCCCCCGCCGGAATTACTTGCGGTAGATCTTCTTGTAACCGTAGATTGCCTCGTCGCCGA
>CALUNH010000016.1 GCA_944321965.1 uncultured Alistipes sp.
GGAATCGCTCTTTACGATACGTCGGAAGAGGTGATCAGGCTGAAAAACAATGCTTCGGATGCGTCACTTCAAGTGGTTCGCGAAGTGGATCTCGAAGCCCTTCTGTCGCAAATCCCGGCGTGCCGGGTTCTTGTCGCCACGGGCGGGAAATCGGCCGAGACGCTGAGTCGGATCCTGGGCTGCGAACTTCCGGCCGTGGGCGAATGGACCCGGGCCGCGTATGGGGGCCGGGATCTGCAGGTTTGGCGGATGCCCTCCACGTCGCGGGCCTTCCCGCGGCCGGTGGAGTGGAAGGCTGAGTTTTACCGCCGGGTCTTCTCCGCCGCGGGAATCTTCTGAGCCGCCGCGGGGCGCTGCGGAGCTTCCGCGGCTTCCGGTAAGCCGAAAGCCCTCCTGCTGACCTCCGCGGACGGGTTTCTCAGCCCCGCCCCTGGCCGCCGCGGGGCGCTGCCGGGCTTTTCAGACCCGGAATCCCCGTAACCCCTGCAGGGTTGAAAGGGGCGTGTCGACCGCCGTTGCAGGAGGGGAAAAAGTTGGAAAAAGGTCGAAAAAAATTCGAACCGGGGCTTTGCACGGCATCCGAAAAAGCCCTATCTTTGTGTGTCAAAATTATACCTTTTCCACTTTGGCCTCAGATCAGAAAATCGAGAAAAAAGAGAACAAGAAATACGTCGAGACGCCCTTGATGAAGCAATATTACGCGATCAAGGCGGTGCATCCCGACGCCATTCTGCTTTTCCGCGTGGGGGACTTCTACGAGACGTTCGGGGACGACGCCATCAAGGCGAGCGGCATCCTGGGCATCACGCTCACACGGCGGGCAAACGGAGCCGCCTCCTACGTGGAGCTGGCGGGTTTTCCGTACCATGCGATCGACAGCTACCTTCCGAAGCTGGTGCGGGCGGGCGAGCGGGTTGCGATCTGCGAACAGCTGGAGGACCCGAAGCTGGTCAAGGGATTGGTCAAGCGGGGGGTGATCGAGCTGGTGACGCCGGGCATCGTCCTCGGGGACAACATCCTGGCGAACAAGGAGAACAACTACATCGCGTCGGTCTATTTCGGCCGTCAGACGACGGGCGTCGCCTTTCTGGACATCTCGACGGGCGAATTCTACGTGGCCGAGGGTACGGACGGCTACGTGGACAAGCTGATCTCGAATCTCCAGCCGAAAGAGGTTGTTTACCAGCGGGGTTATGAGGATCATTTCACGCAGGCCTTCGGGTCGCGGCTCTACACCTACCGGCTCGACGAATGGGTCTTTTCCGAGGAGGTCAACCGCGAAAAACTCTGCAAGCAGTTCGGCACGAAGTCGCTCAAGGGCTTCGGCATCGACCACTTCACGAGCGGCATTTCGGCCGCGGGGGCGATTCTCTACTACCTGGAGTTCACCGAACACCGGGATACGGAACATATCGCCTCGATCTCGCGGATCGACCAGAACGACTACGTTTGGGTGGACAAGTTCACGATCCGGAACCTGGAGCTCTTTTCGTCGAACGGCGCCCGGGAGAAGTGCAGTTTTGCGGATGTCATCGACCGCACGCTGACGCCGATGGGCGGACGGCTGCTGAAACGGTGGATCGCCATGCCGATCAAGGACCCGGCGAAGATCAACGAGCGGCTGGACGTCGTGGAGCGCTTCACGAAGGACGCGGAGCTGGCGGACACGGTGCGGGAGCAGGTTGCGCTGGTCGGGGACCTGGAGCGGATTGCGGGACGGATTGCGGCCCAGCGGGTTACGCCGCGGGAGCTGGTCCAGCTGAAGAACTCGCTCACGGCGATCGGGACGCTGAAGGCGGCGCTGGAGTCTACGGACGACGAACGCCTTCACGCCCTGGCGGCGCAGATCGACATTCTCTCGGAGATCCGCGACCGGATTGCGCGGGAGATCTACCCGGACCCGCAGAACAACCAGATCCAGAAGGGTGGCGTCATCGCCGACGGCGTGGACCCGGAGTTGGACGACCTGCGGCGCATCGCGCTGCACGGCAAGGACTATTTGGCGCGGATCCAGCAGCGGGAGAGCGAAGAGACGGGTATCCCGTCACTGAAAATCAGCTACAACAACGTCTTCGGCTACTACATCGAGGTGCGCAACACGCACAAGGACAAGGTTCCGGAGACGTGGATCCGCAAGCAGACGCTGGCGAATGCCGAACGCTATATCACCGAGGAGTTGAAGGAGTACGAGGAGAAGATCCTCGGGGCGGAGGAGAAGATGCTCGTGCTGGAGCAGCGGATCTATGCCGAGATCCTGGCCTTCATCTGCGGGTCGCTGACCCCGATGCTGCGGGATGCGGCGGCCGTGGCGCGGATCGACTGCCTGCAGTCGTTTGCGCGGCTGGCCGTCGAGCGGCGCTACGTGCGTCCGGTTCTCGACGACGGCAAGCGCATCGAGATCAAGCAGGGCCGCCACCCGGTGATCGAGACGCTGATGCCCGTGGGCGAGGAGTACATCCCGAACGACGTGATGCTCGACGACCAAAAGCAGCAGATCATGATGATCACGGGCCCGAACATGTCGGGTAAGTCGGCATTGCTGCGTCAGACGGCCCTGATCATCCTGATGGCGCAGATGGGTTCGTTTGTTCCGGCGAAATCGGCCCATATCGGGGTCGTGGACAAGATCTTCACGCGCGTGGGGGCCTCGGATAACATTTCGCAGGGCGAATCGACCTTCATGGTGGAGATGCTGGAGTCGGCAAGCATCCTGAACAACATTTCGGACCGGAGCATCGTGCTGCTGGACGAGATCGGGCGCGGGACGAGCACCTACGACGGCATCTCGATCGCGTGGGCGATGGTCGAGTACCTGCACAACCACCCGACGGCGCGTGCCAAAACGCTCTTTGCGACGCACTACCACGAGTTGAACGAGATGGAGCAGATGTGCCCGCGGGTGAAGAACTACCACGTTTCGGTGAAGGAGATGGGCAATCAGATCGTCTTTCTGCGCAAGCTGGAGCGGGGCGGTACGGAGCACTCGTTCGGTATCCACGTGGCGCGGATGGCGGGAATGCCGGTGTCGGTGGTGGCGCGTGCGGACGAGATTCTGCGCAACCTGGAGCTGGTCTACGGCAACAACGAGATCGTCCCGAGCCGGAGCCTGAAGGACCGGGGCCGGAAGTCGGCAGCACAGGCGGTGAAGGAGGCGGCCGAGAGCGGCATACCGCAGAACATGCAGTTGTCGATGTTCCAGCTGGACGATCCGGTGCTGGTCCAGATCCGGGACCAGATCAAGGGGATCGACATCAATGCACTGACCCCTTTGGAGGCGCTGAACAAGCTGAACGAGATCAAGAAGATCACGGGATTGTAAACTGTTGGAACGTATACTGAAAAGCCCCAAACCAGTGAGGTTTGGGGCTTTTGCTTTTGGCGGCAGTTTTTGCGTAGCGCAGTTTTTCCCGCAACTTATCCGCGTTCGATCAGCGATCGGATGCTCTGAATAAGCATGGCCACGGCTACGGAGTTGAATCCTCCCTCGGGGATGATGACGTCGGCATACTTTTTCGAGGGTTCGACGAATTCGTCGTGCATGGGCTTCACCGTGGAGGTGTACTGCGTGATGACGGACTGCATCGTGCGGCCGCGTTCGCAGACGTCGCGCAGGATCCGCCGTGCGAGCCGGATATCGGCATCCGTATCGACATAGACCTTGATATCCATCAGGTCGCGCAGCTCCTTGTTCTCGAAGATGAGTATTCCGTCGACGATAATGACCTTCGAGGGTTTGACGCTGACGGTCTCCGGCATCCGGTCGTGGTCGACGAACGAGTAGACCGGATGTTCGATCGGGACGTTGTTTTTCAGGGCCTTGATGTGCTCGACGAGCATGTCGGTATCGAAGGCCTGGGGGTGGTCGTAATTGAGTTTGGTGCGCTCCTCGTAGGTGAGTTCGGGATGCGCCTTGTAGTAGTAGTCGTGGCAGAGCGTAGCGACGTCATCCCCCTCGAATGCCTCCTGCAGTCGTTTTACGAGGGTTGATTTTCCCGATCCGGTACCTCCGGCGACTCCGATAACCGTAACTTTCATGTCGTTTCGATCGTTTTAGGGTGGTCTGATGGTTCAAAAAAGGACCGCCCTCCGTTGTGGGGCAGTCCTTTTCCGTAAATTAAGCGTCGATATTGGCGTAATGGGCGTTTCGTTCGATGAACTCGCGGCGGGGCGGCACGTCGTCACCCATGAGCATCGAGAAGATGCGGTCGGCTTCGGCGGCATTCTCGATGTTCACCTGGCGGAGGATCCGCGTGTCGGGGTTCATCGTGGTCTCCCATAACTGGTGGGCGTTCATCTCGCCGAGACCTTTGTAGCGCTGTACGTGGGCACCCTTGCCGAATTCGGCGGTGATTTCATCGCGCTCCTTCTCGGTCCAGCAGTAACGCTCCTGCTTGCCCTTCTTGACGAGGTAGAGGGGCGGGGTGGCGATGTAGACGTGGCCGTTCTCGATGAGCTCCTTCATCTTGCGGAAGAAGAAGGTCAGCATCAGCGTGGCGATGTGGCTTCCGTCGACATCGGCATCGGTCATGATGATGATCTTGTCGTAACGCAGCCCTTCGAGGTTCAGGGCCTTGGAGTCCTCCTCGGTGCCGATCTTGACGCCCAGGGCGAGGAACATGTTCTTGATCTCCTCGTTCTCCCACATTTTGTGCTCCTGAGCCTTCTCGATATTCAGGATCTTGCCTCGCAGCGGCATGATGGCCTGGAAGTTGCGGTCGCGGCCCGACTTGGCGGTACCGCCTGCGGAGTCACCCTCGACGAAGAAGATCTCGGCTACGGAACGGTCGCGGCTCGTACAGTCGGCGAGTTTTCCGGGGAGTCCCGATCCCGAGAGGACGGTCTTGCGCTGGACGAGTTCGCGGGCGTGGCGTGCGGCGTGACGGGCGGTAGCGGCAAGGATGACCTTCTGCACGATGGCGCGGGCATCCTTGGGGTTCTCTTCGAGGTAGTTGCCCAGGGCTGCGGCCATGGCCTGGTCGACGGCCGCCGAGACTTCGTCGTTTCCGAGTTTGGTCTTGGTCTGGCCTTCGAACTGGGGTTCTGCGACCTTCACCGAGACGACGGCCGTCAGGCCCTCGCGGAAGTCGTCGCCGTTGATGTCGAACTTCAGCTTGGCGAGCATTCCCGAATCCTCGGCGTACTTCTTGAGCGTGCGGGTCAGGGCGCGGCGGAATCCGGTGAGGTGGGTACCGCCCTCGATGGTGTTGATGTTGTTGACGTAGGAGTGTACGTTCTCCGAGAAGGAGTCGTTGTACTGCATGGCGACCTCGACGGGCACGCCGTTCTTTTCGGTATCGAGGTAGATGATCTGCTCGATGATCGGCGTACCGCGCGTGGCGTCGAGGTATTTGACGAACTCCTTCAGGCCCTCTTCCGAATGGAAGTGGTCCTCGCGCAGTTTGCCTTCGTCGTCGGGTCGGCGGTCATAGAGGTTGAGCCGGATTCCCTTGTTCAGGAAGGCCAGTTCGCGCAGGCGGTTGGCCAGGATGTCATACTTGTATTCGGTGGTATGGGTAAAGATTTCGGCGTCGGGCTTGAAGGTGATGATCGTACCGCGGTCCGTGCATTCTCCGACGACCTCGACTTCGGAGGTTGGTTTTCCCTTGGAGTAGGACTGGCGGAAGATTTTGCCTTCGCGGTGGATTTCGGCGATGAGGAGTGTCGAGAGGGCGTTGACGCACGAGACGCCGACGCCGTGGAGGCCTCCGGAGACCTTGTAGCTGCCCTTGTCGAACTTGCCTCCGGCGTGGAGCACCGTGAGGACGACTTCGAGGGCCGATTTACCCTCTTTTTCGTGGAATCCGGTAGGGATGCCTCGTCCGTTGTCACGCACGGTGATGGAGTTGTCCTCGTTGATCTTGACGTCGATATCGGTGCAGTATCCGGCGAGGGCTTCGTCGATGGAGTTGTCGACGACCTCGTAGACGAGGTGGTGGAGGCCCTTTTCGCCGATGTCTCCGATGTACATGGCGGGGCGTTTCCGGACGGCTTCGAGGCCTTCGAGGACCTGGATGTTCGACGCGGAATATGCTTCTTCCTGTTTCTTAACGTTTTCTTGTTCGGTGCTCATTTCAGCGGTTTCAAATATTGTACAAATGTACGGAAAAGTTTCGGATAATCCAATAGAGCGCCGCGCCGCCGGGGATCGAAAAAATCAGGCGAGTTCGGCCGTGAGGTCGACTTCGCGGATCTTTCCCTGGGCGAAGAGGATGGCGCGGGCGGGGTAGTTTTCGATCAGCGAGGTGTTGTGGGTCGACATCACCACGGCGCATCCGTTTTCGGCGATCCTTCGGAACAGTTTCATGATTCCGTCTGCGGTCACGGGGTCGAGGTTTCCGGTGGGTTCGTCAGCAAGCAGCACCTGAGGATTGTTGAGCAGGGCGCGGGCGATCACCAGCCGCTGCTGCTCGCCTCCGGAGAGTTCGAAGGGCATCTTGTAGCTTTTGGATCCGAGTTCGACCAGTCCGAGGACCTTGTCGATGCGTTCGCGGATCTCGTGTTCATGTTTCCAGCCGGTAGCCTTCATCACGTAGTATAGGTTCATGAAGACGTTTCGGTCGGTGAGGAGCTGGTAGTCCTGGAATACGATTCCGATGCGGCGGCGCAGGTGGGGGATATCGCGGCGGCGGAGTTTTCGCAGGTCGAACCCGGCGACTTCGCCTTCACCGGTCAGGAGCTGCATTTCGGCGTAGAGGGTTTTCAGCAGGGAGCTTTTTCCGCTTCCGACGCGCCCGATCAGGTAGACGAATTCGCCGGGCCGGACGGCGAGGTTTACGTCCGAGAGGACCATTTCGCCCTGTCGGAGGAGTTTTTTTTCGGAGACGCTTCCGAAGGGGTCGTCGGCGTGGTAGATGGCTACGTTGCGGAGTTTTACGACGTATTTGCTGTCCATGGTTGTCGCGGTTTTCGGAAAACAAATATAGGAAAAATATCCGGAACGGGGAGCGTGGCGGGAAAAAACGAAAAAAATGTATTATCTTTGCGGGGTCTACGGTCGACTTCGCCGCAGAATCCGGGGGTGCCCGGTTTTGACAGCAGGCAGAGTTTGATGGTAAGCACGCCGAGCGCTGTGTGGCGGCTCGTAAATCCCGACGCTCGAACTATAAATGGCAATAACAGCTACGCACTCGCTGCCTAATTTTCAAGGAAAATTGGCTTAATCGCCGGAGCCCAGGAGCTTTGGCGACGAGTATCCCGGAGAGGTGTTCCGCTCTTTAATGCCTTTCCATACGGGGTATCATTCATTTGGAGATAGTGCACCCGAAGTCCCGGCCGGTGTGCGAAAATCAAGGGACTGGGCCTTGCATTGGGTTGCCGCCTGCCAGGTGCGAGGAGAAGGACCAAACGGCGGCTAAGCGTGTAGAAAGCTTTCGGGTTCCCTGTTTGGACGCGGGTTCGACTCCCGCCACCTCCACGAACGAACCGGTTTATTCTTGATTCCCAAGGATAGACCGGTTTTGTTTTGTTGTATGGTCCGGTGTCTTCGGGCGAAAATCGCGGGACGATTGGCTTTTTGTGCCTACTTTTCGTATCTTTGTGCGTCAAAAAATCCAAAAAACTACCGTACCGATGAAAAAAATACTGTTGCTGGGCTCCGGGGAGCTGGGCAAGGAGTTCACGATTGCGGCCCAGCGGCTGGGCCAGACGGTCGTGGCGTGTGACAAGTACGCCGGGGCTCCGGCCATGCAGGTAGCCGATGACAGCGAGGTCTTCGACATGCTGGACGGCGAGGCCCTGGCCGCCGCCGTGGCCAAACACCGCCCGGACGTGATCGTCCCGGAGATCGAGGCGATCCGCACCGAACGGCTCTACGACTTCGAGCGCGAAGGCATCCAGGTGGTGCCGAGTGCGCGGGCCGTGAACTACACGATGAACCGCAAGGCGATCCGGGACCTGGCAGCCAAGGAACTGGGGCTGAAGACCGCGCGCTACTTCTACGCCACGACGCTGGAGGAGCTGCGCGAGGCGGCCGACCGGATCGGCTACCCGTGCGTGGTGAAACCGCTGATGTCCTCCTCGGGCAAGGGTCAGTCGGTCGTGAAGGGCCCCGAAGAGGTGGAGGCGGCCTGGCACTACGGCTGTAAGGGTTCGCGGGGCGACATCCGCGAGCTGATCGTCGAGGAGTTCATCCGCTTCGACAGCGAGATCACGCTGCTGACCGTGACGCAGAAGAACGGCCCGACGCTCTTCTGCCCGCCGATCGGCCACGTGCAGAAGGGCGGGGACTACCGCGAGAGTTTCCAGACGCCGCCCATTGCGCCGGAACACCTGGCCGAGGCGCAGCGCATGGCTGCCGCGGTGACCGAAGCGCTGACCGGCGCCGGGCTCTGGGGCGTAGAGTTCTTCCTGAGCCACGAGCACGGCGTCTACTTCTCGGAGTTGTCGCCGCGTCCGCACGACACGGGGATGGTGACGCTGGCCGGGACGCAGAACCTCAGTGAATTCGAGCTGCACCTGCGGGCGGTGCTGGGGCTTCCGATCCCGGCGATCACCTTCGAGCGGATGGGTGCCAGCGCGGTGATCCTCTCGCCGGTGGCCACGCAGACGCCGCACTACGAGGGCATCGAAGCGGCCCTGGCCGACAATCCGCGCACCGACATCCGCATTTTCGGCAAACCCACGGCGCGGGTCAACCGCCGGATGGGCGTCGTTGTGGGCTACGAACCGCTGGGGAGCGACCTCGACGCACTCCGCGAGCGGGTGAAAGCGGCCGCCGCCAAAGTCAAAATCACCGAATAAACGAAAATAGAGACGACACATGAAAACCTATGCGATTATCGAGACCGAGAAGGGGACGATGAAGGCCGAGCTGTACGCCGACGCGACGCCGGGTACGGTGGCCAATTTCGTGGACCTTGCCGAGCACGGCTTCTATGACGGGCTGACGTTCCACCGGGTGATTCCGGACTTCGTGATCCAGGGCGGCTGCCCGCGGGGTGACGGCACGGGAGGCCCGGGCTATACGATCAAGTGCGAGACTTCGGCGCCGCGCCAGCGCCACGACCGGGGCGTGCTCTCGATGGCCCATGCCGGGAAGGATACCGGGGGTTCGCAGTTCTTCATCTGCATGAACCGCGAAAACACGCAGCATCTCGACGGCGTACACACCTGCTTCGGGCAGGTCGTCGAGGGGCTGGACGTCATCGACGACATCCGCCGCGGGGACCGGATCCTCACGATCCGCATCGTTCGGGAGTAATCCGACGCTCCGGACCGCATACCGGCCGCTCCGATTGCATCGGGGCGGTTTTTTGTGCCCGCGCCGACCGTACCGACCGTGCCGACCGTGCCGCGTCCTCCCTCCGGACGGCTCTTTTGGTGTTTTTTTCGTATCCGTGCCGACCGCAAACCCCTCCGGACGGCTCTTTTCGGGCCGCCTCTCGCGGCCTGACCCCTTCGCCCCCTCGCCCCCCTCCTTCCCAAAAAAATCAGCCGCCCCCGATGGAGGACGGCTGACGGATGATCGGGACCCGAAGGCCCGGTTATTTTTCGAATGCGGCCTTGATCTTGTCGGTTGCCTTCTTGAGCAGCTCTTCGGGGCAGCAGAGCGTGATGCGGATGTAGTTCTTGCCCTCCGAGCCGAAGATTCCGCCGGGGGTGAGGAAGACGTCGGTCTTCTCCATCACCTCGTCGGAGAACGAGAAGCTGTCGCCCACGTAGCCTTCGGGGAGCTCGGCCCAGACGAAGAGCCCGGCCTGATGCTCGCGGTAGCGGCATCCGAGCGCATTGAGGAGTTCATAGGCCTGACGCTCGCGGCCGTAGTAGATGGCGTTGAGTTCCTTGAACCACTCCTCGCCGAGTGCGAGGGCCGTAGCCGAAGCCGCCTGAATGGGATAGAACATACCCGAGTCCATGTTGCTGCGGAAGGTCATCACGTCCTTGAGCCATTCGGCCTTGCCGACGAGCACGCCGACGCGCCATCCGGCCATGGAGTGGCCTTTCGAGAGGGAATTGAGTTCGAGTGCGACCTCCTTGGCGCCCTCGACGGCCATGATCGACAGCGGGCCTGCCGAGTTGCGGATGAAGCTGTAGGGGTTGTCGTGTACGATGAGGATGTTGTGCTTGGCGCCGAAGTCGATGATCTTCTCGAAGAGCTCCATCGAGCCGACCTGTCCGGTGGGCATGTTGGGGTAGTTGACGAGCATCATCTTCACGCCGTCGAGTCCAGCCTTCTCGATGGCCTCGAAATCGGGGTAGAAGTTGGTCTCCTTGTTGAGTGCATAGGGGACCATGACGCCTCCTGCGAGTTTCACGCCTGCGGAGTAGGTCGGATATCCGGGGTTGGGGACGAGGACCTTGTCACCGGGATTGAGGAAGGTCATGCAGATGTGCATGATACCCTCCTTGGACCCGATCAGGGGATAGACTTCGCTCTTGAAGTCGAGGTCCACGTGATACCATTTCTTGTACCAGTCGGCAAAAGCTTTTCGCAGGATGGGTTCGCCCTGATAGGACATGTATTTGTGGACATCGGGGCGCTGCGCCTCTTTACCGAGGCATTCGATCACGGAGTGGTGCGGCGGGAGGTCGGGGCTTCCCATGGCAAGTTTGATGATCTGGCGACCGGTTGCCGCTTCGATCTCGGCGATTTCGCGCAGGCGGCGCGAAAAATAGTACTCTCCGATTCCGTCCAGCCGATGCGAACGGGCGATGTTGACTGCTTTTGCCATATTGTGATAGTTTTGGGGATTATGTACTGATGACAAAGATAGGGAATTCGGGTGATATTAAAAAATTACAGGAATGAAAAAAGCGGCCGGAGCCGCTTTTTTGTTATAACGCAAACAGAATAAATATCTGGGCGGTGAGGACCCTGAGGAACATGACCATGGGGTAGACGGTCGAATATCCGACGGCGGGCATGTCGTTTCCGGCCGTGGCGTTGGCATAGGCCAGGGCGGGGGGATCGGTCGTGGAACCGGCGATGAGGCCCATCAGGGTGTAGTAGTTCATCTTGAGCCAGAGTCGTGCGACGATGGCGACGATGAGGATCGGGACGACGGTAATGATGACGCCGTATCCGATCCAGCGGTACCCGCCGTTGACGATGGCTTCGACGAAACCGTCTCCGGCTCCGATTCCGACGGCTGCGAGGAAGAGCGCGATTCCGATTTCACGCAGCATGAGGTTGGCGCTGGCGGTGGTGTAGGTGACCAGGTGGAAGTGTGTTCCGAAGCGTCCGATGAGGATGGCGACGATCAGCGGGCCTCCGGCCAGGCCCAGCTTGACGGGCTGGGGGACGTCCAGCAGCGGGATCGAACCCAGCAGGACTCCGAGGGCGATTCCGACGAAGATGGTGATGAGGTTCGGGTGGTCGAGCTTCTTGAGGGAGTTTCCGAGGACGTCGGCGACCTTGGCCACGCCTTCCGCGGGTCCGACGACCATCACGCGGTCTCCGACCTGGAGTTCGAGTCCCTGATAGGGGATGAGGTCCATACCGGCGCGGTTCACGCGGGTGATGTTGATTCCGTACTTGGTGCGCAGGCGGAGGTCTGAGAACTTTTTGCCGTTGATCGAGGATTTGGTGATGAGGATGCGCCGGGAGATGAGCTCGGCATTGGGGGTGTTGTTGCCCCAGTCCTCGTCGGTAAGCTCGACGCGGTGTCCGAGGAAGGCCACGACGGCCTCGACATCCTCGGCCTGGCAGATGACCCAGAGGCGGTCGCCGACATGGATTTTCGTATCGGCGTCGGCCATGGTGATGCTGCCGTCGGGGTGCATCACGCGGGAGATGACGAACTGGCGGTTCACCAGGTCGCGGACATACTCGACGCTGCGGCCCTCGATGATCTGGTTGGTGAACTCCACGGAGACCTTTTCGGCGAGTTTCTGTTCGTTGGCGAGTTCGGCGAGCCCCTCGTCCTCCTTCTTGAAATCGACGCGCAGGGCGTAGCGGATGAAGATCATCGAGAAGATGATGCCGACGACGCCGAGGGGGTAGGCCACGGCATAACCGAGTGCGATCGAGGGGTCGTTGATCCCCGAAGCGTCGGCATAGGCCTGCTGTGCGGCGCCGAGCCCGGGGGTATTGGTGACGGCGCCGGAGAGGATCCCGACCATGGCGGGGATCGGCGTACCGGTTGCGACGTGGATGATGTAGGCCGTGAGGACGCCGAGCAGGACGATGGCCGTGGCGCACCCGACGAGGGTGATGCCTCCGTGCTTGAAGGCGGAGAAGAATCCGGGTCCGACCTGCAGGCCGATCGAGAAGACGAAGAGGATGAGCCCGAACTCCTGGACGAAGTGGCGGACCTCGCTGTCGACGGTCATCCCGAAGTGGCTGGCGATGATCCCGACGAAGAGGATCCAGGTGATTCCGAGCGAGACGCCCTTGATCTTGATCTTTCCGAGGAGGATGCCGAGGGTGATGACCAGCGCGAAGGTCAGGACGGCATGAGCGATGCTGTTTCCGAAGAAGAGGGAATACAACCAGTCCATATTTTTGCGAGTTTCAGGCCGAAATGTTCGAGGATTTGCGCAAAAGTAGTGTTTTTGCAGAAATTTAAAAAACTTTTGCGGCGGGATTTTTCGCTGCGGGGGCGAATCAGTATAAATAACGCTCCATGAGTGGCATCAGCAGGGCGGTAGCCAGCCCCATGAGGGCCATGGCCAGGCCGCTCAGGGCTCCTTCGACGGCTCCGATTTCGATGGCGCGTGCGGTTCCGATTCCGTGGGCTGCAGCGCCGAGCGCAAAGCCGCGGGCTTCGGGGTCGCGCACGCCGCACCTGCGGAGAATCCATTCGCCGAAGATGCTGCCGAAGATCCCGACGCAGAAGACCACCACGGAGGTGACGGAGACGTTTCCGCCCAGGGGTCCGGCAACCGACACGGCGATCGGGACGGTGACCGATTTCGGGGCGATGGAGTTCAGGATCTGCCGCTCGGCGCCGAATGCCATGGCGATGTAGACGACGCTCAGCACGCCGACGACACATCCGGCGAGGGTGGCCACGCCGACGGGCAGCAGACTGCCGCGCAGGCGTTCGACCTGTTCGTAGAGGAGGTAGCCGAGAGCGACGACCGACATGCCGAGTGCGAAGTTGAGCACCCCGGTGGCCTGCTGATAGCGGGGGTAGTCGATTCCCGTGCACTTGAGGAAGACGATCACGGCGACGAAGGTCAGCAGCACGGGGTGGAGCAGCGGCATCCGCAGGCGGCGGTAGACGAGCCCGCCGAGGCAGTAGAGGCCGACGGTGAGCGTCAGCAGGAAGAGGTCCGAGGAGAGGAACGAACGGTCAAGCATCGTGGCGGTGTTGTTTGATATGACGGAGGCGGGCCCTGCGGTTCAGGCTCTGGAAGGTCTTTCCGGCGACGAGCAGCACGAGGATCGTCGAGACGATCCCGGAGACGACGATGGCCCAGAGGTTTTCGAGGATGACGCGGTAGGAGTCCATGAGCCCGACGCCGTAGGGTACGAAGAAGAGGGCCATGGCGCCGAGCAGGAACCGTGCGGCGGGCCGGACGGTTTCGGCCTTGACCCAGCGCAGGCAGAGTGCGGCGAAGAGGAGGATCATGCCGATGATGTTCCCGGAGACGTAGCCTCCGGTGAGCAGGCTGAGGGCATTTCCCACGAGCCAGAAGAAGAGGATGAAGAAGAGTCCGGTCATAGGATCGAGGTCGTTCGTGCGGGGGCTCCGCGACGAAGCCGGCTTACAGGGAAGCCGGCTTCGGGGTGCTCCGCCGTTTTCGGGCGGCAAAGATAGTGCAAGCGGGAAGGAAACGCAAATTTATTTTCGTTTGATCTCCTTCAGGGGGCACTGCGTGGAGTTGCAGGAGGCGCATCCGCCCCTGCGGCGCCCGCGCAGCAGTCGCCTGAACCACACGACGGCTGCGGCCGCGGCGAGTAGGACAATCCCTCCGGCGATCCACTCCTGCCACTCCATCCTTCAGAAGATGCTTGCGATGTGGTAGACGATCCAGGCGACCACCCAGGCGACGGCCGTGTTGTAGAGGATCGACGCGACGGCCCATTTCCACCCGGCCTCGGAACCGATGGCGACGACCGTGGCGATGCAGGGGACGTATAGCAGGATGAAGACCAGGAAGGCCAGGGCCGAAGCCTTCGAGAAGTCGCCGCTGGCCAGCAGCCGACGCGACAGCGAGGCGTTCTGTTCCTCTTCCGAGAGCTCCTCCGCCCGGAGTTCCGCCGCCGTGCCGTCGGCGACCGCAATCGAGGTCGGGGCGTCCGCCCCTCCGATGATCCCGATGGTTTCGGGCGGCAGCGTCCCGGCTTCCGGCCGTATTCCGGCGGCTTCCGCCGCAGCGATCGGGCCTTCGGTGACTTCGGGCATCGCCGCCGCGCCTTCGGCGTAGAGCACGCCGAGCGTCGAGACGACGATCTCCTTGGCCGGAAGCCCCGAGAGCAGCGCCACGCTGGCCTTCCAGTTGAACCCGAGGGGTTCGAAAACCGGCTCGCAACCCTTTCCGATACGTCCGAGATAGGAGTTTTCGTAGTGGGCTTCGCTTCCGGCGGCCTTGTTCGTGCGGGGGTAGTAGCTCAGGGCCCAGACGATGACCGACGCGACGAGGATCATGCCGCCCATTTTTTTGAGGTACTGTGCACACTTGTCCCACATGTGGGAGAGGGTTGTTTTCCAGGTCGGGAGGCGGTAGGGCGGGAGTTCCATGACGAAGGGGGTCTCGTCCACGGGGAAGAGGAACCGCCGCATGAGCCGTGCGGTGACGACGGCCAGGAGAATCCCCAGCAGGTAGAGTCCGAGCATGACGGCCCCGGCATTCGTCGGGAAGAAGGTGGCCGTCAGGAGGATGTAGATCGGGATCCGGGCGCTGCAGGACATGAACGGCGTGATGAGGATGGTGATCAGGCGGCTGCTTCGGCTTTCGATGGTGCGGCAGGCCATGATGGCGGGGACGTTGCACCCGAAACCCATGACGAGGGGTATGAACGACTTTCCGTGTACGCCGATGCGGTGCATGACGCGGTCCATGATGAATGCGGCGCGAGCGAGGTATCCTGAATCCTCCATGAAGGCGATGAAGAAGTAGAGGATCATGATGTTGGGGAGGAAGACGATGACCGATCCGACGCCTCCGATGATTCCGTCGACGAGCAGGTCGCGCAGGGCTCCGGCGGGCATCAGGGCGTCGACCCCCGCGCCGATCCATCCGACCAGGGCGTCGATCCACGCCTGGGGATAGGCCCCGATGCTGAACGTGCACCAGAACATCAGCCCCATCAGGGCGAAGAAGATCGGGAATCCCCAGAGTTTGTGGGTGACGAAGGTATCGATCAGGGCCGTGGCGGAGACCTCTTCGTTCTTGCCTGGGGTGAAGGTCTCCTTCAGGGCGCCCTGGATGAATCCGTACTTTTGGTTGGCGAATGCGGTTTCGACATCCTCGCCCAGGGCGTCGGCGATTCGTTTGGCCTCGCGGTCGCGGATTTCGGCCCAGAGGGGGTAGCGTTCGCACCCTTTCAGGGCTGTTTCGGCCTGGGCGTCGCGTTCGAGCATCTTCATGGCCCAGTAGCGGGGCGGGAAAGCCTTGGGCAGCTCCCCGCGGTGGAGGCTCATGTCCTGATTGAGTTTGCGGAGGCTCTCGTCGATCACGGGCCCCATGTTGATGTGGATGTGGCGGACGCGCTCGTCGCGGTTTTCGAAGACGTCGATCACCGTATCGAGCAGATCGTTGATTCCTTTGTTGTTGCGGGCCTCGACCGGGACCATCGGCACACCCATCATGCGTCCCAGGCTGTCGTAGTCCAACCGGGCGCCGCTGGCCTGCAGTTCGTCGAACATGTTCAGCGCCACGACCATCCGGGGGTTGATATCGATCAGTTCGGTCGTGAGGTAGAGGTTTCGCTCGATGTTCGAGGCGACGACGGAGTTGATCACCACGTCGGGGGTCTTCGTGGCGAGGTGGTGGCGCACGTAACGTTCCTCGGGGGTGTAGGCCGAGAGGGCATAGGTCCCGGGCAGGTCCGTGATTTCGAAGCGGTAGCCGCGGTAGAGGCAGTAGCCGCTCTTGGCCCCGACCGTCACGCCGCTGTAGTTGCCGACATGCTCGTGCCCGCCCGAAATGGCGTTGAAGAGCGAGGTTTTGCCGCTGTTGGGGTTTCCGACCAGCGCCACGGCGATCGTGCGGCTCTGCCGGGTGAGGACCTCCTCGATCGACGAACACTCCTCCTCTCCGGAGGCAGTTTCCTCCGCGGTCAGCGGGAGGCCTTCGGGTTTCTCCGCCGGAGTTGCGGCAGCCTGCCGGATGCGTTCGGCCCGGCGTGCGAGGTACTCGTCGGCCTCGGAATCGGAGAGCACCTCGACCATTTCGGCCTCGCTGCGGCGCAGCGAGATGTCATAGCCCATGATCCGGTATTCGATGGGGTCCTTGAGCGGCGCGTTGAGAATCACCTCGACACGCTCTCCGCGGACGAACCCCATCTCCATGATGCGGCGCCGGAACCCGCCGTGTCCCATGACCTTGACGATTGTGGCGGACTCGCCGCTCTTGAGTTCGGAAAGACGCATTTTTCAGATTTCAATTTGGCCTCCAAAAATACGATATTATTCCGACATGGGCAATCCCTACATGTGGGTATCTCCGCACGGCCCTGGGCCTCGGGATTCCGGGTGTGCGGTTCCGGGCAGCGGGCAACGGCCGGGACGGAACGCCCCGCCGGCCCCGGACACCCCGGACGTCGGGCGGTGTTCGGGGGTTCCGGAGGGCCGAAAAGCGGGTCAGAAGTCCCTCAAAGCGATTTTTTTGTCGAAAAAAGATGCGTTTTCCGGGCTTCGAAAGATGATGTTTAGAATATTTTTATATCTTTGCAATGATAACAACCCTAAACAACTCCAAAACAATTAAATTTAAAAAACCATGAAAGAATTAGTAGAAAAGATCAATGCCGAATTCGCTGTATTCGCTGCCAATGCGGCTGCTCAGGTTGAGAAGAACAACAAGGCTGCCGGCACGCGCGCCCGCAAGTCTGCACTGGAGCTTTCGAAACTGATGAAGGAGTTCCGCAAGGTGTCCGTAGAGGCTGCGAAATAATTCGGGATCCGAAATTTCGAGAAAGGCCGCACCCCCACAGGGCGCGGCCTTTCTCATGTCTGCTGTCTGCCGTCGGTTGTCTGCGGATATCTGCACCCGGATTCCGGGTCGGGAGGGGGGCTGAGGTCAGGGGTCAGGGTTTGATTCCGTAGCGGGCGAAGATCTCGAAATCCTCCTCCCGGAGTCCGGTTTTGGCGAATGGCACGGCTTCGTTGTGGTCGTTCAGATAGAAACGGGGGGCCTCCCGGTCGAAGTCGTCACTGACGAGCGAGACCTTCGTCGAGAGACAGCGTCCGCGGATTGCGGCCATGTCTGCCATCGTGTGGAAGAGGGCGTGGGTTGTGGCCGGTGCCGTTTCGTTGGCGCGAGCCGCGGCGACCTTCTCGGGGAAGAAGTGGCGGTAATCCTCCGAGAACCAGGCCAGCGAGGCCACGTAGAGCTGATAGGCCGTTGTGGTAGGCGAGGCGTGGAGGAAGCGTTCGCGGGCATCGTCGATCAGGTCCTCGCCGTGATCCGCACAGTAGAGCATCGCCGAGGAGGTACCCTCCAGCGAGCGGAGGAACCCGATGGTTTCGGCCAGGAAATGGTCCGTATAGAGGATCGAGTTGTCGTAGGCGTTGACCAGGAAGTGTCGGTGCTGGGGCGCGATGGCCACGTCGTCGTCGGGCAGGAAGCGTGCGAATTCGCGGGGATAGCGCTGGTGGTAGCTGAAGTGCGACCCGTAGCAGTGGAGGATGAAGAGGATCTTCCGGGCTTCGGAACGGTCGATGACCTTGCGCATTTCATCGAGGAGCTGCATGTCCTGCCGGGGGGATCGGATGTAGATCACGTGGCTGGCATCGTGAGCGAGGTTGTCGATCATGGCCCCCTGGGGCGACTGGTTGGAGATGAACCACGTTTCGAAGCCGGCCTCGTTGAAGAGTGCGGGCAGGCCCTTCCGGCGATAGAGCTCCTCGTGTTCGTCGGTGGCGACCGAAGAGAGGATTAGGGGCACGCTCTTGTGGGTTGTGTTGCTCTGGGTGAGCATGTTTCTGAAGACGACGATGTCGTCCATCCGGGCCAGGCGCGGATTGGTTTCGCGTTCGTATCCGTAGAGCTGCCAGTTCATGGCCCGGGCGGCCTCACCTATAATATAGACATAGATTTCGCGTTCGGGGAGTTGCGCCGCGCGCTGCGCCTCGAACGTGAAGCCTTCGGAGGTCTTGTTGAAATTGTGGGCCTTACGGAATTCCGAGCCGCTCAGCCCGAGGTTGTAGAGGACGTTCAGCGGGAAAATCTCGTCGCGGAGGACGTGTTTCTCCTCACTCACGCGGTAGGCGGGCCAAAGGGCTATCAGTCCCAGCGCGAATAGAGCGGCTCCGGTAAGTCCGATATTGAGCCGGGTGGTCCGGGTGATGTATCGCTTGTGTGCGATTTCGCGGGCCGCGAGCCACAGCAGCGGCAGGTAGAGCACGCAGACCAGGACGACCGAAGGGTATATGTTTCCGAGGAGTTCTCCGGCCTCCCCGGGGTTCGTGGTGAGGAGGTTGGTGAACATGTCGGTGGCGATGATGGAGTTTCCGAAAAGGTATAGCAGGACGATCTGGAATGCGCAGAAGAAGATGAATGGGAATCCGAGCCAGATCATCACGCCGGACCTTCGGAGTGCGACGCTCCACATCATGTAAAATCCCAGCGGGAGGAGGATCAGGGCTTCGTCGGTCCATCCGGAGTAGGGTTCCGTATTTGCCAGCACGCAGTTCGGGATGATCAGCGCCACGAAGAAATAGACGATCAGCAGCGTTGTGAAACGGCTGCGCGTCTTGACCTTGCGGTGTTTCTCGATCCGATTCTTATCCGCACTCATAAGCGAATGTTCTAAACTTAAAAGGCCTCGTTGATACTCAGTAGGAAACTGTTGGTTTCTTTTCCGAATCCGTAGTCGAGGCGGACATTGACTCTTTTCTTGAGTTCCCAGCGGAGTCCGAGGCCGTAATTGGGGAGAGTCTGTCCCCATTCGAACTTATCGAACGACGGGAATACGTTTCCGGCGCCGCCCCAGACGACGGCTCCGATCCGTCTCCAGATTCGTTGCCGGAGTTCGATCTGGAAGGTGATCATGTTGTTGTCGGTGAACTGACCGAGGTAGTATCCGCGCATCCGCTGGTTGTCGCCGAGTCTTGCGAGCAGGGGCCAGGGGGTTCCGTCGGAGTTGAATTCGCCGTAGAGGTCCATGGCGAGGACGGCATCCTTCCATACGCGCTGGTAGGCATCGGCGGTGAAGGTGGTTCTCCAGAGGGTCAGGCCGCAGTTTCCGAGGCCTTTCGGGTAGCAGGTCTCCTGGAGGCTCACGTAGACGCCCCGGAAGGGGTTTGGGATGAAGTCGCGGCTGTCGAATTCGGCGATGGCGCCGATCCCGGTAGCGGTGTACCGGGCGTTTTCACCGTCGAGGTATTCGGGGATGGAGAATTTGATACCGCGGGTGTAGTCGAATCCGACGATTCCTCCGAGATAGGTGTGTGGGAGGATTTCGCGCAGGTAGCGGCCTTCGATCTGAATCCGTTTTTCGGAGTAGGTGCTTTTCGGGTTGTGGAGTCCGGCGTCGTAACCGATTCCCCAGAAGTCGCGGGGTGCGGAGGTGAAGTCCGCGGAGTAGCTGACGCGCTGTTTGTTTCTGGCGAAGATGTTGTTTCCGGAGATTCCGACGGCGTAGAATCCCGAGATGTAGACGCTGGCATAGAGCGAGACATCGGAGGGTGAAGTGACGGAATCGGTCCGGTCGAGGCGGTATAGCCCCGCGGCGAGGACTCCGATACCGAGACTGGTTGTCTTCGAGTAGCTGGGGCCGCCGGCGAAGGTGAAGTCGATTTTCTTTTCGAAGGTACGGTCGGTGGTCGATTCGCCGAAATAGTCCACAATCCGTTTCAGGAAAGGTTTCTTTCGGGGCGTCTCCCGGGGCAGGGGGGTATAGGTATAGCGGATCGTGTCTCCGTTCGAGACACGGAATCCGGATTCCTGGGCATACCCCGGAGCGCAGGCTCCCGCGAGGGTGATCAGGAGAGCCGACAAGACGGATCGGCGCAGCATCGTGCTATCGATACTTGTCTATGGTATTGTAGAACGCCTCCTTGTCGGCTTCGGAGAGGACGCCTTTTCGGAGGAAGACCAGTTCACCCTCCTTGGAGACGATCATCAGTACGAACTGGTTGTTGCAGTCTCCGAGGTTCCAGGCGGAGCTCAGGGTCCGTTCCTGATCCGCGAGGACGGTAGCACCGTTTTTTTCGGTACGTTTTTTGGCCATGCTGCGGGCCATTCCGTTGGGGATCATGGGTGCGTCCTTGAGGTTCATGACGCCGAAACCGTAGATATTGTCACCCTGGGCGCGGTGGTTCTCTTCGAGTTCGAATGTGAAGTCTTCATTCTGTTTGTGGCGGTCGGGGTCGACGTAGAATATCATGAGGTTCTTCTCTCCGAAATAGGGCAGTTTGGCGGGTTTTCCGTCCAGGTCGAGCAGTTCGACATTCTGGACCTTGCGCGGGAGTTCCTGGGCGAAGGTCGTGGAGAGGGACAGCACTCCGGCAACCAGCAAGGCAATCACTTTCATCTTCATGGCAATCTCTGTTTTTCGGTATCCGAGTGAGTAAATCGGGGGCAAAGTTACGATAAATTCTTCGAACAACGGGATTCGGGCGACTTCTATTATTGTTCTAATCGTCATTTTTTTCAGCAGGAAGGGCCGAAGCGGGGGTTGTGAGGCGGCCGTTGGAGAGACAGTCCGCATTTTCCGGGCGTGTCAGGCGGAAAAAATCGGGAGAAAGAGTTGCCGGAACGGTCGTCAGGAATTATCTTTGCAACCATGAAAACGAGCATACTATTTGTTTGCCTGGGCAATATCTGCCGGTCGCCGGCCGCCGAAGGGATCCTGCGCGACCGGATTGTACGGGCGGGGCTTTCGGATCGGATCGAGGTGGATTCGGCGGGCACCTACGGGGGTCACCGCGGCGACCTTCCGGACCCGCGGATGCGGAGTGCGGCTTCGCGGCGGGGCTATTCGCTGACCCACCGGGCGCGTCAGGTTCGGGAGGATGATTTCGAGCGTTTCGACCGGATCGTGGTCATGGACGACATGAACTACGAGACGCTGCATCGGCTGGCGCCGTCGCGGGCCGCGGCGCAGAAGATCTACCGCATGACGGATTTCTGCCGCCACCATCCCGACTGGACGTATGTTCCGGACCCCTATTACGAGGGTCACGAAGGTTTCGAACTGGTCCTGAACATGCTGGAGGACGGCTGCGAGGGTCTGCTGGAGGATCTGCAGGCGGGGGAACGGGGATGAACGCCGTATTCGGATATACGACGGGCGCCGGAGAGGACCGGCGCTCGTTTTTTTGTGTTATGACCGAGTTAAAAGTCGAAACCGAAACTCAGGCTGTATGTATTGTGGAGAAGGGTCTCCTTTTTGGCGAAGAGGTAGGCGAAATCGAGTCTCAGATGGAGGATTCGGACTCCGGCGCCGACCGACCAGTAACTCGGATAGTAGTTGCGCTGTTCTCCGAGGTGATACCCGGTTCGGAACTGGACGAGCTGCATGAGGTTGTACTCCATACCGATCGACATTTGGAATCCGCGCACGTCTTTGGGATAGAAGTAGTACCCGAGGTCTGTTCCGACGGTGATTTCGTGGGCATCGGAGAGGAACGTATCGAGGGCGACTCCGGCGGTGAGGTCCATCGGGAGAGCGTAGTCTGTATTGTCGAGACAGGCTCCGATGTTTGCGAGTTTGGCACCGGCGCGGAGAGCGGAGTAGCTTCCGACGTTTTCGAGGGGGAGTTGATAGGCGATGCTGAGGTCTGCGGCCAGGGCGTCGGTCGAGACATCGGGACGGCTCATGTGCAGATACCGGGCCACGACACCGACCGCCCAGTTTTCGTTGATGCGTCGGGAGTATCCCAGATCGACGGCCATGTCGCTGTTTTCGCGTTCGCGCAGATACTGCCGCCATCCGGCCTGGAGGAGGTTTTCGCTGCCGAGGCGGCAGGAGCCCGAGACGGCATAGTAGTCGAAGTTTCCCTGTCCGTAGTAGGAAGAAGATATCTGTGAGGGGTTTCGCTGGAACAGGGCCATTGCGGAGTTGTTGTAAATGGCGTGGGAGCCGGAGAGGGTGGTCATCATCACGCCCCCCATTCCGATGGTTTTGGCATCGGGTGTAGGGAGTGTAGCCTCCTGAGCGGAAGCAGCTCCGGAGATCAGGGCCGTAGCGGCCAGCAGGGTCACGAATCGTTTCATACGGCACAAAATAGGGTAAGCGCAGCGGCAAACGACAAGCGTGTTACTATGCCGAACCGCTCCTATGTGTTGCAAATATAGCAAAAAAACGCACCCTCAGTCAGTTTTGGAACGAAAAAACGGAGCGTCTCCCCTCTTTGCGGGAGACGCTCCGTCCGTTTCGGTTGCGGGAGGTCCCGCCAGCCGTTGTTTTTAGCAGTTCATGGCTCCGCAGCAGTGGATCACCTGACCGCTGACATACGACGAGAGGTCCGATGCGAGGAACAGGGCGACCTTGGCCACCTCTTCGGGCGTACCGCCGCGGCGCAGGGGGATCTGCTTGTACCACTCCTCCTTGACCGAATCGGGGAGTTTGTCGGTCATGTCGGTCATGATGAACCCCGGGGCGATGCAGTTGGCACGGATTCCGCGCGATCCCATCTCCTTGGCGATGGACTTGGCCAGACCGATCATGCCGGCCTTCGAGGCGGAGTAGTTGCACTGACCGGCGTTTCCGCTGACCCCGACCACCGACGACATGTTGATGATCGAACCGGCTTTCTGACGGGCCATCACGGGTGTCACGGCGTGGATGAAGTTGAAAGCGGACTTGAGGTTTACGGTCAGGACGGCGTCCCACTGAGCCTCGGACATGCGCATCATCAGGCCGTCCTTGGTGATTCCGGCGTTGTTGACGAGGATGTCGATACGGCCGAAATCCTTCAGGATCTGGTCGATGACCTGATGGGTCTCTTCGAAGTTTGCGGCATTGGAGGCGTAGCCTTTTGCCTTGACGCCGAGTGCGGCGATTTCGGCTTCGGTAGCCTTTCCGTTCTCATCGATAACCAGGTCGGTGAAAGCGACATCGGCGCCTTCGGCGGCGAATTTCAGAGCGATGGCCTTTCCGATACCGCGTGCGGCACCGGTCACAACGGCCACTTTTCCTTCGAGCAGTTTCATAATCTGACTATTTTTAAGGTACTATCATCCAATTTTCCGGCACAAAGATAGGAAAAATATCTTAAAAGCCCGCTTGCGGGAAGAAATTCGGCAAATTTGCGTATCTTTACCCGCCGGAAACGGATTCACAAAACCCATACTGAATATGAAAAGAGATTCCCGGATTTTTGAATTGATTGGCGCGGAGCGCAACCGTCAGATGCACGGCATCGAGTTGATCGCCTCGGAGAACTTCGTCAGCGACCAGGTGATGGAAGCGATGGGCTCGGTGCTCACGAACAAATATGCCGAAGGTTATCCGGCGGCGCGTTATTACGGAGGCTGCGAGGTAGTGGACCAGGTGGAGCGTCTGGCCATCGAGCGCATCTGCGAGCTCTACTGTGCGGAGTGGGCCAACGTGCAGCCGCACTCGGGGGCGCAGGCGAACATGGCGGTCTTCTTTGCGTGCCTGCAGCCGGGCGATACGTTCATGGGGTTGGACCTTGCACACGGAGGCCACCTTTCGCACGGTTCGCCGGTGAACATGTCGGGCAAATACTTCAAGGCCGTCGGCTACCAGCTGGACGAGGCGACGGGCACGATCGACTACGACGCGATGGAGCGCAAGGCGCTGGAGTGCCATCCGAAACTGATCGTCGGAGGGGCTTCGGCCTACTCGCGCGAGTGGGACTACAAGCGGATGCGCGAAATCGCCGACAAGGTGGGTGCGCTGCTGCTGGTGGACATGGCCCATACGGCGGGTCTGATCGCCGCGGGGCTGCTGGAGAATCCGGTGAAATACGCCCATATCGTCACCTCGACGACGCACAAGACGCTGCGCGGGCCGCGCGGCGGTATCATCCTCATGGGCAAGGACTTCGAGAACCCGTGGGGCCTGACGACGCCGAAGGGAGCCGTGAAGATGATGTCGCAGATTCTCAATTCGGCAGTCTTCCCGGGCATCCAGGGCGGTCCGCTGGAGCACGTGATCGCCGCGAAGGCCGTGGCGTTCGGCGAGGCGCTGCAGCCCGAGTACAGGGAGTACCAGCGTCAGGTCCAGAAGAATGCCGCAGCGATGGCCGCCGCCTTCACGAAGCGGGGCTACAAGATCGTCTCGGGCGGTACGGACAACCACCTGATGCTGGTGGACCTCAGGACGAAGTTCCCCGACCTGACGGGCAAGCTGGCCGAGAAGTGCCTCGTGGCCGCCGACATCACGACGAACAAGAACATGGTGCCGTTCGACACGCGCTCGCCGTTCCAGACGTCGGGGCTTCGCTTCGGGACGCCGGCCATCACGACGCGCGGCCTGAAGGAGGATCAGATGGACTACATCGTCGAGTTGATCGACCGGGTGCTGAACGATCCGGAGAACGAGGAGAACATCGCCGCCGTGCGCAAGGACGTGAATGCGCTGATGGCGAACTACCCGCTCTTTGCCTGGTAATCGGGAGGGAGAAGCATGGAAGAGGTCCTGGATTTCCTGCGGCGGTTGTCCGAGAACAACGACCGGGAGTGGTTCGACGCCCACCGGACGGAGTGGGCGCATGTCAAGGGGCTGTGGGCAGGCTTCACGGCGGAGCTGATCGAGGGAATCGCGTCGTTCGACCCCGCGGTTCGGGGGCTCCGTCCGCAGGACTGCACCTACCGCATTGCCCGCGACACGCGCTTTTCGGCCGATAAACGACCGTATAAGAGCTGGCTCGGGGCGTTCGTTGTTCCGAAAGGCAAGAAATCGGGCTATGCGGGCTACTACTTCCACGTCGAACCGGCGGGCGACGGCCTTGTAGGCAATCACCTGCTGGCCGCGGGGGCGGTCTGCATCGAACCGGCAGTGCTTCGTTCGATCCGTGAGGAGGTGCTGGACCATGGCGCCGAGATGCTGCAGTCGATCGATGCGGCGCGGGGGTTCCGGCTCGACACGGCGAACCGCCTGAAACGGGTCCCGACGGGTTTCCCGGCGGATAGCGAATTTGCGGATCTGCTCAAACAGAAGGACTACTGCCTGGAAAAGACGGTTTCGGAGGAGTTCGTGCTGTCCGACGGCCTTCCGGGGCGGCTGGTGGAGGAGTTCCGGCGGACGAAACCCTTCCTCGACCAACTGAACCGGGCGATCCAGTACGCTTACGAGGAGATGTAACCTTCCGATTGCACAACTCCGATTGCATAAAGAGAAGGCCGGTCCCGTTTTTCGGGACCGGCCTCTTTTTGGGGACTCACTCCCCCTCCTCTTTTTGCGGCAGCCGACTGCGGAAAGCGGGTCACCCGCCCCTTCCTGCACGCCTTGGCTGCCTTAGCCTTTCGTCTTCGGCCGAACCCCGAGTCCCTCGAATCCCCCCCCCGAATTCCTGGGCCCCGGAGCCGCCCCGGCCTATTCGACCGTCACCGACTTGGCGAGGTTGCGGGGCTGGTCGACGTTGCGGCCCTTGTAGACGGCGATGTAGTAGGCCAGCAGCTGCAGGGGCACGGACACGACGATCGGCATGAGACATTCGGTGATGACCGGGACCTCGATCACATAGTCGGCCGAACGGCGCACCTGCTCGTCGTCGCGGGCGCAGACGGCGATGATCTTGCCGCCGCGGGCCTTGATCTCCTCGATGTTCGAGGCGGTTTTTTCGTAGGTATGGTCGGGGGTGGCGATGGCCACGGTGGGCATTTCGGCATCGATCAGCGCGATGGGTCCGTGCTTCATTTCGGCAGCGGGGTAGCCTTCGGCATGGATGTAGGAGATCTCCTTGAGTTTCAGGGCACCTTCGAGGGCCGTGGGGTAGTTGTAGCCGCGTCCGAGGTAGATGAAGT
Source organism: uncultured Alistipes sp. (assembly GCA_944321965.1). Taxonomy (GTDB): domain Bacteria; phylum Bacteroidota; class Bacteroidia; order Bacteroidales; family Rikenellaceae; genus Alistipes. The sequence continues at coordinate 25,993 of CALUNH010000016.1, forward strand.
TGTGGGCGTAGGTGAAGATCTTCGAGAGGTCGGCGATCTGCGGCGCGACCTTGAGCACCTCTTCGAGCGTTTCGGGCAGACGGAGCAGCGCTGCGGCCACTTCGTGGTAATACTCCTCCGGGACGGTTCCCTTTTCGTGTCCGATGGCCAGGGCGAGCATCGCCATGACGGTCACCTGTCCGGTGAAGGCCTTCGTGGAGGCGACGCCGATTTCGGGCCCGACATGGATATAGGCTCCGGAGTCGGTAGCGCGGGCGATGGAGGATCCTACGACGTTGCAGATTCCGAAGACGAAGGCCCCGGCCTTGCGGGCGAGTTCGACGGCAGCGAGCGTATCGGCGGTCTCACCCGACTGCGACACGGCGATGACGATGTCATCCCCGCAGATGATGGGGTCGCGGTAGCGGAACTCCGAGGCGTACTCCACCTCGACCGGGATGCGGCAGATCGACTCGATCAGGTGCTCGCCGATGAGCGAGGCGTGCCACGAGGTTCCGCAGGCCACGAAGATGATCCTCCGGGCCCGCAGGAAGCGGTCGCGGTGGTCGATCACGCCGGAGAGTTTCACCTCGCAGGTCTCGGGGTTGATCCTCCCGCGGATACAGTCGACGAGGGTCCGGGGCTGTTCGTAGATCTCCTTGAGCATGAAGTGGGGGTACCCGCCCTTTTCGAGCTGTGAGATCGAGAGTTCGAGTTTCTTGATGTCGATCCGGGCGTCGTGGTTGTCGAGCGTCAGGAGTTTGAGCGGGGCGTTGCGGTTGATGACGGCGATCTCCCCGTCGTTTACGTAGACGAACTCCTGCGTATATTCGATGATCGAGGCAGCGTCCGACGAGAGGAAATACTCCCCGTTGCCGATCCCGACCACCATCGGGCTGCTCTGCCGGGCGGCGATGATCTCGTCGGGGTTGCCTTTTTCGATCACGGCGATGGCATAGGCCCCGACCACCTGGCGGAGCGCCTGGCGCACGGCTTCGAGCAGCGAACAGCCGTTCGTCGTGCGGATGTACTCGATGAGGTTGACCAGCACTTCGGAATCGGTGCTGCTGCGGAAGGTGTACCCGTTTTCGACGAGCGCGTCCTTCAGCACGCGGTAGTTTTCGATGATTCCGTTGTGGATCAGTGCAATGCGCTCCGACTCGGAGTAGTGGGGGTGGGCATTTGCATCGTTCGGCACGCCGTGGGTGGCCCAGCGGGTGTGGGCGATTCCGATGGACCCCGAGAGGTCCTTACCCTGGAGGAAGTGCTCCAGATCGGAGACCTTTCCCTTGCATTTGAAGACGTTGAGCGCACCCTTGTCATTGACCAGCGCGACTCCGGCGCTGTCATAGCCCCGGTATTCGAGGCGGTGCAGCCCCTTGATCAGAATCGGACACGCCTCGCGCCGTCCGACATAACCGACAATTCCGCACATGAGTTTTCGAGATTTTATCGGACGGCAAGATAAGAAAAAATTTTTAATAATTCGACACAACAAGGGGCGGGAATTTGCTCCCGCCCCTGAAATCGGCTCGTTATGGGCTTCTCGAAGCCCCTCCCGACAGTTACCGGAGGTAGCGGCGCATTTCTGCAACCAGTTCGGGGCATCCGGCGAGGATCGAGACCCCGCGGTCGGGTCGCAGCGGTTCGACGACGCCTCCGGCCTCCGAGACAATCAGCTCTCCGGCGCAGATGTCCCAGACGTGCAGGGCCAACTCCCAAAAACCGTCGATCCACCCGGCCGCCACGGCACAGAGGTCGTAGGCCGCCGACCCCATGCGCCGCAAACCGCGGATGCGGGGCAGTATCCGGGCGACGTTGTCGCAGTTGTTGTCCGGATTCACATCCTTGTCGTAGGGGAATCCGGTGGCGAGGACCGCCGCCCCCAGTGACTCTTTCCTCGTGACGCGAATCCGCCGGGGTTGCAGCCCGCGTGAGGCGAGCCAGGCCCCTTGGCCCTTCACGGCCGTGTACAACTCGTCCAGATAGGGAGCGTAAACCACCCCGACGACGGTCTCGCCGTCCTGCTGCAGGGCGATCGAGACGGTGAAGACGGGCAAACCCTGGCTGTAGTTGGTCGTTCCGTCCAGCGGGTCGACCACCCAGTGCCAGCGGCTTCCGGCCGCACCGCGTTCTCCGCCCTCTTCGCCCAGCAGGGCGTGCCCCGGGAAACGCTCCGCAATGCGCCGGGCGATCAGCGCCTCACATTCCTTGTCGACGCGCGTCACCACATCATAGAGGTTCGATTTGGTCTCGACGCCGAGGTCCCCGCTGCGGAAAGCGTCAAGCTGAATGGCCCCGGCCTCACGGGCCACGCCGACGGCAAAATCCAGGAATTCTTCGTACATGATCCCTACCGGCTTTCGGCGAAATACTTGTAGAAGAGCGGAATGGTCTCCACACCGCGTTCGAACTGTTCGAGTCCGAAGCTCTCGTTCGGGGAGTGGATGGCATCCTCGGCCAGCCCGAAGCCGATCAACAGGGACTTGATCCCGAGAATCGACTCGAATCCGCTGATGATCGGGATCGACCCGCCGGAGTAGAAGGGCAGGGGTTTCTTGCCGAAGGTCTCCATGATGGCCTTTTCGGCGGCCTTGTAGGCGGGCATGTCGGTCGGTGCGACGTAGGGCATACCACCGTGCAGCGACTTCACGACGACCTTCACGCTCTTGGGCGCGATCCGCCGGAAATGGCGTTCGAAGAGCTTCGAGATCTTGCGGTAGTCCTGATTCGGGACCAGCCGCATCGAGATTTTGGCCGAAGCCTTCGACGGGATGACGGTTTTGGTCCCCTCGCCGATGTATCCGCCCCAGATGCCGTTGACATCGAGCGACGGACGCACGCCGGTGCGTTCGAGGGTGGTGTAGCCCGCCTCGCCCTCGACATCGCCGATCTTCAGCGACTTCTTGTAGGCCGCGAGATTGAACGGGGCCTTGTTGAAGGCCTTTCGCTCGGCGGGCGTCAGTTCACGCACGTCGTCGTAGAAGCCGGGGATCGTCACGCGGCCGTTCCCGTCGATCAGACCGGCGACCAGCCGCGTCAGGACGTTGGCCGGATTGGCCACGGCGCCGCCGAACAGCCCCGAATGGAGGTCCTTGTCGGGTCCCGTGACCTCGACCTCCATGTAGGCCAGGCCGCGCAGCCCGCAGGTGATCGAGGGTGTCTGCATCGAGAGCATCGAGGTGTCCGAAACGAGGATGATGTCGGCTTTCAGGAGTTTTTTGTGCTCGCGGCAGAAGTCGTAGAGACTGGCCGAACCGATCTCCTCCTCGCCTTCGAGCATGAATTTCACGTTGCAGGGCAGCGAATCCGTGGCGCACATCGCCTCGAAAGCCTTGGCGTGCATCCACAACTGCCCCTTGTCGTCGTCGGCACCGCGGCACCAGATGCGGCCGTCGCGGATGACGGGCTCGAAGGGGTCGGTGTGCCACTCCCCGCGGGGATCGACCGGCATGACGTCGTAATGGCCGTAGACCAGCACGGTCCTGGCTTTCGGACTGACGATCTTCTCGGCATAGACCACCGGGTTTCCGGCCGTGGGCATCACCTCGGCCCGGTCGGCCCCGGCCTTGGCCAGCGCCGCGGCAAGGAACTCGGCACAGCGCTGCATGTCGGGCTTGTGCTCCGACTGGGCACTGATCGACGGGATGCGCATCAGATCGAACAACTCATTGACAAAGCGCTCCTTATTGGCGCTTATATAATCCTTTACTTTATCCATTTCTCCCTATTTTTTTCCGCAATACGTAATGCTCGGCCAATTCGCCGGTGATCGGTTTCCGGTCGGCATCGAGGTGGCGCAGACGGTTCTCCTCGACCTGGTAGTACCCGACCTGTCCGCCGTCGGAGGGCGCCAGCGTCAACAAATTGCCCTCGACCTTGAAAGTACCCTTTTCATCAAACGCCGTGCCGCGTTCGAGGTACTCCATGTGGAGCGCATAGCTGCCGTCGTCCGCCAGCACGAGGGTGGCCTTGATTCCCGGGCAGTCAGCCGCAGGCAGCGTTCCGGTGTAGGTCCCCGGGTAGTCGAGCGATGTTTCGGCGGTGTGCATGTCGGGGGCCTGGAGCGTCGTCTCCGTCGGAGCGGCAACCGCCTGGTCGGAAGCAGGGGCCTGCCTGCGGCCGTTTCCGCCGCAGGAGACCAGGACTCCCGCGACGGAAAGGATCAACAGGTATTTTCTCATCGTGCTCAGAGGTTGCAGATCGCCTTGATTTCGGAGATGAAACGCTGAGCCAGGGCATCGGCCTCCTCCATCGACTTGGCCTCGGTGTAGACGCGGATGATGGGTTCGGTGTTCGACTTGCGGAGGTGTACCCAGTTCTCCGGGAAATCGATCTTCACACCATCGATATCGTTCACTTTTTCATTGGCATAACGGGCCTTTACCTCACGCAGCACTTTATCCACGTCGATGGCCGGTGTCAACTCGATCTTGTTCTTCGAGGCGTAATAGGCGGGGTAGGTGGCGCGCAGCTGGGTCATGGTCATGTCCTTCTTGGCGAGCCACGTCAGGAAGAGCGCCGTGCCGACCAGGGCGTCGCGGCCGTAGTGGAGTTCGGGATAGATCACTCCGCCGTTTCCTTCGCCGCCGATCACGGCGCCGACCTCCTTCATCTTGGTGGTGACGTTGACTTCGCCGACGGCCGAAGCGTAGTATTTGCCGCCGTGGCGCTCCGTGACGTCACGCAGGGCGCGCGACGAGGAGAGGTTCGAGACGGTCACGCCGCCGGGGTTCTGCGAAAGGATATAGTCGGCCACGGCCACGAGCGTGTACTCCTCGACGAACATCGAGCCGTCCTCCGAGACGAAGGCCAGTCGGTCGACGTCGGGATCGACCACGACCCCCAGGTCGGCCTTTTCGCGGACGATGACCTCGGAGATTTCGGTGAGGTGCTGCGGCAGCGGCTCGGGGTTGTGGGCAAATTCGCCCGTGGGATCGCAGTTGAGCTCGATGACCTCGCAGCCCAGTTCGCGCAGGAGCTTCGGCATGACGATGCCGCCCACGGAGTTCACGGCGTCGATCACCACCTTGAAATGGCGTTTGCGCACGGCCTCGATATCCACGAGGGGCAGGGCCAGCACCTGGCGGATGTGTTCGTCGTTGAAATCTTCGCGGGCGATGACGTGTCCGATTTGGTCGATCGAGGGGAACTCGAAGGTTTCGTCTTCGGCCAGCGTCAGCACCTCCTGGCCTTCGGCTGCGGAGAAGAACTCTCCGTGGGCATTCAGGAGCTTGAGGGCGTTCCACTGGCGGGGGTTGTGCGAGGCGGTGAGGATGATTCCGCCGTCGGCCTTGCGGGTGATGACGGCCATCTCGGTGCCGGGCGTGGTGCAGAGTCCGACATTGATGACGTCGACGCCGCAGGCCAGGAGGGTTCCTTCCACCAGGTCCATGACCAGTTCTCCGGAGAGCCGGGCGTCGCGACCGATGACGATGGTCAGGTGTTTCCCGGGATTGTTGCGCGCGATCACGCGGGTATAGGCGGTTGTGAACTTCACGATGTCGAGCGGCGTAAGGTTCTCGCCGACGGGTCCTCCGATGGTTCCACGGATACCCGAAATGGATTTGATAAGCGTCATGTTACGTTAGGTTTTATGGGTATTTCACGTAAATAAAAATTCGCGGTGAAGTTTTGATATTCGAGGTAAATATATTACTTTTATGCCAATTATGGAAATTTAAAAGCAAGAATTTATGAGGACGATCCCTGCTTCCGAATTGATTATCAACGACGACGGTTCCATTTTTCATCTTCACCTTCGTCCGGAGCAACTGGCCGACACGGTGATTCTGGTCGGCGACCCCGGGCGCGTGGCCCTCGTGGCGGAACATTTCGAAAACAGAGAGTGTGAGGTTTCGAACCGCGAATTCCGGACCGTAACGGGAACCTACCGCGGCAAGCGCATGACGGTGCTCTCGACGGGCATCGGCATCGGCAACATCGACATCTGCGTCACGGAGCTCGACGCGCTGGCCAATGTGGATTTCGCCACACGGCAGGAGAAGGCCGAAAAACGGCAGTTGACACTCGTGCGCCTGGGGACCTCGGGGGCCCTGCAGCCCGACATCCGGATCGGGGAGTTCCTCTTTTCGCGCACGTCGTGCGGCTTCGACGGCCTGCTGAGCTATTACAAGGGACGGGACGAGGTTTGCGATCTCGCGCTGGAAGAGGCCTTCGTCCGCCATACGGGTTGGTATGAAAAGATGCCGCGCCCCTACTTCGTGAATGCCGACACGACCCTTTTCGAGCACTTCCGCGACACGACGCGCGAAGGAATCACCATCGCCGCTCCGGGTTTCTACGCCCCGCAGGGGCGCTGGGTGCGTCTCGAACCCCACGACGCACACCTGAACGAGAAGATCGAATCGTTCGATTTCGGAGGGCGCCGCATCACGAACTTCGAGATGGAGGGCTCGGCGCTGGCCGGACTGGCGGCCCTGATGGGCCACCGCGCCGCCACGATCTGCACGATCATCGCCCAGCGCGTCGCCCACGAGGCCAACACCGACTACAAGCCCCACGTAAAGCGGATGATCGCCATGGCGCTTGACAAACTGGCCGCCCTGGAATAGACGTCGCCCGGGCGCAAGGTGATGCGCAGGAGTAAACCCCTCGGAAAAATCCGGATTGCGGAGTGCCCGAATCCGGAGGAAGGGGGGGGGTACTTGGGAGATGGGAGATACTTAGGAGATGAAAGGTACTTATTGAAGAAAGAGATAAAAACAGAAAACGATTATGAAATTTTCCGTATCAAGTTCGGCACTGCTGTCGCTTCTGGCAACGACGGGCAAGGTAATCAGCAATAAGAACACGCTGCCCATTCTGGATTATTTCCTCATGGAGTTGAACGGCAACACGCTGAAAGTTACGACTTCGGACCTCGAAACGACGCTTGTGGGCCAGATCGAGGTGGAGAGCGTCGAGAGCGAGGGTACGATCGCAGCCCCGGCCAAACTGATGCTCGACTCGCTGAAGGAGTTTCCGGAGCTTCCGCTGACGATCGACGTCAACGACAAGAACTGGGAGATCCGGATCAACTGGAAGAGCGGCTCGCTCTCGATTCCGGGCGCAAGTGCCGTGAGCTACCCGGCCGTTCCGCAGTTGAGTGCCGAGCGCAAGGAGCTGCGGCTGGATGTCGACACGCTGGTGAACGGAATCAACAAGACGATCTTCGCCACGGCGGACGACGAGTTGCGTCCGGTGATGAACGGCATCTATATCAATCTGGCGCCGAGTGCGCTGACCTTCGTCGGTACGGATGCCCACAAGCTGGTGAAGTACGAGTCGGAGAGCGAGAATGAGATCACGGCATCGTTCATCCTGCCGAAGAAGCCCGCAAACCTGCTGAAATCGGTGCTGCTGAAGGAGGATGATGCCATCGAAATGGCCTTCGACTCGAAGAACGCGCTGTTCAGGCTCAAGAGCCATACGCTGGTATGCCGTCTGATCGAGGGCAACTACCCGAACTACAACGCGGTGATCCCGGCGAACAACCCCAACAAGGTGCTCGTGGACCGCATCGAGCTGGTGAACGGCATCAAGCGCGTGGCGGTGTGCTCGAATCCCACGACGAACCTCATCCGTATGGATATTGCCGACGACCGGATCAACCTCACGGCCCAGGACATCGACTTTTCGGTGTCGGCCAACGAGACGATCTCGTGCAGCTACGACGGGCAGCCCATTTCGATCGGCTTCAAGTCGACGTTCCTGGTTGAGATTCTCTCGAACATCGACACCCCGACGGTGGTGATCGAGCTGGCCGACTCGACGCGGGCCGGGGTCTTCAAACCGGTCTACGACGACAGGCAGACGAGCTCGACGCTGATGCTTCTGATGCCGATGATGATCAACGCATAAGGTTCGGCGCGCAATGAAGCTGAATCTCAAACGCCCGATCATCTTCTTCGACCTGGAGACCACGGGCGTGGATACGGCGCGGGACCGGATCGTGGAGATCTCGATGATCAAGGTGATGCCCGACGGGGAGGAGATCACGCGGACGCGGCGGCTCAATCCGGGGATGCACATTCCCGCGGAGGCGACGGCCGTGCACGGCATCACGGACGACGACGTGCGGGACTGCCCGACGTTCGCGCAGGTGGCCAAGTCGCTCGAACAGTTCATCCGGGGGTGTGATTTCGGGGGGTTCAATTCGAACCGCTTCGACCTTCCGGTGCTGGTGGAGGAGTTTCTGCGCGCGGGCGTGGACGTGGACCTGAAACGGCGCAAGTTCGTGGACGTGCAGAACATCTTCCACAAGAAGGAGCAGCGGACGCTGGTGGCGGCCTACAAGTTCTACTGCGACAGGGATCTCGACGAGGCGCACTCGGCGGAAGCCGACACGCGGGCGACCTACGAGGTGCTGAAGGCGCAGCTGGACCGCTATGACGACCTGGAGAACGACGTCGACAAGCTGGCGGAGTTTTCGAGCCGGGGCGAAACGGCGGACTATGCGGGTCGGATCCTCTACAACGAGAAGGGAGAGGAGGTCTTCGGCTTCGGGAAGTACAAGGGGCGCTCCGTGTCGGAGATATTCCGCATCGAGCCGAGCTACTATGCGTGGATGATGAACGGAGATTTCCCGCTCTATACGAAAAAGGTGATCACCGAGATCCGGATGCGGGAGAAAATGCAGAACAAATAGATGATGAAACGACTCTTTGCCACCCTTCTGATGCTTGCATGGGGGCTTTCGGTCCTTGCGGGCGGGAAGTCCGAGACGATCGTCTATATCAACGGAGCCAAGTACTACATCCATACGGTGCGGGCCGGGGAGACGCTCTACGGGCTGGCGAAGACCTACGGCGTGGACGAACGGGTAATCCTGGAAAACAACCCCTCGATTGCCCGGGGGCTGCAGGCCGATGCGAACATCAAGATACCCTACATGGCGGCGGCTCCGGAGCCGAAGTCGGAACGGAAACTGCGCAAGACATTCGATTTCCACCACGTGGCGCAGGGCGAGACGCTCTACGCCATTTCCCGGCAGTACGAGATTCCGGTGAAGACGCTGCTGGAGGACAACCCGAACCTCGACCCGCTGCACATGCGCCCCGGGGAGCGGATCCTGATCCGGAAGAAGCAGATCGGCTCGGAGGATGAGGCGGGCACGCAGGAGCAGTGGGAGGAGTACCGGCAGTCGCTGAACAGCGTGGCCGATGCGGGGACGTCGTACCATATCGTCCACCCGGGCGAGACGTTCTATTCGCTGTCGCGACGTTTCGGGATCACGGAGGAGGAGCTGAGCCGTCTCAACGGAGGGCTGAAGCCCGCGGATCTGAAGGCCGGGGCGATGATCGTCATCCCGGGGACCGGGGTTTCGGTTGCGGTGTCGGCCGACAGCCTGCGTCACGATTCGCTGGCGGGCTTGCGGACGGTGGAGCCGATCGAGTTCCGGGCCCTGCGGCGCAGCGACCCGCTTGATGTGGCGTTGCTTCTGCCGCTCTCCGTGGCCGGGCAGGCCAACGACAACTACCTGGATTTCTACCAGGGGTTCCTGCTGGGTCTGGACAGCGTGAAGCAGAAATCGGGGATTTCGGTGAACGTGGAGCTCTTCAATACGGCGCGTGACACGGCCCGCATCCGGGAGATTGTTGCCGACGCGGCGTTCCGCAAGGCGGATCTGGTCGTGGGTCCGGTTTATGAGGAGGGGCTTGATGCTGTAGTCCGCTTCGCCGAGGAGAAGCGCATTCCGGTAGTTTCGCCGCTGGCGCACATCGAACGGACGAACAGCGACGTGCTGTTCCAGCTGGCTCCGGATCCGGCCCGGAAATACGAGAAGGTGGAGGATCTGGCGGGCAACGGCCGACGGGTGACGCTGATCTACACGTCGACGACCGACAAGGAGTTCGAACGAGAAGTCCTTGCGCTGCTGGGCAACCGTCCCTTCGAACGTTACAACTACCGTTACGAACACCCCTCGTCGCAGGGCGCGAACAGCCCGAGCGACCTGACGCCGCTGCTGGAGAACGATGCGGAGAACGTCTTCGTGATCCTCTCGGACAACGAGGTGGATGTGGACCGCATTCTGGCGGCGCTGGCCTCGGCCGACACGAGCATTACGTCGCGCGGGCGCACGGCACCGCGCTTCACGGTGCTGGGCAACGCGCGCTGGAACCGCTACAACAACCTCGACCGGGCGATTTTCTTCAAGGACCGCGTGGTTTTCATCTCGACGTACCATGCGAAGCGCGATTCGGAGGCTGTGAAGGCCTTCGACAGTGCCTATCTGCGGTCGTTCGGGATGTTGCCGACGCTCTTCTCCTACCGGGGATACGACACGGCGATGATCTTCGCTCCGGCGATGTACGGCGACATCGAGTACGACCTGGAGGACCGCCGTTTCACGCCGCTGCAGACGACCTATCTGTTCAGCCAGCCGGAGGGGGGTGCGAACCACGTCAATTACAACTGGACGCGGGTGAACTACCACAAGGATTTCACGATAACGATCGAATAATCATGGCATCACTGACGAATAATACGATTCCCGAAAAGACCATCGAGCGGCTGAGCGAATACCGGCGGACGCTTCTATCGTGCCACCGTCAGGGCATCACGCATGTTTTTTCCCATGTGCTGGCGGGCATCCACGGCATCACGGCGGTGCAGGTGCGGCGCGACCTGATGCTGATCGGGTTTTCGAGCGACACGAAGAAGGGCTATGACGTGCAGGTGCTGATCGAGTACATCAGCAACATTCTCGACAGCCCGACGCCGATGAACATTGCGGTGCTGGGTATGGGCCACCTGGGTCAGGCCATCACGAAGTATTTCAACGGCAAGGGTCTGAAACTGAAGATCACGGCGGCATTCGACGTCGACCCGGAGAAGGTGGACAAGACGATCGACGGGATTCCGTGCTACCACATGGACACGTTCGAGGAGCGGGTCGAGGATCTGGACATTTCGATCGTGATCGTCTCGTCGCCGACGAAAGTGGCGCCGACGCTGGTGCTTCCGATCATCAATGCGGGCATCAAGGGGGTCCTAAACTTCACCTCCACGCCGCTGAACTTCCCGCAGGGGATCGTTGTGGAGAACTACGACATCACGACGCTCCTGGAGAAGGTGGCCTACTTCGTCAAGGAGAACGACAACAACGCCAATTCATAGGGCGTACGAAACGGGGGAAAGGCGGCATGAGAGTATTCTACGGTATGTACGCGACAAGCACGCCGAGGTGTGCACGGCGGATCTTCTACGGAGAGCCATGAGGGTATTCCACGGATTCGAGCATCTTCCGCGTTTCATCCGCCCGGCGGTTACGGTCGGGTCCTACGACGGCGTGCACCGTGGCCACCGGGCGTTGATCGATCGGCTGGTGGCGGAGGCCCGGGCGCAGGGCGGGGAGAGCATCGTGCTGACCTTCGAGCCGCACCCGCGCATCACGCTGGGGCGTGCCGAGGGTTTGCAGCTGTTGACGACGCTCGAAGAAAAGGTGGCCCTGCTGGCCGGACTGGGGGTCGACAACGTGATTGTCATTCCGTTCGACCGGAGGTTCAGTGCGCTTTCGAGCCTGGAGTTCGTCGAAGAGTACCTGATCGGGCGGGTGGGAGCCGAGACGCTGGTTGCAGGCTTCAACCACCGCTTCGGCCATGACGGCCTGGCGTGCGACGCCCCGGAGCTGGCGTCTCGCCTGCGGATCGTGAAGGTCGGGGCCTGCACGGTCGACGGGGTGCGGGTCAGTTCGACGGCGATCCGCCGCCTGCTGGAAGCGGGAGAGCGGGCCGCGGCCGAGCGACTGGCGGGTCATCCGCTGCCGGAACATTCCCGCATGGAAGGAGCGAAAGAAGAATCGAAACCATTCAAATAGCATTATGGTAAGCCACGACTGTAAAATCCGGGTCTGGTACAAGCATACCGACCAGATGGCGATCTGCCACCATTCGAACTACATCTGCTACTACGAAGCTGCGCGGAGCGAATTGCTGCGCGAACTGGGCATGTCGTTTGCCGAGGTCGAGCGGCGGGGGATCATGATGCCGATCCTCGAAGTGCAGTCGAAGTACCGCAAACCGGCCTATTTCGACGAACTGCTGACGGTGCGGATCATCTTGAAGGAGATCCCCTCGACGCGGATCAACTTCTTCTACGAAATCTATAACGAGAAGGGGGAACTGATCAATACGGGGATGACGCAGCTGGGCTTCATCCACAGCGATACGCGGCGTCCGTGCCGCTGCCCGGAGTGGTTTCTGGAGCTACTGCGGGGCCGCTGGACGGAGGAACCGGCGGAGTAAACGGCCACTTCGGCCCGCCGGAAGGAACGACGATTTTTTCCGATCCATCCTGCTTTCTGCGGCCTGCCGTCCTGCAGCAGCCTGTAGATAAAAAGAGGCGCCCCGCAATGCGGAGCGTCTCTTTTCATGAATCCCGGAACCGGACCCGGGCCCGGTGTGCGGCGGCTACTTTTCGATGAGCGAGATCGATCGCTGGATGAAATCCGTAAGGTTCTTGCCCTTCAACATGCCATTGGTCAGCAGCGCGAGGTCGATGATTTGCTTGACGAGCTTGTTCTCGCCGCCGATCTGACGCAGGCGTTCGTTGCGCTCGTCGCGCAGCGTGACGACCTTCTTCGAAAGCTCCTCGCGGGTGGATTTCTCCTCGGGCGTGAAGTCGGCCTCCTTCTTGTCCTTGGTGACCTCCTCGAATCGCTTCTCCTCGGCCACCGCGGCGTCGATCTTCTTGGTCATGGTCTTGAGTTTGTCGCCGTAGGCCTTCTCGACGTCGGCAAGGATATCGATGACGATGGGGTGGTTTCCGTTCACCGCGATGGTGAAGTTGTCGGGCATCTGTCCGTAGAACTGGCTCATGCCGCCGCCACCCATCTGGGCCATCTCCTTCATGCGTCGCATGAATTCGTTCTGCGTGATGACGACCGGGGCCTCGTCGGGCGACATGGCCTCGAACGAGATGTTGTAGTGAATCTTCTCGTCCTTGGGCATCTGGCTCTCGAAGACCGGTGTCAGCAGCTCCTGCTGGGCTTCGGTGAGCGACATCTTGATACTGTCCTCCTTCTGGATCAGCTTGTCGATCACGTCGCTGTCGACGCGCACGAAGCGGGTCTCCTGGTTCTTCGACTCATACCAGTTGATGTAGTGGCTGTCCAGCTGGCCGTCCATGACGAGCACGTCGTAGCCCTTGGCCTTGGCGGCTTCGAGCGAGGTGTACTTCTCCTCGGGATCGTCGACGTAGAGGAAAACGACGGTCTTGTTCTTGTCGGTCTGATTCTCCTTGACCTTCTCGGTGTACTCCTTCGGGGTGAAGTACTTGCCCTCGACGTTCTTCCAGAGCATGAAGTTTCCGGCCTTCTCGGCGAACTTTTCGTCGGTGAGGATACCGTACTGAATGAAGATTTTCAGGTCGTCCCACTTCGACTCGTAGTCGGGGCGCATCGTGTTGAAGAGCTCCTGCAGACGGTCTGCGACCTTGCGGGTGATGTAGCTCGAAATCTTCTTGACGTTGGCGTCGCTCTGGAGGTAGCTGCGGGAGACGTTGAGCGGGATGTCGGGCGAGTCGATGACGCCGTGGAGAAGCGTCAGGTACTCCGGGACGATCCCTTCGACCTGATCCGTGACGTAGACCTGGTTGCAGTAGAGCTGGATCTTGTTCTTCTGAATCTCGAAGTTGTTGTGGATCTTCGGGAAGTAGAGGATACCGGTCAGGTGGAACGGGTAGTCGATGTTCAGATGGATCGAGAAGAGGGGTTCGTCGCTCAGCGGGTAGAGCTCGCGGTAGAACTCCTTGTACTGCTCCTCGGTGATCTCCGAGGGTTTGCGGGTCCAGAGCGGGTCGACGTCGTTGATGATGTTGTCCTTGTCGGTATCGACGTACTTGCCGTCCTTCCACTCCTTGACCTTTCCGAAGGCGATGGGCACGGGCAGGAAGCGGCAGTATTTCTTCAGCAGTTCCGAAACCTTCGACTCCTCGGCATACTCCTGGGTGTCATCGGCGAGGTGGAGCACGATGGTGGTCCCGCGGTCACGGGCCTCGTCGGTCTCCTCCATTTCGAACTCGGGGGTTCCGCTGCAGCTCCAGTGCACGGTCTTGGCGCCCTCCTGCCACGAACGGGTAAAGATTTCGACCTTGTCGGCAACCATGAAGGCCGAATAGAACCCGAGCCCGAAGTGTCCGATAATGGCCTGGTCCTTATATTTGGCCATAAACTCCTCGGCACCCGAGAAGGCGATCTGGTTGATGTAGCGGTCCAGTTCATCGGCGGTCATTCCGATCCCGCGGTCAGTGACCGTGAGGGTTTTGGCCTTGGGGTCCACCGAGACATGAATCGTCAGGTCGCCCAACTCGCCCTTCATTTCGCCCTTGGCCGAGAGGGTTTTCAGCTTCTGGGTGGCATCCACGGCGTTGGAAATCAGCTCGCGGAGGAAAATTTCGTGATCCGAATAGAGGAATTTCTTGATGACAGGGAAGATGTTCTCCGTCGTAACTCCGATTTTTCCGTTTTTCATAACAGGTTGTATTGTTTTTTTGATTTTTCTGCCCCGAAAAACAACAAACGGTGTGCCATCCCGGTATTTCTGCCAGATTGTCAGTTGCAACTGACAGTATCTGACGCCGGGGCGGAAATCCGGGTCGGGGACTTTCCGGCGGCGGAAGGCTGTTCCGGAATTTGTAAGCGCGGCAGATTTTGCGTATCTTCGCAAAAACGGAATCAGCAAACAAACCTTACTTTTTACTGCTATGGATTTTCTCGCACTGGCCAAACGGCGCTATGCGTGCCGTCAATACAGCGACCGGAAGGTCGAACCGGAAAAGCTGCAACAGATTCTCGAAGCGGGGCGTGTGGCCCCGACGGGCGCGAACCGCCAGCCGCAGCGGCTTGTGGTCGTGCAGTCGCGGGAGGGACTGGAGCGTCTGACGCGCTGCACGCGGGATTTCGGGGCACCGCTGGCGATCATCGTCTGCGCCGACACGGACGAGGTGTGGACGCGGAAGTACGACGGGAAGAAGATCGGGGACATCGACGCCTCGATCGTGACGGACCACATGATGCTTTGCGCGGCGTCGCTGGGGCTTGACACGCTGTGGATCTGCATGTTCAAACCGGAGGCGGTGCGCGAGGAGTTCCACCTTCCGGCCCACATCGAGCCGGTGAACATCCTGCTGGTGGGCTACGGGGACGGGGAGCCTTCGTCGTCCGACCGCCACGACACGCTCCGCAAACCGCTCACGGAGACGGTTTTCGAGGAGTCGTTCTAAAGCGAAGCGGAAGGTCCTGACCGGACCTCCCGCTTTACTTCAGCAAAAACAACATAAAGACGTCGTTTTCAAAAACTTACCTCTTCAAAATACCGATTCGGTCCTTTAGCGGACGTACAGACGGTATTTTGCACGCCACGATTCGCCGGGTGCTACCGATTGGAAGCCTTCGGCCGCGGGATCGGCGGCATTCGGGGCGTTGGTCACCCAGGACTGCGGTTCGGGGCAGCAGTAGGGCTCCTGCCCGCCGTTGTTCCAGATCGTCCAGTAGGTCGTCTGTCCGTCCACCTCGTAGAAGACCCGCACGCCGGTACGGAGATTCTCGACCACGGCCCCGCGATAGGGCTTGCCGTCGACCTCGATTTCGCGCAGCGTGAAGCCCGCCTCGATGGGTTCGCAACCCGTCACGCGCAGCCCTTCACTGCGCAGTTTCGCAAACTGTTCCGACAACGGCAGCTTCCTGCCGGTCGGGAGGTTGCGGCTGCTCAGTTCAACCTGTTCACCCACAGCCACGCGCATCAAGTAATCTTCCGCTTCGCCCCCGGCAAACGGGATCCGCAGCGGGGTATGGAACCCCACACCCAACGGCATCCGTTCGCGGCTGCGGTTCGTGAAGACCACCTCCTGCTCCAGCCCTTCGGCCGTCAGCCGGTAGACGATCTTGCACTTGAACTCGTGCGGGAAGTCGCGGAAAATGGCGTCGCTGCCCGCATTGGCGTAGTAGCGGCACTCGACCAGCACCTCGTCGTCCGTCTCCACGGCCTTCGAGACCTGGAACGGCTGGCTTTTGAGGATGCCGTGGTGGTAGTTGTGCTCCTTCTCGATCGTGATCGGGTATTGATAGGTCCGCCCTTCGAAGGTGTAGCGGCCGTCGGCGATGCGGTTGGGCGGGAAGAGGATCGGCAGCCCGAAGACCTGCGGACGCCGGAGGAAGGTTTCGATCTCCGCCTCCGCCGGGGTGTGCAGCACCTCGACGCCGCGCCGCGTGTCGGCCAGGCGGATGAGGTTGGCACCCATCCCGGGGACCAGCAGCGCCGTATAGTCGCCCTTCGAAAACTCCACGGCCTGCAGGCCGTGGTAATCCACACAGCGGATCATCGCTTAAAGCAGTTTTTCGATCTTGGCCTTGAGGGCATCCTTCGAGCAGGCGCCGACCTGCTTGTCGACCTGCTGTCCGCCCTTGAGGAAGATGATCGTCGGGATGTTCCGCACGCCGAACTTCATCGTGATGTCATCGTTCTCCTCGACGTCGCATTTGCCGATAACGACCTTGCCCTCATACTCTGCGGCCAGTTCGTCGACGATGGGGGCGATCATGCGGCAGGGTCCGCACCACTCGGCCCAGAAGTCGATCACAACGGGCTGATCGCCTGCGATCAGCGACTCGAAATTCTCTTTGTTGATTGCCAGTGCCATTTTCTTGGTGTTTTTAAGTTGTTGTTATGCAATAGAATAGTGTATTTCGTTTTCATCCAGATAGTCGGTCAGTTCGGCCGTGAGGCTCACCTTGTGGCTCTTGGAGAAGAGTCCCAGGGAGACCTTCGCCTCGCGGTCCACGACATTCACGCGCAGCAGCGTGTTTCCCTTTGCCCGGCGGACCCGTTCGGCAAAGTCGCGGATCAGGGTTTCGGTCACCTCCTCGATCGGCAGCTGGACGGAGATCTCCCGGATCATCGTGTCGCGCAGCTCCTGCAGCTGGACCATCGAGAGGATCTTGAATTCGAGTTCCTGGTCGTTGTAGGGCCGAGGCTGGACCTTTCCGCGGATAAAGAGGAAGTAGTCGGCGAAGAGGTACTTGCGGAAGTTCTCATAATCCTTGCCAAAGAGGGCGAATTCGTGCGCTCCGTTGTAGTCTTCAAGTTTGAATTTGCCCCACGGCTTTCCGGTTTTGGTCATGAGGTTCTGCACGCCGACGACCATTCCCGCCACGGCAATCTCCTGACCCTTGAGGGGTTCGAGGTTTTCGAGTTCCGAGAGTTGGGTTTTGCACATGTGGTCGATGATGATCTTGTAGTCGTCCAGGGGGTGAGCCGAGAGGTAGAGCCCGACCATTTCGCGTTCGCGGGTAAGTTTTTCGAGCTGGCTCCAGTCGGCGCAGGCCGGGATGACCGGACGCTGGATATCGACATGCCCGCCTCCGCCGAAGAGGCTTTGCTGGGCATTGTTCTGCTCGTTCTGGTAACGCTGCCCGTATCGCATCAGCTGCTCGATGAAGGTGACGCCGCTCGAATCGCGGGAGTCGGCCCCGAAGAACTTGCAGCGGGCGAAGTCGGAGATCGAATCGAAGGCTCCGGCGTATGCGAGGTTTTCGAGACACTTGCGGTTGACGAGCGAGTAGTTGACCCGTTCGACGAAATCGTAGATATCCTTGAAGGGACCGTGGGCCTTTCGTTCGGCGATGATGCTCTCCACGGCGGCGGCCCCGACGCCCTTCACGGCGGCGAGTCCGAAGCGCACATCCCCGGCGAGGTTGGCCGAGAAGGTCTGCATCGACTCGTTGACATCGGGTCCCAGGACGCTGATTCCCATCCGCTTGCACTCGTTCATGTAGATGGTCAGCTGCTCGATGTTCGTCAGGTTTCGGCTCAGCACCGCGGCCATGTACTCCGAGGGGTAGTTGGCCTTGAGGTAAGCGGTCTGGAAGGCCACCCAGGAGTAGCACGTGGCGTGCGACTTGTTGAAGGCGTAGGAGGCGAACTTTTCCCAGTCGGCCCAGATCTTTTCGAGGACCTTTTCGTCGTGACCGTTCTTCCGGCCGCCCTCGATGAACTTGGGTTTCAGGTGGTCCAGCTTGTCCTTGAGTTTCTTGCCCATGGCCTTCCGCAGGGTATCCGACTCACCGCGGGTGAAGTTGGCCAGCAGACGCGACAGCAGCATGACCTGCTCCTGGTAGACCGTGATGCCGTAGGTGTCCTTGAGGTACTTCTCCATGATCGGGATGTCGTACACGATGGGGCTGCGGCCGTGCTTGCGGGCGATGAAGTCCGGGATGTAGTCCATCGGGCCGGGGCGGTAGAGGGCGTTCATGGCGATGAGGTCCTCGAAGGTCGAGGGCTGGAGTTCGCGGAGGTACTTCTGCATTCCCGCGGACTCGAACTGGAACGTCCCGACGGTGCGGCCCTCGCTGTAGAGCTTGTAGGTCGCGGGGTCGTTGATGATCGAGAAGTCGTCGATATCGATCTTCACGCCCTTGGTCTGGCGGATGTTCTCCACGGCATCCTTGATGATCGAGAGGGTCTTCAACCCGAGGAAGTCCATCTTGATCAGCCCCGTATCCTCGATCACCGAACCTTCGTACTGCGTGACGAGCATCTTCTCGCCGGTCTCCTTGTCGTCGGCCGTCGAGACGGGCACCCAGTCGGTGATGTCGTCGCGGCAGATGATCGTACCGCAGGCGTGCACGCCGGTATTTCGGACGTTTCCTTCGAGCATTTTGGCGTAGCGGATCGTGTCGCGCAGCACGGGGTTGTCCGACTGCTCGGCGGCCTTCAGTTCGGGGACCAGCTCGATGGCCTGCCCGAGGCTCTTCACGGGTTTGCCCTCGGGGGTCTTGTCGGGAACCAGCTTGCAGAGGCGGTCCGACTCCGAGAGGACGAGTTTCTGTACGCGGGCCACATCCTTGATGGAGAGTTTGGTGGCCATCGTGCCGTAGGTGATGATATGTGCGACCTTCTCCTTGCCGTACTTCTGGGTCACCCAGTTCAACACGCGGCCGCGGCCGTCGTCGTCGAAATCGACGTCGATATCGGGGAGCGAGATACGGTCGGGATTGAGGAAACGCTCGAACAGCAGGTCATAGGCGATGGGGTCGATCTGCGTGATGCCGAGACAGTAGGCCACGGCGGACCCGGCCGCCGAACCACGCCCCGGGCCGACCGAGACGTCCAGTTCCTCGCGGGCCGCGCGGATAAAGTCCTGCACGATGAGGAAGTAGCCGGGGAAACCCATGGTCTTCATGACGTGGAGCTCGAAACGCAGACGCTCCTCCTGCTCTTCGGTCAGATGCTCGCCGTAGCGGCGGTGTGCGCCCTCCATGGTGAGCTTGGCGAGGTAGTCGGCCTCGAACTTGATGCGGTAGAGCTTGTCGTAACCGCCCAGTTTCTCGATTTTCTTGCGCCCCTCCTCCTCGGACATGACGACATTTCCGTTCTCGTCGCGCGTGAATTCGTTGTAGAGATCCTTCTCGGTAAAGCGCTGCCGATACTCCTCCTCGGTTCCGAACTCCTTCGGGATCTGGAAGTTGGGCATGATCGGCGCATGGTCGATCGAGTAGTTTTCGATCTGGTTGCAGATATCGACGGTCGTAGCCATCGCCTCGGGGTCCGTCTCGCCGAAGATCGACTCCATCTCGGCGGTAGTCTTGAGCCACTCCTGCTTGGAGTAGAGCATTCGTTTCGGGTCGTCGAGGTCCTTGCCCGTCGAGAGACAGATCAGACGGTCGTGGGCCTCGGCGTTGTCCTCGTCGACGAAGTGCACGTCGTTCGTGCAGACCATCCGCACGTTGTATTTCGCGGCCAGCTCCCGGAGGTGCTTGTTGACATGCAGCTGCATGGGGTAGGCCTCATGGTTGGCCCGTTCGACGGTGGCCTTGTGCAACTGGAGTTCGAGGTAGTAGTCGTCACCGAAGAGGTTCTTGTGCCAGCGGATCGCCTCCTCGGCCTTTTCGAGGTCGTTGGCCGTGATGGCGCGGGGCACCTCCCCGGCCAGGCAGGCCGAGCAGCAGATCAGCCCCTCGTGATACTTCTCGATCTCCGTATGGTCGGTACGCGGGCGCATGTAGAAGCCCTCGGTCCAGGCCTTCGAGACGATCTTGATCAGGTTATGGTAGCCCTTGAGGTTCTTGGCCAGCAGGATCAGGTGGTAACCGCTCTGGTCGGGTTTTCCCTCCTTGTCGTAGAGCGTGCGGCGGGCGACGTAAACCTCGCAGCCGATGATGGCCTTGAAGGCGGCCTTGCGGCGCAGGGTCTCCAGCTCCTTCTCGCAGCGGGCGATCTCGGCGGCGGGGTCATCCACGGCCTCCGAGCCGTCGCGCAGGGCGGCCAGCCGGGCTTCGCAGGCGGCGGCCTTCTCCTTGAACTTTCCCGTCACCTTTTTGACGTAGTTGTAAAACTCCTTGATTCCGAACATGTTGCCATGGTCGGTCACGGCGATGCCGGGTTGGCCGTCGGCGATGGCCTTGTCCACGAGGTTGGGGATGCTGGCCTGCCCGTCGAGGATCGAGTATTGCGTATGTACGTGAAGATGTACGAATTGGGACATTTTCCAGGGATTTTCCGGGTTTTGGCGAGGTAAAGATAGCGATATTTACAGAGATTTCCCGGCCGGGTACTTGTATTTTATCAACAAAATGCTTAACTTTATATACCGAACCAAAACCAAACAGATCATGCAAGACGACTCGATGGTTGTATTGGCGGAGTACAACACCATAACGGAGGCCGAGATCGCGAAATCGATGCTCGACAGTGCCGGGATCTGGTCGACGATCCGCAACGAATACATGTCGGCCATATACCCGATCGGAACGATGCCCGCCCAGGTTGTAGTCCGGACGGAGGACCTGGAGAAGGCCCGCACGCTGCTGCAACACAGATAAACGCACGGCAGGGCGTAGATGCGGAGACCCTCGCTGTGTGCAGCACAGGGCGGGAATCGGCATACATGCAAAAGGCTTCGCCTGTACGGGGCGAAGCCTTTGTTTTTCAAGCGGCTGCCAGATGTCAACTAAAGCAGTTCTTCACCGTTCCAGATGCGCCACGAGGCCTCGGCCTGTTCGACAAACATCGTCCGCCCGTTTAACGTATGGGCTCCGCGCTGACGGCCGTAATCGAGGAACTGCGTCACCTCCGGGTTGTAGACCAGATCCAGCAGGTAGTGGTCCGGAGTGAGACAGGCGTAGGGGATGCGCGGCGCCTCTGTGACATTGGGGTAGGTCCCCACGGGCGAAGCGTTGATAATCAGATGGCTGCATTCTACCACCTCACACGGCAGGTTATCATAGGTGTAGTTTCCCTTCGCCGGATCGCGCGAAACCAGCGCAAAGGGAATCCCGCGCTCGGCCAGCGCATACTGCACGGCCTGCGAAGCCCCGCCGGTCCCGAGGATGAGCGCCTCGCCCGGCTCGGCGAAGCCTAACAGTTCGCTCAACGCCTCGCGCAGCCCGATGATGTCGGTATTGAAGCCCTCCAGCCGCCCGTCCGGCGTGCGGCGGATGCAGTTCACCGCCCCGATGGCCTGCGCCTCGGGCGACACCGCATCCAGGTAGGGGATCACCTCCCGCTTGTAGGGGATCGTGACATTCAGCCCGCAAAGGTCCGGGTGCTGCCCCAGCAACCCGCTCAGCGCTCCGATCTCCGGCAGTTCATAAAGTGCATACGCACAATCGCTTATACCCTCTTTCGTAAACTTTTCCGTGAAGTAGGACGCCGAGGCCGAATGGCCCAGCGGACGGCCGATCAATCCGAACCTTCTCATTGTTCAATCCTCTTTTTTCCGGGATGCGATAAAATGGGCCAGGGTTTCGATGCCGTAGATGGTCAGGAATCCCACCACGCAGAGGATTACGGCTTCGGCCAGCAGGGCCGGTTTGTCGTAGAGCGTCTCGAAGGTTCCGGGCAGGATGTTGCTCTCGACCAGCGGCTGGACCTTTCCGTGGCTGTCGACGTAGGTTTCGACGACCTCCTTCCAGGGCCAGACCTTGTTGAGCGAACCGACCATGAAACCCATCAGCAGGGCCACCGTGAGGTCGTGCCAGTGCTTGAGCAGCCACGACAGGAGGTGCGAGAAGGAGATGATGCCGGCCGCCACCCCCACGACAAAGATCGCCATGACGGGGATGTTCAGATCCACAACGGCCTGCATGATATACTGATACTTGCCCAGGAGCAGCAGGATGAAGGCTCCGGAGATGCCCGGGAGGATCATGGCGCAGATGGCGATGGCGCCCGACAGCATGACGAACCACCAGTCGTTGGGGGTTTCGGCCGGGGTTGCGATGGTGATCCACCAGGCGATTGCGGCTCCGACCGCAAAGGAGAGCAGGGTTTTCCAGTTCCAGTGTCCGACCTGCCGGGCGACGAGGAGCGCCGAAGCGATGATCAGCCCGAAGAAGAACGACCAGATGGCGATCGGATGGTTCGTGAGCAGGTAGGTCATCAACCGGGCCAGCGAGAAGATGGCGATGGCGATTCCGGCCAGGACGGAGAACAGGAAATTGCCGTTGATGTGGCGCCAGAATTCGGCGAAACGCCCCTTCAGCAACAGTTTGAGGGCCGTGGTGTTGACACTGCGGATCGAGTCGAGGAGTTCTTCGTAGATGCCCGAGATGAAGGCGATCGTGCCGCCCGAGACGCCGGGGACCACGTCGGCCATACCCATGGCGCAGCCTTTCATGGCGAGGAGGATGTAGCGGGAAAAGTTCATAATTTCTGAATAATGAGGTTTAGGGGGCCGTTCGGAGGGATGGCGGACGGTTATCGAGTCGGGGTTTCCGGGGCTTATCCATCCGGGGTCCTCCAGGCCGGTTTTCCAGAGGGCAAAGATACGAAAAAATCGTATAATTACACGTTTCGAAGCGGAGAATTGCGATTGAAAAACGCGAAGGGCGGAGCGTCCGGTTTTTGCGGTTCGGTTCGGGGGCTGTCCGGCCGGGCGGGAATCCCGGGATTCCGGAGACGGCGGAGAGCGGAGATCCGGTCGCCGGGCGGCAAGAAAGGCAAGGATACTCCGGCTGCCCGGGCTGCAAAAAACAGGGGTGCCTCGGTCGCCGGACAACAAAAACAGGGGCCGTCCGGAATCATCGGACCGCCCCTGTTCCATGAGTTTACGAAACTCATTTCGCCGATTCGGGAATACCCTTGCTGCGGCGAATGAAATCTACGACTTCACCGAGTCCTTCCGAGAACTTCGTAAAATCCTCCTTATACAGAAAGATTTTGTGTCGGTCGTAAGAAGACGAGCCATCGGGAGCCGTAATTTTCCGGCTCTCGGTGATGGTCAGGAACCAGTCATCGCCGCGTGTAGCCCTGACATCGAAAAAATAAGTACGACGGCCCGCCTTTACGGCTTTGGAGAGGATCTGATCTCCATAATCCTCATTGTCGCGTCGTGGTTGGGTTGGGGTTGACATGGGACTTATTTTTTGGGGTTAACTCCGAGGGGTCTTCAACCTGTCGGATTCGTATAGACGAATATACGAAAAAGTTTACAATGCACAAAAAATCCGGGCTATTTTTTCTGTTCGAGGATCGGTTTTCCCGCCTGCTCCCACGCTTCGAGGATCCCGACGGCCCGCCGGTAGGCCGGGCTCAGACGGGGATTCACCACCTGGAAATAGGCTCCCGTACCGAACAGACGCTGGGCTGCCAGGGCCTTGAGCTGCGTGCGCACGATGGGTTCCGAGCGGGCGAACCCGGCCTCGTCGAACGCCACGCCACGCCGTGTTCCCAGCTCCGTGAGGGCTTCGAGCACGCTGTCCGCGGGTTCGAACCCGGCGTCGAACGCCCCGAAAGCGGGGTAGAGCCGGGTGAGGCTGTCGCGCGAACGGTCGAGCCAGTCGTTGACGAACTCGGCCACGATGCCGCGCCGGATCAACTCGGCATAGTAGTCGGAATAGCCTGCCGTATCGGCTTCGACCACGATATCGGGGCGGATGCCGCCTCCGCCGTAGACCGTGCGCCCGGTGCGGAGCGTGCGGAAGGCTGGAGCTCCGGCATCGAGCGAGTCGCGCACGGCATCGTCATAGCGCCGCAGGTGGTCGAGGTAGTATTCGCGGCGTTTGCCCTTTTCGTAGGGGCGCTGGATGACCCGGCCCGAAGGGGTGTGGTAGCGGGCCACGGTGATCCGCACGGCCGAGCCGTCGGGCAGTCCGATCTGCCGCTGCACGAGCCCCTTCCCGAAGCTCGGGCGCCCGATGATGACACCCCGATCCCAGTCCTGAATGGCCCCGGCCACAATCTCCGACGCCGAGGCCGACGATTCGTCGATCAGGACCGCGAGTTTTCCGCGGAGGTCTTCGCCGTTGCTCTGCGCGCGGAATGACGAAGAGGGTACGGCCCGTCCCTCGGTGGAGACGATCGTGGCCCCGCGCGGCAGGAAGAACCCCGCCATTTCGATGGCCTGTTCCAAGAGTCCGCCGCCGTTCCCGCGCAGGTCGAGGATCAGCTTCTCGGGGCGTCCCAAATCCCGATACCCCTTCGAAAACTCCTCCATCGTGGTGTGGCCGAAGCGGTTGACCTTGATGTATCCGATGCCATCCGGGGTCAGGTAGGCGGCATCCACGGTATTGAGAGGGATTTTGTCACGTACGATCACGAAGTGCAGCAGCCCCGGGGTTCCGTGGCGCACGACGTCGATCTCGACCTTCGTGCCGCTCTTGCCGCGCAGGTGTTTGGGGACCTCCGAGCGCGACATCCCCACGGCCTGCAGCGTGTCGATGCGCACGATGCGGTCGTTGGCCCTCACGCCGACCCGCTCGGCCGGGCCTCCGGCGATGGTGTTCACAACGATCACCGTGTCGCGCAGCGTATTGAACTCCACCCCGATTCCGCTGAACTCCCCTTCGAAGCTCTCCCGGACGCCCTTCATCTCCTCGGCATCGAGGTAGGCGGAGTGGGGGTCCAGCTCTTCGAGCATCCCCCGGATGGCCCCTTCGACAACGGGCTTCATCTCCACGTCGTCGACATAGAGCCCGTCCAGATAGCGGTAGACCCGGGCCAGTTTCTGGAACTGCTGCATATTCTCCAGCTCCTGCGCCCGTATCGGCTCCCGGGCCGCCAGAGACTGGAGCACGAGGAGCGTGATGACAGCGATAAGACCTTTTCGCATGATTGGCAACACATTTTATATGAAAAGTCCCGAGCACGTTATTTTATGAAGAACTCCGAGCTCGGATCCTCCGGATACCCCGGATATTAAAAAGGGCCCCGAATCCGGAGCCCTGAATCGAAGCGTCAGGCCAGCACCCGGACGAGCTCTCCGAACGGCACCTGCCGCTGATCGCCCGTCCGCATCTCCTTGACCGTCGCGGCCCCGGCCTCCAGCTCCTGCGACCCGACGATCACCACATAGGGGATTCCGCGCCGGTTGGCATACTCCATCTGCTTCTTCATCTTGCCCGCCTCGGGGTAGATCTCCGCGGAGATGCCTTCACCGCGAACCTGACGAAGCAGCGGCAGCACGGCAGCCTCCTCGGCGGCGCCGAGGTTGGTGAAGAGCACGCGGGTCGTGCAGTTGACCTCCTCGGGGAAGAGGTCCAGCCCGGTCATGACGTCGTAGATGCGGTCGGCGCCGAACGAGATGCCGACACCCGAGAGGTTGGGCATTCCGAAGATGCCCGTGAGGTCGTCGTAGCGTCCTCCGCCGCAGATCGAGCCGATGGCGAAATCGAGGGCCTTGACCTCGAAGATCGCACCGGTATAGTAGTTCAGGCCGCGGGCCAGCGAGAGGTCGAGCTCCACCGTGAGGTCGATACCCAGCCGCTCGACATACCCGAAGACGGTCTCCATCTCATCGATGCCTTTCAGACCGGTCTCCGACGTTGCCAGCACTTCGCGCAGCTGATTGATCTTCTGGTGGTTGTCGCCGCTCAGTTCAAGAATCGGTTGAAGCCGGTCGACCGCCTCCTGCGACAGCCCGCGCTCCAGCAGTTCGGCCTTCACGTTCTCCAGACCGATTTTTTCCAGCTTGTCGATCGCCACCGTGATATCCATCATCTTGTCGGCGTGGCCGATCGCCTCGGCAATACCGAAGAGGATCTTGCGGTTGTTCATCTTCAGCGCCACGCGGATGCCCAGCGCCTTGAAGACCCGTTCGACGATCTCCACCAACTCGACCTCGCACAGCAGCGAGCGCGTGCCGATCACGTCGACGTCGCACTGGTAGAATTCGCGGTAGCGGCCCTTCTGCGGACGGTCGGCACGCCACACGGGCTGGATCTGGTAGCGTTTGAAGGGGAAGGTCAACTCGCCCTGGTGCTGCACGACGTAGCGGGCGAACGGGACCGTCAGGTCGTAGCGCAACCCCTTCTCGCAGATCTTCGAGGCCTGGCGCACCTCGTCGTCGGTGAGGCCCGAGGCGTAATCGCCCGAATTGAGGATCTTAAAGAGGAGTTTGTCGCCCTCGTCGCCGTACTTGCCCAGCAGCGTCGAGAGATTCTCCATCGCCGGGGTCTCCAGCGGTGCGAATCCATAGGAGCGGAAAACCCGCTTCACCGTGTCGAAAATATACTGTCGGCGCATCATCTCCGCCGGGGAGAAATCGCGCGTACCTTTGGGTATGGAAGGCTTCATATCAATTGAAAATGGACAATGGACAATGGACAATGAACAATTGAAAATGGAAAATGGATAATTAAAAGTGAAAAATTAAAACATTCGCAATAAAATTTAACGTGACAGGAATTTACAAATTGACGGCAATGGGTTGAATCAAATGGTTCCAGCAGTGGTTTTGACAATGGAAGTCAACAATTTTTCCAGTTCGGAGCAGTCGGGAAGGATCGTCTTCCGCTCGTCGCAGGTCAGATAATCCGCCGCCACAAGCAGTTCGATCCAGTATTTTGTTTCGGCACACTCTTTCAGAGCGACGTTCATTTTGGAAAGAAAATCCTTCCGGCTCTGGCCCTGCTGGGCTTCGACGATGTTGGCCCCGATGCTCGTTCCCGAACGCAGGAGTTGTTTGGACAACACAAACTCCTTTTTTTCGTCGCACAAGTATTTGTAAAGCCGAACGATGCGCACGGCAAACGCAAAACTCTTCTCAACGGCCGGATTTTCCTTCATCATACCCCACAGTTCAACCGGATCATTATTTATAATTCTCCATTCTCAATTCTCCATCAGTTTTCTGTATTTCACGCGGTGGGGTTCCGTGTCGCCGCCCTGGGCCTTTTTCCACGCCTCGTACTCCGAGTAGGAGCCCTGGTAGAAGACCACCTTCGAGTCGCCTTCGAACGAGAGGATGTGCGTGGCGATGCGGTCCAGGAACCAGCGGTCGTGCGAAATCACCACGGCGCATCCGGCGAAGTTTTCGAGACCCTCTTCCAAGGCCCGCAGCGTATTGACGTCGATGTCGTTCGTCGGCTCGTCCAGCAGCAGGACGTTGCCCTCCTCCTTCAGTGCGAGGGCCAGGTGGAGGCGGTTGCGCTCACCGCCCGACAACATGCCGCACTTCTTCTCCTGGTCGGCGCCCGAGAAGTTGAACCGCGCGACGTAGGCCCGGGCATTGACCTGCCGGTTGCCCAGCGTGATGAGGTCCGTACCGCCCGAAATCACCTCGAAGACCGTCTTCTCGGGATCGATCGACTTGTGCTGCTGGTCGACGTAGGCCAGTTTCACCGTGGGGCCCACGCGGAACGAACCGCTCGTCGGTTGTTCGAGTCCCATGATCATGCGGAAGAGGGTGGTCTTGCCCGTACCGTTCGGGCCGATGACGCCCACGATGCCGGCGGGCGGCAGCGAGAACTCCAGATGCTCGTACAGCACGCGGTCGCCGAAGGCCTTCGAGACGTCGTGCGCCTCGATCACCACGTCGCCCAGCCGCGGGCCGTTCGGAATGAAGATTTCGAGCTTCTCCTCCTTCTGTTTCGTATCCTCGTTCATCAGCTTGTCGTAGGCCGACAGACGCGCCTTCGACTTGGCGTGGCGCCCCGAGGGGGACATGCGCACCCACTCCAGCTCGCGTTCGAGGGTCTTGCGGCGCTTCGACTCCTGCTTCTCCTCCATGGCCATGCGCGTGGTCTTCTGTTCGAGCCAGCCCGAGTAGTTGCCCTTCCACGGAATGCCCTCGCCGCGGTCCAGTTCGAGGATCCACCCGGCGACGTTGTCCAGGAAGTAGCGGTCGTGCGTCACGGCGATCACCGTACCCTTGTACTGCTGGAGGTGCTGTTCGAGCCAGTCGATCGACTCGGCGTCGAGGTGGTTCGTGGGCTCGTCGAGCAGCAGCACGTCGGGTTGCTGCAGCAGCAGGCGGCACAGCGCCACGCGGCGCCGCTCACCCCCCGAGAGGACCTTCACCGGCTGATCCGGGTCGGGGCAGCGCAGGGCATCCATCGCACGCTCCAGCACGCTGTCCAGTTCCCAGCCGTTCACGTGGTCGATCTGCTCGTACAGTTCGCCCTGACGCTCGATGAGCCGGGCCATCGTATCGTCGTCCATCGGCTCGCACAGCTTCATGTTGATCTCCTCGTACTCCTTCAAGAGAGCCACCGTCGCGGCGCACCCCTCCTCGACGACCTCCTTCACGGTCTTCGAGTCGTCGAGTTTGGGCTCCTGCTCCAGATAGCCCACCGTATATCCGGGCGAGAAGACCACTTCGCCCTCGAAATTCTTGTCGATGCCGGCGATGATCTTCATGAGCGTGGACTTGCCCGCGCCGTTCAGACCGATGATACCGATCTTGGCCCCGTAGAAGAACGAGAGGTAGATGTTGTTCAGCACCCGTTTCTGGTTGGGGAAGGTCTTGCTTACGCCGACCATCGAGAAGATGATTTTTTCGTCTGCCATATCCTTATCAGCGAGATTTTTTCAGTTTTCCGCCAAAGATACGCAGAAAATCCGGATTTTCCCGCCCCTGAAGCCCGAATATTTTCCCGGGAGGCGGAGGATCGGCGCTGAACGGGCTCCGGAGTCCCCGAAAGGCCGGATTTCCGACCCCAGCAGTTTCTCTACGGCCCGGAGAAGGCCGGGGTCCGCAGCGTACCCGGCGGCAATCCCGTGCAGAGCGCCTGCGGGCGACACGCCTCCACCCATGTCCCGGCACGAAAAATCCCGCCTCCTTCTCGGGAAGCGGGACTTGACAAACGATCGGCGACCGGTCTCGGGTCGGATCAATAGTTCTCCTTCTTGGGCTCGAAGTAGGCCTGCGGGTGCTTGCACGCCGGGCAGAGTTTCGGAGCCTCCTCGGCCTCGATGATGAAACCGCAGTTGCGGCACTGCCACCAGATCTTGCCGTCGCGCTTGAAGAAGTTCCCGTCCGTGAGGCGGCTCAGCAGCTTCAGATAGCGGCGCTCGTGCTCGGCCTCGACGATCGAGATCATGCGGAACGCTGCGGCGATCTCGGCAAAGCCCTCCTCGTCGGCCACCTGGGCGAATTCGCGGTAGAGCACGTCCCACTCTTCGTTCTCACCCTTCGCGGCAGCCAGCAGGTTCTCGGCCGTCGTTCCGATCGGGCCGGTGGGGTAGCTGGCCGTGATCTCCACCTCGCCGCCTTCGAGGAACTTGAAGAAACGCTCGGCGTGCTCCTTCTCCTGTTCGGCCGTCTCGGCAAAGACACCGGCAATCTGTTCGTAACCCTCCTTCCTGGCCTTGCTTGCAAAGAAGACGTAGCGGCTCCGGGCCTGGCTCTCACCGGCGAATGCCTTCAACAGATTCTGTTCGGTTCGCGTACCTTTGATGCTCTTTTCCATACTCTATAATGTTTAAGTGTGTTGTTTTCCGTTTCTGGGGCAAAGATAAACCTTTCCCGCACAAATCACCAAACTTTTTCGATCGTTAGTTTTTATCCCGCTATTCGGTTTGCTTATAGGGTGTGTCGTCCTCACCGGTCAGCGCCTCGACATCGGCCCGGAAGAGGCCGTAGGCCGACGGCAGGGCCATCGTATCGGCGGCTTCGGGCGGCAGGATGCGGTAGCGCGGCAGCGCCACCCACACGGGCGTCGCATCGAGCCGGTAGGTCATCCGGCCCTCGGGGTGACGAACGGCCTCGATCTCGGCGACCAGCCCTCCGTCGGTGTAGCGCCGTCGCTGGTTCGAGACCAGGTTGCCCAGCGAGTAGAGCACCACATGCGTGGAATCCGCCTCCCAGGGCTGCACCACATGGGGATGGCTCCCGACCACCACGTCGACGCCGTGACGCCGCAGGAAGGCCGCCAGGCTGCGTTGCGCGGCATTGGCCCGCCGTTCGTACTCGTTGCCCCAGTGGAGGCAGGCGACGATGAAATCGACCCCTTCGGCCCGTGCGGCGGCCAGATCGGCAGCCATCTGCACGGTGTCGATCCGGTTGACGATCATCCCCTCCGGGACGGGCATTCCGTTGGTGCCGTAGGTGTAGTTCACCAGCGCCAGCCGCACGCCGCACCAGGTGAGGTAAAGCGGATGGTTCCTCCGGTAATCTGCACTGTCCGCAAAGACGCCCGTATGGCGGATCCCGCAGCGGTCGAGCTCCTCGATGCTTGTGCGGATCCCCTCGGCACCGCCGTCGCAGCAGTGGTTGTTGGCCATCACCGCGACGTTGACCCCCGCCTCACGCAGGGCGTCGGCCAGCGCCACCGGTGAACGGAACAGCGGATAACCCGTATAGCGTTCCCGACGGGTCAGTGTGGTTTCGAGGTTCACGACCGTGAGGTCGGCGGCCCGCATCCGCGGAGCCAGCGCCGCAAAAACAGGGCCATAATCGAAACCTTCGCCGCTGCGGGCCGCCTCGACCTGGGGGAGATGCTGCATGACGTCGCCTCCGAACCACATCCGCATCCGCTGGGGCGGCGGCACGGGACCCGGTCCGAACCATCCGGCCGGGCGTGCCGACCCGGCCTGCCGGGGTGACCCCGCAGGGGTGCAGCACGTGGCGACGAACAGCAGGGCTATCAGGATTCGGATGCAGCGGCGTTTCATGGCAGCGGGTTTCCGGTTTTTTGGGGAGGGGGAAGGTAGCGGCAGGTGGAAACGGTTTATCGGCGAGAGACCCGGCGAGGGCTCCGACCAGACTCCCGGCGGGCTGGATTCTTCGGGAACCACCCTTTGGCGACCCGCTTGCGCTGCTCGAACAGCTCGCCGATGCTCCACAGCGACGAGGCGCCCCATACGGCCAGCAGCGTCGACCACAGGACGTGCCGCACGGCGATCGACCCGGCGATTGCAGCGAGCCCCATCACGAGGAACACCCACCAGATCCTTACGCCGAAGTAGTATTCACCCTTGATGACCAGCGGATGGAAGAGGCCGATAATCAGAAAGGTGGCGATTCCGATTACGATTCCCGTCAGGTTGTATTGTGCCAGAAAGTCCATTTCCAGAAACGGTATTGGTTGTCCCGGTTTAATAATTTATCGCAGGGATTCGAAGGTCCCGGAGGTCGGAAGTCCGAATCCTTCGAATCGCCGTCTTCTTCCATTTTCAATTTTCAATTTTCCATTCTCCATTTTCCATTCTCCATTTGCAAAAGGTCCGCTCCGGAGGGGCGCTGGAAGACCCGCAGCCCGAACTCCGGCAGCACGGCCAGCAGGTGATCGAAAATCGCCGCCTGCAGGGCCTCGTAGGCCACCCATTCCGTACAGCGCGAAAAACAGTAGACCTCGACGGGCAGCCCCTCCGAGGTGGGCTGCAACATCCGCACCATTTGCATCATCTCGGGATGGACCTCTGGATTCCGCCTCAAGTATTGCCGGACATAATCCCGGAAAAGATGCAGATTGACAACCGGTTGCCCGTCCGGAGCAGCCTCTTCGGCAACAAGGCCCTTCCGGTGCAGTGCCGCCAGTTCCTCCGCCGTACAGAAACGCACCGTCGTGGCGTCAACCGCCAGCGAACGCTTGATCCGCCGCCCGCCGCTCTCGCGCATCCCGCGCCAGTTCTGGAACGAATCGCTCACCAGCGCATAGGGCGGGATCGTCGTGATCGTCTTGTCGAAATTCTGGATCTTGACCGTCGTCAGCGTCACCTCCGTGACGTAGCCGTCGGCGCCGTACTTCTCCATCGTAATCCAGTCCCCCGGCCGCAGCATGTCGTTGGCCGAGAGCTGCACCCCGGCCACCAGTCCCAGGATGCTGTCCCGGAAGATCAGCATCCCCACCGCGGCCGAAGCGCCCAGTCCCGCCAGAATCGCCGTGGCGTCGCGTCCGATCAGGATGCTCACGATGAGGATCGCACCCACGCAGAAGGCCAGCAGCTTGATCATCTGGTATATGCCCTTCAGCGGGCGGTTGCGCAGGGTTTCATGTTGTGTGGAGATGTCGTGCAGCGTGTCCAGGAAGGCGTTGACCAGCAGCAGCACCGCCACGATCAGGTAGATCAGGCACACCTTCCGGAGCAGGTCCAGCAGCTGCGGCATGTCGTAGAAGGCCGCAGCCAGCAGCATGTACCAGATCAGGGGCGGGATCAGCCGCGCCGCAGCCCGCATCAGGTGGTCGCTGAACAGGTAATCGTCCCACGTGGCCTTCGTGCTCCGGCTGAGGCGCTGCAGCGCCGGGACAACCACTCCCCGGAAGAGCTTCGCAGCTCCCCACGAGAGTATGACGATCCCCGCCAGGATGATGATTTTGGTGGTCCAGTCGATATGAACCTGGCTCCATCCGATGCCGGACAGCCATTCGGCAATCGGTCCGTTGAGTTCTTCCATCGTATCGTTCGGGTCGTTCGCAGCCGGGAAACCGACGGTTCCCCGTGCCGGGATTCTTGTTTGCTGTCGGCAAAGATACAAAAAAAACGGTCCCCTTCACCGGGGACCGCATCCAAGAGAATCCGAATGAGGCTTTAGAAGTTGTACTGCACCATCACCTGAGCCCGGTTGGCATGGCCTTCGAGGTTGTTCATGTCCTTGCGCGTGCCATAGAGGTACTCGGCGGCGATGCGGCAGCGGGAGTTGAGCGAATAGAAGATGTTGCCGAAAATATACTGTCCCTTCCTGTATTCGTCGTCGGCGTAGAAGCCGTTCTCCTGCTCGACATTGACCTCCGAATAGCCGCCCGAAATGAAGAGCCGCGGCGAGAGGTTGAACTGTGCGGCGGCCTGCCAGCCCCACATCGGCATGGTCTGGATCTGGTCGGCATTCTCGGGATTGGGCGTGAAGTCGAGCCCCGACCCCG
>CALUNH010000017.1 GCA_944321965.1 uncultured Alistipes sp.
TAGGATGCGGTTCGGCACAGTCAAACCTGAAAACGCTGTTTTCGTTTGCCTCTGCACTCACCTTTCACTATATTTGCAGAACATAGGATGCGGTTCGGCACAGTCAAACCTGAAAACGCTGTTTTCGTTTGCCTCTGCACTCACCTTTCACTATATTTGCCCTGCAAAGTCCGAGTTTTTCTGAAAGTCTTCGGGAAGGTTCCGGAAAATTCCCAGAAACATCCCGGCAACTCTCGAAAAACTCTCGAAGAACTCCCGAAAAATTTCCGTATGGAAGCGATCACCGAATTCCTTATCGACTGGGGCTACTGGGGCCTCTTTCTCTCGGCATTCATTGCCGGGAGTATCCTGCCGTTCAGTTCCGAAGCCGTCATGGTGGTTCTGGTCCGCATGGGGCTCGATCCCGTGGGATGTGTCGTTGCAGCAGCCCTGGGCAACACCCTCGGCGGCATGACCTGCTACTGGATCGGAAGCCTCGGACGATCCGAATGGATCACCCGTCTGGGTGTCTCCACCCGCCAACTCGCCCGGGCCCGGAAATTCCTCGCCGGACGCGGTGCCATGATGGCCTTCTTCGCCTTCCTGCCCACGATCGGCGAGGCGATTGCCGTCGTACTGGGGTTGATGCGCAGCAACGTCTGGATTACGGCAGGCTCGATGCTCGCAGGCAAGACCCTGCGCTATGTCGTCATCCTGGCGTCGTTCGAAGGCGCCCTGTCACTCTTCTGACATGGAAATCCGACCGACCGATACCCCTTCCCGCGAGCTGCTCCTGCTGGCCGACGAGTCCGAAGCCTCCGTCAACGACTACCTCCCCCGCAGCCGCTGCTATGCCGCCTTCGAAAACGGGCGGATGGTCGGGCAATACCTGCTGCTGCACACACGTCCCTTCACGGCCGAGGTCGTGAACATCGCCGTGGTTCCAGACCGCCAGCGGCACGGAATCGGGAGCGCCCTGTTGCAACACGCCATCCGCACCGCCCGTGAGGCGGGATTCCGAATCCTCGAAATCGGAACCGGAGACTCCGGCACCGGACAGATCGCCCTCTACGAACGGTGCGGATTCGTCCGCTGCGGCATCGACGTCGACTACTTCCGCAAGCACTACCCGGCCCCGATCTTCGAAAACGGAGTCGAATGCCGACACATGGTACGCCTGCGCCGGGAACTGCTTTCGGAATAATTCCGGGCAGCACCACCCGACAACCCCTTGCCGCCGGATAAAAAAAGGTCCGGCCCCGAAATCGGGAACCGGACGCACACTACCATGACAAAAACTTTTCGATGCGGAGTCCCTGCCCGCGGCGGGTCGGGGGCTCCTATGCCGCCTGCGGATCAGGCATTCGTCGAGGCCAGCGGCGAAGCCTGCGTATAGACACGCGCAGCAAGCTCCTTGTCGAGCATGTAGAGCCCGAACTTGTTGCCGTCGACGGCCTCGCACGCCGAGATCATTTCGCGGGCCGACTCCTCCTCCTCGACCTGCTCGTCGACGAACCAGACCAGCATGTTCGACGAGGCGTAATCCTTGTCCTCGGCGGCAATCGATGCCAGGTTGTTGATCATCGCCGTCACCTCCTTCTCATGGGCCAGCGTATCCTGGAACATCTCCAGCGGCGAAGCCCATTCGGTCCGGACCGCCTCGATCGGCTTCAGGGAGACCTTCCCGTCACGCGAAAGAATGTAGTTCATCAGGATGCGGGCATGGTCCTGCTCCTCCTGGAACTGGACGTAGAACCAGTTCGCAACGCCCTTCAGCCCCTTGGCCTCGGCATCCATCGACATCGAAAGATAGAGATATGCCGACCACAATTCGGCATTGATCTGCGCATTCAGCGCCTCATGCAGTTTTTCACTCAACATAGCGGTAACTTTTTAGATTGGTATTGTTTTGTTTGTTGTTTGCTGAGGCAAATATACAATAGTTTTCCATTATTTATACAAAAACTTCGATCATATTATTTTATACCCCGATAACCGAAAAATATGGCGGCATCCGAACCGCCGTCCGAATGCCGCAACACAATGCCGGGGGACAAATCCCGTGCCGGAGGACCTCACCCGGCGAAATCAGTCGTCGATGTCGACCAGGCGGAAATTCCGGTCGAACTCCAGGTCGAGACCGTTGTCCAACTCCACGTCATAACCCCGACGGTCCTGCTCGATACAGACGACCTTCCGCCCGGCAAAACGGCTCGCCACACAATCCCGGATCGGTTTCGGAACGATCGCTGCCGGGACTTCGCCATATTTACAGTCGACCTCCTTCCAGTCGCCGTTCTTCAGGAACTCGACCTTCGAACCGTTGACGAAGACCACCTTATATTCCTTGTCGAACCAATCCTCGTCGACCTTTGCATAGGAGACCTCGACGCCCTTGAAATGGGTCGTGATGAATTGCTGCGCGGCAGCCGGAAGCTCCCCGACGGTGATGATGCGATCGTTGCCCGCCGAGGCCGGAAAAATCGAAAGCGCGGCAAAAAGCGAGGCCATAAGAATCGTAAGTCGTTTCATAATCGTACTTTTTATCGGTTTTAGTGAATTTCGTACCGCAAAGGTGCGGCCCGAAACTGAAACGAATCTGAAAAAAGGGCGGAAACGGGAATTATTCCGGAAAATCCACCGTGAAAACATGGCGGCCGTCACGGAAGGCATAGGCGATCCGCAGTCCGTAGAGGCGGCACACGGCATCCGCGATGGCAAGTCCCAGCCCCGTGGAACCGGGTTTCTTCGTCCCCTGGTAGAAGCGGTCGAAAATATGCCCGGCATCCAAAGGCCCCTCCGAGGCGTCGTTGTCGATCTCGAAACGCCGCGCCGAAATCCGGATACGGACCTCGCCCCCTCCGGCCCCGTGTACGAAGGCGTTCTTCACGAGATTGCCGACCAGACTCCCCGCCAGCGAGGGGTTCATGCGGGCCGTCAGCGGCGCTTCGTCCGTCAGGTCGAGCCGGATGTCGCGGTAGGCGTAGATTTCCGCCAGGTCCTCGGCCGTGCGGCGGATCAGGGCGTTCAGGTCCACCGCCTCGGTCTCGGGGAACTGCCCGTTGTCGATCTTCGACAGCAGCAGCAGCGAACGGTTCAGCCGCACGAGGTGGTCCAGCGTGCGCTGCACCTTGGCGATCTCGCCCAACTGCTCCTCGGTCAGTCCGCGGGGATCGTCCACCAGCATCTCCAGCCGGTTGCGGCAGACCGCCAGCGGCGTCTGCATCTCATGCGAGGCGTTGCCGATGAACTGCTTCTGCCGCTCGAACGACGATTCGGCACGTGCGGCGTACCGTTCGGCCGCCTCGTTGAGCCGCCGGAACTCCGTCACCGAGGTCTCGACCGCCAGCGGCGGATTCTGACCGCCCACCGTATAGCTGTCCAGCCACCGCAGCAGCGCATACAGCGGCCGCATCGTGCGGTGGAGCACCACGACCGTCACCAGCAGCACCAGCAGCAGCAAAAAGAGATAAAGAAAGATGATACCGTAGAAAATCGCCTCCCGGAGATCCTCCTTCTCGATGCTCGGCGACATCACCGTCAGCTCGTACCACTGCCCTTCGGCATCCCGGAAGGTCTTGCGAAGCACCCGGGCCGGTTCGCGGTCGTCGCGCTCGGGGATGAAGATCTCCTCGTCGGTATAGCGCTCCCGGGGGCGCGGGTCCGCCGCATCCGTCGGCAGGCGGTGCAGGAAATAACCGCTGTTGCCGTCGGATTCCGAACCGGGAAGCTGACGCCCCGCCAGCACCCGTTTGACGATCACCTCGGCACGCGCTTCGAGCGCATCGTCCGTCTCGTCGTTGATCTCGTCGATCATCGCAAAATAGAACAGCGCCGCCCACCCCGCCAGCAGCAGCGAAAGCACCCACGAAAGGTGCAGCAGAATGCGGTAAACGAGTTTCACGGCCGGACGAGTTTATATCCGAATCCGTAGACGGCGCGGATCTCGATGTCGGCGCCCGCATCGTGGAGCTTGCGCCGCAGGTTCTTCATCTGCGCGTAGACGAAATCGAAATTGTCCACCTGGTCGATATGGTCGCCCCAGACCCCTTCGGCCAGCGCCGCCTTGTCGACCGTATGGTTCGGGCGCGTCATGAAGTAGTGCAGAATGTCATACTCCTTGCGCAGCAGTTCCAACGGGCGTCCCGCCACCTCCACCCTCCGGCTGTCGGGCCACAGACGCACGTTCCCTGCGTCGAGACTTTCGTAACCGTCGCGCTGGTGGCGGCGCAGCACGCTCCGGATCCGCGCGCTCAGCTCCGCCAGGTGGAACGGCTTCGGAAGGTAGTCGTCGGCCCCCAGCTCCAGCCCCTCGATCTTGTCGTCCAGCGAATCGCGCGCCGAAATGATGATTACACCGGCCCGGTTGCGGCGGCGCTTCAGCTCTTCGAGCAGCCGCAGGCCACTGCCGTCGGGCAGCATGATGTCCAGCAGGATGCAGTCGTAGTCATAGGCCGCCAGTTTGTCCGACGCCGAGGCGTAATCCGCGGCCTGCTCCACGACGTACTGCTCCCGCATGAGCGTCTGAACCATGATCTCCCGCAGGGAGGGTTCGTCTTCGACAATCAATATTTTCATAACAATCCCATTTTTTCAGGAAGCACGGGTCCGCTGCTCGGGCCGCTTCCGCCCCGAAGGTAACCTCCGAATCCGAAAGGAAACTGAAACGCGCCGTTCCTATCGCAGTTCGCAACGCATGACCCACTCTTCGGCGTGTCCTCCGACTATCCGGAACCCGAGGCGGCGGTAGAGCCTTCCGGCCGGATTGGCCCGCTGTACGGAGAGCGACACCGCCGCAAAGCCCCGGCTGCGCAGTTCAGCCAACAGCGCCTGCACCAGTCGCGTGCCGATCCCCCGCCCGCGGAAGTCCGGGTAAAGGGCCACGGCCAGTTCGGGAATTGTCTCCCCGGTCCATCCGAACCCCTGCAGGCAGCGGCTCCACGCCGCACCGGCCACCCGCCCGTCGGTCTCAGCCACCAGACCGCAGTCCGTTTCACGCGAACCGAACCCTTCGACGTAAATGCGGAGTTCCGGCGCGCGGAGCACCTCCCGCGGCACCCGTCGTACAGGGTCCGGCTGCCAGATCGCCTCGTAGAGAAAATCATCCAGCAACGGGGTCTCCTCCGCCCG
Source organism: uncultured Alistipes sp. (assembly GCA_944321965.1). Lineage (GTDB taxonomy): Bacteria > Bacteroidota > Bacteroidia > Bacteroidales > Rikenellaceae > Alistipes. Next base: position 5,110 of record CALUNH010000017.1, read on the forward strand.
AAGCGGACGGATCACTACACTGTCCATCGTCCCGTTCATACAATCCATTTACGGCTTGTCCGGTTTCTCGTCCAGCCCGGCAAAGTTCCAGCCATCAATCAAAGATACGAATTTTCCGGGAGCCCACATGGCCCACAGGTATAAAAAAAGCGATACGCCCCTTTCGGAGCGCATCGCTCAATTTTCGGATGGAGAAACGTGTCTCCTCCCCCTCTGTTCAGGCGGGCTTGCCAGGCAGACAATCGGATATCGTCCTCTTCCAGCTCCCCCCCTCTTCTCGGCCCCGGGGTTATGCCTTCGAGCCGTCGTAGGCCCACTTCACGTAGATGGCACCCCAGGTGTATCCGCCGCCAAAGGCAGAGAGAATCAGGTTGTCACCCTTGCGGAGTTCCTTCTCGTAGTCGTAGAGGCAGGTCGGGATCGTAGCGGCCGTCGTATTACCGTTGCGGTCGATATTGATCATGCACTTGTCCTGGGTAATACCCATGCGGCGGGCCGTCGCATCGATGATGCGCAGGTTGGCCTGGTGGGGAACCAGGAAGCGGATATCCTCACCCGTGAGATGGTGGCGCTCCATCATCTCCACCGAGACGTCCGACATCTTCGAAACGGCAGCCTTGAAGACTGCGTGGCCATCCCACATGATCGTATGCCAGTTGTTCTGCACCGTCTCGATCGAAGCCGGGTAGCGCGAACCGCCCGCCTTCATATAGAGCTGCAACTCGCCCGAACCGTCCGAACGGAGAATCGAATCGATCACACCGTAACCGTCGGTATTCGGCTCCAGCAGCACGGCGGCTGCCGCATCGCCGAAGAGCGGGCAGGTCGAACGGTCCGTATAGTCGATGATCGACGACATCTTGTCGGCTCCGACCACGATAACACGTTTGCTCGTCCCGGCCTCGATGAACTTCGCTCCCGTCGTCAGGGCAAAGAGGAAGCCGCTGCAGGCTGCCGAAACGTCGTAGGCAAAGGCGTTCTTGCATCCCGCCTGGTCGGCAATCAGGTTACCCGTCGAGGGGAAGAACATGTCGGGAGTTACCGTGGCGCAGATCACCGCGTCGATCGACATCGGATCCACTCCCGTCTTGTCGAGCAGGTTCATCACGGCTCGCGCTCCCATGTAGGAGGTACCGATACCCTCGCCCTTGAGGATGTGACGTGTCTTGATGCCGGTATGCGACATGATCCATTCGTCATTCGTATCGACCATCCGGCTCAGTTCGTCGTTGGTCAGGATATAATCGGGCAGGTACTGTCCTACACCCGTAATCGCTGCTGTTATCTTACCCATTAACTTAATTTTGCTTACTCTTACTGATAAACTTTAATTTTTGAACGCCTGCTGCAGTTTCGCCGTCAGGTTGGCCTTGATGACCTGCTCGGTCGAAAGGATCATGCTCTTGATGGCTTTCGGCGACGAACAGCCGTGTCCGATGATCACCGGAGCATTGACTCCCAGCACGGGCGTACCGCCCACGTTCTCGTAATTCATGGCATCCCAGAAGGCGTTGCGGCCCCCCAGCGCCAGATTGATCCGGTAGAGGCCCTCGGCCATCTTCAGGACCGTATTGCCCACGAAACCGTCGCAGACGATCACATCGGCGATCTTGCCCGAGAAGATATGCGAACCCTCGACATTGCCGACAAAGTTGATCCGCTCGTCGGCCTTCAGCAGTTCGTAAACAGCCTTGGCCTGCGCATTGCCCTTGGTCTCCTCCTCGCCGATGTTCAGCACGGCGACACGGGGGTTCTCGATGCCCAACACCGACTCGGCATAGATCGAACCGATCAGACCGTACTGAGCCAGCACTTCGGGTTTGCAATCCACGTTGAGACCCACGTCGAGCAGCAGCGCCGGGCGTCCTGCAGCCGTGGGGACCAGGGACGAGATCGTCGGGCGGATGACCCCTTCGATCGGTTTTACGGCATACATCGAGCCGACCATCATGGCGCCCGTAGACCCGGCGCTGGCAAAGCCGTCAACGGCCCCCTTGGCCAGGTAACCGAACCCTACCGTGATGCTCGAATCGCTCTTGGCCTGAAAAGCCTTGGCCGGATGGTCGCCCATCTCGATCACTTCGCTCGTGGGAACGATGGTGAACCGCTCGGCAGGGCACCCTTCCGAAGCGAGTACGGACTTGATTTTCTGTTCGTCACCGAACAGTACGATCCGGCTCTCCGAACCGATCGCATCGAGTGCCATGACGGCTCCCTGAACGGCCGCTTCGGGCGCGTAATCGCCGCCCATGGCGTCTACACCAATCTTTATCATACTCGTACAAATTGGTTGAAATCTTCGGTCCCGACCGATTCCGGGTTCGCAGAGATCCCGCGGACCGGGTCCTTCATGAACTGAAAAAGAGGCCTCCCGATCCGGGGACGCACTCTTCCACGACCGAATTTATTCGGCTGCCTTCTTCTCGATGGCGAGCTTGCCACGATAGAAACCGCACTCCGGGCATACCCGGTGGTAAAGAACCGAGGCTCCGCAGTTCGAGCAGGTTACGACCGTAGGAACGACAGCCTTGTAGTGAGTTCTGCGCTTGTCGCGTCGCGTCGACGAGATTTTGTGTTTAGGATGTGCCATTTTACAACTCTAATTTATAAGTTCGACTTTTAAATCATTGCTTCTCTTTCTCCGGGTCCGCCGCACCGGCAGCCTGCGGGGTATCGGCCATCATCTGCTCGCGCAGGGCGGCCAGTTTGGCCCACTCGCCTCCGTTGTGTTCGTGAGAGGCGGCCCGCTGCTCGATGGCCGAGAATTCGTGCTCCGAGACGATCCGGAAACGCTCCAGCATTTCGGGATTGCACTCCCCTTCGGGATGCACCCGCTGGTAGGGCAGCGACAGCACGATACTCTCGTAGATGTACTGCGTGAGATCCACCAACTCTTCGCCCGGCAGCAGCCACAGCACTTCGCCGTCGTATTCGCGCACCTCGTCGGAGAACTTCACCAGCAGACGCCCCTCGAAATCGATGGGGATGCGGCAATCCTCCAGGCAACGGTCGCACGCCACGACGACATGGCCCGAAATCGAAACGTCGAGTACAAGCTGCGACTCCTCCCGATTCAGATCGACCCGCACCTCGCACGCTCCGTCCTTGATTTCCGTGTTCTCAAAGGCCTCGAACAACGACCTGTCCACCACAAACCGGTATTCGTGGTGACCGTTCTTCAGCCCCTTGAAGGCAATCGAATATCGCTGTGTTTCCTCCATTTGAACACATTTAGTGCGCAAAGTTACGAAAAAATAAGACATCTGCAAAGAAAACTGCGAGTTTTAGCATTCGGATCCCCGGGCTACAGGCTCCGGAGAGACCTCCGAGGCGGTGAAAAATTTGCTTTTGCCCGCGACTTGCGCTATCTTTGCCGCCATGATGGAGGAACAAGGATTCAAAATCGAGGTGAAAAGCCGCTACGACGAGTGGTGGCGCTACAATGCCGACCTGATGTGCGGCTGTTTCGATGCCGACGACAACCGGATCGGATTCGCCTCGGCGGCCTCCGACGTGGCGGACGCAGGGGCGAATCTCTCCGAACGCCCGGCCGACATCCCCGTAGCCCGGAGCGTCGTCCTGACCACCCCGCCGTGTCATCACCTGGTGCTCTACGTCTACATCATCCCCCACACGCTGCCCGCAGGCAACGACATCGACTCCACCCGCCCCTTCGAGGCCGAAATCCGCATCTCCCGGGGCGGGAAGCTCCTGCGCTCCGAAAAGCGCGCCATCAACCAGTGGTCGGGGGCTTCGATCGAATTGAGAATCAACAATTAAAACTCAACAGACAGCTCCCGGGGCAGTCTGGCGATCTCAGCAATCGGGAGTTCGGGGTTCCGGAAAGTCGCTTCACCCGGCCATTCCCCGCCCGACGGGGAATCCAGCACGGGCCCAATCCCTGGATTTCCGCTCAAGGCGGAAATGACCGGATTCAAACCGCCGCCACAAAAAACGCAAGGAAAGCAACGGCCGCCCGCGTTCCGCCCATTGCAAAACGACGCTCAAACCGCCCCATCCCACACAAAAAAAAGACGTCCCATTACGGGACGTCCTTTTTCGAATCGCGGCTCAGACTACTTGTTGTAAGCCTTCATCACCGAGATGAGGTCGAGCACCTTGTTCGAGTAACCCCACTCGTTGTCATACCAGGCAACGACCTTGACGAAGGTGTCGGTCAGTGCGATACCGGCAGCCTTGTCGAAGATCGACGTGCGGGGATCGCCCAGGAAGTCCGACGATACGACAGCCTCCTCGGTGTAGCCCAGCACACCCTTCAGCTCGCCTTCCGAAGCCTCCTTCATGGCAGCGCAGATCTCATCGTACTTGGCCGGCTTTGCCAGGTTGACCGTCAGGTCGACAACCGATACGTCGAGGGTCGGAACGCGCATCGACATACCCGTCAGTTTGCCGTTCAGCGAGGGAATCACCTTGCCTACAGCCTTGGCAGCGCCGGTCGACGAGGGGATGATGTTGCCCGAAGCGGCACGGCCGCCGCGCCAGTCCTTCATCGAGGGACCGTCTACGGTCTTCTGCGTTGCGGTGGTCGAGTGAACCGTCGTCATCAGACCGTCCGTGATGCCGAACTTGTCGTTCAGGACCTTGGCGATCGGGGCGAGGCAGTTCGTGGTGCACGATGCGTTCGAAACGATCTTCTGGCCGGCGTAGGTGTCGGTGTTCACACCGCATACGAACATCGGCGTAGCGTCCTTCGAGGGGGCCGACATAACCACGTACTTGGCACCGGCTGCCAGGTGAGCCTGAGCCTTCTCCTCGGTCAGGAACAGACCCGTCGACTCAACAACGTACTCGGCACCAACCTCGTTCCACTTCAGGTTTGCGGGATCCTTCTCGGCGGTGACGCGGATAGCGTGGCCGTTGACGATCAGCTGGCTCTTCTCGACGTTGTAGTCGATCTCGCCCTTGAACTGGCCGTGCATCGTGTCGTACTTCAGCATGTATGCCAGGTAATCTACCGGGCAGAGGTCGTTGATACCTACGATCTCGTACTTGTCAGTCTGCGTGCAGGCAGCACGGAAAACCATACGGCCGATACGACCGAAGCCGTTGATACCGATTTTGATAGTTGCCATAATGTTTTGAATTATTTGTTAATAAAACCTTGCGTTATTTTTTTCACAGCGCAAAAGTACATACTTTAAATATTATACGCAAATAAAAATTTAATTTTTTTACGAACATTGCGCCCGCCGCCCTCCACAACTCGGCACGCCCCGGCAAAATCCGGACCGTAACGGCTAATGTGCGGCCTGCTTCGCCCGCTTGGCCATCGCCGAGGCGAAGACGAAATCGTTCAGTTCACGGTTCTCCGCATGGAGGATCTCCTCCTTGGTGCCCTCCCACCACTTGCGGCCCTCGTGGATATAGACAATTTTCTCGCCAATCTCCATCACGGAGTTCATGTCGTGCGTGTTGATGATCGTCGTCATGCCGTATTCGTGGGTGATCTCGTGGATCAGGTTGTCGATGACGATCGAGGTCTGCGGGTCGAGGCCCGAGTTGGGTTCGTCGCAGAACAGGTAGCGCGGATTCATCACGATGGCCCGAGCAATGGCCACCCGCTTGATCATGCCCCCCGACAGCTCCGCGGGATAGAGCCGGTTGGCATCCTCCAGCCGCACGCGGTGCAGGCAGAAATTCACCCGTTCGAGCTTTTCGCGTTCGCTCTGCGTCGTGAAGAGGTCCAACGGCAGCTTGACGTTCTCCTCCACGGTTGACGAGTCGAGCAGCGCCCCGCCCTGGAAGATCATCCCGATATCCTTGCGGATGCTCTTGCGCTCGCGGAACCCCAGTCGCGAAAAGTTCACGTCGTCGTACCACACGTCGCCCGAATCGGGTTCGTGCAGTCCCACGAGGGTTTTCAGCAGCACGGTTTTGCCCGAACCGCTGCGTCCGATGATGAGGTTCGTCTTCCCGGTCTCGAACTCCACCGAGATGTCGTCGAGCACCACGCGCCCGTCGAACGACTTGACGATATGTTCGGCTCGTATCATATCAGCAGCACTTGGGTCAGAATCAGGTCGAAGAGCAGGATCACCACGCAGCTGACGACCACGGCGCGCGTCGAGGCCGCACCCACTTCGAGCGAATTGCCCCGGGCGTTGTAGCCGAAGAAGGCCGAGATCGAGGTGATGATGTAGGCGAAGAAGACGGTCTTGATCAACGTGTAGGTGATCGAATAGGGCCGGAAATCCATCAGCAGGCCGTCGACGTAGTCCGCCGGGATCATGATACCCGTGGCGGCAGCGATGAGCCACCCGCCGAGGATGCCGATCAGGATCGAGAGGATCGTCAGGAACGGGAAGAAGATCATCGCCGCGACGATCTTCGGCAGAATGAGGTACGAGGCCGAATTGACGCCCATGATCTCCAGGGCGTCGATCTGCTCGGTGATGCGCATGGTCCCGATTTCGGAGGCGATGCTCGACCCGACCTTTCCGGCCAGGATCAGCGCCACGACCGCCGACGAGAACTCCAGGATCATCGTCTCGCGCGTGGCGTAGCCGATCAGCGACTTCGGAATGAAGGGCGAATCGAGGTTGATCGACATCTGCAGTGCGATCACCGCACCGATGAAGATCGAGATGATGGCCGTCAGACCGATCGAGTTGACGCCCAGCGAATCCATCTCGTAGATGATCCGCCGACGGTAGATCACGGCCTTCTCCGGACGGGAAAAGACCTTTCCCATCAACATGAAATAGCGTCCTATAAGCCCGAATACCCGCAGCATGTCAGTTTTTCTCTTCTTCGAAATCGATATAGTCGCCCACGTCGCTCGAAACCCGCTTCTCGGGGGCGTCGGAGGTGCGGTGAACCCGCACTTCGCCTTCGCGGCGGCCGTGCCGGGGCTCTTCCTGCGTGAAGGAGCTGCCGAAGCCCCCCTGCCGGGGATCGAATCCCCCGCGGCCGAACTGCTCCTCCATCTGCCTGCGCATCTTGTAGATCCGCCAGCGGAAAAGAAGCATCAGTGCCACAACCAATAAAATCAGTCCCATGACAATATAAAGTATCACAATGGCGATGCCCTTGAGCAGCGCCGGGGCGCAAAGCGCCAGAAACAGAATGACGAGCGTCGTGAGCGGATTGCGCTGCACGAAACTCACCAACGAATCTATGATCGACAAAAAGAAATTCATCTCTCTTCCGGATTCCGGGTTTCATCGCAAACCTCCATGCCGGAGCGGCTGCAAAGTCCGCGCCGCAGCCGATTCCGCGTCTCCGGGAAGCCGCCCGCACGTGGTTTATCTTTGCAAAGGTAGCGAAATTTATGCGTATTTCAATTAATTGTCGTAAATTTGGTGCTCGAAAACAAATCTCATCCCAAATATGTTAACGCCTCTGACAGCCATTTCGCCCGTCGACGGACGCTACCGTAACAAAACGGAAAAACTCGCCGATTATTTTTCGGAACAGGCGCTGATCCGCTACCGGATCCGTGTCGAAGTGGAATATTTCATCGCGCTGTGCAAGCTCCCGCTGCCGCAGCTCGCAGACATCGACCACGCGAAATTCGCCAACCTGCGCGCCCTCTACACCGACTTCACCCCCGCCGACGCCGAGCGCGTCAAGGAGATCGAGTCGGTCACGAACCACGACGTCAAGGCCGTCGAGTACATCATCAAGGAGAAGATGGACGCCCTGGGGCTGGAACGCTACAAGGAGTTCGTACACTTCGGGCTCACCTCGCAGGACATCAACAACACGGCCATCCCGCTCTCGATCAAGGAGGCGCTGGCCGGGGTCTACTACCCCGCCGTCGAGGAGGTCCGCGACAAGCTCGCCGCGTTCGCCGAGGAGTGGCGCACGGTGCCGATGCTGGCCCGCACCCACGGACAGCCCGCCTCGCCCACGTCGCTCGGCAAGGAGTTTTCGGTGTTCGTCGAGCGGCTCGAAAAGCAACTCGTCATGCTCCACGACATCGCCGTCCCGGCGAAGTTCGGAGGCGCCACGGGCAACTTCAACGCCCACCACGCCGCCTATCCCGCATACGACTGGGTGGCCTTCGCCAACCGTTTCGTGAACGGGACGCTGGGGCTGAGCCGTTCGCAATACACCACGCAGATCGAGCACTACGACAACCTCGCGGCCATCTTCGATGCCATGAAGCGCATCGACACCATCCTGATCGACCTCTCGCGCGACATGTGGACCTACATCTCGATGGAGTACTTCAAGCAGCGCATCAAGGCCGGCGAAGTCGGGTCGAGCGCCATGCCCCACAAGGTCAACCCGATCGACTTCGAGAACGCCGAGGGCAACTTCGGCATCGCCAACGCCGTCTTCGAACACCTGTCGTCGAAACTCCCCGTTTCGCGCCTGCAGCGCGACCTGACGGATTCGACCGTCCTGCGCAACGTCGGCGTCCCGATGGCCCACGCCCTGATCGCCCTGCAGTCGCTCATGAAGGGGCTCGGGAAGGTGATCCTCAACCCCGAGGCGCTGGAGCGCGACCTGGAGAACAACTGGGCCGTGGTCGCCGAGGGCATCCAGACGATCCTGCGCCGCGAGGGATACCCGAAACCCTACGAGGCACTGAAGGCCCTGACACGCACCAACACCCACATCACCCGCGAGGCGATCGCCGCGTTCATCGAGACGCTCGACGTTGCGGAGTCGGTGAAGGAGGAGCTGCGCGCCCTCTCGCCCTCGACCTACACGGGCGTCTTCCGGTAGCACCCGGAATAGCGCCAACAGACGCAAGAACATCCCGAAAAAGCCGCCGACGGATTTTGTTCCATCGGCGGCTTTTCGTTTGGCACGCTCCTTGCCACCCTTTGAGTCAACTGCGGATCAGCAACCGCAGTGAGGTTTCTTCATTTATTTAAGTTTGGGTTAGTAGTTTAGGAGGCCAAACCTCCGGGACAGCAGGCAGTCGAGAGATTCCCTGCTGTTTTCGTGTTGTCCGGACTTGTCCGGACTTGTCCGGACCGCACCACCGGGCGTGACCCGTTCGAAAGCGGACCGATCCGCCCCCAACCAGACCCGGCCCCGCTCTCCCCAGGTTCACGTCCCTCGTCCCGACCCTTCCCGAGTCCACGTCCCTCGTCCCGTCTCTTCACGGCCCCGCTCTCTCCGGCCCCGGGTCGGCTAAAACTCGACCGTGATGCCCAGCGTCGGCAGCAGCGTACCGCTCACCTGCTCGATCGTCTTCATCTCATACTTCTGCTCTTCAACCGGAGCTTCGGGATTCGCAATCACCCCCGTCGACATCACGACATCGGGCGAACGGTACTTGCTCACCGTGACGTTCTGCAGGTCGATGTAGAAACCCAGCATACAGCGCTTGAAATAGAAAACCTTGTCCAACCGCACGTCCAGCTGCGCGAAGGCGTCGAGCCGTCCGGCATTGTACTGCGCGTAATCGTAATAGGGGCGTCCCTGGGCATCCCAGGCCGTCACGAGCGACGACTTCTTCTCATCGTAGGGCGTAAAGGGAGCTCCGCCCACAGCGCTCAGCTTCGCCCCGAAACTCCAGTGGCGCGGGAAGTCGTAGGTCCCGCTGACATTCACCACAAAGCGGTTGTCCCAGGCCGAGGCGATCCACGGCGCCGAACGGTCGTTGCGGAACTCCGAACGATAGAGCGTCACCGACCCCACGACATTCAACCACCCGGGGATCTGCCACCGCGCCATCGCCTCCACGCCGTAGGCGCGCCCCTGCGCCGACGATACCAGCGCCTCGTTGCCCACCGTGCCGTAATCCGCTCCCTTGCACGAGAGCGGAATCCCGTCGACAAGCGACAGCGGAACGTTGCCGTAACGTTTGTAGAAGCCTTCGAGCGTGACGATCAGCCGGTCGCCGTGACGCCAGTCGAACCCGGCACTGAAGGCCCCGACGTGCATGTACTCCAGCGAACGGTTCACGAAAGCCTCCTCCTCGCGGAACCCCAGCGCCGTGTAGGGCGGCAGCTGGTAGTAGAGTCCGGCGGCGCCGCTCACCGACCAGGCGTCGCTCAGCGCATAGGAGACCGATGCCCGGGGCGACAGCTGACGCCAGAAGCGCGCCATGCGTCCCGAATAGTCGCAGCCGTCGGTGCGCAGTCCGGCCGAAGCCTTCAGCCGCTTGTCCGGCGAGACGTACTCCGACGAGACAAAGAGGCCCCAGCCGATGATCCCCAGCCGGGTACGGTAGTCGGAGAGCACCGATTGATCCGCCGCATAGAGCCGCTGGAAGGTCCGGTTCGTATAGTTGGACCAGGTCAGCTCAACCCCCTCGCGCACCGACCAGTTGCCCAGGTAGGTGCGGTTCTCGCCCCGCAGCGAGCTCTTCTGCTCCACGGAGCGCAGCCGCAGGTTCAGATTCTCCTCGCTTGAGGAGTCGTTGTTGCGGTATTTCAGGTTGCGGTTGTTCAAGTAGTTGTGGCTCAGCGTCACCGTCTGCACGTGCCGCCCGGCGTAGTGCCGCCACACGGCCCCCACCGTAAAGGTCTCCTGCCGGATCCGCGGCAGGTAGCTCAGCAGGTATTCGGCATTCTCACCCTCCTCGTCGACGTTGAGCTTCATGTTGTCGATCCCGGCCAGCCCCAGCACCGTCAGTTCGTCACGCTCCGAGAGGCGCGTCTTGACCTTCACCTGTCCGTCGATGTAGTTCGGCAGGAAGGGAAGCCCCAGCAGCTTGAAAAGCAGCTGCAGGTAGGACTGCCGCAGCGAAAAGAGATAGGTGGTCTTCCCGCCGATGTGGCCGCTGCCGCTCACCCCCACCTCCGAAGCGCCCAACGTCGCCTTGAAGGTCTGCCGTTCGGGGTTTCCGTCACGCAGCTGGAAGTCCAGCACCGAGCTCATCGCCCCGGCGCGGTCGGCCGGGAAGGCCCCCGTATAGAAGCTGATCTCCCGCACGAGATCGGCATTCTCGATGCTCACCGGACCGCCCGTGGCGCCCTGCGTGGCAAAGTGGTTGATATTCGGGATCTCGATGCCGTCCATGTAGAACTTGCTCTCCGAAGGCCCGCCGCCCCGCACGATCAGGTCGTTGCGGTAACCCACGGGCGAAAAGGAGACGCCCGGATAGGAGCGCACGATGCGCGAGACGTCGCGGTTCGAACCGGGGCTCTTCTCGATCTCCTGCAGGCCGATGACCTTCAGGCTCACGGGGCTCTCGGTCGTCACGCGGAAGGGCGTCGGACGCACCGTCACGGCCTCGACCTGCGTGGCATCCTCGTCGAGTTCGACCTCGATGAAGGGGGTGGCGGCCGAAACCAGGTATTCGGAAGTCGTCGTGCTCCTGTAACCCATCGAGGAGACCGTCAGGCGCCAGATGCCGGGCTTCACCCGTTCGATCCGGAAACGCCCCAGCGAATCGGTCGAAACGCCGGTCCGCTCCTGCCCGGCCAGCACCACGGCGGCATAGGGAACCGGCTGGCGGGTCAGACGGTCGATCACCCGCCCGCTGACGGGATAGACGGCCGACTGCGCCCGGACTTCGGGCCCTGCAAATACCGCAAGGAGGCCGCAGAGTACAAGAATATGGATTTTCAGCAGTTTCATACGGCAAAGATAGCGCATATTCGAATGGAATGTTTCGCCGAAAACGGAACAAACCTCCGGAGAAAGCCCGTTTCCCGGAGCCGGAATCCGCAAAAATCGGGCAAAAAAATATCGCCGCCCCATGCTGAGGCGGCGATTTGGTGGGAGCTGAGGGAGTCGAACCCCCGACCCTCTGCTTGTAAGGCAGACGCTCTGAACCAACTGAGCTAAGCTCCCCGATTCGGTTTGCGGGTGCAAATATAGTACAAATAAATCACACCTGCAAATTCATTTCCCATTTTCCGGGGCTCTTTTTTGCCGGGTCTTTTCCCGCGGCCGGCAGAGGGACCGGCAGAGGGGCCGCCGACGCTGCCGGAAACGCAGAAGGCACAAAAAAACGATCTGCAAAAGTGCAAACCGTTTCATTTTGTGGGAACATGCAGATTTGAACTGCAGACCTCCTGCTTGTCAAGCAGGCGCTCTGAACCCCTGAGCTATGCTCCCTTATCTTCAAAAGGCCACTCCGATTCCTCAAAAGAAGCCCCACGTTTCAAAACTCCCCGGCTTCAAAGCCCCCTCGTTTCAAAAAGCCTTCCGCCTCAAAACTCCCCGGCTTCAAAGCCCCCTCGTTTCAAAGCCCCCTCGTTTCAAAAAAAAAGCCCCTTGCATCGCTGTAAGTGGCTGTCATCGTGTGGGAGCTGAGGGAGTCGAACCCCCGACCCTCTGCTTGTAAGGCAGACGCTCTGAACCAACTGAGCTAAGCTCCCGTAAAAATGGCTTGGGACTGCAAAGGCAATCTTCCGATTTGCTGCGGCAACCTGTTCCGTGCAACGGATCGCACCGCGGATCTTCATCCAGCGAACTCTCCGGTATTCCGTTTCGAGAAACCGACCCTTCCGAACCCGCCTCTCTCTCTTCGGCCGCCCCTTGCAGGCGTTTTGAAAGAACCTTTACGCAACCCTCGCGCATCTGCGCCTGAACAAGGACTTGAACCTAGGACCCCATGATTAACAGTCATGTGCTCTAACCAACTGAGCTATTCAGGCATTCGATCCGGTTGTTTAACCGTTTCGGAGTGCAAATATATAGCAATTTTTCATTCCCGCAAAATAATCGTGTATTTTTTTCCGAAAAAAAGTATCTTTGCAAAACGGACAACATACGGAAACAATGAGCATAAAACACATTATAACACTTATTATCTGCATCTTATGCGGCTTTACCGCCCCGGCTCAGGGTTTGCTGGTCTTCGACACACCCCGCTGGGACTTCGGGACCATCCAGGAGCTCGACGGCCCCGTGAGCCACACCTTCACGGGCGAAAACCGCGGTGACAAGCCCCTGGTGATCCTCGACGTGGTGACCTCCTGCGGCTGCACGGTCCCCCGCTTCTCGAAACGCCCGATCCTCCCCGGTCAGAAGACCGAAATCACCGTCACCTACGATCCCGCAAACCGCCCGGGGGTCTTTTCGAAAGAGTTGACCGTCTACTCCAGCGAGCGGAAGAAGATCGCCGCACTCACCGTCCAGGGCCGTGTCACCCCGCGTCCGAAAAGCATCGAGGAGCTCTATCCGGTCGATGCCGGAGGCGGACTGCGGCTGGCCTCGACACTCAACGCCTTCGCCTATATCCATGTCGGGGAGCCCGTGCAGGGAGCCATCGGCTACGTCAACGACTCCGACCGCCCGATCCGCCTCACCCTGCGGCCGCTGACCGCCAGCGGGCTGCTCCGCACGGAGGCCCCGGCCACGATCGCACCCCGCGAACGGGGTTCGATCAACTTCTCGTACCTCATCCCCGCGGACCAGCCCCGTTACGGGACCCTGCGTGACGCCCTGGAGGTCGCGGTCGACGGCCGCAGCAACGGTACGACCCTCGTCACCCACGGAATCGGAGTGGACCCGCGGCCCGAAAACGATGAAAAAGCGAGCCCCCGGAGCGAATATTCGGAAAATATCCTTAAATTCGGCCCTGTAAAACAGCGCGAAAGCATCCGGAAACTCGGATTCACGCTCTCGAACACCGGCACGGCCGAACTGATCGTCCGGGCCGTCGAAGGCGAGGGGCATGTGGCCACGACACTCGCTCCCGGCATCCGGATCGCCCCCGGCGATTCGCTGCGGGCCGAGGTCCTGCTCAACCCCAGGGACCAGGAGTTCGGCGTGCTGAGCGAACACCTCGTCGTGGTGACCAACGACCCGATCCGCCCCATGCGGCGGATCCGCGTCACGGCAATCATCGAAGAGTAACACACTAATTTATATATAATGTATCCCATTCTTGAAAAAAGACTCCTCGCAGAAGGCATCTGGCTGATGAAGATCCACGCCCCGCGCGTCGCCCGTTCGGCGCAGCCCGGACAGTTCGTCATCGTGCGGGCCGACGCTCACGGTGAGCGCATTCCGCTCACGATCTCCGATTTCGATGCCGCCGAAGGCAGCGTCACCATCGTCACCCAGGCCATCGGGGCCTCGACGCGCAAGATCTGCGCCCTGGAGCAGGGTGAAGCCCTGGCCGACTTTGCCGGACCGCTGGGCCGTCCGTCGGAGTTCGTGCACCTGCCCCTCGAAGAGGTGCGCCAACGCCGCTACCTCTTCGTGGCCGGAGGCGTGGGGACCGCCCCGATCTATCCGCAGGTCAAATGGCTCAAGGAGCACGGCGTGCGCGCCGACGTCATCATCGGCGCCAAGAACAGCCGGATGCTCATCTACACCGACGCCATGCGCGCCGTGGCCGAAAACCTCTATATCGCCACGGACGACGGCTCCGAAGGGTTCAAGGGGATGGTCACGGGGCTGATCGAGGAGCTTGTCGAGCAGCGCGGCGAGCGTTACGACGAATGCGTGGCCATCGGCCCGATGATCATGATGAAGTTCGTGGCCCTGACGACCCGCAAGTACAACCTGAAGACCACCGTCTCGCTCAACGCCCTGATGGTCGACGGGACGGGCATGTGCGGAGCGTGCCGCGTGACGGTCGGCGGAAAGACGCGCTTCACGTGCGTCGACGGCCCGGAATTCGACGGCCACGAGGTCGATTTCGACGAGGCGATGCGCCGTCAGGGAATGTACCGCACCCAGGAGCAGCGCGCCGCAGCCATCGAGGCCGAACGCGAAGCGGGACACGTATGCAAAATCGGTTTGGACAAATAACAGCGTAAAACATGGCGAACAAGATACCGCGCGTGCCGGTGCGCGAACAGGATCCGGCAATTCGGGCAACCAACTTCGAGGAGGTCTGCTACGGCTACAACCAGGAGGAGGCTCTCCTCGAAGCCTCGCGCTGCCTGCGCTGCAAGAAACCCCGCTGCGTGGAGGCCTGCCCCGTGGGGATCAATATCCCGGAGTTCATCGCGGCGCTGCACGAGGGCAAACTGCAGGAGGCGGCCGACATCATCTCCGCGGACAGTTCGCTGCCCTCGATCTGCGGGCGCGTCTGCCCGCAGGAGACGCAGTGCGAGGGCTCGTGCATCCTCGGCATCAAGGGCGAACCGGTGGCCATCGGCAAGCTGGAACGCTTCGTCGGCGACTGGAAGCTCCAGAACGGCGCCGCACCGAAAGCTACGGCTCCCCGCAACGGCCGCAAGGTGGCCGTTATCGGCAGCGGCCCCGCCGGACTGGCCTGCGCCAGCGACCTGGCCCGCATGGGCTACGGCGTGAAGATCTTCGAGGCGCTGCACGAGGCGGGCGGCGTGCTGGTCTACGGCATCCCGGAATTCCGCCTGCCGAAGCAGCGGGTCGTGGCCCGCGAAATCGAGGCCGTGAAGGCCTTAGGCGTGGAGATCGAAACCGACGTCATCGTGGGCCGCACGGTGACGATCGACTCACTGCTGGACGAAGAGGGTTACGATGCCGTCTTCATCGGCTCGGGGGCCGGGCTGCCGCGCTTCATGGGCATCCCGGGCGAGAACCTCAACGGCGTGGTCTCGGCCAACGAGTTCCTCACGCGCGCCAACCTCATGCACGCCTACGACGCCGAGTATGACACGCCGATCTATGTCGGGCAGCGCGTCGTTGTCGTGGGCGGCGGCAACGTGGCGATGGATGCCGTGCGCACGGCCAAGCGGCTGGGCGCCGAGGCCACGATCGTCTACCGCCGTTCGGAGAAGGAGCTCCCGGCCCGCGTCGAGGAGGTCCACCACGCCCGTGAGGAGGGCATCTGCTTCCGGATGCTGACCAACCCCACCGAAGTGCTGGGCGACGAGCGCGGCTGGGTCCGCGGCGTGCGCTGCGTGGAGATGGAGCTGGGCGAACCGGACGAGAGCGGACGCCGCTCGCCGGTAGTCAAGCCCGGCTCGGAGTTCGAAATCGCGTGCGACGTGGTGATCATGGCGCTGGGCACCTCGCCCAACCCGCTGCTGGCCGCCACGACCGAAGGCCTCGAAACCTCGCGCCGCGGCTGCATCACGGCCGACGAGCACGGGGCCACAACCCGCAAGGGGGTCTTTGCCGGAGGCGATGCTGTGACGGGCGCCGCCACGGTGATCCTCGCCATGGGGGCCGGACGCACCGCCGCCAAAGCCATCGACGAATATATCCGTTCGTTGTAATACCGGGAAGCGGAAAAATGGCTATTTTTGCCACCGGGAAAAGAGTCTAAAAAAGAAGCAATGAAAAACAGAAAGCTGTGGATCGTCACCCTGGCCGCACTCGGACTGGCGGCCTGCGGCGAACGGGAGCCCCGGACCTTCACGGGCTTCATCACCGACGCCACGATGAATACCGTCACGGTTCAGGACCAGTCGTCCGAATCGACCTACACGTTCTCGACCGCAGAGGCCGACCGGAGCGAAGCCCACGGGCTGCTCACGGGAGCACCGGTGGTCGTGGAGTACAAGGGACGGCTGGAGGAGGGCGCCCAGGCCCTGAAGGTGGCCACGAACCCCACCTATGCCGAAGCCGTCGGGCGCTGGATGCTCTACGACCCGGAGAACCCGGAGTTCTCGATGGGCATCGAGATCCGCGTCGAGGGCGACGCGGCGTCGATCAACTCGGCGACGCTGGTCTACACGGGCTGGGAACTGCTCGACGAGGTCGGAAAGATTCTGCTCAAGGGGCAGAGCATCGGCAACGGCGGAAGTTTCGACTTCTCCCAAACGGGCATCATCTCGAAGGATGCCGCCGGAAACTACTCGCTGACAATAGAGGGTACGAAGATCGTTTACGACAAGGTGTCCGAGAAGGCGGAGGCGGCCACAACGGGAAATACGGAGGCTGTCGCAACGGAACCGGCCGCAACCGCGGAAGGTGCGGATGCCGCCGCAGCCCCGGAAGAGGAGGCAGTTCCGGCGCAGGAGTAGTCCGGGAATCGGCGCAGAAACGAAACAGCCCGCTGACTGATGCAGCGGGCTGTTTTATTTATTGGAAAGAGCCGTATCTTGCGTCCCTCACAGACCTCACAGACCTCACAGACCTCACAAACCTCACAAACCTCGCGGCCTCTCACGGCCCCTCGCGGTCCCCTCACAGGCTCTCGCGGCCCCTCGCGGTCCCTCAGGATCGCCGGGCAACCAGCCGTTCGACCCGTTCGGCAACGGATTCGGGCATGATGGCCGTCAGGCAGTGCCAGTCACCGTAGCGGCAGGGCTTGCTGCCGAAGACCGAGCAGGGGCGGCAGTCGAAATCGGCCTGCACGATCCCCTCCTCCGGGACGCCGTAGCCGAGGAATCCCAATCCGGGATGGGTGGCGCCCCAGACCGACACCACCGGGGTGCCGACCAGCGCCGCAAGGTGCATGACCAGCGAATCCATCGCCACCACGCAGTCGAGATTCGAAACGAGGGCCATCTCCCCGGCCAGCCTAACTTTTCCGGAGAGGGCCGTCACGTTGGGGAAGGTCCGTTCCATCTCCTCGGCGAAGGCCCGTTCGGCCCCGCCGCCGCTGTGGATAAAGACCCGGTCGAAACGCGCTGAAAGGAGCCGGACCAGTTCGCGGCTCTGCGCCTCGGGGTAGGTTTTGCCCCGGTGGGCGGAGAAGGGCGCGAAGCCCACCCAGCGGCCCTGCTTCCCTCCGAAGGGATTTTCGAGCGTGCGGGGTTCGGCAGGCGCCGGATCCTCGAAGACAAAGCCCAGTTGCCGGAAGGTGTCGCAATAGCGCAGCACGGTATGGCGCAGAGGCTCCATGCCGCGGCCGCCGCAACGGATGAAGCGGCGTTTCTCGGCACGTCCCTTGTCGATATGGGCCGTGGGGATGCCGTGCAGCCGCATCGAAAGCCGGAAGGCCTGCGAGCGCAGCACATCGTGGACATCGGCCACGGCATCCACGCCGAGCCGCCGCGCCTCGGCCGCCAGGCGCCACATTCCCCGCAGGGAGTGGTGCTCGCCCTTCGTGTCGACCTCCAGGATCCCGACCCGGAGCCCCTCGAAGAAGGGCCGGAAGAGTTTCTGCGTCGCCACGGTGACCTTCAGGTCGGGGTAGGCCGCCAGCAGAGGCCGCAGGGCGTGGGGCAACATCGCCACGTCGCCCATGGCCGAAGTCCGCAGGACCAGCAGGTGACGGGGCAGGCCGCCGTTATTTTTTCTGCCCATACAAGACGGGGTTCAACGACGGGTCGTTGTACATCTTCATCTGTTTGTAGGTCTTCATGTACTTGCGCCCCGCCTCGATATCCTCGATCAGTTCCTCGATGGCCCGCGAGAGGTCCGTCTGCTGCGTGAGCAGCACCTCCAGCTTGCGGCGGCACGCCTCGCGGTGCGCCCCGTCGACATCCGTGCGTTCGGTCTCCCGCGCCATGTGGTAGATCTTCAGCGCCAGGATCGACAGCCGGTCGATGGCCCACGCCGGAGTCTCCGTATTGAGCCGCGCATCGGCCGCCGGACGGATATCCTTATACTTGTCCAACAGGTAGGAATCCACATACTCCACCATGTCCGTGCGGTCCTGGTTCGACTTGTCGATCCGCCGCTTGATCCGCAGCGCCTCCACCGGGTCGATCGCCGGGTCGCGGATGATGTCCTCCAGATGCCACTGCACGGTGTCGATCCAGTTCTTGTGGTAGAGCAGGTGGTCGAGCGTCCCGGCCTCGTAAGGGTTCTCGATCGGGTGGTCCACATCGTCCCAACGGTGGTAATCCTCGATGGAACGGTTGAAAATGCGGTTCGCGTTTTCGGTAAACATAGCTTCGGTTTTAGGGGAATATTGTTATTTTCAACGGAAAATTATACCTTTGTCGGTAATCATCAAACAAAGATAATGAATATTTCCAGAAAAGCAATACTCCTCGCCGGAATCCTCCTCGCCTGCACGGCCCAACTCCCGGGCCAGGTGCGCCAGACCCGCGAAGAGTACATCGACCGATACATGCACATCGCCGTGGCACACATGGAACGCTACGGAATCCCCGCCAGCATCACCATGGCTCAGGGAATCCTCGAATCCGACTGCGGGAACAGCCTCCTCGCGATGAAGTCCAACAACCACTTCGGCATCAAGTGCAAGACCAACTGGAAGGGCCGACGGGTCTACCACGACGACGACGCCAAGGGCGAGTGCTTCCGCGCCTACCCCACCGTCGAGGCCTCCTACGAGGACCATGCCGAATTCCTCGACTCGCAGCCGCGCTACGATTCGCTCTTCGCCTACGCCTCCGACGACTACAAAAGCTGGGCCCGGGGCCTGAAGGCGGCCGGTTACGCTACGGCCCCCGACTACGCCCAGCGGCTGATCCGCATCATCGAGGAGAACCAGCTCTACCTGCTCGACCGCCCCAACGGCGAACGGCTCTACGCCAAACGGTTCGGTCTGGAGCGCAATCCCGAAGAGTGGTTCTCGGCACAGTCGAGCGTCGAGGAGGTCGCCCGCACCGCAACGGCCGTCGATCCGGACAACTACCGCGTGACGATCAACGCCCACGAAGGCTACAACGTCTACATGACCAACGGCGTGCACTACGTCACGGCCAAGGAGAACGACACCTATGAGAACATCGGCCGCAAGTTCCGCATCTCGGCCCGGAACCTGCGGAAGTTCAACGACCTGAAGGACAAGAAGGCCCAGCCGATGACCGGCGAGGTGGTCTACATCGAGCGCAAGAAGAAGCGCTGGGAGGGCAATGCCCGCCACCACATCTGCCGTCCGGGCGAGACGGTCTACGCCGTCGGGCAGTCCTACGCAATCCGAAGCCGCTCGATCGAACGCCTCAACAAACTCAAACCCGGCGAACGGCTCGAAGAGGGCCGGCAGCTGCGGATCAAATAACCTCCGGCCGCAAAACGCCCGGCCGCAAAACGCTATAGAGCGCGGCACCCCGCCCCGGACCGCCGCCCCGACAAAACAGGAAACAACGACAGACCAGATACCAGACCATGGAAACAACCCCCTTGCGGACCAGGATCCTCGATACGATCGTCCGCAAATCAACCCTCAAACAGAAGGTGTTCGACAACACGTTCGCAGCCTTCAACCTCTTGAAAGAGACCCTGCTGGAGATCGCCGCCGAGATGGACGACGAGCTCGACGGGAAACTCGACCGCCGCGTGCGGATCGAATACCGCGACCGCGGGAAGTTCGAAGCCCAGCTGCAGGTAGCCAACGACATGCTGATCTTCCAGATGCACACCGACGTCTTCGAATTCGACGCCAACCATCTCATCTGGCAGAACCCCTACGTGCAGGCCGACCAGGAGAACTCCTACTGCGGTGTGATCAACATCTACAACTTCCTCTCCGATTCGTTCAAGTTCAACCGCAACGCCGACGAGGGATACCTCATCGGACGGATCTTCATCAACCGCGAACGCCGCTACTTCGTCGAGGGGAAACAGCAGACCTCGATGCGGGCCATGAGTTTCGGAAAGGCCGAAATCGACCGCGACGCGCTGGTCGACGTGCTGGAGGCCGCCATCGCCTTCTCGCTGAACTTCGACCTGCTGATGCCCCCCTACGAGGAGAACAAGCGCGTCACGGTCGACCAGTTCAACACGAAGATGGACAACTCGAAGTTCGTCACCGGCAAGCGCCTGGGCTACGATTTCGAGGTCGAGGACATTTGACGCAGACGGAACCGACGGAATTCAAAACACGACCACCCAAGAAGGAACAGAGGCCAACAATGAAGAGTCAAGTGATACGGAGCGTGCGACGGTTCGCGGAAGCGATGCTCGGAGCGGCGCTCCTTTTTACGGCCGGCCATGCCAGAGCCGAAGGAGAGTATGCCGAAATCGCCCGGTTGAAGGGGCTGAACCAGACGGTGCGGGGAATCCGCTCGATGAACGACGGCGAACACTACACCGTCCTCGCGGGCAACGACATCCGCCGCTACGCCTATGCCACGGAAGGCCCGGGCGAAAGCCTGCTCCCGTCGCCGACGCCGAATCTGGCGATCTCCGACTACACGCTCTCGCCCGACGAGCGCTCGATCCTCATCGCCTCGGGACGGCACCCCATCTACCGCCACTCCTACACCACGAGTTACTCGCTCATCCGCGACGGGCGCGTCATCCCGGTTCTGCGCGACGCCGAAGCCCCGCGCGACGCCTCGTTCTCGCCCGACGGACGCAGCATCGTCTACTCCGACCGCAACGACCTCTACGTCTACGACATCGAGACGCAGCGCACGCGCCGCATCACCGACGACGGAGTCTGGAACGAGGTGATCAACGGAACGACCGACTGGGTTTACGAGGAGGAGTTCGGCATCACGCGCGCCTACGCCTTCTCGCCCGACGGGCAGAAGCTGGCCTATCTGCGTTTCGACGAGAGCCAGGTGCCCCTGATGGAGATGATGCGCTTCGACGGGAAACTCTACAACCGGGCCTACTCGTTCAAATACCCGAAGGCCGGGGAGGCGAACTCCGTGGTCCAGTTGTGGATCGCCGACCTCGCAACGGGTGCGAAAAGCCGGATCGACACCGGAACCGAAACCGACCAGTACATCCCCCGCATCGGCTGGACCCCCGACGGACGACCCTGGTACTACCGGCTGAACCGCCGCCAGAACACCTTCGAGATGGTGGTCTGCGAGCCCCACGGCGCCCAACGCACGGTCTATGAGGAGCGCTCGCAGCAATACGTCGAACGGGTCGACGACCGGACCGTGACGTTCGTCGACCGGGACCGTTTCCTCGTACGGCAGGAGAGCCATACGGGGTACATGCACCTCTACCTCTACAGCCTGCGGCGCGGCCTGCTCGGGCAGGTGACCAAGGGGGCCTGGGAGGTGACCGACGTCGTGGGAACCGACGGCAAGCGCGTCTGGTACCTCTCGACCGAGACCTCGCCGCTGCGCCGCAACCTCTACAGCGTGCGCCTCGACGGCAAGGACAAACAGCGCCTCACACAACGCGACGGCTACTATACCGCAGCTCCGAGCAAGGGGATGAAATACTTCATCACGACCTTCTCGAACGCCGCGACCCCCAACCTCACCGAAGTCCGCGACGCCGCGGGACAATGGCTCCGCACGCTGGCCGACAGCCGCGAACTGCGGGCCGAGCTGATGGCTACGGACCGGCCCGTCAAGGAGTTCTTCACCTTCGTGACCGAACGCGGCGACACGCTCAACGCCTACCGCATCCTGCCTCGCGGGTTCGATCCCGCAAAGCGCTACCCGGTGCTGCTGACCCAATATTCGGGTCCGGGCTCGCAGCAGGTTGCCGACCGCTGGTCGATGGACTGGGAGGATGCCCTGGCCGAAAAGGGCTACATCGTGGTCTGCGCCGACGGCCGCGGAACCGGATTCCGGGGCGAAAAGTTCAAGAAACTCACCTACGGGCGTCTCGGCGCCCTGGAGGTCGAGGACCAGCTCTCGACGGCCCGCTACATGGCCGCACAACCCTGGGTCGACCCCGACCGGATCGGGATTTACGGCTGGTCCTACGGCGGTTTCATGGCCCTGAGCTGCGCCCTCAAGGGACACGGGCTCTTCCGCATGGCCATCGCCGTGGCGCCCGTCACCTCGTGGCGCTACTACGACACGATCTACACCGAGATCTACAACAACCTGCCGCAGTTCAATGCCGAAGGGTATGACAAATACTCCCCGATCCACTTTGCGCAGATGCTCGACGACAAGAAAACCCGGCTGCTCATCATCCACGGCACGGCCGATGACAACGTACATTTCCAGAACACCGTGGAGATGACCCGCGCCCTGAACCGAGCCGGGAAGCAGTACGACATGATGGTCTATCCCGACCAGAACCACTCGATGCTGCCCGACGCCACGGGCCACGTCCGGCAGAAGATGATCGACTACACGCTGGAGCACTTATGACGCACTCCCTGCAACTCGAAACGCCCGTCGGCCCGGTGACGGTGACGGCCTCGGACGATGCCGTCACCGGGCTCCGCTTCGGGACGGAACTTCCGGAGGGTTCGCTTCTCTGCCGGGAAGAGGATGCCACGCCGCTGCTGCGCGAAACGGCCCGGCAGCTCCGCGAATACTTCGCCGGTGAGCGCCGCAGCTTTACGCTGCCGCTCGCGCCGCAAGGTTCGGAATTTCAGAAAAAGGTCTGGAAGGCCCTGCAGACCATCCCCTACGGCGAGACCCGCACCTACAAGCAGATCGCCGAGCAGATCGGCCACAACCTGGCATTCCGGGCCGTCGGGATGGCCAACAACCGCAATCCGATCGGCATTCTCATCCCCTGCCACCGTGTCATCGGCTACGACGGCCGGATGACGGGCTACGCCGCCGGAATCGGAATCAAGGAGCGGCTGCTCGACGGCGAAAAGCGTTAAAGCCCGCCGCGGTCGGCCGCCTCCGGCAACACCTCGTAGATATTTTTGGAGCGCACCGCAAAGCGCGTCCAGTCGTTGAAGTTGAAGTAACGCACCACCCACGCGGGATAGGGGCTCCAGATGATTTTGTGCAGTGCCAGCGGTGCACTTTCGGCCAGCGCCGGGTCCGCAGAAAGGATCACGACGCGACGCCCTTCGGCTGTCAGCCGCCGGGCCGCAGCCTGCAGGGATTCGGGGGTGTCGAAGTGGAGGTTGTCGAAATTCGCGGGCATGTAGAAGCGTGCCTCTACCACCCGGGCCGGTTCCGAAAAACGCTGCAGACGGCTGTAATAGGTCGCCTCGTCGGAGAGGTTCAGCGCCACGACCTCACCCTTGTCACGACAGTAGTCCCGCACGACCCGATAGAAATGGATGTCGGGGGTCGGCAGGATCAGGTTGTAGCACATCGCCCCGAGATTCATCACCGCCAAGAGACCCAGGGCCCAGCGCCAGCCGCGGCCCGAGAAGCGATCGCCCGCCCCGCGGAACAGCTCCACGAGAAACCACGGCACGAAGAACAACACCGGGAAGAAGAAGCGGATCTCCTTGTGTGCGAGGAAGAAGTGCACAAGCAGAAAAGGCACGAGCATCCACGTCACGACGTGCCGGGAACGTTTCCAGAAGAAGCGCAGCGTGGCGATGAGGGCCAGCAGTCCGAAGAAGATGCCGCCTTCGAGCACCGGGGCCGTGAGGTAATACCACCAGGGTTCGTGGCGGAACTGGTCCATCCGGGCGTTGAGGATATTCTCCTGGAGGTAGTTCCACGGCGCACAGGTCCATTCGCCGTAGAGCCAGCGGTCGGCCAGCAGCCCGAGGGCCAGCATCGCAACGACACCCGGGACCATTCCGACATAAAGGCGCCAGCGGCGGCAGAAAAACAGCAGCCAGAGACCGTATCCGAGCAGGGCGAAGCCCGTCTGGAAGCGCACGATAAAGGTCGCCCCGGCCACGAGCCCCAGCAGCACGCCCCAGGCGAATTCCCGACTGGGATGGTGGGAGTCGGACTCGCCGCACTCCTCGCGTTCCATGCGGCGGCGGAAACGGATCGTCAGGGCCGCCAGCAGCAACAGGAGGTTGCCCGAGAGCATCTCGGCGTTGAAATGGACGTGGAGGTAGGCCATGAACCAGAGGAAGAATCCCAGCACGAGAAACCATTTGCGCTGCGTCCCGGAGGTCAGTTCCTCGCGCACCGTGCGGTAGAAGAAGAGCAGCACGGCCACCGACAGCAGCCCGCTCAGCAGCTGGAGGATGCTCACGGCCAGCCACGGAGACCAGCACCCCAGCGCCACCAGCACGCGCCCCACACACCAGGCAATGAAGGGTTGCACCCCGGAACGCATCTGCAAGGGGTATTCCCAGGCCAGATGCTCCTCCACGGGGGTTCCGAAGAGTTTCATGTGGGCGTACTCCAGAATCTGATAGTGCTCGTCGGAGTGGTAGACGCCCCGACTGAAAAGGGCGTAGAGCAGGGTCACCAGACATCCCGCCCATACGATCTGCCGGAGGGTGATCCGCCGGAATAGGGTCAACTGCATGAGACAAACGTTTTCTTTCGAAGTGCAAAAATAATTCAAAATCCGCGATTTACCGCCTCTTTTGCAAAAAAACGGAGCGGACCGGCAGTGTCGGTCCGCTCCGTCGAGAAGGCCTCCGGAGGAATCAGAGCCCGAAGGCGAAGGCGTTGATCCCGTCGTAAACGGCGCTCACCACGCCCAGGAGCAGCACCCCGGCCATGCAGAGGGCCAGGCTCAGGCGCGTATAGCCGTCACAGCGGAACGCGGCGATCGGCTCATCGGACGGCGTGATGAACATCGCCTTGACGATCAGCAGGTAGTAGTAGAGCGAGATCACCGTATTGAGCAGGGCAATGAAGACCAGCACGTAGAAACCCGCCCTGAAGGCCGCGGCAAAGACGAAGAACTTCGAGAAGAAGCCCGCGAAGGGCGGAATCCCCGCCAGCGAAAAGAGCGCCAGCATCATCATCACGGCCAGCCGGGGGTTCGTGCGGTAGAAGCCGTTGTAATCCTCCAGCGAGACCTTGCCGCCCGAGTGCTGCTCGACGGTCGACAGCACGCCGAAGACCGCGAGATTCGCAGCCAGGTAGACCAGCACGTAGAAGACCAGCGAGGTCATGCCCTGGGCGCTGCCGCCGATGACGGCCAGCATGATGTATCCGGCCTGGGAGATCGACGAGAAGGCCATGAAGCGCTTCAGGTCCCGCTGCCGCAGGGCGAAAAGGTTTGCCACGGTGATGCTCAGCACCGTCACGACCCACAGCAGCGTCTGCCACTCCTCGACCAGCGGTGCGAAGACCTTGACCAGCGTCGTGAAGAGCACGAACGCCGCGGCGGCCTTCGAGACCACCGAGAGGTACGACGTGACGGTCGTCGGGGCGCCCTGGTAGGCGTCGGCCGTCCAGAGGTGGAAGGGCACGAGCGAGATCTTGAAGCCCAACCCCGAGAAGAAGAAGACCATCGACATGATCTCCAGCGGCGAACCCGTCAAGCGGGCGGCCATGTCGTCGAAATAGAGCGTGCCGGTCGTGCCGTAGAAGAACGAAATGCCGAAGAGCATCAGTCCGCTCGAAAAGAGCGCGCAGAGGATATATTTCGCTCCGGCCTCGGCCGAGTGGTGCTTGTACTTGTCGAAGGCCACCAGGCAGGCCATCGGCACCGAGGCCAGCTCCAGCCCGATGAAGAACAGCAGGAAGTGCCCCGCCGAGATCATGAAGTACATGCCCAGCAGCGTCGAGAGCGTCAGGATGTAGAATTCACCCTGCTTGTGGCAGGTATCCTCGCGCTGCAGCCACTGATCGGCCTGCAGGCAGACAATCAGCGCTCCGATCGAGAGAACACTCTTCACCACGCCGTCCATCGCGGCGTAACGGAACATCCCGCCGAAGAGTTCGCCCTCCGGACCCGGGATGAGATTCACCGCAACCTGCACGGCCAGCAGTCCGCACGCCACGGCCGAAAACCAGCGGCGCCCGCGTTTGCCCGCAAGGAGGTCGTAGAGGAAGAGAAGAATGAGGATCGCCGTGAGGGTCAGTTCGGCCCGCATCAGCGGAAATATCGTCGTGTAATCCATAGTCGCTTAGCTCAAGATGTGTGCAATGAGTTCCGAGACGCTGCCGCGGATCAGGTCGCTCACCCACAGCGGCGCAAGTCCCATCCCGGCGATGGCCACGACGAGGCAGATGACCGCAAGGCGTTCGTCCCACGTGGCGTCGGAGAGTTTCAGGTGTTCGGGGTTTTCGCACGTGCCGTAGAGGATCTTCCCGACGACGCGCAGGATGTAGACCGCCGTGATGACGATCGACGTGCAGGCGATGACGGTCACCACGCGGTGGAACGTGTCGGCGTTCATGAAGGCGCCGTTGAAGATCGTCATCTCGGCCACGAAGCCGCTCAGACCCGGCAGTCCGAGGTTCGCCAGACCCGCGATCACGTAGCCCACCGCAAGGAAGGGCATCACCTTCATCAGACCGCTCAACTGGCGCACGTCGCGCGTGTGGGTGCGGCCGTAGATCATGCCGATCAGTGCGAAGAAGAGCGCCGTCATCAGACCGTGGCTCAGCATCTGCAGGATGGCGCCCGTCGAGGCCGTGGTGTTCATCATCAGGATGGCGAAGAGCACCAGCCCGCAGTGCGACACCGACGAATAGGCGTTGATGTACTTCAGGTCGGTCTGCACGCAGGCCGAGAAGGCGCCATAAACCACCGAGATGGTCGTCAGCAGGATGAAGATCCAGCTCAGCTCGTGGGCCGCGTCGGGCAGCAGGTACATCGCCACGCGGAAGCAGCCGTAGCCGCCGAGCTTCATCAGCACCCCGGCGTGGAGCATCGAGACGGCCGTCGGGGCCGAGGCGTGGCCGTCGGGGCTCCACGTGTGGAACGGGAACAGGGCCCCCAGCACACCGAATCCCACGAAGACCAGCGGGAACCAGATCCGCTGCAGCGCGACGGGGATGTTGTGCAGCGCGGCGATCTCCTGGACGTTCATCGTCGTGGCCCCGGCGCCGAAGTAGATGCCCAGAATGCCGATCAGCAGCAGCGCCGAACCGCCCATGAGCATCAGCGTCAGCTTCATGGCCGAATACTCCTTGCGGCCGCTGCCCCAGACGCCGATCAGGAGGTACATCGGGATCAGCGCCACCTCGTAGAACATGAACATCGTGAACAAGTCCACCGAGATGAAGAAGCCGAAGACCCCGACGCTCAGCAGGCAGTACCAGAGGAAGTAGGCCTTGATGTCCTTCTGCATCTGCCACGAGGCGAAGGTTCCGGTGAAGACGATGATGGCCGACAGCAGGAGCATGGCCACCGAGATGCCGTCGACGCCCACGGCGTAGTGGATGTTGAGCGGGGCGTACCACACGACGCTGTCGGTCAGGAGCATCTGGGCCGTTTCACCCGCCTCGCGCAGCCCAAGGTAGCGGAAGACGAGCGCCACGGCCAGCGCCAGCAGCACCGACGCGCCCGTGACCATCACGGCATGGATCTGCCGCCGCGACTTCGAGAGCCACAGCCCCAGCATCATCACCAGGGGCACGGCAGGAAACAGGGATAGTATATTCATAACACGTTCCGATTAGCAGATGAGAAGAATCAGGATCGTCAACCCCAGCGCACCGCCGAGGAACCAGATGCAGTAGCGCTGCACACTGCCGCTCTGCATCTCGCGGATCAGGCAGGCGGCGCCGTTCGTGGCGCTGGCCAGCAGGTTCAGGAAGCCGTCGACCACGTGGCGGTCGAACCACGCAATCGGGGTCGAGATGCAGGCGAAGATCACCCGGTGGGTGATGAACTGATAGATTTCGTCGATGTAGAAGCGGTGGTAGGCCGCGCGGTGCAGGCCGCTGAACCTTTCGGCCAGCCGGTCGGCCACGGGCTGCTTCTCCCGGGCGTACATCCACGTGGCCAGCGCGATGGCCACGACGGCCACGCTGAGGCTGATGGTCGCCACGCCGCCGTCGATGTGGATCGTGTAGGCCAGCCCGTCGGCCGAGACGAAGCGTCCGAAGGGAATAAAGCCCGCCACGCAGGTCACCGCCGCGAGGACCAGCAGCGGAAGGGTCATCGAGAAGGGGGCCTCGTGGGGCGTATGCGCGGCATGGAGTTCGCGGTTCTCGCGCCCCCAGAAGATGCCGTAGTAGAGGCGGAACATGTAGAAGGCCGTCAGGCCCGCGATGGCCGTCATCACCCACCCCATGACGGGGCTGAACGCAAAGCAGGCCGTGAGGATCTCATCCTTCGAGAAGAAGCCGCTGAAGGGCCAGATCCCCGCGATGGCCAGACAGGCCACCAGGAAGGTGATGTGCGTCAGAGGCATATACTTGCGAAGGCCGCCCATCGTCGACATCTCGTTCGAGTGCACGGCGTGGATGATCGCCCCGGCCCCGAGGAACAACAGCGCCTTGAACATCGCGTGGGTGAAGAGGTGGAACATCGAGGCCATGTAACCCAGACCGCCCGTGTGGGGGTCGTTCGAGGTGCAGACCCCGAGCGCCACGATCATGAAGCCGATCTGCGAGATGGTACTGAAGGCCAGCACGCGCTTGATGTCGCTCTGCACGCAGGCCACCACGGCGGCGTACAGCGCCGTGAAGGCCCCGATATAAGCCGTCCAGTGCAGCACCTCGGGGGCATAGCCGATGAAGAGGGGGAACATCCGCGCCACGAGGTAGACCCCCGCGACGACCATCGTCGCCGCATGGATCAGCGCCGAAACAGGCGTCGGGCCCTCCATGGCGTCGGGCAGCCAGATGTGCAGCGGGAACATGGCGCTCTTGCCCGCACCGCCGATGAACATCAGCCCCAGGGCCAGCGGAATCATCGCACCGGCCGCAGCCAGCGTCGAGGCGGCGGGCGTGAAGGCGAAGGTCCCGGCGTAGTAACCGTAGACGAGGATGCCGACGAGAAATCCCAGGTCGGCGAAGCGCGTCACGATGAAGGCCTTCTTCGAGGCGGCGATCGCCTCGGGCTTCGTGTAGTAGAAGCCGATCAGCAGGTAGGAGCTCACGCCCACCAGCTCCCAGAAGAGGTACATCTGGAAGATGTTCGTCGCCACGACCAGCCCCATCATGCTCATCGTGAACAACGACAGGAAGGCGTAGTAGCGCTGGAAGCCCCGCTCGCCCTTCATGTAGCCCAGCGAGTAGATGTGGACCATGAGCGAGACCGTGGAGATCACCACCAGCATCATCACCGAGATCGGGTCGAGCAGCACGCCCAGGTCGATGTGCAGGTCGCCCGCGATGGGCAGCCAGACCGTATTCCAGGGGATGAGCGTCGGGAAGACCCCGGCAGCGTCACGCCCCGCCGCAAAGTATTCGTAAGCGGTCGTGTAGCTCAGCACCGTCACCACGGCCAGCACGGCCGTCCCGATGGCCCCGGCCACCACGGGTCGGAGCTTCATGCCCGCGAGCCCCAGCAGAAGGAAGCTCACGAAGGGCAGCAACAGAATCAGAATCGTATATTCCATAAGCTTGCGTACACGGTTACCACTTCATCTCCCGCAGGTTCTTGACCTCGATGTTGCGGATGTTGCGGTAGATGTTGATGATGATGGCGATGGCCACGGCGGTCTCCGCGGCGCTCACGCCGATGGCAAAGAGCGTGAAGAAGAATCCTTCGAGCTGCTCCGGAAAGAGGAAACGGTTGAAGACCACGAAGTTGATATCCACCGAATTGAGGATCAGCTCCACGGAGATCAGCATCGCCAGCAGGTTGCGGCGCGTGACGAAGCCGTAGATGCCCACGAACATCAGGATCGTGGAGACGACGAGGTAATATTCCATTTTTATCATAGCCGTACTTGTTTTAGCGTTTGCGCGCGATCAGGATGCCGCCCACGATGCAGGCCAGCAGCAGCACGCTGATGACCTCGAAGGGCAGCACGTAACCGTATTTGTCGGCACTCATCAACGCATGGCCGATGGTCCGCACGTTGAGTTCGCCGTGTTCGAAGTGCTGGGGCAGGAAGTCGTGGCGCAGCATCACCCAGAGGCAGACACCCAGGCTCAGCAGCGTGGCGACCAGACCCGCGATGAACTTGTAACTCTTCAGTTCGGGGGCCTTGTCGCCCTCGCTCGACGTCAGCAGGATCGAGAAGACGTAGAGCACCGTGATGCCGCCGGCGTAGATCAGCAGCTGCACCGCCCCGAGGAACGAATAGTTGAGCTGGAAGTAGATGCCGGCCGTGCCGAACAGCACGAACAACAGGTAGGTCGCGGCCCGCAGGATACGCTTGGTCGTCGCCGCCAGGACGGCACTCACGCAGATGAAGAGCGCGAGAATGATGAAAGCAATCAGTTCGAGCGTGATTTCCATGGCTTAGCGGTTGAGTTGTTTGACAAGTTTTTCACGGGTGAAGACCGCGTGTTCGAACTTCTGGGAGAAGCGGATGGCGCCCGTCGGGCAGCTGTTCACGCACAGGTGGCAGAACATGCACGAACCCAGATCGTATTCGTAACGCACGAGGCGTTTTCGGGTTTTTCCCGTTTCGGGGTCGGTGACCATCTCGGTCGTAAGGCGGATCGTGCCGTTCGGGCAGTTCGTCTGGCACAGCCCGCAGGCGATACACCTGTTGTGTCCTTCGGCGTCGTGCGGCATGGTCAGTTCGCCGCAGAAGCGGTCGTACATCTTCAGCGTCGCCCGGTTCTCGGGGTACTGTTCCGTGACCTTCGGCGTGAAGAACTCCCTGAACGTAACTTTCAGGCCCGTAGCCAGGCTGCCGATCCCTTGGAAGAGTCCTTTGATATAGCTCATAATCAGAAATGCAGTTTGAATACGACGACAATGACCATCAGCAGCAGGTTCACCAGCCCGATCGGCACGAGGTATTTCCATTCGAGCGTCAGAATCTGGTCGACGCGCAGCCGCGGGAAGGTCCACTTGATCCACATCAGCAGCCACACCACGAAGAAGGCCTTGGCGAAGAACCACACGAAGCCCGGGATGTAGTCCATGACGGTGTTGAAGCCCTCCCAGCCGGGGATGTGCAGCGGCATCCAGCCTCCGAGGAAGATCGTGGCCGCCACGCCCGAGATGATGAACAGGTTGACGAACTCCGCGACGTAAAACAGTCCGAAGTGCATTCCCGAATACTCGGTGTGGTAACCGGCCGTCAACTCCGATTCGGCCTCCGGGAGGTCGAACGGTCCGCGGTTGACCTCGGCGTTGCCCGCGATGAGGTAGATCACGAAGGCGATCAGCGCCGGAATGTGGCCCTTGAAGAGGAACCATCCGTCGGCCTGCCGCAGGACGATCTCCGAAAACTGCATCGTATCGGTCAGGACGACGATCGTGAGGATCGACAGGCCGATCGACAGCTCGTAGGAGATCATCTGGGCGCCGCTTCGCATGGCACCGATGAGCGAATACTTGTTGTTCGAGCCCCAGCCGGCCAGCAGGATGCCCACCACGCCGATCGACGAGGCGGCCATCAGGAAGAAGACGCCGACGTTGAAGTCGAGGATCTCCAGCCCGCGCGACACGGGCAGGCAGGCGAAGGCCAGCACCGAGGCCAGGATGACGATGTAGGGGGCCAGGTTGTAGAGGAAGCGGTCCGAATGGCGGACGGTGATGATCTCCTTGGTCAACATCTTGATGACGTCGCAGAAGACCTGCACCGTGCCCCACGGGCCCACGCGCATCGGGCCCAGACGGCACTGGAACGCCGCACAGACCTTGCGTTCCATGAAGATCATCACGATGGCGATCACGGCGTACAGCAGCAGCAGGCAGACGCCCACGATCACGCATTCGAGGAAGACGGCCAGACCCAGGGGCATCCACGAGGTCAGCCAGCCGTGGATCCAACTCGTAATTATGCTGAAATCAAACATAGCTTCGGGTTTTGCGTTTAACGGTCAATATCGGGCACCACATAGTCGAGCGTGCCTCCGATGGCGATCAGGTCGGCAATCTTCGTCCCCCGGGCGATGGTCTCCAGGCAGGCAACCAGCGGAAGGCCCGTCGAGCGGAACTTCATCCGGTAGGGGTATTTGTCGCCGCGGCTCTCGATGAAGACCCCGAACTCGCCGCGGCTCCCCTCGACGGCGGCGTAGTAGCTGCCCTCGGGAATGCGGATCACGGGCTTCATCTTCAGCTGGTACTCCCCCTCGGGGATGTTGTCGATCAGCTGCTCGATGATGTTCAGGCTCTGTTCGATCTCCCGCATCCGGACCATGTAGCGGGCGAAACAGTCGCCTTCGGTGAAGAGCACCTCCTCGAAATCGACCTTGCCATAGGCGGCATAGGGATGACGCTTGCGCACGTCGCAGGCCCACCCCGAGGCACGTCCCGTACCGCCCGTGGCGCCGAACGAAATGGCATCCTCGCGCGTCAGCACGCCCGTACCCTTCAGACGCTCCTGCGCGATGACGTTGCCGGTGAAGACCTCGTGGTACTCGCGCAGCTTCGGACGCATGTAGGCGATGAACTCCTTGGTCTTGCGCACGAAATCGGGATGGATGTCGGCCTGCACGCCGCCGATCGTGTTGTAGGTCTGGATCAAGCGGCCTCCGGTGGTCTGCTCCAGGATGTCGAGCACCTTCTCACGGTCGCGGAAACCATAGAAGAAGGCCGTCAGGGCCCCCATGTCCATGCAGAGGCACGAGAAGAAGAGCAGGTGCGAATCGATGCGCTGCAGCTCGTCCATGATCGTGCGGATGTACTGCACACGCTCCGGCACCTCCACGCCCAGGCCCTTCTCGATGCACATGCAGAGCGCATGGCGGTTCTGCGCCGCCCCGAGGTAGTCCAGGCGGTCCGTAAGGGCCAACGTCTGGGGGTAGGTCAGTTCCTCGCACATCTTCTCGATGCCGCGGTGGATATAGCCGCAGTGGGCGTCGAGCTTGCGGATGATCTCGCCTTCGAGCGAGACGCGGAAGCGCAGCACACCGTGCGTCGCCGGGTGCTGGGGGCCGATGTTGATGACGTACTCCCCTTCGTCGAAGAGGACGTTGCGCTGGCGGATGATGCTGCCGTCGGGCATCAGCTCGAACGACGCCGTACTGTCCTTCGACACCTCGTTGCTCATGCGCAGGGGGTTCTGCGACGGGTCGTAATCCTTGCGCAGGGGGTAGCCCACCCAGTCGTCGCGCAGGAACAGACGCCGCATGTCGGGGTGGTTCAGGAAGCGGATCCCGAAGTAGTCGAACGCCTCGCGCTCGTTCAGTTCGGCGGTTTTCCAGAGGTCGCAGACCGAAGGGAGCACCGGATTCTCCCGGTCCGGAGTCATGGTCCGCAGGACGACGTTCTCGCCCGTGGCGGTCGATTCGAGGTGGTAGACCACGCCGAAGCCCTCCCCGCCCCAGTCCATGCCGGTGAGGCTGCGCAGGAAGTCGAAACCTTCGGCCCGGAGCCGCACGGCCAGGTCGCGGAAGCGATCCGCCGGAACGGTGAACCATCCGT
This sequence comes from uncultured Alistipes sp., assembly GCA_944321965.1. GTDB lineage: Bacteria > Bacteroidota > Bacteroidia > Bacteroidales > Rikenellaceae > Alistipes. Next base: position 38,734 of record CALUNH010000017.1, read on the forward strand.
CGCCGCACTCCGACCACACGGCTGCGGGTTCCCACGCCGTGATGCTCTCTTTCAGATTATTGTTCATGGTTCGCATCTTTTTCCACATTCAGTTCGTTCTTTTCGGCCGTCAGGTCGCGGCGCAGCAGCTCCTCGCACTCCTTGCGGTCGATCTGGCGGTTCACGTCGCCGAAGAAGCGCTGCACCTTGACCTTGCGCTGCAGCTGCATCAGTCCGTAGAGCATCGCCTCGGGGCGCGGCGGGCAGCCCGGGATGTAGACATCGACGGGCAGGATCTTGTCCACGCCGTCAACCACGTGGTACGACTTCTTGAACGGGCCGCCGCTGATGGCGCAGCCGCCCGTGGCGATGACGTATTTCGGATCGGCCATCTGGTCGTAGAGGCGTTTCAGCACCGGGGCCATCTTGTGCGTGATGGTCCCGGCCACCATGATGAAGTCGGCCTGACGCGGGGAGGCCCGGGCCACTTCAAACCCGAACCGGGCAAAATCGTAGCGTGCGGCGCCCACGGCCATGAATTCGATGCCGCAGCAACTCGTCGCAAAGGTCAGGGGCCAGAGGCTGTTGCTGCGGCCCCACTCGATCACCTCGTCGAGGCATCCCACGACGACGTTCGTGCCGTTCTCGCGCAGTTCGCGGACCATCGACTCGATGTACTCGTTGTCGTTGAAGTCCTCGTACTTCATCGACTTGATGCGGGGATTCCTTACTTCCATTCCAAAGCTCCTTTCCGCCAGGCATAGGCCAGGCCCAAAACCAAAACTACCAGGAAAAACAGGATGCTCACCAGTCCGTAGACCCCGAGATCCTGCACGACGACGGCCCACGAGAAGAGGAACACCGTCTCGACGTCGAACATCAGAAAGAGGATGGCAAAGAGGTAGTAACCCACCTTGAACTGCATCCACGAGCGTCCGCGCGTCGGGATTCCGCACTCGTAGGCTTCACCCTTCTGGGGGTTGTACGAACGCGGCGAGATGGCGCGGGCGATACCCAGCGCAACAGCAACCAGCGCAATGGCCGTAAGGATGACGACCACCAATAGCGTGAAATACATAATATGTCCTTGAATTTAGGGATTCGACAACGCTCCGGCCGGGCCCGCAAAGCCTCATGGCCGCAGAAAACGGACCCGCGACACACGCTGTTCCCGACAGCACGGGTCCTTGCAACGGAGAGGGTCCGCCGCAGGCTAAATCAGAATATGCTCCAGGGAGAAGACGTAGTAATCCACCGCTCCGGGGTGCAATGCGTCGAAGGGCGTCCGGGCCGCAATCCGGACTTCGAAGGCGATATCCGCGGCGGCGCGCACGGCAGCACGCCGACGGACTACGGTCCTGTGGTCGAACGAGATGACCGGGGTTTCGGCCGTGGTATCGCAGGAGTGCGTCCACGCGGAGAGGTAGTTGTGAACCGCGGTCAGGGAGTCGGAGTCCGTCGACCGGGTCAGCACGGTCTGTACGCCGCAGGCATCGTCCCCGAAGGAGGCCCTGTCGAGGCTTCCCAACAGCACGAAGAGCACCAGAATCAGCAAGTATTGAATTCTCTCCACCATTGGATCAGCGGTTTCGCGCTGCGAAGATACGCTCTTTCGCGCAGAAAAAAGAACCTGCAGACCAAAAAATTTAAAAAAAAGACAAAATCCCCGGCAAAACGGCCGAGAGGTACGACGAGGAATCGCAAAAAAAGCCGTCTTCTCGAAAAGACGGCCCGGTTCCGAATCCCGAATGCTGCGGAGAGCCCGCTACAGATGTGCGTAGCGGTCGCTGACGCAGCGCCAGTCGATGACATTCCAGAGCGCCGCAACGGCGTCCGCACGCCGGTTGCGGTAATCGAGGTAGTAGGCGTGTTCCCAGACGTCGATCCCCAGCAGGGGAATCAGCCCCCGGCGGACCGGATTTCCGGCATTCGGCTCGCTGAGAATCGACAGACGCCCCTCGCGGTCGGAGGCCAGCCACACCCACCCCGAACCGAAAAGCCCCGCCGCGGCGCGGTTCATCTGCGCCTGAAGAGCCTCCAGCGACCCGAAATCCCGCTCGATGGCCGCCCGCAGTTCGGGCGACGGCTCCCGCACGGGCTGCGGAGAGAGCTGTTCGAAAAAGAGTTCGTGGTTCCAGGCCTGCGCGGCATTGTTGCAGAGGGCGCCGTCGGCCGAAAGGACAATATCCTCAAGCGGCTGCCCGGCAAAGGGTGAGTCGAGCAGCAATTCATTGAGTTTGTTGACGTAACCCGCGTAGTGTTTGTCGTGGTGGAAGCGCATCGTCTCCTCGGAGAGGTACGGAGCGAGCGCCCCATAGGCATACGGCAGCTCCCGGACGACAAAACGGGATGCCGAGGCGGAATCGGGCTGTGTCATCAGAGACAGCGAAAGAAAAAGGGCGGTTGCAGTCATATTCCGACAGTTTGCGGGCCGAGGCCCGAAGCATCTCCCCGCAAATAAGATGCCCGTGCGGCCGCATTTTCAAAATTTTTTCCTAACTTTGGAAGAAAAATCAAAAACAGCCCATGGAACTGCCCCGCGTCGAACCTCCCGGCATCGGAATGACCGGGGCGATCCGCTCCGCCACACGCCCGGAGTACGGGACACCGATCCGTGAAGCCCGTTCCCGGCACGTCAAATTCCGCGCCGACCGGAAAACGCCCGGCCTGACAACCGCCCCCGGCAATCCTGTAAAATCCAATAACCCGACATGAAGAAACTCGTTCTGACCCTGGCCGCCCTCGGAACGGCCCTCACGCTGCAGGCGAAAGTCGTCCTGCCCGCCCTTTTCGCGGACCACATGGTGCTCCAGCAGCAAACCGACGCCCGTTTCTGGGGCACGGCCGCACCCGGCAAGAAGGTCACGATCCGCCCCTCGTGGAGCTCGCAGACCATCACCGCAACGGCCGACGCCGAAGGACGCTGGCAGGCCGACGTGCCGACCCCGCAGGCCGGAGGCCCCTACACGATCGACCTGAGCGACGGGGAGCACCTCACGCTGAACGACGTGCTGATCGGCGAAGTATGGCTCTGCTCCGGACAGTCGAACATGGAGATGCCGATGCGGGGCTTCACGAACCAGCCCGTCACGAACCCCACCGACATCATCGCCCGGGCCAAGGCCTCGACCCCGATCCGGATCTGCAACGTGAAACGGGTCACGGCCCGCACGCCGCAGGAGTCCTGCACGGCCAAGTGGCAACAGAACACCCCCGAAGCCGTTGCCGGAGCCAGCGCCACGGCCTACTATTTCGCCCGTTACCTCCAGGCGGTTCTGGAGGTGCCCGTCGGGATCATCATCTCCTGCTGGGGCGGCACGCCCGTCGAGGCGTGGATCGACCGCAAAACAATCTCGGAATTCCCGGAATTCGACCTTTCGTTCCTCGACGGCGACGGAAAGATCAACAAACCCCAGAACCAGCCCACGATGCTCTATAACTCAATGATCGCCCCGCTCGTGCCCTACACGATCAAGGGATTCCTCTGGTACCAGGGCGAATCGAACCGCCTGCGCCCCGCCCAGTACCAGAAACTGATGCCGGCCTTCGTCGGGATGCTCCGCGAACAATGGGGCGGGAAGGAACTGCCCTTCTACTACGTGCAGATCGCTCCCTACTGCTATGAGAATGCCGACCTGGAAGGCGGTTCGGCCCTGCTGCGCGAGGCACAGATGCGCAATCTCGACGAAATCCCGGCCTGCGGCATGGCCGTGACGATGGATATCGGCAACCGGAACTGCATCCACCCGGGCAAAAAGGCAGAAGTGGGACAGCGCCTCGCCTGGCTGGCCCTGGTCAACGACTACGGCATGAAAGGCTACGAGCCGAACACGCCGCTCTATGAATCGATGACCGTCGAGGGGAACCGCGCCTGCCTGACCTTCCGCTGCGGGAAATCCTCGCTGGCCCCCCTGGGCGATTCGCTCGGAGGTTTCGAGGTGGCGGGAGCCGACCGCGTCTTCCACCCCGCCAAGGCGTGGATCGAAAAGGGTCGGGGACGGCTGATCGTCACCAGCGACGAGGTTCAGACTCCGGTAGCCGTGCGCTACGCCTTCCGCAACTACGCCGAGGCTTCGCTCTTCAACACCTTCGGGATCCCCGCCTCGTCGTTCCGCACCGACGACTGGGAGCTGCCGGTCAAATAGGGCCGCAACGGCCGCGGGTCCGGCATTCGCACAACAACGAAACAGCCTCGGGAGTTCCCGAGGCTGTTTCGTCATGGGGTTCAGACGGCCGGATCGACCGCCGCAAGGCATTCGATCCGGATCAAACGAGCGTTTCGAGGATCTGCACGGCATTGAGTGCCGCACCCTTCTTGATCTGGTCGCTCACGCACCAGAATGCCAGACCGTTGTCGCAGGTCAGGTCCTTGCGGATGCGCCCCACGTAGACGGGGTCCTTCCCGGCGATGAACAGCGGCATCGGATAGACCTTGTTCGCCGGATCGTCCATCAACACCACCCCTTCGGCCTTCGAGAAGGCTTCGCGCGCCTCCTCCACCGAGACCGGGCGTTCGGTTTCGAGCCAGATGCTCTCCGAGTGGGCCCGCATCACCGGCACACGCACGCACGTCGCCGAAACCCGGATGTCCGAGTGCATGATCTTGCGCGTCTCGTTGAACATCTTCATCTCCTCCTTCGTGTAGTCGTTCTCCGTGAAGACGTCGATATGCGGAATGACGTTATAGGCCAGCTGGAAGGCAAACTTCTCGACCGTAGGCTCCTTTCCGGCGCCCAGTTCGGCGTACTGGTTCACCAGCTCGGTCATGGCCGTGGCTCCGGCGCCGCTGGCCGACTGGTAGGTCGAGACGTGCACCCGGCGGATATGCGACACCTCCTCGATGGCCTTCAGCGCCACGACCATCTGGATCGTCGTGCAGTTCGGGTTGGCGATGATCCGCCGCGGAGCGTTCTTCGCATCTTCGGGATTGACCTCCGGAACCACCAGGGGCACGTCGGCATCCATGCGGAAGGCGCTCGAATTGTCGATCATCACGGCGCCGTGTTTGGTAATCGTCTCCGCGAACTCGCGTGACGTCCCGGCTCCGGCCGACGTCAGGGCGAAATCCACCCCCTTGAAATCGTCGTTATGCTGCAGCAACCTGACCGTAAGATCCTTGCCGCGAAAACGATAGGCACGTCCGGCACTCCGCTCGGAGCCGAACAACAGCAATTCGTCGATCTTCAGATCGCGCTCTTCGAGGATTCTCAGAAACTCCTGACCCACGGCGCCGCTGGCGCCCACGATGGCTATTTTCATGGTTCGTTTCGTTTTATCGGTTTGGGAGACAAACCTTTCGGGCAAAGATAGTAAAAATTTTTAAGAAACAAACCCGGCAACGTAATTTCGTACAGAACAAAGGGATTCTTCCGCCGAGACGTCAATCGAAGAAGGCGTCATCGTCGCTCTCCTCCGGACCGGCGGCATCCATTTCGTCCTCACAGTCGTAGCGGGGCATCATCGCCGGGCGCACGAACTGGTCCTCGCGGGTGACGCCGAGGCGTCCGTCGTCGTAGACGCGCTTCATGAACTCGCCGATGATCGGCAGGGCCGCCACGCTGCCCTCTCCGCCCGAGATGAAATGCACCGACTGATCCTCGCCGCCGACCCACGCCCCGGCCACCAGTTTCGGGGCCACGCACATGAACCAGGCGTCGCGGTTCTTGTTCGACGTCCCGGTCTTGCCGCCGATCTCCATGTCCGTCAGTCCGAACTGCCACTTCAGACGCCCGGCCGTTCCGGCATTGACCACCCCTTCGAGCATCGTCAGCATCGTATAGGCCGTGCGCTCGCTGATGGCATCCTGCGACTGCGGGATGAACGTCGCGATGAGGTTGCCCTGGCGGTCCTCGATGCGCGTCACGAAGACCGGGTCGGTATGCACGCCCTCGTTGGCGAAGGTCGAGAAGGCGCTCACCATCTCGAAGACGTTCGACTCCGAGGTCCCGAGGCACAGCGCCGGAACCGGATCGATATAGCTACGGATACCCATGTTGTGGATGAAGTCGGCCACGGCTTCGGGCTGCTTGGCCTGCTTCATGATCCACGCCGAGTAGTTGTTGCGGCTGCGGGCCAGGCCCCAGCGCAGCGGGTGCAGCACGCCGTCGTACTCGACCCGTCCGGCCTCCTTCGGCGACCAGGCCGTGCCGTTGGCCGTCTCGATCGTCGTCGGGAGGTTCGGGACCATCGTGCAGGGCGTGAAGCCGAGGTGGTCGATGGCGAACGTATAGATGAAGGGCTTGATCGTCGAACCGATCTGCCGTTTGCCCTGCTTGGCCATGTCGTACTTGAAGTAGCGGAAGTTCGGACCGCCGACATACGCCTTGACCGCTCCCGTGCGGGGGTCCATCGCCACCATCGCGGCACGCATGATCCGCTTGTGGTGGAGGATCGAGTCGCGCGGCGTCATCAGCGTGTCCCGCTCGCCCTTGTAGGTGAAGACCTTCATCGCACAGGGTTTGTCGAACGACGCCGCGATCTCCTTCTCGCTGCATCCGGCATTCTTCATCTCCCGGTAACGGTCCGAATAGCGGATCGCCTGGCGCATGATCCGCTCGCGCTCCGCACGGTCCGTATCGAGGAACAGCACCTTCGTATTGCGGTACTGCGCATCCATCTTGGGCTGGATGACCGTCTCCATCTGCTTCTGGACCGCCTGTTCGGCATAGGCCTGCATCCGCGAGTTGATCGTCGTATAGATCTTCAGGCCGTCGCGGTAGATGTTGTAGGGCGTACCGTCGGCCTTGGTGTTCTTGTGGCACCAGCCGTAGAGCGGATTCTCCTCGTACTCCTTCACCGCCTGGTCGTAGTCCCATTCGTTGTAGAACTGGTTGCGTTTCGGGCGGTCGGCATTCATCACCAGGCGCAGCATCTCCCGGAAATAGGTCGCCGAACCCTCGTTGTGCGAAACCGGCTTGTAGTTCAGCACGATGGGCAGCGCCGAGATCGAATCGCACTGTCCGCGGGTCAGCGCCCCGGACTCCCTCATGCGCGCAAGCACCAGATTGCGGCGGGCCAGCGCATTGTCCGGGTTCCGCACCGGCGAGTAGCGCGTCGGGGCGTTCACCACCCCCACGAGCACCGCCGCCTCCTGGACGTTGAGCTCGTGCGGCTCCTTGTTGAAGAACGTATGGGCCGCCGACTTGATGCCGTAGGCGTTCGAACCGTACTCCACCGTATTGAGGTACATCGCGGCGATCTCCTCCTTGGTGTAGTTGTATTCGAGTTTGAGGGCCGTGATCCACTCCTTGAGTTTCGCCGTCACGAGCTTCGCCGTGCGCGCGATCCGCCCGCGGTTGCGGGCCGTATCGCGCGGGAAGAGGTTCTTGGCCAACTGCTGCGTGATGGTCGAACCGCCGCCCTGGGAGGTATTCTGCAGCAGCACGGTCTTCACGGCCACACGCGCCAGCGAGGGGATGTCGATACCCGAATGGCTGCGGAAGCGCACGTCCTCCGTGGAGATGAGCGCCGCGACGATCGGCGGCACCTCGTGTCCGTCGAGGCGGATATGGAGCGTCGAATCCGCCGGGAAAAGGTCGGCATACTGCACGTAGGAGCGGTTCTGCACGAAGAACGTGCCGATGACCTTGCCGTCCTCGGAGTAGATCTCCGTGGCGAGGTTGCTCCGGGGGTTCTCCAGCTCCTCGAACGAGGGCAGCCGCCCGAACGTCCCGAGGGCCGAGAGCAGCAGCAGGATTCCCAACAGGGCAAAGGGCGCGAAGGCCACACCCCAGATCCACTTGATCGCTTTCGGGCTGATTCCCGACGTCTTGCGTTGTGCCATAAAGCCGAATTTTGCAGCAAAGATACAAAATATTCCTAAAACGGCAGCCCGAGCGACGCCCCGATCCACATCCCGCCGTTCGACGGTCGGTAGCACGAGAGTTTGAGCGTCGAGGTCGCCGAAGCCGGTTGCCGGAAGAGGTTGAAGTCGAAGATCAGGTCGCCGCCCGCGGACCAGATGTCATACCACATCATGCCCGTCGTCCCGGGGATCCGGAAACAGGCGTAGTCGCCCCCGATATTGAGCCGGATCCGCTTGAAGTAGAGCACCGAGCCGATGCCGCCCTCGGGATACCACACCGGCAGCTGGTAGTTGGCCTCCAGGGCCGTGTAGTTGTTCGAGGCGATGTCCGCCGAGGAGAACCCCCGCGGGATCAGCCGCGTGGACTTGTAGCTCAGCGGCGCATAGCCGGTCGGGAACTTGTACCCGCCGACCGACGTCTGATAGGTCGCCGCCACCGACAGCGAGTTGTGGGGGGCCACACCCGGCAGGTAGGCCTGCCCGTAGAACGAAATCAGGTCGCTGAAATAGGAGTTGGTCGGATTGAACGTGTAGTTCGTCGAGAGGGTGTAGCCCCAGCGCGGTGCAATGTCGCGGTGGGACATCCGCACCTGGTCGGAGAATCCGACCCCGAAAGCCACCTGATGCAGCCCCTTGCGGAAACCGATGTGCTGGATGTTGGTGATCCCGCCGTTGACACCCCACTCGATCTTGCCCAGATCGGCCACCATGCCGTTCGAATAGTTCCAGCCTGCCGAGACCGAGAACTGCCGCGTATGGTACCCGCGCTGGAAATAGAGCGGCAACAAGGCCGTCAGCCCCACGGAGTAGTATTTGTCGGGGGCCGGGCGCGACTGATATTCGTACTTCCCGGTCTGGGCGTTGTACTGCCCGAGCGAATAGAAGAGCTGGTTGCCGCCGTAGGAGGCGTCGAGATCGAAACGCACGCCCAGCCCGAAGTAGCGCACCCCGAGATTCACAAGCGAACCTTCGTGGCGGTTCCAGCCGTAGGAGGCGTAAGCCTCGGTATTCGAGAGCAGGTTCTGCGAGATGACCGTCACGCCGGCATTCAGGTCGAACGACTGTTCTTCGACCAGCGCGAAGGGGTTGACGGCCAGCGGCATCCAGCTGTGGACATTCACCAGATTGGGAACCTTGCGGTAGCGTTTCGACCGGAAATCCGCACTTTGGGCCAGCGAGTCCGCCCGCGTGAAGCGCACCGTATCGAGGTTCACCACCTCCCAGCGCCGACGCGGCGGATTGACCAGGTTCTCCGGCAGCCGCGACGGCGCAACGGCCACCCACGAACTGTCGGCCGACTGCTCCGCCACGCGGTAACCCAGCCGGTCGTAGGTCGTCACCAGCACCGTTCCGGCCTCTCCGGCCCCTCCGACCCTACCGGCCGCCTCAGCCGCTCCGGCTGTTCCGCCGCCCGGAGCCGGGTCGAAAGCCCCGTAGGTCGAGGTCGTAATCCGGAATTCGCGACCGGTGGTCAGGTCGTAGCAGTGGGCTTCGTCCTTGCCCGAAGCGATCGAGCCGTAGTAGAGCCGCCCGCCCCCGGCCCGCAGGTCCGAAAGCGTGATATAGGCCCCCCGGGTCACGGCGTGCAGCCCCTCGGCATCGATCCGCCCGATCCACATGCCGCTGTCGTCGGTCACCAGCACATACCAGGCCCGCGTCAGGTCGTCCCACGCCAGCCCGTGCAGCTCCTTGTCGGCCGGGACCGCAAAGCGCTGGCCCTCCACTCCGCCGCGTTGCACGACCACCGCATAACGGCCGTCGGGATTGTACTCGACCCAGCCCAGTTCGTCGGGTGTTGCCGTGGGATAGAGCGTCCGCCGGGCCCCTCCCACCGTCCGGGGACGGCCGTCCGCCAGATCCAGGTAACAGAGCTGCGAATTGACCCGCTGCTCGAAGAGCGTCGAACGCCGGTATTCGGTCCACCAGAGGCGGCCGTCGCACAGCGTCGGACGGGTCGAAACCAGTCCCGTCGGGGCGATCGTCCGCTCTTCACCCGTGCGGCGGTCGATGCGCACGAAACGAGATACGCGGTCGAGGTCGGTTTTCAGCGCCACGACCGCCGTATCGCCCAGCGCCAGCGGCCACTGATAGGTGGTATAGTTCCGTTCAGGAAGCCCGACCAGCGGCCGGGCGGAGTTTTCCACTTTCGGCAGCGAGTCCCAGAAGCGCTCCAGTTCATCGAACGTCTCGCGGAAAAGCCGCGAAACACTCGTTCCGTAGAATTTCCGCAGCGAGACGCTCGTCGTAAAGAGCACGTAGGGGTTGCGCGAGCTGTACCAGGCAACCTGGTCCCAGATATTCTCGCCGTAGCGCTCCCAGGCATACGAACAGATCTGGTAGCCCAGTTCGTAATGGTCGGGGATGTGGTCGCGGTAGGAGCCGCAGAACCACCGGTCGATATTCCTCCGGTCGCGCCCCACGCTCCCCATCGCGCGGTAGGCCATCGAGAAGGAGGGCTGCAGCCCGCGGCCGAACGACGACATCATCGTCTCGGACATCACCGCGTCGCCCTCCATGGCCCAGATCGGCAGGCACAGCAGCCCCACGGTCGAGCCCTGCTGCCCGAGCAGGTAGCTCAGCACGCGGATCAGCCCCCGGTCGAGGTTGTTGTACTGCACGGCATGGCGGTACTCGTGTGCCACCAGCTGCTTGTACCACGGCATCGAATAGCTGTCGATGGCCGGCGAAGTGAGGAACTCCACGCGCTTCGGGAGGTACATCACCAGGCCGTTCGACTGGAAATTCTCGGGGTGCATGACGAACGGAATGCGCATCGGGCCGTGGCGGAAGCCGTAGCCGATATCGGGCTGGACGGTGCGGATGTAGTAGAGCGTCCGCCGCGCCAGGGCCGAGACCGTATCGGGATAGATCATCCGCACGTCGGGCGTGCGGATCGTCGACCACTTCTGCGGAGGGTCCGAACCCCACGTGTAGTACTGCGCCGCGGCACGCCGCACGCTGCAGAGCGCGACGGTCAGCAACAGCAGGAACAACCACCCCCGGCGCACCTCAGGAACCGGCTTTTTTGCAGCGGTAACCGCTGCGGGTGAGTATTTCGACAACCCGGTCGCGGTGGTCGCCCTGGATGAGGATCTCGCCATCCTTCGCGGCACCGCCCACACCGCACTTCGTCTTGAGCAGCCGCGCCAGCGTCTGCAGGTCCTCGTCGCGCCCCACGAACCCCTTCACGAGCGTTACGACCTTTCCGGCCCGCTGCTTGCGGTCGAGCCACACGCGCAGATCCTGCTGCTGCGGAGGCAGAGTCTCCGCCTCGGGTTCTTCGGCCGTTTCGTATTTGAAATCGGGATTCGTCGAGTAGACCATCCCGAGTCTCGATTTCCAATCGGTGTCTGCCATAAAAATGTGTTCAGATGGTAGGAATTAAACGCCGTTTCGAGGGCTTTATTTTGCACAAAAATACGAAAATATTTATCTTTGTAGAAGTATGGCCAAGAAGTTCCGCGAAAAACTGCGCAGAATGAGTCCCTTCTCGCATCAGGCATCGCTCGCCGACCTGCCGCAGCCGCTGCCCGCCGACCCCGACCAGCGGTTGGTGAAGGTCTATGTCGAAGGGTATGAGGATGTGGCCTTCTGGCGCGGGATCTTCGACCATTTCCACAACCCCTACCTGCGTTTCGAAATCTCGGTCCCCGACCGCGGCGACCTCCCGAAAGGCAAGAAGGTCCTCATGGGCATGATCCCCCAATCCTCCGAGGAGATGATCCTCTGCGTCGATTCCGACTTCGACTACCTCTTCGCCGGGCAGACGGAACAGTCCCGGCAGGTGGCCGATGCGCGGTTCATGTTCCACACCTACGCCTACGCCACCGAAAACTACCTCTGTTACGCCCCCTCGCTGCACAACGTCTGCGTCAAGGCCACCAAAAACGACACGCGGATCTTCGACTTCGTGAAGTTCATGGATGAATATTCGCGCATCATCTACCCGCTCTTCCTCTGGTACGCCTTCTCGGCACGCCTCTCGACGGAACATGTCTTTCCGTTGGTCGATTTCAAGGCCTCGGTGCGCCTGGGCTACCTCGAAATCGAAAACAACGGCGAACGGACCCTGGAGTGGCTCCGCCGCAACGTCACAAAACGCGAGGAGCTGCTCCGGCGCCGCAATCCGCGGATGATCGAACCGATGAAGGAGTTCGAGGAACAGTTGAGGCAGCGCGGCGTAAGGCCCGAGAACACATACCTCTTCATGCACGGGCATACGCTGATGGACAACGTGGTGATGGTGCTGCTGAACACCGTCTGCGAGAAGCTCCGCGACATGTCCATCGCCCGGATCACGGCCTCGCAGAAACAGGGCGTGGCGCTGAAGAACGAGATGTCGAACTATACGAACTCCCTGCGGTCAATCCGCGACGTGCTGCTCGACAACGAGAACTACACGAAATGCCCGCTCTACCGAAGCCTCCAGCGCGATATCGAGCGTTACATCGCCCGCACGATCCTCAACATGAAGCGTCGGGGGCAGATTCGGGAGAGTTCGGTCATCGGCATCCTCCACCGGCTTCGCCAGGAGGCCTTTTCGTGAGGGGGGGGGTGAAGAGAGAGGAGAGGAAGGAAGGAAGGAAGGAAGGAAGGAAGGAATGGACGGAGAGGCGAACAAGAAAGGAGAGCGAAGAATGGACAAGAAAAGAGAGCCTTGCGGGCTCTCTTTTTCAGTATCCGGTTTTCAGCATCCGGCGGCGCAAACATCCGGCAGCGCAAACATCCGGCGGCACAGGCACCCGGCGGCACAGGCACCCGGCGGCACAGGCACCCGGCGGCACAGGCACCCGGCGGCACAGGCACCCGGCGGCACAGGCACCCGGCGGCGCGGTTTTCAATACTGCCCCTCCTTCTTGCGGACGACGCGCACCGTGGATTGCGTGGCCTGCCGGATAAAGACCTGCGGCCCGCGGGCGTAGCGCCGCCACAGCTCCTCGGTATAGCCGCGCACGGTCAGCAGCTCCATGTTCTCGGACTTCATCACGTCGAAACCCGCCTCGCGCAGCGCCTCGACCACCTCGTCGATATGCCACGAATTGTCCACACAGAGGCTCAGGTTCACGGCCGAGTTGTGGATCAGGTTCGTCTTGATGCGGAAGCGCTCCAGCAGCGAGAAGATCGTGGCGAACTTCTCCTCCAGCACGAACGAAAAGTCCCGCGAACGGATCGTCAACAGCACCTGGTCCTTCTTGAGGATCAGGATCGGCACGTCGACCGGCGCCGACAGCCCGCGGATCACCGTGCCGGGCTTGCGCTTGTCGCCGAACGGCCGCACGTAGAGCGGGATGTTCTTGTTTTGCAGCGGTTTGATCGTCTTCGGGTGGATGATCTGCGCACCGCTGTAGGCCAGTTCGATGGTGTCGAGGTAGTTCAGTTCGGCGATCTGCACGGCGTCGGGGAAGATCTTCGGGTCGGCATTCAGCACGCCGTCGACATCCTTCCACACCGACATCGACTCCGCATCGAGGATGTTCGCCGCCACGGCCGCCGAATAGTCCGAACCTTCACGCCCGAGCGTCGTGGTCGTCCCGTCGGGCGCCCCGCCGATGAATCCCTGGCCGATGAACACCGTTTCGGGACCGTTCGCCACGGCCTCCCGCAGACGCGGGGCCGAAGCCTCGATGTCCACCCCGGCATCCTTGTGGCGCTGCTCCGTCACGAAGCAGCGGCGCATGTCGATCCAGCGGTTCGGAACCCCGGCGTAGTTCAGGTATTCGGAGATGATCGTCGTCGAGACCAGCTCGCCGTAGGCCACGATCGTATCGTACCACAGTTCGGCATCCTCGGCCCGATAAACCGTCTGCGTGGCGACCTGTTCCAGTTCGTCGAACAGCGCGTCGACCTTCTCCAGCCGTTTGGGTTCGTGCCACAGGTCGTCGATGATCTCCGCATGGTAGCCGCGCAGTTTGGCAATGTGCTCCAGCGACTGCTGTTTATCGCCCTTCTGAAGCCCCTCGAACACCTTCTCCAGGGCATTCGTCGTCTTGCCCATCGCCGAAACGATGATGAAGAGATGCTGTTCCTCGTCGATGATCTGGCGCAGGTTTCTCACCCCGTCGGCATTCCGCACCGACGCGCCTCCGAATTTGTAGACCTTCATGTTTTTCGTGTTAACCTAACCTAATCAAAACCTGTTTTTACACCGGGATACGGAGGCCGCCGCCCCGCGACAGTCTCCTTCCCGTATTTCGTGCCATGCAGCTACTCCCCGACCGGACGGTACGGCACCCCGATATTCTGGAAGAGGAATGCGTACATGTCGGCCGCCTCGTCGATGCGTTTCGAGGTGGGTTTCCCGGCCCCGTGCCCGGCCTTCGACTCGATGCGGATCAGCACCGGGGCATCCCCGGCCTGGCAGTGCTGCATCGTCGCGGCGAACTTGAACGAGTGGGCCGGAACGACGCGGTCGTCGTGGTCGGCCGTCATCACCAGCGTCGCGGGATACTTCACGCCCTCCCTGATATTGTGCAGCGGCGAATACTTGTAGATGTAGGGGAACTGTTCGGCATTGTCCGACGAACCGTACTCCACGGCCCAGCCCCAGCCGATCGTGAACTTGTGGTAGCGCAGCATGTCCATCACGCCGACCTGCGGCAGGCACACGGCATAGAGATCCGGGCGCTGCACCTCGCAGGCGCCGACCAGCAGTCCGCCGTTCGATGCGCCGTTGATGGCGAGCCGCTCCGACGAGGTGTATTTCTGCGCGATCAGGTACTCGGCCGCCGCGATGAAGTCGTCGAAGACATTCTGCTTGTTTTCGAGCATCCCGGCCTTGTGCCACGCCTCGCCGTACTCCAGGCCGCCGCGCAGGTTGGCCACGCAGTAGACGCCGCCCTGCTCGACGAACATCAGCGCCGAGGGGTTGAAGCCCGGCGTAATGTTGATCTGGAACCCGCCGTAGCCATAGAGCAGGCAGGGATTCTTGCCGTCGAGTTTCAGGTCCTTGCGGTGGGTGATGAACATCGGCACCTGCGTTCCGTCCTTCGAGGCATAGAAGACCTGCTCCGTCACGTAGAGCGAGGGGTCGAAAGCCACCTCGGGAGCCTTGTAGAGCGTCGATTCGCCCGAAGCGATGTCGTAACGGTAAATCGTCGCCGGAGCTGTGTAGTTCGAGAGCGAGTAGTAGAGTTCGGTATCCTCCTTCTCGCCGCTGAAGCCCCCGACCGTCCCGATGGCGGGCAGCGTAATCTCGCGCACGAGCCGACCGTCGTAATCGTACTGGGCCACCTTGCTCTGGGCATCCTGCAGGTAGGAGGCGAAGAGGTAGCCGCCGGCCGTCCCGACCCCTTCGAGCAGGTTCTTGTCATGCTCGGGGATCACCGTCTCGACCTGCGCGGGGTTGTTCAGCGCCATGCGCTTGAGGGCGTAGTTCGAGGCCCCCTCGTTGGTCATGAAGTAGAGGTTGTCCTCCCGGCAGTCGACGGGCAGATAGTCGTGGGCAAAGCCCTTGAGCAGCGTGCGGAACTTCGTCTCCGACGTTTTCCGGCAGAGCACCTCCGCCCCGGAGGTCCCTTCCGAGCCGATCACGAAGAGCCACTTGCCGTCGTCCGAGGGCCAGGCCGAGAAGTAGCGCAGCGGATGTGCCTTGTCCTCGTAGATGAGCCGGTCGGACGACTGCGGCGTTCCCAACTGATGATAGTAGACCTTCTGGAACTGGTTCTGCGACGAGTAGACACCCTCCCTGGGGGCATCGTAGGCGCTGTAATAGAAGCCCTTCGAATCGGGAGCCCACACGGCGCCGGAGAATTTCACCCATTCGATGCGGTCTTCGGTCAGGGCCTTGGTTTCGGTATCCATGACGCGGATCTCCACCCAGTCCGAACCCGACGCCGCGGCGCCATAGGCGAAATAACGACCGTCTTTCGAGAAGGAGACCGCCGAAAGGGCCACCGTGCCGTCCTCCGAGAGCGTGTTGGGGTCGAGGAACACCTCGCCTGCCTGGCCGGGCTCCGCCGTGCGGTAGAGCACCGACTGGTTCTGCAGTCCGTCATTATAATAATAGTAGTACCAGTCGCCGTGTTTCGACGGGGCACCCTCCTTGGGATAGTTCCACAGTTGGGTCAGCCGCTCGCGGATCGCCTCGCGGAAGGGAATCTGCGAGAGGTAGTCCTCGGTCACGGCATTCTCGGCAGCAACCCACGCCGCCGTCGCTTCCGAATTGTCGTCTTCGAGCCAGCGGTAGGGATCCGGAACCTCGGTACCGAAATAGTTGTCCACCACCTCGCCGCGGGCCGTTTCGGGGTAGGGATTGTGCTTTATCTGCTTCATGCTGCCGCAACCTGCCGTTGCCAGAACCGCTGCGCCTGCCAGCACGGCGGTGATCCAGGAATAACGTTTCATAAATGCAACCGTTTGGGTGATATTGCGGCAAAGTTAGGAAAAATTCGATATTTTCCATACATTTGTCTGCCAGAAAACAACGCAGAACATGAACAGCAACCATAACGAACTCCGCACGATCGTCGAGCAGGCGTGGGAGAACCGCGAACTGCTCCGCGACAGCGCCGTACAGCAGGCCGTGCGCCAGGTGATCGAATACGTGGACAAGGGCGAACTCCGCACGGCGGAGCCCGTCGATCCGGAGAACAGCCGGTGGCAGGTCAACGAATGGGTCAAGAAGGCCGTAATCCTCTACTTCCCGATCCAGCCCATGCGCAAGATGGAGGCCGGGGAGCTGGAGTGGTTCGACAAGATGGAGCTCAAACACGGCTACGAGGAGCTGGGCGTGCGCGTCGTGCCCCACGCCGTGGCCCGCTACGGCGCCTACATCGCCCCGGGAGCCATCCTCATGCCCTCCTACGTCAATATCGGCGCCTATGTCGATACCGGCACGATGGTCGACACGTGGGCCACGGTCGGCTCCTGCGCCCAGATCGGACGCCACGTCCACCTCTCGGGCGGCGTCGGAATCGGCGGCGTCCTCGAACCCGTCCAGGCCGCGCCGGTCATCGTCGAGGACAACTGTTTCCTCGGTTCGCGCTCGATCGTCGTCGAGGGCGCCCACATCTGCCGCGAGGCCGTGCTCGGTTCGAACACCGTCATCACCGGCTCGACCCACATCATCGACGTCACAGGCCCGGAACCCGTCACCTACAAGGGTTACGTCCCGCCCCGTTCGGTGGTCGTTCCGGGGAGCTACCGCAAGCAGTTCCCGGCGGGCGAATACAGCGTCACCTGCGCCCTGATCATCGGTCAGCGCAAGGAGTCCACCGACAAGAAAACCTCGCTGAACGACGCCCTGCGCGACTTCGGCGTCTCGGTATAACCCCGGGGCGCGGAACTTCACACAACGGCGGGAGGGACGGCTCAGCGATCGCCCCTCTCCTGCCCTGTTTTCTCTGCCCCGCCCTGCCCCGAAAATTCCCCGAAAAATGATCTACCACCTCGACATCACCACCTCGACGAACGACGACGCCCGCGATGCGAAATACCGCCACGGCGATATCGTCTGGGCCGAACACCAGACCGCCGGACGCGGACAGCGCGGACACAAATGGCTCAGTCCCGAAGGCGAGAACCTCACCTTCACGATGGTCGTCGAACCGCGGTTCCTGCCCGTTGCGGAGCAGTTCCTGCTCTGCGAGGCCCTGTCGGTGGCGCTGACCGACACCTTCGCCCATTACGGCATCGACACCCGCATCAAGTGGACCAACGACATCTACGCCGGAGACCGCAAACTCGAAGGCGTACTGATCGAACACAACTATTCGGGGCAGACGTTGTCGCGCTCGCTGCTCGGGATCGGCATCAACGTCAACCAGACGGAGTTCGACCCCTCGCTGCCGAATCCCGTCTCGATGGCGCAGCTCACCGGACGCCGCTACGACCGCCGAGAAGTGCTCGAAACCTTCGAGCGGTGTATGCTGGCGCGTTACGCCCAGCTCGAAACGGGCGACCGCGAGGCCCTGCAGCACGACTACCGCAACCGGATGTATGCCCTCGGGGAGATGCGTCCGTTCCGCCGCCCCGACGGTTCGCTCACCCGCGGGGCGATCCTGGGGGTCCGGCCCTCGGGCGAACTGATCCTCCGCCACGAGGACGGAACCATCCGCGCGTATCTCTTCAAAGAGATCGAATTCGTCCTCCCGCATTAGGGAGCACGCCGCATCCCCCCCGCCCCGGCGTTTCAGGGAAGAGGTGTCCATCCGGCGCTCCGCCAGCGGCAGCCGGACCCGGAAGGTTCCGTTCGGCGGGACCTTTCGTCGTATCGGGCGCGTCCGGAAGGCATTGCACAGCTCCCGTTCGCCCCTCCTTCCGGCAAAAAAGCCCGACTTTACACGTCCCAATCCCAAGTCGGAAAATTTCAGCCCTATTTTATCCGGTTTTGTGTGAAATAAATAACAAAAATCCTTGCTGTTACAAAAATAACAGTTATATTTGCATCGAGAAAACGGGGTTTCCCAAACAAAAAAACAAAAATTCCATGAATGTACCTGCAAATCTGAAATACTCGAACGACCACGAATGGTGTCGCATCGAGGGCGACGTAGCCGTTGTCGGCATCACCGATTTCGCACAGAGCCAGCTGGGCGACATCGTTTTCGTCGATGTCCCGACCGTCGGCGAAACGCTTGCAGCCGGTGAGGTCTTCGGATCGATCGAGGCCGTGAAGACCGTCAGCGACGCTTTCCTGCCCGTGGGCGGCGAAGTGCTGGAATTCAACGGGGCGGTCGATGCCGATCCCTCGATCGTCAACAAGGATGCTTACGGCGAGGGCTGGCTCGTCAAGGTGAAGATCTCCGATCCCGCCGAATACGA
>CALUNH010000018.1 GCA_944321965.1 uncultured Alistipes sp.
GAACCTGTTCCCCTTTTTCTTTAAGCAACTGAAACCTCTTGCCGGATCATTTCGGCGCCTTGACGAAATCGAGCAGCACCTGGGCGGTTGCCTATGAAATGGCGCCCGTAGAATATCAAATTCGGAGCAATTTTTTGCGGCTAAGAGGCTGGAAAATCGATCGATCCGGACCATTTGCTGCGGGATCGCGAATTGACGGGTCCGGTGGCTGCCCCTCCCTCTCAGGCTGCCGATGAAAGAAAAACGCCTCCCTGTCCGGCAGGGAGGCGTTCGTCTGTTTGGTCGCTGCTGAGCCTTATTTGCCCATGTAGCTCTTGATATAGTGGTGGTGCGAACCCCAGCGTTCGAAGGCGGCACGGTCCAGCTCCTCCTGAGCCGACGGGTGCGCAATCGTCATCAACAGACGGGCACGCTCCTGCATCGACTTGCCGTAGAGATCCACGGCTCCGTACTCCGTAACGACCCAGTGCACGTGGAACCGCGTCGTCACGACTCCCGCACCGTCGAGCAGCGTCGGGCAGATCTTCGAAACCCCCTTGTTCGTAATCGAAGGCATGGCGATGATCGCCTTGCCGCCCTTCGACAGCGAGGCGCCGTAAACGAAGTCGATCTGACCGCCCGCTCCCGACCAGAATTTTGTCCCCAGCGAGTCGGCGCTGACCTGACCTGTCAGGTCGATCTGCAGGGCCGAGTTGATGGCCACGAAGTTGTCGTTCTGCGAAATGATGTACGGGTCGTTCGTGTAGCCCACATCCATCATCAGCACGCCCGGGTTGTCGTCGATGAAGTCGTAGACGGCCTGCGAACCCATCAGGAATGTCGAAACCATCTTCCCCGGGTCGGTTTTCTTCGCCTCACCGTTGATCACGCCCTTGGCGACCAGCGGCAGGACGCCGTCGGCGAACATCTCCGTGTGGACACCCAGGTTCTTGTGGTCTCCCAGCTGGCTCAGCACGGCGTTCGGAATGGCTCCGATACCCATCTGCAGCGTGGCGCCATCCTCGATCAGGGCGGCACAGTGGCGGCCGATGGCCTTCTCGACCTCGTTCGGCTCCGAGAACTTCGCCTCGATGAGCGGCGTGTCGTCCTCGACGAACATGTCGATTTTCGACATCGGGATCATCGCCTGGCCGAAGGCGCGCGGTACGTGCTTGTTCACCACGGCGATCACATAATCGGCGCACTCCACGGCCGCCAGCGTCGCATCCACCGACGTGCCCAGCGATACGTAGCCGTGCTTGTCCGGCGGGCAGACCTGGATCATCGCCACGTTGCACGGTACGGCCCCGCAGCGGTAGAGTTTCTGCGTCTCGCTCAGGAAGACCGGGATGTAGTCCGCATGGCCGCTCTGGGTTACTTTCCGCACGTTCGAGCCCACGAAGAACGAGTCGAGCTGGAAAATACCCTCGAATTTCGGATCCGCATAGGGGGCCGGACCTTCGGTGTGCAGGTGGTGGATGTGGACATCCTTGAGCTCGCCCGCCTCGCCGCGGCGGCACATGGCATTGATCAGGCACTGAGGAGCCGAAGCTACCGAACTCAGGTGCACATGGTCGCCCGACTTGATGACCTTGACGGCCTCATCGGGCGTGGTGAAATGGATAGGGTTAGTCATTGCTGCCTAAAATTGCTAAATGGTTAGTCTATCTGTTTGTTCGTTCTTTCCGATAAAGGGGCACGGCCCCGGATTCCGGAACCGTGCACCGTATACTATTTGCGTTTTACCTCGACCTGCTCGTAGCCTTCGACGATATCGCCGACCTTCACGTCGTTGTAGGATTCGATGTTCAGACCGCAGTCCTGACCGACGGTGACCTCCTTCACGTCGTCCTTGAAGCGCTTCAGCGAGCCCAGTTTGCCGGTGTAGATCACGATACCGTCGCGGATCACGCGGATCGGCGTCGAGCGCTGCAGTTTGCCTTCGCGCACGATACAGCCTGCAACCGTTCCGACCTTCGAGATCTTGAAGATCTCCATCACCTCCACCGAGGCGACGATCTCCTCCTTCATCACCGGCTCCAACATGCCCTCGATGGCATCCTTGATGTCGTTGATGGCGTCGTAGATGATCGAGTAGAGGCGGATTTCGATCTCCTCCTTCTCGGCCAGCTTGCGCGCCGAGGCCGACGGACGCACCTGGAAGCCCACGATGATGGCGTTCGATGCGGCGGCCAGCAGCACGTCCGATTCGGAGATCTGACCCACGGCCGCGTGGATCACGTTCACCTGTACGGACTCCTTCGAGAGCTTGATCAGCGAGCCCGACATCGCCTCGACCGATCCGTCGACGTCACCCTTGACGATGATGTTCAGCTCCTTGAACGAGCCGATGGCGATGCGGCGTCCGATCTCGTCGAGCGTCACGTGTTTCTGCGTCATGATGCCCTGCATCCGCTGCAGCTGCTCGCGCTTGTTGGCGATTTCGCGTGCCGAACGGTCGTCGTCCATCACGTTGAACAGGTCGCCGGCCTGCGGGGCGCCGTTGAGTCCCAGCACCTGTACCGGGGTCGAAGGCCCGGCTTCGGTGACTTTCTTGCCGTTCTCGTTGAACATCGCCTTCACACGGCCCGTGTAGGTCCCCGAGAGGATCACGTCGCCCACGTGCAGCGTACCGTTCTGTACGAGCACCGTCGAGACGTAGCCGCGGCCCTTGTCCAGCGTCGACTCGATCACCGTACCCACGGCCTTCTTGTTCGGGTTGGCCTTCAGGTCGAGCATCTCGGCCTCCAGCAGCACCTTCTCCAGCAGTTTGTCGAGGTTCAGGCCCTTCTTGGCCGAAACCTCCTGGTCCTGGTACTTGCCGCCCCACGACTCCACCAGGTAGTTCATCTGCGAGAGCTGCTCCTTGATGTGGTCGGGGTTGGCCTGCGGTTTGTCGATCTTGTTGATGGCGAAGACCATCGGAACTCCGGCAGCCTGCGCGTGGTTGATCGCCTCGACGGTCTGCGGCATGACGTTGTCGTCCGCCGCCACGATGATGATCGCCACGTCCGTGACGGCCGCACCGCGCGCACGCATCGCCGTGAAGGCCTCGTGGCCCGGCGTATCGAGGAACGTGATCTTCTGACCGTTCAGCTCCACGCTGTAGGCACCGATGTGCTGCGTGATACCGCCGGCCTCGCCCTCGATGACGTTCGTCTTGCGGATGTTGTCCAGCAGCGACGTCTTACCGTGGTCGACGTGGCCCATCACCGTCACGATCGGCGGACGCGGGACGAGATCCTCCTCCTTGTCCTCCTCGTCGGCGATGGCCTCCTGGATGTCCGCCGAGACGAACTCGATCTTGAAGCCGAACTCTTCGGCCACGACGACCAACGCTTCGGCATCCAACCGCTGATTGATCGACACCATCAGTCCGAGGTTCATGCACGCCGTGATGACCTCCGTCGGCGAGACGTTCATCATCGTCGCCAACTCGCTCACGGTGACGAACTCCGTCACCTTGAGGGTCGAACGTTCCATCTCCTCGCGTTCGAACTCCTCGTTCATGCGCTCGGCGACGGCCTCACGCTTGTCGCGGCGGTATTTCGCACTCTTGCTCTTGGCACCCTTGGCCGTCAGGCGCGCCAGGGTATCCTTGACCTGCTTCGAAACCTCCTCGTCGCTCACTTCCGGACGCAGGATCGGTTTCGGGGTATTCTTGTTCTTGTTGCGGCGCCCTTCGCCCGGACGCGGCTGGTTCTGACCCTGGCCGCCGCGGTTGTTCTGGCCGCCCTGGCTGCCACGGTTGTTCTGACCGCCCTGGTTGCCCTGTCCGTTGCGGTTGCCGCCCTGCGGGCCACCCTTCTGGGCCTTGTTGACGTCGACCTTCTCCTTCTGCAGCCGCTTGCGCTTGTGCTTGCCGCCCGGAACAAAGCCCGAAACGTCCATCGTTCCCAGCACCTGCGGGCCCGTGAGCGTTACCGTCGCCGGACGGAAAATATTGTCCTTCGGAGCCTCGGGTTGCGGGGCTGCGGCGGCCTTCTCCGGGGCCGGAGCTGCCGGAGCTGCCGGAGCTGCCGGGGTCGCCGGGGTTGCCGTGTGAACCGGAGCCGCCGGGGCTTCCGGAGTTTTCGGGGCTGAGCTCGCCTGCGGGGCCGGGGTTGCGGCCGGATGCGTTTCTTCCGCCTGCGGGTTCGCTTTCGCGGTTTCAGGCGCCGTGGCCGGAGCCGGATGTGAGGCCGGAGCGGGTTCCGGAACGACCTCCCGTTGCGGAGTCGCAGCCGGTTGTGCTGCCGGGGCCGGAGCCTCCGAATGGGTCGGAGCCGCCTTCGGCTCCTCCTGGGCGCTTGCGGCGGGTTGCGGGGCCGGGGCCGTCTTGGGTTTGGGCGAAAGGTCGATCTTCCCCAGGAACTTCGGCTGCGGAATCTCGTCCTTCACGCTGATGACATTGCTTTTGATGACAACCTCCTTTTCTTCCTCGCGCTCCTGCTTCTTCGCCTCTTCGAGGGTGATGGTCGTCTGTTTCTGGGAGATCCGCTCCCGAATCGAGTCGCGGGCGTTCACCACGCTGCGGTTCGAACCGAACTCCTTCTCCAGAACGGCATACGTCTCCGCGTCGACCAGCGTGTTGGGCGACCCGTCGCTCTTGATGCCCTTCTTCTGCAGGAAGTCCGTGATGGTGTTCAAACCGACCTTGAACTCCTTGGCAACCTGAATGAGCCTTAATTTTCTTTCATTACCCATATGTGTGTCTTCTCCTTTCTTGCTTGGTGATTATTCGAATTCGGCCTTCAGGATCTCCACGACCTTCTGCGCCTGCTCCAGTTCGAGGTCCGCACGGGCCGCAATCTCCTCCACGGGAAGTTCCAGCACGCTCTTCGCCGTGTCGCAGCCGGCAGCCTTCAGCGCGTCGATGATCCAGCCGTCGATCTCGTCGGCGAACTCCGTCAGGGCCACGTCCTCCTCCTCGACCTCGCGGTAGACGTCGATGTCGTATCCCGTGAGCATCTTCGACAGGCGGATGTTCAGACCGCCCTTACCGATGGCCAGCGACACCTGGTCGGGCTTCAGGTAGACCGACGCGGTCTTCTTCTCCTCGTCGATCGTAATCGACGAGATCTTCGCCGGGTTCAGCGAACGCTGGATCATCAGCTGCGGGTTGGCCGTGTAGTTCACCACGTCGATGTTCTCGTTGCGCAGCTCCTTGACGATCGAGTAGATGCGCGAACCCTTCATGCCGACGCACGCGCCCACCGGATCGATGCGCTCGTCGTAGGACTCCACGGCGACCTTTGCACGCTCGCCCGGGATGCGGACGATCTTCTTGATGGTGATCAGGCCGTCGAAGATCTCCGGAACCTCCTGTTCGAACAACCGTTCGAGGAACTGGTTCGCCGTGCGCGAAAGGATGATCCGCGGCTGGTTGTTGTTCATCTCCACCGACTTGACGATCGCCTTGATCGTGTCGCCCTTGCGGTAGAAGTCGTTGGGGATTTGCTCGGACTTGGGGAGGATCAGTTCGTTCTCCTCGTCGTCGAGGATCAGCACCTCCTTCTTCCACACCTGGTAGACCTCGCCGGTGATGATCTCGCCGACCTTCTCCGAATACTTCTCGTAGAGGTTGGCCTTCTCCAGATCGAGGATCCGCGAGGCGAGGTTCTGGCGAAGCGACAGCACCGCGCGGCGCCCGAACGACGAGAGCTTGATCTCGTCGGCATATTCGTCACCGATCTCGTAGGTCGGGTCGATGGCCTTGACCTCCGAGACGGCGATCTGCGTGTTGGGGTTCTCCACGGCGCCGTCCTCCACGACCGTGCGGTTGCGCCAGATCTCCAGGTCGCCCTTCTCGGGGTTGATGATGACGTCGAAGTTCTCGTCCGTCTCGTACTGTTTCTGCAGGGCGTGGCGGAAAACGTCCTCCAGCACGCCGATCATCGTCGACTTGTCGATGTTCTTCAACTCCTTGAACTCGGCAAAGTTGCTGATAAGATTGAGATTGTCCATGGGTTTTTATCTTGTTTTTCGATTTTTGTATTTCCGGGTTATTTGAAATCCAGCCACTCCTTCGTGTACTTGATCTCCGCAAAGGAGTACGAGCGGCTCACCGTCACCAGCTGTTTGCGCTTCTTGCCTTCGACGGCCTGCTTCTCCTCGTAGGAGAGCGTGATCCCTTCGTCGGAGACCTCGTCGAGCCGTGCCAGGAGCTTCATGCCGTTCAGCAGCAGCACCTCCACCGAATGCCCCGCGAGTTTGCGGTACTGGCGCAGTGAACGCAGTTCCGAGCCGATGCCCGCCGACATCACCGTCAGCGAGAAATCCTCCGCATCGCGGTCCAGTTCCGCTTCGATGGCGCGGCTCAGCTCCGCACAGGCGTCGATGCCCACCGACGTGTCGCTGTCAATGGTCAGTTCGACCTCGTTGCCGGGCGTGCAGGTGCAGTCCACGACAAAAAGGTCCGTACCTTCGAGTTTCTGTTCGGCCAGAGCCGTTATTTTTCGGGTGTCAATCATGTGTATCGGTCGGTTTATCCATGAAATAAGGGGACTCTCGTCCCCTTATCAGCGTTCGTTTTCGTCTTTCGACACTGCAAAGATAGTGAAAAAATCCGAAATACCAAGTTTTGCCTATAAAATAGGTATATAAAATCAGGCTTCGGGCCGCGGTGTAAAATCAGGCTTCGGGCCGTGAAGCGTAGGGCTTGATGATCCCGCGCTTCGATTCGCGGATGAACTGGACCAGGTAGTCGCGTTCGGGGCTCTGCGGGATCTGCCGCTCGACCTCCTCGCAGCCGCTCAGGTAGTTCAGACCGCTCTGGAACAGGATCCGGCAGGCGTCGTGGATCTCTCCGATGCGCTCGGGCGTGAAGTCCCGGCGCGAAAGCCCCACCTTGTTGATTCCGGCGAAGCGCAGCGTGTCGTTGCGCACGATCACGTAGGGAGGCAGGTCCTGGCTCAGCAGGGCGCCGCCCTGGATCATCGAGTGGTCGCCGATGTGGACCCACTGGTGGATGGCCGCATGGCCGCCGATGACCACCCAGTCGCCGACATGCACCTCGCCGGCCAGCGAGACGCGGTTGGCAATCACGCAGTGGCTGCCCACCACGCAGTCGTGGGCGATGTGGACATAGGCCATCAGCAGGTTGTGCGATCCGATGCGCGTGGTGCCCGTCGAGGCGGTGCCGCGGCTGATGGTCACATATTCGCGGATGTCGTTGTAGTCGCCGATCTCGGTTGTCGTGGCTTCACCCTTGAATTTCAGGTCCTGGGGCAGGCACGAAACCGATGCCGCGGTATGGATCCGGCAACCCTTGCCGATGCGGGCTCCGTCGTGGATCACGGCCCCGGGGCCGATCCAGCAGTCGTCTCCGATGACGACATCGCCGGCGATGTAGGCAAAGGGTTCTACCGTGACGTTGTTCCCGATTTTCGCATCGGGATGGACATAGGCCAGATTGCTGATCATATCACTTCTTGTTTTTTACGACCTGCGCCATCATCACCGCCTCGCAGGCGAGCGTCTCGCCCACGAAGGCCTTGCCCTCGACCACCGCAACGCCGCGGCGGATGGGTTCCAGCAGGTGGATTTCGAATTGCAGTGTGTCGCCCGGCACGACCTTGTGCTTGAATTTCACGCTGTCGATCTTCATGAAATAGGTCGAGTAGTTCTCGGGATCGGGAACCGTCTGGAGAACCATGATGCCGCTGCACTGCGCCATCGCCTCGACGATCAGCACCCCCGGCATGACCGGTTCGTTGGGGAAGTGCCCTACGAAGAAGGGTTCGTTCATCGTCACGTTCTTGATGCCCGCGACGTCGGTCTTGTCGCAGTAGAAGATCCGGTCGACGAGCAGGAACGGCGGACGGTGGGGAAGCATCCGACGGATGTCGTTGATGTCGTAGAGTGCCGGTTTGCGGCAGTCGTAGGTGAAGCGCGGCTTCTCGCCGGCCTTGCGGATGGCGTGCTTCAACTGCTTCATGAACTCCGTGTTGGCGAAGTGCCCCGGGCGGGTGGCCCAGACGCGGCCCTTGATGCGAACGCCCAGCAGCGCGAAGTCGCCCAGCAGGTCCAGCAGCTTGTGGCGGGCCAGCTCGTTGTTGCAGCGCAGTTCGGGGTTGCACATGTACCCGGACTTGATCTCGATATCGGGTTTGTTGAAGATCTTGCGGAGGTGTTCGAGCTGCTCGTCGGGAATGGGGTTCTCGACCACCACGATGGCGTTGTCCAGGTCGCCGCCCTTGATGAGGTTCATCTGGATGAGCGGTTCGATCTCGTGCAGGAAGACGAACGTCCGGCAGGGTGCGATCTTATCGGCGTAGTTGTCGCCGGGGTTGAAGGTGGAATACTGGTTGCCGATGACCTTCGAGTTGTAGTCGACGTGTACCGACACGGAGAATTCGTCGTCGGGGTAGAGGATGATTGCAACGCCCTTTTCGGGGATCGTGTAGACCATCTTCTCGGTCACGTGGTAGAACGAACGCTCGGCATCCTGCTCGACAAGTCCCGTTTCGGTGATGGCCCGGGCGTAGGCGCAGGCCGAGCCGTCGAGGATCGGGGTCTCTTCGGCGTCGATGTCGATCAGGGCGTTGTCCACGCCCAGGGTCCAGAGTGCCGACATGACGTGCTCGATGGTATGTACGCGGTGCCCCCCGAATTCGATGGTCGTGCCGCGCGACGTGTCGACGACGTTGTCGCACAGCGCCGGAATCTGGGGTTGACCCTCGATGTCGGTCCGGCGGAACACGATGCCGGTGCCGACATCGGCGGGGTTTACGGTCATGGTCACCTTGACGCCCGTGTGCAAACCCTTGCCCGAGAACGAAATCGGAGCTTTCAGCGTTTGTTGTTTGGTTGACATAAGCGGTGTAGGGTATATATTATTTGCGCGCAAAGGTATAAAAATTTCGTGAAAAAGCCTTATTTTTGTCCGAAATTCCGTGCTGCCGCCATGAGTGAGAATCTTGAAGATCATATCCGCAAGGCTCCCCGCAAACCGAAGTTGAAACTCCCGTTCGACAACCGGCGCGAGGATGCCGGAACCTGGGCATACGACCATCGGGTAGGGTTGTGCGTGACGTTGATCGCCTATCTGCTGCTGATGATCGTCTTCGTGTCGTCGAAGATCGTTGTCGGACGCCGGGCCAGCCAGCAGGGCATGTATATCGACCTGCAGACGCTGGCGGAGCTGGAGAAGGAGCGCGACCGCCTGGAAAGCGAGGTGCGCGAGCGGCAGGAGCAGGACCCCGTCGACTGGCGGAGCATCCGCAACCGGGCCTCGAACGAGAATGCCCTCAACGAGCGTTTGCGTGACGACCGCGGGACGAATACCGCGGCGTTGAAAGAGGCGGCGGCCGAGGCCGAGGCGCGGATGCGGGCCAACCGCGAGGCTTACGAGGAGGGACTGGCCGAGGAGCGGGCGATCCGCGAACGCCGCGGGCGTGAGGAGGGTGCCGAGCGTCGGGACAGCAAGATCAAGGGGCGGGTAACGGTGTCGTTTTCGCTGAAGGATCCCGTGCGGACGTCGCGCTGGCTCGAAGTCCCGGCCTACCGTTGCGAGGGGGGTGGTGAGGTGGTTGTCGCCATTACGGTCAACCGGGCCGGGGAGGTGACGGCGGCCCGTATCGAGGAGGGGGGCGACGACTGTATGCGCGAAGCGGCCCTGCGGGCTGCGCGCATGTCGCTCTTCAACATCGACTCCGCGGCGCCAGCCCGGCAGACCGGTACGATCACCTACATCTTCATCCCGCAATAGGCGCGGTTTTTCCCGGAGCGGCGGAAGATGAAAACGGCGGTGCGGAATCCGCCCGCGGCGACGCACCGAACAACGAATGGTATTAAATTTGTGATAATTACGCTTCCATGATAAACATTACGAGTGAAAATGTCGTACTGGTCGGAGCGCTGCTGCTCTTCGTGGCGGTGATGGCCGGAAAGGTGGCCTATCGGTTCGGGGCGCCGGCCCTGTTGCTCTTCCTCGGGGTCGGCATGTTGTTCGGACTCGACTTCATCTCGTTCCGCTCGGTCGAGATGACGCAGTTCGTCGGCATGATCGCGCTCTGCATCATCCTCTTCACCGGCGGTATGGACACCTCCTTCGAGGAGATCCGGCCCGTTCTCGGTCCCGGCATCATGCTGGCCACGGCCGGCGTGGTGATGACCGCCGTGGTGCTGGCCGGGTTCGTCTGGCTCGTGGCGCCCTGGATGGGGCTCGAAATCCCGTTCCCGCTGGCGCTGCTCCTCGCCTCGACGATGTCGTCGACCGACTCCGCCTCGGTCTTCTCGATCCTGCGAAGCAAGAAACAGGGACTCAAACAGCACCTCCGGCCCCTGCTGGAGCTGGAGAGCGGTTCGAACGACCCGATGGCCTACATGCTGACGGTGCTGCTGATCAGCGTCCTCACGAACTCCTCGGGCGGAAGCGTCGGCGTCGGCATGGGGCTGGTCTATCTGGTCGTGCAGCTTGTCGTCGGAGCCGTGTCGGGTTATCTGATCGGCCGTCTGGCCGTCTGGACCATCAACAAGATCAATCTCGCCAACCATTCGCTCTACTCCGTGCTGCTGCTGGCCTTCATCTTCTTCGCCTTCGCCTTCACGGATCTGGTCAAGGGTAACGGCTATCTGGCCGTCTACCTCGCGGGTCTGGTCGTCGGAAACCACAAACTCAAGCAGAAACGTCCCCTGACGGTCTTTTTCGACGGCTTTACGTGGCTCATGCAGATCGTCATGTTCCTTACGCTCGGACTCTTCGTCAACAGCGACGAACTCCTGCATCCCGAGGTGTTGATCCTGGGCGGGGCCGTCGGGGTCTTCCTGATTCTCGTGGCGCGTCCTGCGGCGGTCTTCACCTGCCTGCTGCCCTTCCGCAACTTCTCGACCAAGGCCCGGGCATACGTCTCCTGGGTCGGATTGCGCGGCGCCGTGCCGATCCTCTTCGCCACCTACCCCCTGATGGCCGGGGTCGAACACGCCGAACTGCTTTTCAACGTGGTCTTCCTCTCGACGATCATTTCGCTCGTCGTGCAGGGTACGACCGTGAGCGGCATGGCCAACCTGCTGGGCCTGGCCTACGAGGAACGGGAATCGGCCTTCAGCGTCGAGATGCACCACGAGGAGATGAAGTCCGCCTTCACGGAGGTTGAGGTCAACGAGGGTATGCTCGGGACGGGCGGGACGCTCAAGGATATCACCCTGCCGGAAAATACGCTCGTGATGATGGTCTGCCGTGACGGCGAGTACTTCGTCCCGAAGGGCAATACCGAACTTCGGGCGGGTGACAAGCTGCTGGTGATCTCCGACCGCAGCGAGGAGCTCGAAAACGCCTACAGGGACCTGGGAATCGACGACGTGATGAAACTCGGATGATTTTCGTTCGGAGGACCGAAGTTCCTCGTTCGGAGGACCGAGTTCCCGCCTTCGCTTGTGAATCATACCCCGCAGTCCGCAGGATGCGGGGTCTTTTGTGCCTGCGATTTTTGCGGAGGGCCCCGATTGCCGATAATGTGCGCAACTCTGAGACGATTTTGTGCGGATTTGGCCGCGAAAGACCTATCTTTGTTCTCCGAACGGCGGACCCGTTCCGGGGGAAGGAATCCCCGAACCGTAACGAATACCCCTTTTGAGATGAAAAACCTGCTCTTTGTGTTGGCCGCGCTGCTCGGCGGCTGTTCCGGAAACCGGACCTTCGTGCCCTCCAATCCGCTGGACGTGGAGTTGGGCGACCCCTACGTATTGCTCGCGTCCGACGGGCGCTACTACATGTATGGCACCGGCGGCGTGCGCGACGGTTTCGGATGCTACGTCTCCGACGACCTGACCCGATGGGAGTACGCCGGGGCCGTTTACCGCGGCAATACCCCCGAATCGTGGGCCGTGGCGAACTTCTGGGCCCCGGAGGTTTACGAACGCGACGGGCGTTACTACATGTTCTTCAGCGCCGACTGGCGCGAGAATCCGACCGGTGCACTGGAGAATTTCCGGATCGGCGTCGCCGCCTCCGATTCGCCGACTGGCCCCTTCGTCGAGATCTCCGACCGCCCGCTCTTCGACCCCGGATACCCGGTGATCGACGCCAATGTCTTCTTCGATGACGACGGGCGCTGCTACCTCTACTTTTCGCGCTGCTGCTACGAGCATCCCGTGGAGAGCGAGGTGGCCGACTGGGCCCGCGAAAAGGGAATGTTCGACCGCATCGAGGAGAGCTGGGTCTACGGCGTGGAACTGGAACCCGACTTCTCGGGCGTGAAGGGCGAGCCGGTGCTGATGCTGCGGCCGCCCGTGCGCATGGACGACGCGCAGGCCGAGTGGGAGAGCCGTTCGGTCACCTCCGGGGAGGTCAACCGCCGGTGGACCGAGGGGTCGTTCCTGCTGAAGGACAACGGCGTCTATTACATGATGTATTCGGCCAACTTCTTCGGCGGGGCGAATTATGCCGTGGGTTATGCGACTTCGGATTCGCCGCTCGGGCCCTTCCGCAAGGCCGACAACAACCCCGTACTGCAGCGCAATACCGCTTCCGGCGGAACGGTGACCGGAACGGGCCACAACAGCGTGACCCGCTCGAAGGACGGCAAACACCTCTATTGCGTCTATCACGGACGGACCGAAGCTACGGGCGACGAACGTGTGGTCTTCATCGACGAGATGACGATCCGCGACGGACGGTTGACCGTCCAGGGCCCCACAACCCGGGAACAATAGCCGGGTGAGATGGGGGTGCTCCCGAAAATACAGGCAGAGCCGTCGATTTTCGACGGCTCTGCCTGTATAATTATGTCCGGCCGTCCGCGATTACCGGAGCCGTTTTTCGAGGACCGGAATCCCGAAGTGCGAAGTCTTTGCGGCGCGGTAATCCGGTCGTCCGCACTCAACGGAGCCGATATCTCAGAAAACTTCGGCGGGCGTAGGCGAAGAAGAAGAGAACCCCCAGCACATTGACGGCGAAGGCCAGCCAGAAGGCTGCCGAATAGCCGCCGAGATGTTCGGCGACACTGCCGCCGCCGATGATGCCGATGCCGACCCCGAGGTCCCACGAGGTGAGGATCGTCGAGTTGGCCGTCCCGCGGCGTTCATGCGGCGCCAGGTTGATGAACATCGTCTGCATGGCCGGGTACATGTGGCCGTTGCCGAGTCCGATCATCAGCGCCGCGGCGTAGTAGCCGTAGAGGTTCGGCACGGCCGTGAAGACCAGGTAGCCGCACATCGACATCAGCATTCCGATCGAAGCGTTGTGGACGATCTTCCCTTCGCGCAGCGACTTGCTGCCCATGAGCCGCGAAAGGATCAGTCCCGCGGCCAGCAGCATGAAGAAGGTCCCCGAGCCGGAGGTGATGTGCAGCACCTCCTGGCTGTAGATGGCGATGTAGGTCGAGATCACGCCGAACGAAAAGGCAAAGGCCGCCACGCAGATTCCTTCGCTCCACCCCTTGAGCAGGATGAAACGGTCGAGTGAAACCTTGCTTTCGCGCCGGATCGGCTGCCGTTCGCGGCAGTGGATCGTCGAGTCGATGGCCAGCCCGATGAAGGCGATCACCAGCGAAAGGGTGAAGAGCAGGTTGAAGTTGTGGATCGTGTGGTAGATGTAGAGCCCGGCCGAGGGTCCGATCGCCATGGCGATGTTGTTGCTCAGTCCGTAGTAGCCGATGCCCTCCGAACGTCGCTCGGAATGGAGTACATCCACGGCCATCGTGCTGCTTGCCACGGTCGTGGCGCCGAACGGTGCGCCGTGCAGCGTGCGGATGGCGGCGAAGAGAACCAGCGATCCGGTGATGAAGTAGCCCGCGAAGAAGAGCGCGAAGCAGAAGTAGCAGATCAGAAGGACCTTCTTGCGGGGAAAACTGTCCACGACAAAGCCGCTGAACGGTCGCACGCAGAGTGCCGTCAACGTATAGCCGCTCAACACGATTCCGATCATGGCCTTGCCGGCCGAGAAGGTGTCGCGCAGATAGAGCGGCAGCAGCGGCGCCAGCAGGTAAAAGGCGAAGAAAAGCATGAAATTGGCGATCCACACCTTCACGTAGTTGCTGTTCCACAGAACGGGCTTTTCCGTTCGGGTTTCCTTTCCGATCATCTCTTTGTTGGTTTAGTCGTTCGGTTTGCGGCGTCGGCGCAGCGGGTCCCAAGGTCCGTGCCCAGTTCCCGGGTTCCGGGTTCCGAGCCTTCCCCGGGTTCCGAGCCTTCCCCGGTTCCTGAGCCCTCCCTGGTTCTTGAGCCATCCCCGGGTTCCGGGCGAATGGGCGAATGGGCGGACAGGCGGACAGGCTGCGCAGTCGGCGGCCGGAGGGCTCCTTCCGGGGCGAAGTTCCCGCAAGGAGAGACTCCCGGGTGCAAAAATAGCGATTCGGGCCTTTCGTTGAACCGCCCGGGGCCCGGAAATGCGATTTTGTTCCCTTTTCGGCTATATGCCGCCTTCGTTTTCGAACCCCGAGACCGTGGCCCGGCCCTGGACGACCCGCGAGTAGGGCGGCAGGTCGGTCGTCTGCCAGACGTTGCCGCCGATTACCGAGTCGTGGCCGATGCGCACGCGCCCCAGGATCGACGAGTTGGAGTAGACCACCACGCGGTCTTCGAGAATCGGGTGGCGGGGCTCCCGG
The DNA here is from genome assembly GCA_944321965.1 of uncultured Alistipes sp. GTDB lineage: Bacteria > Bacteroidota > Bacteroidia > Bacteroidales > Rikenellaceae > Alistipes. The sequence continues at coordinate 14,508 of CALUNH010000018.1, forward strand.
AGGATGTTCCCCGCGGCGTCGAACTTGAAACTCTTGGCCCCGAGCGTCACGCCCTGGTAGAGCCGCACGTGGTCGCCGATGACGCAGGTCTCGCCGATGACGACGCCCGTGCCGTGGTCGATGCTGAAATACTCCCCGATTTCGGCTCCGGGGTGGATGTCGATTCCCGTGGCCGAGTGGGCCATTTCGGTGATCAGGCGCGGCAGGATCGGTACGCCGAGCCGATGCAGCGCATGGGCCAGCCGGTAGTGGGTCATGGCCGCCAGCGCCGGGTAGCACAGAATCACCTCCTCGAAACTTGCCGCTGCCGGGTCGCCGTCGAAAACGGCCTTGACGTCGGTGCCGAGCCTGCGGCGCAGTTCGGGTAGCTCCTCCAGCAGCAGCCGGGCGGTCTTGGTTCCGAACCGTTCGGGGTCGAGGGCTCCGTTGCGGTGGAAGGTTTCGTAGGCCCGGGCGCTTTGGCAGGCCACGATTTCGGCGAATTTGCGCAGCAGGATCTCGACGGGCTGCGGACTGAAGTACCCCGCAAAGACCACCGAGCGGAAGTGTTCGATGGCCTGTTTGAGTTCCGAGGGGTCGATGCCCGCCCGGACGGCGGCCGGAATATGGGGGTCGGGGGCGGTCAGCCGGTCGGCGAGCTGCCGCAGCCGGGCGGTTTGTGAACGTGGTTCCATGGTTTATCGGAGGTGAATGTCGGTTTTGTATGCGTCGAAGTCGTAGAGCTGGGTGGAGAGGTAACGTTCGCCGGTGTCGGGCAGCAGCGTGACGATCGTCCTGTCGCGGTACTCTTCCCGGCGGGCCAGTTGCAGGGCGGCCCAGGCCGCGGCTCCCGCGGAGATGCCGGAGAGCAGCCCTTCGCGGGCGGCCAGCAGGCGTGACGTCCCGATGGCCTCTTCGTCGCTGACGGTTACGATCCGGTCGACGACCTGCGGGTCGTAGTTCCCGGGGACGAAGCCCGCACCGATTCCCTGAATCTTGTGGGCCCCCGGCACACCGCCCGACAACACGGGCGAGGAGGCCGGTTCGACGGCCACGATCTCCACCGCGGGGTTCAGCTCCTTGAGACGGCGTCCCGTGCCGCACAGCGTTCCGCCCGTTCCGACCCCCGCCACGAAGAGGTCGACGTGCCCGTCGGTATCGTTCCAGATCTCGTCGCCCGTCGTGCGGTAGTGCCGCTCGGGGTTGGCGGGGTTTTCGAACTGCTGGAGGATCACCGCACCGGGAATCTCCTCGCGGAGCCGCCCGGCACGGTCGATGGCCCCCTGCATCCCCGCAGCACCCGGCGTGAGGACCACCCGGGCGCCGTATGCCGTGACGAGGCGCCGCCGTTCGAGACTCATCGTCTCGGGCATGGTGAGGATCAGCCGGTAGCCCTTCAGGGCGCAGACGAGTGCCAGACCGACTCCGGTATTTCCGCTCGTGGGTTCGATGATCGTGGCGCCGGGACGCAGCCTTCCGTCGGCTTCGGCCCGTTCGATCATGGCCAGGGCCACGCGGTCCTTCACGCTCCCGGCGGGGTTGAACGATTCGACCTTCGCCACGACCCGTGCCACGGCCCCTGCGTCCCGGCTCAGGCGGGTCAGTTCGACCAGCGGGGTATGGCCGATGAGTTCGAGGATCGATTTTGCGATTTTTTCCATTTTTTTCGGGTTTGGATACGAAAAAGGGGCAACAGTGTGATCCTGCTGCCCCAATTCTATTGGTGAATAAATACGGAAATGCGATTTTACGCTTGCGGCGGTTCCGCGGTTCGCCCGGCAGCAGGCACGATGCGGCGACAGCGACAACACTTCGCTGCACAACAACACATCGTATGGTTCATTCCTGCCATTTCCTCCTTTTCGGGGCTTGGAACCCGCATCGGGGACAAATATAATTATTTTTTTGAAAAAATCCGGCATCTGTCGTTTTTTTCGACCTCCGGACCTCCTTTTTCATGCGGAAGGGCCGGAATTCCGGTTGTCGGGACTGTTGGGGAGCCGTATCCGGTCAGGAATCGGTGCGAGGGTGCTCGTGGTGCCGCTGCCACCACTCCGAGAGCCACATCACGCCCAGTCCGATCCCTACGCCGACGACCGATTCCAGAAACCGCAGCAGGCAGTTGATGGCGGGAGGCAGCCGGGGATTCTCCTCGGAAATGAGCAGGATGACGATCAGTGTGATGGTGGCGATATGTCCGTTGAGGTAGATGCCCAGCAACATGCTGATGATTTCGAGCAGGAAGACCGATCCGAGCATCCCGAGGACCGAAAAGTGCCAGACGCTCAGGTATCCGAAGGCGATCAGCGCTCCGATTGCGGTTCCCAGAACGCGCATCCAGCCTACGGGCAGGGATTGTTTGAGCCCGGGTTTCTGCAGCACGACCACCACGGACGTGCAGGCCAGCATGGCTCCCATCCAGTGAGAAGCTTCGTGAAAGGGCCCCGTGACATAGGTTCCGAGCAGGTATGCCAGCAGGACGCCGATGCACGTTACGGCGGCGTTGAACGGCTGCAGCCGTGCTGCGAGCCGGTGCAGCAGGGCGGGTCGGGATTTCGGATCCCCGGTCTGGTCAGGTGTCATGCTCCCGCACTCCGCAAGAAACGGGCCGGGATTTGCACGTGCCGCAGAGCGATACGCTCTCCGGTCTCGATGCCCGACCGTGAAGTTCGGCCTGAGATTCCTGGTTTCGGGGCATGATTGCGGCGAAATCCTCCCGCAAGGCCGTATGGAGTTGCCCGGCAAATTGGCGAAGCGGAAAATTTGCCCTATTTTTGCAGCCTGTTCGTACACGATGCTGAATGTTATGACTCCTGAACCCGTTCACCGGGGCGGTTTTTTCGCCCTCACGCCGCTGCTGGTTTTTCTGGTCAGCTACCTCGCGGTCTCGATTCTGGTCGGCGATTTCTATAAGATGCCCATCTCCGTGGCGTTCGTCTTCGCTTCGGTCTACGCCGTGGCGACCATGCGCCGCCTGCCCTTTCCCGAACGCATCGGTCACTTCTCCCGCGGTGCTTCGGACCCGAATATCCTGTTGATGATCTGGATCTTCGTACTGGCCGGAGCCTTTGCCGAATCGGCCCGGAGCATGGGCGCCGTGGATGCGACCGTCGCCCTGACGCAGCATCTCCTGCCCGGAAGCCTTCTTCCCGCGGGGTTGTTCCTGGCGGCGTGCTTTGTCTCCTTCTCCATCGGGACGTCGGTCGGTACGGTCGTGGCGCTGGTCCCGGTAGCCGCCGGACTGGCCGAACAGACCGGCCTGAACGATGCCTGGCTTACGGCGATTGTCGTCGGCGGAGCCTTTTTCGGCGACAACCTCTCGTTCATCTCCGACACGACCATCGCTGCGACGCGCACCCAGGAGTGTGACTTGCGCGACAAATTCCGGGTCAATGTCCGGATTGTGGCTCCGGCAGCTCTTCTGACGCTGGCGATCTACCTCGTGACGGGGAGTGTCGCCGCCGTGCCGAGCAACCCGGAACCGATAGCCTGGGTGCGGGTCATTCCCTACCTGCTGGTGCTGGTGACGGCCATTGCGGGGTTGAATGTCATGAAGGTGCTGTTGCTGGGGATTGCCGCCTCGGGGGTGATCGGACTCGTTTCGGGGAGTTTCAGCCTGATGGAGTGGTGCGGCGGCATGGGACAGGGAATCACCGGGATGGGGGAGTTGATCATCATCACGCTCCTGGCCGGAGGCTTGCTGGAGATGATCCGCCTGAACGGAGGCATCGACTGGATCATCGAGCGCATGACACGCCGGATCTCGGGACGCCGCGGTGCCGAGGGGACGATTGCGGGTCTGGTCTGCCTGGCGAACCTCTGCACGGCGAACAATACCATTGCCATTCTGACCGTGGGCCCGATTGCGCGGTCGATTGCCGACCGGTTCGGGGTGAGTCGGCGGCGGAGTGCGAGCCTGCTCGACACGTTTTCGTGTTTCACGCAAGGTTTGCTGCCCTACGGGGCTCAGTTGCTGATGGCTGCGGGACTGGCGGGCATGTCGTCGCTGGAGATCATGCGCTATCTCTATTATCCGATACTGCTGGGAGTCGTAGCTTTGCTGGCCATCCTGCTGCGTTATCCGCGCAAAGGCTGACCGACCGACTGGATTCAGAAGACAAAGCGATTCCGGAAATTCAAAACTGGCAAAGGTCTGCTGCCGGTCGAAGAGCATCGTTCGGTGCTCTTTTTTTAATTGAGTTGCAAAATGGCACAACCTTCCTGGCAGTAGAAAATTCTGCAGGTAACAATGAATAAAAACACTTGTGATTGAGGCTATTGTGGCGTTAATTCCCGGGGTCCCTGCCCGATGCGTGTCTTGAATCTGAAAGGGTGGTCGCATCTTCGCCGAATAGAATTTCTTGAAGACAATTTTGGAAATTAGCACGGAAAGTAGTTTCTTTGTTCTATATGGAAAGATAGAACGGTCGATAAAGGTCGGTCCGTATCGTTTTGAGATAAACCAACGTTGTCTACGATTGACGCTTTTGGCGTATGTCGGATTTTGAGCGTAGCTTTTGTCTGTTTCGAGTAATAATAAGAGCGTTATGACTTTACATTTCACTTGTTCTTGCTCCATTTTGTTTGTCTTTGCCGCATGTGTTTCTCTCTTTCCGATTGGAGACCCCCAATGTGCGGCCGTAGGGTGGAAATAAAAACCGCCGAGACCGGATTATTGACCGTACTTCCATGTTGTATGAAATAATCGTTGTATATCTTGACCGATCGCCGAAACCATAAATTCCGAAACAAAATAACCGGTATTGCAATAGGCTGGTTTCTCTTTTTATGTCAAGTTGCCTTGGCCGCCACGCCCGAGTACAAGTTTACGCATTATACCTCGACGAACAGCGGACTGCCCTACAACATGGTCAACAAGATCATTCAGGATGAAAAGGGCTTTATCTGGTTCGGAACCTCTTCCGGCTTGAGCCGGTTCGATGGAACACGATTCCGGAACTATACCAAAGAGGAACTCGGACTTCAATCGGTATACGTTACGGCCTTGTGCAACGATGAGGACGGAAATCTTTGGGTCGGAACCGATCTGGGTGTTACGGTGTATAATGTCCACACGGACCGTTTTGAGCCTTTTACCCGAAAAAGCGATTCGGGAACCTTCATCCATAACAAGGCCAATGCAATCTGTAAGGGTCCCGACGGCGTAATATGGATTTCGGTCAACGGGCAAGGACTTTTTGCCTATGATCCAACCTCGAAATCGCTTCGCAACTATTTTTTCGAGCATGGGAAACAGACGCTCCCGGTCAATATCCGGACGTTGCATGTCGATGCGGAAAACGGACTGTGGATCTCGCTTTTTTATCATTCGCTTTTATATATGGCGCCCGGGCAGGCGATACCCCAATCCCTAAGGGACGGGACGGTAATCAATCAATTCCGGCATGATGATGTAACGGCGGTCCAGACTGTTCCCGGGCAGCCTCGGAGTGTATATATTGCGAGTGTCATCCAGGGTTTGTGCCTTTTGGATCAGACAACAGGGACAATCCGCACACTCATTCCTCCTCCGCAATCCGATTTCTCGGCCGAGGATCTGTTCATCGATCGGCAGGGACAGGTCTGGATGCCGACCAATATCGGCGTATACGTTTATAATCCGAAGGACGAATCGGTTCATTGTTACTCGGCAGATGAACAGGACCGTTTTTCGCTGTCGGACAATCATGCGTTCGCAGTCTATATCGATGCAAACGAGGGCCTGTGGATTGGAACCAATGTCGGCGGGGTGAATTATAGCAGTGCCATACAACGAAACTTCGAAAAACAATATTTGGTAAAGAACCAGTCTCTCGGGGACTGTCTGGTCCGGGGATTCGCCGATGACAAAAAAGGCCATATTTGGGTTGCCACTGAAAAGGAGGGCCTGCTGGTTTACGACAAAAAATCGAGGCAATTGACAAAAATCGAGGATGTCAACCTTCCCAAAACCCAATTTACGGTTTGTTACGATTCCGGAATCTTGTGGATAGGAACCATTCAAGGCCTTTACCGTTTCAATCCCCGTACCAGGGAGAGCAAAGCCTATGAAACCCTTGGATTTCCGTTTTCCATGCAGGACCGGAGGGTTTTTGCCGTATTTTGCACTTCGCGCCATGAGTTATTCGTAGGGACTACCGTAGGATTGTTCCGATATGATCGCGTTCAAGATGTGTTCGATCCGATCGAATGGTTTGAGGGCGTTTTTGTGACCGATATGGAGGAAGACGCAGAACAAACACTTTGGATCTCAACCTATGCCAAGGGATTGGTCCGTTATGACCCGCTTGACGACCGTATCATGGCGCATTATCTCAACGATCCCTCCAGCCCGGCTGAGGGAAGTATTTCCTCCAACAAACTCTTTTCGGTATCCGTCGGGTCGAACGACAGAATCTGGGCTACCAGTTTCAACGATGGTTTCTGCAGTTTCGACAAAGCGACCGGACAATTCAAAAACTATAACACGGCGCATAACGATCTGCTTCCGACCGATATCTGTTTCATGATTCTGGAAGACGATCTGGGACTGCTTTGGATCTCCTCGGACAAGGGACTTTTGTCTCTTGATCCCGATACGGATGAAATCCGATTGTTTTCAGTTTATGACGGCCTCCTTGACAACGAATTCAAAAACTGCGGATGGAAAGACGACAACGGAGACCTCTATTTCGGATCGCGGAGCGGATTCATTCGTTTCAACCCGGAGCGCTTTAGCTCGAAAAACGGGAATTCACGCCTTGTGATTACGGGACTCAGGGTTGGAGACGATTTGGTAACTCCGTCCGAGTCCGGAAACGGTCCGCTTGCCTGCAATGTCGACGAAACGCATGAGATTCATCTCTCGCCCCGACAAAATTCGTTCGGATTCGGATTTGCCATTCTCAATTCGAATGCTTCCGGGTCGAATGCCATTCAATGCAAACTCGAAGGCTTCGATTCCGTGTGGCGGCATACGACGATCGACAACACCGTATTTTATTACAATGTCCCGGCCGGAACCTATACCTTGAAAACAAAAGCGTTAAACGGAATCGGCGCCGAAGAGATCGTGCATTCCGATTTGACGATTACCGTGGCACAGCGTTTTTATAAAAGCACGGTTGCGATTCTTCTCTATGTGTTTGTCCTTGTTTCCATTATTGTCGGGATATTTGTCTTATACTATCGTCGGGCCATCGCCCGGGAAAAGCGGAAACATGAAATTTATAAACAGCAGAAGGAAGAGGAACTTTTCCAACAGAAACTGTCGTTTTTTTCGAGTGTCGTTCATGAGATCAAGACGCCGCTCACCGTTATCCGGACTCCCTTGCAAAACATCATGGCCTCGGAACGGCTCGATCCGTCGCTTCTGGATGAACTGGCAGTCATCGGAAACGGTACGGAATATCTGGACCGGTTGGTCCGGGAACTGCTCGATTTTATCCGCATCGAGAAACACGGATACCAGCTCAATCGTCGGATGTTGGATCTGGTCGAAAGAATCGGCTTTTTGTGCTCGAATTTTGCCGAAACGGTGAAGGCCCGGAATCTGAAACTCTCGTTCAACTCCAATCCGGAATCCATTTATATCGATGCCGACGAGAGTGCGATCGATAAAATCCTGAACAACCTGCTTCACAATGCCGTTAAATATGCGGAGACCTATATCCGGGTAACCGTTGTCCGGAAAACGGGAGCCGCTGTCGTTGAAATCAGCAATGACGGACCCGCGATTCCATTCGAACGACGATCCGAAATTTTCAAGCCGTTCGTGCAGTACAGCACTGACCGGGAGACCGAGACCCGAAGTTTCGGTATCGGGCTCCCTCTGGCCCGAACGTTGGCTGAAATGCATGACGGGTCTTTGGAGCTTTCCGACGATACGGCGGCCACGACCTTCGTGCTGACCCTTCCGGTCCAGGAACTTCAGACGGAGTCGGCAATCGGTAACGAGGAGACTCCGGCCAGCAGACCTTTGGGGGCATCGATTCTGCTTGTGGAAGACAATCGGGAGCTTTCGGCCTATCTGGCCCGCAGGCTCGGTGCTGATTTTCAGGTCCAGACCGCACACTCCGCAGAGAAGGCCTGCGCGTTGCTTCGAAAACACGAACCCGATATCATTGTTACCGATATCGCGTTGCCCGGAATGAGCGGCATCGAGTTTTGTCGGACGATTTCCGCCGATTTCAATTGTTCGCATATTCCCGTAATTGTGGTTTCGGCCATATCGGCCACCGATACCAAAATCGCATGTATTGAGGCCGGAGCCAGCACCTATATTGAAAAACCGTTCAGTATCGAGTATCTTCAGGCCTGTATCAAGGGTATCCTCGATAAACGGGCCGGGCTGAAAAAGGCATACCAGAATCCGTCGGCCCGGGTCGATCCCAAACAGTTCAATCTCCAGGGTGCCGACGAGGAGTTCCTGCATCGTCTCGATGAAGTGATCATGCAAAATCTCAAAGATCCCGCGTTTTCCAGCAAACAGATTGAAGAGGCCCTTTTCCTGAGCCGCTCGACCCTGATCCGGAAAGTCCGGGCGCTGCTCGATACGACCCCCAACGATTATCTGCGTTTCAAACGGCTGTCAGTCGCTGCTCAGTTACTTGCCCGAAACAAATGTCGGGTCAGTGAAGTCTGCTTTGCGGTCGGATTCAACTCACCCTCCTATTTTGCCAAATGCTTCAAGGAGCAATTCGGCATTCTTCCGGCAGAATATCAGAAAAAATAGTTGCCCGGGCTTTCTGAAAGGCGCCGATGCAACAATTTTTCCAACCGATACGACGATTTTCCCAAACCGCCGGAAGACCGTTTCACATCACGTCGAGTCCTGCTATTTTTGTATCGGGCTCATGAACCACCCTGATTAGGATCGGTTGCCGGAAACCGATCAGTACGAACTTAAAACCAACCATTATGAAACACGAACGACTCCTCATTGCCACGGGGAAATTGATTTTCCTGTCTTCCGTTCTGTGTTTTGCATTGCTGTGCCTGTGGCCGGGTGCGGCTTTGTCACAGTCCAGGAATGCAGCTAACACGATTGGGAATTGCACGGTCCGTATATTGGATGCCGGAGGAAACCCCGTATCGGGAGCTGCCGTTGTTGTAAAAGGCAGCAATCGGGGCGAAATTTCCGATACGAAGGGAATTTGCCGGTTTCACGCAATCCCGGCTCATGCCGTACTGACCGTTAGCTATCTCGGTATGACCGCCCGGGAAACCCCGCTGAACGGCCGTACTGAAATTACCATCACCCTGACCGAAGAGAGCCTTCAGATGGACGAACTTGTAGTCGTCGGGTACGGTGTGCAACGCAAACGCGACCTGTCCGGGGCCATTGCCCAGGTGAAAGGCGACGTGATCAACGAATTTGCCAATCTTTCGATTGCGTCGGCCCTTCAGGGGCGCGTCTCGGGTGTACAGATCAATCAGCTCAACGGACAGCCCGGAGCCGGTATTCAGGTCCGTATTCGCGGTGCGAATTCGATCAAGGGCGACAACGAGCCTCTTTGGATCATCAATGGATTCCCCGGGGATATCAACATGATCAATACCTCGGATATCGAATCGGTCGAGATTCTGAAAGATGCTTCTGCAACGGCCATTTACGGCTCCCGGGGAGCCAATGGCGTTGTCATCGTCACGACGAAAAGCGCCAAACAGGGGGAGGTGAAAGTCACCTACGACGGCAGTGTCGGGGCCCAAAGCCTTGCCAAACAGATGGAGATGCTCAGCGGCGACGAGTATATGATCTATCTGAATAAAAAAGCCGAAATCAACGGCCTGCCGGACGTCTTCACGGAAAAACAGATCCAGGAAAACACGTTCAATACCAATTGGCAGGACGAGGTGTTCCGCGCGGCGGTCATCACCAACCATGCCGTGGATATCACCGGCGGCAATTCCAAGTTCCAGGGATCGCTCGGAGCCAGTTATTTCAAGCAAGACGGAATCGTCAAGAAGAGCGGTTATGAGCGCATCTCCCTGCGTACCGACCTCAACTACAATATTTCGAAGTATGTTTCCGCCTCCGCGAATATCATTTTCAGCCGTTCGAATCATGATCAGATGAATTCCCAGGGTGGCAGCCGCGGGTCGTCGGTGATCGGCGCCGCATTGGTTACCTCTCCGCTTGCCACGCCGCATTATGATGATGGCTCCTGGAACGATTTCCAGACTCAACCGGTTGCCGGGACCAATCCGCTGGCCTATCTTTACGAAATCAAGAACAAATGGTATGCAAACCGGATATTGGCCAATGCGGCTCTGACGATCAAACCGGTCGACGGCTTGTCCATACAACTGGCCGCGAACATTGCCAATAATCAGAATCGGAAGGATTACACCAAATCGCTCGACTATCCGAATTCCGACGGTGCGGCCTCCATCACTTTGGGCGAGACCCTGGGGATTACCAGCAACAACATCATTACATACGACAAGGGCTTCGGAAAGCACCATATCAACGTCATGGGCGGTATTACGTATGAAGAGAGTACGTCGAAAACCGTTGGGACCGGCACCGGCACCGGATTTCTCAGTGATGTGGTGGAGTCCTACGACATGAATGCCGCCGAAGTAAAAGGCTTGCCGACTTCGGGGTATTCGAACTGGAAACTCCTTTCATTCCTCGGGCGTTTCAACTATAACTACGACAACCGGTACCTCCTGACCGTGAATTTCCGGGCCGACGGATCGTCGCGTTACAGCAAAGGCAACAAATGGGGGTATTTCCCTTCGGCGGCCGTGGCGTGGCGTATCTCCCAGGAGCGTTTCATGAAGGATCTTGATTGGTTGTCGGATCTTAAGTTGCGAGTCGGATACGGCGTGACAGGCAGTACGGCCATTTCGCCCTATTCGACGCAGAATACGCTGGAATCCGTCAATGTCGTGTTTGATAAAACGACGGTTGTGGGGTATGCTCCGAGTGATACGTATCTTGGCGGACTGCGGTGGGAGACGACCGCGCAATTAAATGTCGGTATTGATCTGGCCCTTCTTAACAACCGGATTCGTCTGACGGCCGATTATTACCATAAAAAGACGACGGACCTGCTTAATGATGTCGAGATGCCTCGGTCGAGCGGTTATACGACGGCATTGCGCAACATCGGATCGATCCGCAACTCCGGAGTCGAGGTTCAGCTCGATTCCCGTATCATCAACAAGGCTGTGAAATGGGATTTCGGGATCAACTTCTCGCTGAACCGTTCGAAAATCCTGTCGCTTTCGGAGGGCAAGGATATTTTCGGCGGCACGGTCAGCAATACGCTCCTCAGCGATCAATTGAATTTGATGCGGGAAGGAGAGCCGATGTATCTCTTCTATGGCTACGTGGAGGATGGTTATGACGATAAGGGTCAGATCGTTTATAAGGATCTCGATGGCGTAGAGGGCATTTCGGCCGCCGATAAGACCATTATCGGGGATCCCAATCCCGATTTTCTGCTCAATTTCAACACCTCTGTCAGTTACAAGGGGTTCACGTTGAGCGCATTTTTCCAGGGTTCGTTCGGGAACGACATCTATTCGCTCAGTATGGTCAGCGTAGCTTACGACTATGGATATAATGCCAATGCGCTGCGCGAGGTGCTTTATGACCATTGGACCCCGGAGAATCCGAATGCGAAATATCCGAATTTATCGCAGAATATTTCGTTGAAAATGTCCGACCGTTTTGTCTACGACGGCAGCTACCTGCGCCTCAAGAATCTGGAGCTGGGTTATGACATACCTTGCGGAAAAGGCAAGTTTATTAGCCAGGCGCGCGTTTTTGTCAGTGCTCAGAATCTGTTCACGATCACGTCCTATCCGTTCTGGGATCCGGATGTAAATGCACAGGGCGGAGGCAACTCCCTCATTCAAGGCGTAGACTCCAACTGTTATCCCAGTGCCCGGACTTTCTCACTGGGTTGCAGGCTCGTATTCTAATGATCAAACAGTTAAAACTATGAAACGGACTCTTTTATTAATACTCGCATTGTTCGGAGCCTCAACGCTCACCACATCCTGTGAAGAGTGGTCCTTTCTTGATGAACATCCCAAAAAAGTGGATGCCACGACCTTCATGTCCAATGCCGAAGAGGTACAAAGTGTCATTAATTCGATCTATTATCAGTTGCGCCGTAATCCCGGTTTCGGCCGTTATCTTTCGGTCTTGAGCGAAAGTCTTGCCGATTATTGTTATGGGCGGGGAAATTATGCAACCTCTTATGCCAGTGGCCTGACGAGCGGCGGAATCGGTTTATCTAAAGATACGTGGGCCGTATTGTACCGAGCCATTCGCTTTTCGAATGAAATCCTCTCTCAGATCGACGGTGCCACTCTTTCCCAGCTCCAATATGACCAATTGACGGGAGAGACCCGGTATCTGCGGGCCTTCAGTTATTCATACCTGGTCAAATATTTCGGAGCCGTGCCTTTTTTCGACGAGACCAATATGTCCAATTTCAACAAACCGAGAACTCCGGAGCGTGAGATCTGGGAATTTATCGCCCGAGAGGCTGCCGATGCTGCCGATTTGCTGCCGGAAACGGTGGTTATGGCGGGACATCCGACTCGCTATGCGGCTTTGATGTTGCGGACAGAGGCCTGTCTGTATCTGGAGGATTGGAGTGGCGCAGCCTCGGCGGCTGAAGAGATCGTGACCTCCGGGCGCTATGCGCTTGTGGAGGTCTCGGCGGCCGATGATTTCGATGACCTCTACGGCTACAAGGCCAATGCCACGCAGGAGGAGATATTTTATTTTAAATACAATCGGGATGAAGGAGCCACTTTCCCCTGGATGTATTTGTGCAAACCCAATCCGGTTTTTGCCACAGGTGCTTTGGGCATCTATACCGACTATGCCAACAATCGGTTTATTGCCGATTGGGATCCTGCGGATCTTCGCTATCAGTACAGTCTTTATAAACAAACGGAGAATGGAACGCTCAACAGTTTGACCAAAACCGGAATGATCTGTCTGAAGTATCGGGATCAGGAGACCGACGGGTCCACTATGGCCAACGACTTTCCCGTCTATCGCTATGCCGATGCGTTGCTCTATTATGCCGAGGCAATCTGCCGCAGGGATGGGAAACCCAATAGTACAGCCCTGGAAATGATCAACCGGATACATCGTCGAGCCTATGGCCTGAACCCGATGCAGGCACATGCTTCGGATTACAAACTGGCGGATTATTCGACGCAAGAGGCCTTTATGGAGTTGCTGCTTAAAGAGCGCGGTTATGAGACCATTTTTGAAGGGAAACGTTACTGCGATCTGAAGCGATGCGGAAAATTGGCCGAATATGCCGTAAAGGCCGGTCGCATCGCATCGGTGTCGGAAGTTGGAGATGCCGCTTATTGGTGGCCGATTCCGACCGATGAATTCAATTACAACACGGCACTTGATCCGGCTAAGGATCAAAATCCCGGATATTAAATATTTCGTATGATCATGAAACAAAAATTGATTTTTTCGATAGCCTCGTTATTGGCTGCCGTATCCTGTGCCGCTCCGTCGGCAGAACTCGCCGGACGATGGTCGGAAGAGCGGGCCAATGCCTGGTATGCTTCGCATGAATGGCCGGTAGGGTGCAACTATGTTGCTGCGTCGGCAATCAATCAATTCGAAATGTGGCAGCGGGAGTCTTTCGACCCTCAAACCATGGAACATGAAATGAGCCTTGCCGAAGGTTTGGGATTCAATACGGTTCGCATTTTCCTGCATGACATGGTTTGGGAAGCTGATCCGGACGGTTTCAAACAGCGTATCGACCAGTTTCTTGGGATCTGCGATCGCCACGGGATCAAGGTTATTGTGACCTTTTTTACCAATGGCGGGCGTTTTGAAAATCCCAAACTTGGCAAACAGCCGGAATCCATATCCGGAGTGCATAATTCACAGTGGATTCAAAGTCCCGGAGCGCAGTCCGTAAACGATCCTGCGACCTGGCCGCGGCTGAAAAAGTATGTGACGGATATCCTGACCGCTTTCCGGGATGATGACCGTATTTTGTTCTGGTGCCTTTACAACGAACCGGAAAATTTCAAGGAAGGGGCTCGGAGTCTGCCTTTGTTGCGTGAAGTTTTCCGCTGGGGGCGTGAAGTCAACCCTTCGCAACCGCTTTCGTCGCCCGTTTGGCTCTGCCCCGGATATCATGGGGGGCGAAGCAATTACCCGATTATCAGTTTCCTGGGCGAGAATTGCGATATCATGACGTTCCATTGCTATTATGAACCGGAAGAGATGGAGACATTCATTTCGTACATGAAACAGTTCGACCGGCCGATTGTTTGTCAGGAATATATGGGACGGCCGCGTTCCACCTTCGAAGAGATCATGCCTATTCTCAAACGCGAGCATGTCGGAGCTATCAGTTGGGGCCTCACAGCCGGGAAATGCAATTTCCATCTGCAATGGTCCAGCAAGGCCGGGGATCCGGAACCCGAGATTTGGTTCCATGACATTTATCGTTCCGATGGGACTCCTTACGATCCACACGAAATTGATTTCATCCGATCCATGACACGTGATAAAAATATGAATATCCAATAATTCTACAGTCATGAAATACAGTCGATTGATAAGTAAAACGATCTTTTGGGCATGGGTGCTGTCATTGTCCGCATGTGCCAAGCCGTCCGCCGATGAACATCCGAATCCTAAACCGGGGACAAATACCGATCCGGAGCCTGTGGATACGGAAATCACCTCGATTCAGGAGCTCAATGCGGATGAAGGATTCCTCAATTCCCATGCGAACGAGTGGCAAAACAGCCTGCTCGAAATGAATTACCGGTCGTTTATCACCCTGGAGAGTCCGCTCCTGTCGGCCGTAAATGCCCGTTATCCCCGTATCAAGAAGTTGAAGGATGGATCCTATCTGTTGATCTACCAACAAGGGATGACGGCTCACGACGTGTACTATGCCCGCAGCAACAATCTGACCTCCTGGCAGAATGTCGAGGAGCAGCTTTTTGCAAAAACCGACATGAACCAGTATGAAAGCACGGTGTCGGACCGCGTACTCTTCTCGTCGGCCGATGCCATTGTGCTTGATAACGGGGATATTCTGGCTTTTGCCTCCTTCCGGCTCAACAAGGGGTACCTGCTCAACCCGCTTAACAACGGGATCATGATGCGCCGCTCGACCGACAACGGCCGGACCTGGTCTCCGACGGAGGTCATTTACCGGGGTACGACCTGGGAACCCTCCGCCCTTCAATTGTCGAGCAAGGAGGTACATCTCTATTTTACGGATGCCGATCCGCTTATCGGTAATTCGGGAACCTCATTGCTCCGTTCTACGGATCGGGGTGCAACCTGGACCGCCGTGGGTAAGATCATTCGGCAAAAGGCCGGTGTGGCCACCGACGGCTCCGGACAAACGATATTTACCGACCAGATGCCTGTGGCCATTCAATTGAACGGTTCGGAACGGATTGCCGTCGCATTCGAGTCCCGATTCGGGCGTACCGGAACCTCGGAAGATCGATACCATCTGGGCCTGGCATACACGTCGGACAACTGGGCGGCAGGACCTCCTGCCGGGGATGAGGACGGTCCCGCCGAACGTCAGAGCAACCTGTTCCTGGATGAAGCCGCACCCTATCTGCGGCAGTTCCGTTCGGGAGAAACCCTCCTCTCCTGCAACATCAACTATATGTTCAACATGCGTCTCGGCGATTCCAAAGCCTGGGAATTCGGCCAGCCGATGCAGGCTTTTCCGGGCCGGGGCTCGTGGGGATCCGTCGAATTGATCAATGACCATACGCTCGTCGGTGTCTTTCCTGAGGCTTTCACTCAGACGATTGATGGAACGCAGACGGACTGCGCCCGGATCCAACTGGCCAAATTCGTATTGAATCACCGCATCAATGCTTCGGAGTTCACCCCCGAAATCATCGGCAGCAGCAAGGGATGGACCCATGTACAGGATGCGCTCTTCATCGGCAGTGTCTCGGATGCCCAGGCCGTATTCCGTTTTGCGTATGACGCCGAGAATCTGTATTGCCTTGCCGAGCGGCTGGACAAGAACCTCTCCGGGACCGACGGCCTGGAACTCATGATTCAGAGCGGAAATGCCACGGGAGATCCTTTGATCGTCAAGATCACTCCTGATGCTGCAAGCGGTACGCTGGTATGCGGGAATCAGGACCTTCAGATGGGTGCAACCGTGCTCGGCACCTTCGATGAAACGGAAAACGACCGTGGATATGTCCTGGTTGTCGCCATCCCCCGCAGCAAACTCAATACGACGATGGATCGCATCCTTTTCAACGCCGTATTGCACGATGCCGCCGGTGACGATACGTTCTCGGGACTGACGTCTTCCAACTATGAAAAATGGCTGCCGGTAGAGCTCAAAGAGCCTTCCGAACCCCAACCTGAGCCCGAACCGGGCGATAACGACAACGGTCAGGGCCCCCAGTGGAACAATGGGGAAGAGATTAATCCGTGGAAATAAACGACTCAAAAATTCAAGCTCATGAAAACTCGTCATATTCTGACTATTTTCGCGCTGTCCTTCGTTTTTGGCTCATGCTCAAGTTACGAAGAGACCGATGCGATTCCCGAATCTCTACAAGCGGAGTCTGTCATCGGCATATTGAATCCGCGGTCGCGGACCTCGTTGGATCTCTCGCGGAATGTCGTATGGAATTCCGGGGACCGGATCCGTATTTTCGGCGCGACCGTTCCTGCAGGGGCCGTTTACACGACGGCATCGGACAATACCCGTACCGGGATTTTTTTACCGGAGGACGAACAGAAGGTTGTAAATGATGCGCTTCGTTATGCCGTTTATCCGGCTGATGCGGCGTCCGGGACCCTTGAAGCGAGTTCGCTCACGGTCGATTTCTCGGCCTTGGCGGAGCAATCCTATTATTCGGCGCTTGGCGGAGGAACCGGCATTTCGGCATTGCCGATGGTTGCGAGATCGGAAGACAATGCCTTCTCGTTCCAGAATCTTTGTGGCGGCGTACAATTGCAGATTAACGATTATCAATCGCTTGGGATCAAGATCAAAACCGTGGTCATGACGGCCTCCGGAGGCGAACAGATCACGGGGCAGGCTTCGGTAGACCTCGAATCCGGGACGGTTACATTGGGATCGGACGGCGATCGTGCCTCCGTAACGGTGAATTGCGGTGACGGTGCCAATATCTCTTCCGGCGGGGACTTGACGAAAAATACGGGATTCGTCATTTTCCTTCCGGCTGCGACCTATGACGGTTTCGAGTTCGTCATTACCGATACCGAGGGCCGCTGTTATGAGATTGCAACCCGGCAGGCCGTAACCGTAACCGCCGGAGTCGTATCACCTTTGAAGCCACTGCTCTTGACGCTCTATTACGGTTCGGCGAACTGTTACCGGACGACAGGAGCGGGAAATGTCGAAATAGACGTGACCCCCTATTACACGTTCGATGAAAAACTCACGCATGGGAATCTGAAATGCCTCAACAGTTCCGGAGTTGCAGTCGGACTCCCGACCCAGTCTCGGATTATCTGGCAGCAGCCTGCGAGCGATGAATCCGGAGACGTGATCTCGACACCTTCGCTTGACAATACGACACTCCGGGTTCCGACAACCGGGAAAAAGGGCAATGCCGTAGTTGCCGTATGCGATTCCGAGGGGACGATTCTCTGGTCGTATCACGTTTGGGTCAGTGATGCCGAAGACATCGCCTGGAAAAACGAGGCGCTCGGTAATTTCCACATGCTTGACCGGAATCTGGGCGCTACATCGACTACACAGAAGGATCCGAATGCCTACGGACTCTTTTATCAGTGGGGGCGTAAAGACCCGTTGGCTCGGAATCTGACGGCCCAGCGTCCCTCCGGGAATCCCTATGAAAGCGAGCCGAGCGCCCTGGAACAGGTTCTCGAAGCGACCGCCGAAACCGGGACCATCGCTTATGCTACGCAACACCCGTATACCCGCCTGCTTGCTGTCAACGACTGGCAGATTGCGGGCAGCATCAATGCCTTGTGGGGAAATGCGGACGGAACGATCGAGGAGGGAACGGGTGTCAAGACCGTTTTCGACCCGTGCCCTGCCGGATACCGCGTTCCGGAAGAGTTGGCCTATGCCGGTCTGACCGACAAGGACAAGGGAAACTGCAACAATCAATACGGACACATGTTCGATGTCGATGGGAACGGGACGACCTCGTATTTCCCGACGGCAGGCTATCTGGAGAAGAATAAGGATGTCATCAAATACCTGGAATATCGCGGTTATTTGTGGACCAATGTTCCCGGAGAAACGGGTTCCTACTATTTCTATTACAACAACGCCAATTTGAACCGGACCGGGCTGGATCGAGCTGCCGGGTGCCCGATCCGCTGTATCAAGATCGAATAGGGTTAAAATACGAACGAAAAAATGAACAATATGAAAAAAATCGCATGTGCGGTGTTGTCACTTTTTGTCTGTGGCGCGATTCCCGCTCAGAACGGGCCTGTGAAATTGTGGGAGGGAACCCTCGCCATTCCGGCTTATCGGGTGAATCCTCCCGAGAAGGCGCCTCTTTTCGAACGGGATTTTGCCTATCAACGTGCCAAACGTGGGGTTTATCCCTATGCGATGAATGACAATCCGACCGATATCAAGACCGATACCGTATATCGGGCCTTGTATCTTGAAAACGATTACCTGAAAGTTTGCGTGCTCCCCGACATCGGCGGACGGCTGTTTTACGCCACGGACAAGACGAACGGATACGAAATCTTCTATCGTCAGCACGTTATCAAACCTGCGAATGTCGGAATGCTCGGGGCCTGGATTTCGGGCGGTGTCGAGTGGAACGTCTTCCATCATCACCGGGCGACCAGCCAGTATCCGATCGATTACAGACTGGTAGACAACGGTGACGGTTCCAAGACGATCTGGGTCGGGGAGATTGAAAAGCGCCACCGCATGTCGTGGGCCATTGGCATGACGCTCTATCCCGACAGATCCTATATTGAAGTGAAGGGCCGTTTTTTCAACAACAGCCCCGATCGGAACTCCATGCTACATTGGAACAACGTTGCGACACACGCCAATGAGAATTATCAGATTGTTTTCCCGGAAAACACCGAATTCGGGACCTTCCATCACAAAAACAGTTTCATGCGGTGGCCGGTTCCCGATGCCCCGTATTGCGACAATCCGGACTACATCGGCAAGGATGTCAGTTATTGGAAGAATCTTCCGGCACTGATGGGCGGGTCGGTATTCGTATACGACCTTCAGGACGATTTCATTGCGGGTTACGACTATGGCCGGAATGCCGGAACGATGCTGGCCGGGAACCGCCATATCAACAAGGGCGGCAAATTCTGGACCTGGGGGCACATGAATTACGGTCATGCCTGGGATTGCGAGACCCTGACCGATGAGGACGGTCCCTACGTTGAGCTGATGACGGCGGCTTATTCGGACAACCAGCCCGATTACTGTTGGATCAATCCGTATGAGATGAAGGAGTTCACGGCCTATTGGTATGGCATTCGGGATCTGCGGCATGTGAATCGGGGCAATGAGAAGGCCACGGTCAACATGGAGATCAATCCCGACGGTCGGCTGCATTTGGCTGCGAATGTCACCCGAATCCAACGGAATGCCAGGATCGTCGTGCGGCGAAACGGGAAGACGTTGTATGAAACGAGGGCCGATATTGCTCCGGACCGTCCCTTTGCCATCGACACGCAGGTGCCGGGAACGGAGGTTTCGGAACCTTCGGAGGTGACGATGTACTTGTACGATGCGGCCGGGAATGAACTGATCAGCTATCATCCGTACAAACTGGACCGGACGAAACCGCTGCCGGATCCGGTCACTCCGCTGAATCCGGATCCGAAGCGGGTTGCCAACACCGAAGAACTCTACTATCTCGGAATGCGGAATCTTCAGTTCCACAACGCCCATGTCGATCCCAACGACTACTTCTTCGAGGTGATACGCCGGGACCCGGGCGACGTGCGGGCCAATACCCAGCTTGGCATATATTACCGCAAGCAGGGCGATTATGCCCAAGCCAAAAAATATCTTCGGAAAGCGCTCGAAAGGCAGACCGCGAATCAGACCCGGGTCAGCGACGGCGAATCGATGTACAATCTGGGGTTGGTCCTGAAGGCGGAAGGACGTTACGAGGATGCCGTCGATACGTTATACCGGGCGGCCTGGGATTATGAGTATGCCTCGGCGTCCTATTTCCAACTGGCGGAGATTTCGTCCATTTCGGGTGATCCGGTCCGGGCGATGCAGGAGGCACGGATGGCTGTCAACTACAACGGTATGAATCTGGATGCCAAAAATCTGCTGACGACCTTGTTGCGATACAGCGGCCGGTGTGAAGAGGCATCCGCACTTGCCGCCGAGGTGCTTTCGGTGGACCCGCTTAACTACTATGCCACCCATGAACTGATGAAGCTGGGACAGAAACCGAAAGAGTCCCTTGCCCGGTTGCTTCGGGATGAAAGCGAGTCCTATCTGGAACTCGGACTGTATTATCTGAACAATGGCTTTTACGAGGAAGCGGGCGACATCCTGTCCGGCAACGAGGCGGTCTCCTCCTATCCGACCATTGCCTATTACCGGGCGTTTCTGGCCGACAAAAAGGGCGATACGGCAACGGCGAAAGCTCTGTTCGAAAGTGCGGAATCCGCCTCCGTGGATTATGTCTATCCGTTCCGTCTGGAGACTGTTGCGGTGTATGAAAAGGCGTTGGAGTATTTGCCGTCGAGTGCCCATACGTGGTATTATTTAGGCAATCTCTATTTCCAGAAACAACCGGCCCGGGCGATGGAATGTTGGAAAAAAGCGGTTGAGATCAGACCCGATTTTGCCATGGCTCTGCGAAATCTCGGTTGGGGTTGTCGATTCTTCAAGGAGGATTATCCCGCCGCAATCGATTGGTATCGGAAAGCCATCGATGCCGACCGGGACGGGAATGCCATCTTCCTGGCGGAGTGCGATGAAATCATGGAACTCATCAACGCCCCCTTGAAAGATCGCTACGAACTCTTTGCCGGACGGGAGCGACTCTATGAGAAACGCTATGATTCCGAGACGAAGGCCATTCGGCAGCGGATTCTCCACGGAGAGTACGAAGAGGTGCTTGAACCGCTGCTGACGCGATTCTACAGTCGGCGGGAGCATATTGAGGACCTGCACGATATTTATGTCGATGCCTGTATGCTTTCCGGATTTGCCGCCTGGAAGTCGGGCGATTATCCGAAAGGACTTGAATATATGCTGATGGCCAACGAATATCCTGCGAATCATGGTTATGCGCATCTGGAATATTATGCGCGGGATGCCCAGGTCTATTACAATATCGGTCGGGCCTATGAGAAGGTCGGGGATCCGGACAATGCCCGGAAATATTTTGAAATGGCGGCCCGGGTCGAGGTCAGGGATGCCGATTGCATCTACAACTATGAAAAGGGCCTTGCCATGGAGAAACTCGATCCGCAGGCCGATGTGAACGCGATGTTCCGAGCGATTGTCCGCAACGGAGAAGCCGGTGTGACGGATTATGTACAACGCTTTTTCGAGAGTTTCGGCTATGGCGAGTATCCTCAGGATGTGAATTCGCGGGCCTATTATATGCAGGGAATCGGGTATAAGGCGCTTGGAAAGGATGCTAAAGCCCGGGAATGTTTCCGGAAAGCATTGGACCAGCGTAACGACCATGTTTGGGCCAACTATTATCTTGGGAAAATTCAGTAAATTTGTCGAATTCCGGAGAGGAATCTCCTCTCCGGAATTCCCTTGCTCATTTGCTTATGAACCGATCTTTGTTTTTGCCGCTGGCGGCTTTTTCCCTTTTGTTGTCCTTTTCGATGGATGCTTCGGAAAAGGGCGACGTGATGCCTGCACATGATTCACATGCCGGGGAGGAACGGCACAGTGTGCTCGAACCCGTTTATGAATACATGCAACTGATTCCGGCCTCGCATCTTCAGACCGATCGGACCGCCATATATCCCCGGATCAAGAAGATGGCGGATGGTCGTTACATCCTCTTTTGTCAGGGAGGTCAGATCGCTTCCCGGATCTATTGCTATACGAGCGATGATCTGAAAAACTGGAGCAAGGGCCGGTTGTTGTTTGAACCCCGGGAAATCGAGACGTCGAAAGGCCCCGACATGCGTTGTTATTCGACGGCCGATGCCGTTGTACTTGCCAACGGCGATTTGTTGGTCGTCTGTTCATTCCGGGCCTCGGCCGGATATAAATACGGCATCGGATGCGGAATTGTCCTGAAGCGCAGCCGGGATCACGGCCGAACCTGGTCCGACGAGCAGGTGATCTTCGAAGGTACCAACTGGGAACCGTATCTGCTGCAGTTGCCGGATGGCCGTGTGCAATGTTATTTTACCGATTGCCACCCGGCTACCCGCAACTCCGGGACATCGGTCATAACCTCTGCGGATAATGGCCATACCTGGGAGAATCATATGCGTGTTTGCCGCCAATACAAATACGACGACGGGGGCGTGGCGATTTTTACGGATCAGATGCCCTGCTTCCGGCTCTTGAAGGACGGAACGACGCTTTTCGGATTTCTGGAGGCCCGGCTCGAACCGGAAGGCCCTTCCGGGAAGAGCGTTTATAGGATGTCGGTTGTCCGGAATCGGGGTTTTGACTGGCAGCCACTTGGCGAGGAGAGTGCCGGACCTGCGGATCGTGAGACGAATGTCGTTGAAGGATGTGCCGGCTATGTGTCGGTTTTCCCGTCGGGCGAAACGCTGGTATCCTGTAATATCGATCGGATTTTCAGTTTGAAGATCGGAGACTGCGAGGGCCGTCGTTTCAACGGGCGGGCCTGGGATCGGGATTGGTTCCAGCCCTTTGCCGGGAAGGGATTCTGGGGAAGTCTGGAGCCTTTGGACGCTCATCGGGTCATTGGTGCGATGCATTGTGATGCCGGGATTCAACTTGGTGTGTTTTACCTTAATCATCGTATTGATGCGCCGCACGTAAATACTTTGTCTGACGGGAATATGCTGGATTGGAAGAGTCGTCACTCGCTGTTTATCGGAGGAGATTCGCCGTCCTGTGCTTTCTTCCGGGCCAGCCACGATGATTCGTTTTTCTATCTGTATGTGGATTACAAGGCGTGTTCGGATGATTTTTCGATCGATATGAAGCTGGATGCGCTTCCGTTGACGATCAAAGCGTCGGGGTTGACCGGTTCGAGAGAGGGCGTCAAATGGGTTGAGGAGCCGCTTTCGGGGCCTGAAGACCAGAACCGACATTTGAAAATAGCGATTCCCTTATCGCTGCTGGGGATTCATTCAGGAGATGAACTCCGGTTCAATGCGACTTTGCAGGATCAGAATGTCCGGGATACTTTTACTTTTGCCGATCCGTCCGATTCGGATACATGGATGAGGATCCGATTGCGATAATCCGTTGTAGTTTCGGCCTTTCGGGAAGATGGATCCGACCCTCCTCTGTTTTGTACTTGCGAATAACGACCGCTGCAGAAATCTGCTTCTGCGGCGGTCTTTGTCTTCAAGATTGAACTTTGGACGTTGGTTGACCGTCATCAAAAATCCCTGTCAACCTGAATAGAACGGGAGCCTTCCGTTTTGAATCGGCGGCGTGTTTTCGCAAGGTTTGCTTCGGGCGGTATGATCTCGACCCAGAGCAAGAGTTCGAATCTGCTCTTCCGTTTTACGGTACATACGACCGACAGCAAGGCCAATGTCAATTATGGCAATCTGTCGCTGAAGAATGATGACGGTACGGCCAAAGTGTTCAATTCCCTGAATGTCGGAGGTATTGCTTTGCCGTTCGACGATCCCTGCCCGACGCCGTGGACCGGCCCGATGCCCCGCCCGGTCGGCTACTATACGCTCGATGACAGCGGCGCTCCCGATCAGTTTACGACCTGGGGCGATATTCCGGTCCCGACGACCCTGACGGAGATTTATTGACCTTTGACGCGCTGAAACATGAAGAGACTGTTAGGCATCCTGTTGCTGTTGGCGGCGGTCCTTCCGCTTCGGGCGCAGGAGAACCTGAAATATCGGATCGTTCCGGTGGGTTCATCCCAGTGGATGAACCCCCGGCTCACCGAGGAGGTACACGAACAGATCGACCGCATCGCGGATGACGGCTACAACGTCATTTCGATCGGAACGTTCTATTTCCTGCCGATGTATATCATCGACTACAGCGATTCGCCCTATCCCGAGGCGGTCCAGTATACCCGCGAGAAGGTGGCGCAGAATCTGGAGACCCTGCGCGACAATATCGCCTATGCCAAGGCGCAGGGGATCCGTTATGTGGTGACGCGCTCCTATTCGCACTATGCGCCCTACAACTTCTGGATGGCGCACCAGGCGGAGCTCAATCCCGACGGCGTGTTCGATGAGCTGCTGCTCAAGGCGCATCAGAACGACATGTACCGCAAGGCCGTGGCAGGGAAATCGCCCAACTGCGTTCCGCAGCAGCAGTGGACCAATCCGGTTTTCCGGGACTTTTTCCTCTGGTCGACGGAGCGGGCGCTGGAGCTGCTGCCCGAGGTGGACGGTTTCCTGAATGCCTACGCCGAGGCGGCCTGGACCTACGATGTGGAGAAGGTCCGCACGAATACGTGGCGTTCGTGGAAGGATTGTGTCGACTATGAGAAGACGGACAGTTGTTTCGTCGACTACTCGAACCGCCTGGCCCGGATGCTGGAGCAGAAACGCGGAGACGGCTATTTCTTCGGAATGCGCGACTGGTATGTGAAGCCCGAGGTGATGCAGCGTCTGGACATTCCGCGCGAGAAACTGATCTTCTCGGTCAAGTATGCCGGTTACGACCAGCCGCTGGTCAACTATCCGTTGTGGGGGAAAGAGATGCTCGACGACGGTTACGGGGTGGCCTTGGACCTGCACATGTACGATGCCGAGTATCCCCATCCGGTCTATTGGTACGACAATCAGATCGTCAACCGGATCTTCGAAAATATCTATGCGGGCGGCTTCACCGGAATCGTCTATCAGGACTACACGTTGCGGGGCGAGGATACGGCCGACAATCCCGTGCGGCGCCTGACGCAGCTTACCGTGGCCGGGGCCATGAACCGCAAACCCTGGAGCGATGCCGATGCGGAGGCCTATCTGGCCAAGAGTTATCGCAAGGCTGCACCTTACGTGCTGGAGTCGCTCAAAGCCGTGGGTCATGCCCAGGAGCAGTTCATCAAGCTGATGCCGGCGTGGTTCTGGCGCGGGGACGGGCTGCCGGTCGGCGGTCTGCAACCGTTGCAGTTCTGGCAGATGTTCGACAATCCCGAGGCGCCGGCCGGGATGGCCTTCGTCCGTCAGGAGGTGGTCGGGGTGCCCGAGTATGCCGAGGCCTGGCGCACGGGAAAACGCTCGGACGAGGAGCTTTCCGGGAAATACCATGCGCAGAAACGCCTGACGCCCCTGGATGTGCTGCAGGAGATGAAGACGTGTGCCGACCGGGCCGTGGCTGCGGCCGAGAAGGCCCGGGCCGCGGCTCCGAAAAATGCGCCCTATCTGGACGACATCGTGGCGAGCGCCTACCTGCACCGCACGCTTTGCGAGCGGAATGCGGCGCTGGTCGAAGCCGCCCTGCTCTTCTACAAGAGCGGCTATGTCTACAACGGCAAGTATGAGCCTTCGCGCGAACGCCCCTATGCGGACGGTCCCGAATACGGTGCCGAATGTATCGCGGCCCTCGAACGCTACATCCAGCGGGATTATCTCATGCGGCGGATCATGCTCGACTACGCTCCGCGGCGCCGGACGCTGCGCCATGCCAATACCTACAGCGCGGAGAAGAAGATCGCCTATGTGCTGAAACGCAAGATCGATACGGAGGACCACACCGCCGGGGAGTTCGAGACCCTGCGTCTGCAGATCGAAGGCAAAAAGAAATAGACGGGTCCCCGCGTCCGTATTCCGGGAGTGCGGGATGCTCGGAAAACGTTTGTGTCACAGAAAAACTGTTTGGAAAAGATACCGATGAAAAAATGGATACTGACCGGCTGTCTGCTTGCAGCCGCAACGGTTACGGAGGCCGATACGCGCCTGATTTCGCGCCTTGACGTGTTCGACGTCTGGCAGTTCAACTACAACATTTCACACTGGCTGGAGCAGGGCAATTTGCGCTGCGGGGCCTCGATGTACGGGGAGGAGCCCGTCGTAATCACCGAACTTGCTCCCGAACTCGAAGGGGCCGACTGGATTCAGACGGCCTACGGTTCGAAACGCTTCGACCGGGGCGACATCGCCTGCTTCGAGGCCAAGGCCGATGCCGAGGTCCTCGTGGCCCACAACGACGCCATCGAACACAAGCCCGCCTGGCTCGACTCCTTCATCCGGACCGATTACCGGCTGATGAACGATCGGGGCGAGCGTTTCACCTTCTACCGCCGTCCGTATCGGTGCGGGGAGCGGGTCACGTTGGGCGAGAACGGCAGCAGCGAGCACGGCATGTATCTCGTGGCACTCCGCCCCCTGGGGGCGTGGCCCGAGGTGCAGGCTCCGCAGGGGTTCGTCATCGACGCAGCGGAGGCCGGAGCTGTCGGAGACGGCAAGACGGTCAATACCGCCGCCCTGCAGGCTGCCATCGACCGCTGCAGCGCCCGTAAGGGGGGGGCACGGTGTGGATTCGTGACGGGATTTTCGTGACGGGAACCCTGCGGCTCAAGTCGGACGTGACGCTTCGCGTCGAGGCGGGCGCCATCCTCCGCGGATCGGTCGACCATGCCGATTTCCCGCCCATCCGCTGCTCGCTGCCCTCCTATCGGGGCAAGGAGGATTTCCAGCTCCTCTATGCCGAGAAGGCCTCGAACATCACGATCTGCGGCGGCGGGATCATCGACGGCTACTCGCTCTTCGAGGGGTATCCCTGGCGGGGCCGCAACAACGAACACGAACGCCCGCGCCTGATCCGCATGGTCGAGTGCGACGGGGTGACCCTCTCGGGGGTTACGCTGGCCCGGAGCGCCAACTGGACCCAGTATTACGAATCGTGCCGGAACCTGAAGGTCGAGAACCTGACGGTCCGCTGCTATACGGGAACGAACAACCAGGACGGTATCGACCTGAGCGGCTGCAGCAACGTCACGGTGCGCAATTTTCTGTGCAGCTGCGGCGACGACGTGATCTGCCTGAAGGCGCTGTCGCTGACCCCGGCGGAAAACATCTTCGTCGAGGATGTCCGCTCGCGCTATGCGAACTGCAACCTGGTGAAGATCGGAACCGAGACCCACGGCGAGATCCGCAACGTCCATGTCCGCAACGTGGAGGGATGGACGCGCTATTCGCTGGCCATTGAGGCAGTCGACGGTTCGGTGATCGACGGCGTGACCTACGAGGATGTGCGGATGAGCCACTGCGCCTCGCCGTTCGTCGTGCGCCTGGGGAACCGCGGCCGGACCTTCGAGGGCGGCCCCAATCCCGCACCGGTCGGAGCCATCCGGAACGTCACGCTGCGCAATATCCGCAACACGGGGATCGGCTGGGTCGAGGTGAAGGGCGGACCCGGGGTCGGAACGGCCATCGGCGGACTGAAGGGTCATCCGGTTGAGAATGTGCTGATCGAGGATTGCGACCTGCTGCTCTTCGGCTCCATCAACGAACCGCAGATGATCTACCGCGACGTTCCCGAGAACGAGAAGAAATACCCCGAATTCGATTGCTACGGCACGTGCCCCGCCTACGGGCTTTACTTCCGCCATGTCGACGGGCTGAAGGTCCGCAACGTGCGGCTGCGGCTGGCCAACAACGATGTCCGACCGGCCGTCGTGATGGATGACGTGAAAAACTATTCCGTGGAGGGAATCGACTACGAACGTTGCTCGCGGACCGAACCCTACGGGATGTGGCACCAGCAGGACGGTGAGATCCGGGACACCCGGAAATAGAGGAATCCCGTCAGGTGTGTTTTGGGAGGGAAGGCCTGGGCGAAAGTCCGGTCCTTCCCGTTTTTAGGAATCGCTGAGGATGTAAAAAGTGGATTGCGTTTATGAAAAAATTGCTTTGCCTGTGTTTGCTGTGGCTGCCTGTGATGCTCGCGGCCCGGGAATATGCCCCTTATGAGGCGTTGACGCTCGATTTGCGGACGCCGGTCCGGCAGTGCCGGTTGACGCCGCTGCTTCTCGGGGACGGGAAGCCCGGTTTTGTAACGGTCTTCTCCGCGGAGAAGAGCATCGATCCCTACGAAGGGAGTTTCACCTTCCCGAAGGATACGCCGAAGATCGCCGTTTTCGACGGCGAGGGCCGCGAACTGTGGCGTCGGGAACTGCCCTGTACCATTCCGGGGGTGTGGTTCATGCCGCTCCTGCCGATGGATATGGACGGCGACGGGTGCGACGAAATCTATTATGTGGCCAATACCTGCGAACGCCCCTTCGATTACAGCGGGTTCCGGCTCGAACGGGCCGATGCCCGCACGGGCGAAGTGACCGGTTCGTGGCGTTGGACGGCGCCGTCGCACAACCAGGCGAACAGCTACAAATGGCGTTTCCTGCTGATCGGCGGACATGCCGATGACGGGAGCCCGGTTCTGGTGACGGTGCAGGGAACCTATAAGGATATCCGGATGCAGGCATGGAATGCCGACATGAGCTGCCGCTGGAAGGTCGAGATCCCCGATGACGGACACGGCGCCCGGGGCAGCCATTCGACACCGATCATCGATCTGTACCGCGACGGCCGCGAACAGTTCCTCTACGGCGAGCGTTGCTTTTCGTTCGATACGGGCAAACAGCTCTTCATCCTCGACGGGGATGTCTGGAACGAACATTCCGATCTGGTCCAGCCCTGGTGGAACGACGAGGCGGGATGCTGGTGTTTCTTTACGACCCGGGAGAAGGGCGATGACGGAAAACTGCCCCGGGCGGTGATGTTCGACCAGTCGGGCCGCCACCTGTGGGAAATTGCCGAATGCCGGGGCCATTACCACCACGGCTGGGTCGGGAATTTCGGCCCGCACGGCGAACGGATCGCCATGGCGGGGCGCTACCCGTTCAAGAACGAAGAACTGCCATCCGGCAGCTGTGTAGCCCGGACCTACGATGCCGTCACGGGTGAGGAGGTCGGGATCGACTTCCCGATCAAGGGAACGGTCGTCGACTTCAACGGCGACGGCATCCATGAACTCCATACCGGCGGGAAACTCTACGACCGCACGGGGCGGGTCGTGCTGACAACCGGGAAAGGGATACTCGTGGCTGCGAAAAAAGTTCTCGGCCTGCCCGGCGAACAGCTGGTCGTCGTCTCGCCCGAGGGCCGGATCGTCTTCTGGGCCGACCGGAACGCCTTCGAAACTCCCCTCCAGCAGGCCCGGTTCGATACGGCGGTCTATCGGGACAATGTACGCCTGTCGTCCGTCGGTTACGGACATCGTTTTCCCGTACTCAATTTCTGAATCGATGAAAAAGGGGCTCCTTCCGATCGTATGGTCGCTCCCGCTGCTGGTCCGGGCGGGTGAACCGATAGAGTTGGCCCGGCGTGTGGCCGACCGTGTGGTCGACCGGACCCGTTTCGATCTCGAATACCGGCTTCAGCAGGCCCCGGATGATTTCGGATGCGTCGATTTCGGCCGCAGCATGGATCGCCCCGGTGTGGCGTATGCCTTGACGGCCCTGCGCTGCGAGGGCGATACCGAAGAGTGGTTCGAAGTGGGTTGCAGCGGCCCCGTGCGGATCACGATCGACGATTCGGTGGTCTATGAACGCGGCGTGCCGCATCCCTTCTCCGTGCATCTCGACGAAAAGAACTTCCGCCTCCCGGAAGGATTTCATTGCCGTCTGACGAAAGGTTTGCACAAGCTCCTGGTAAAGACCCGCTACGACGGTGGAGAGCATTTCTTTCTGCTCCAATCCCGCAATTTTTCGCGTTATGCCGAACGGGGATGCCGGATCTCCTGTACGCTCGAACCCTATGCCCCGCAACTCCGCGAAGCCCGGTGGCTGGTCCTCGGCACGTTTCAGGCCCCCTTTCCCGCACCGCTCCAGCCCGACTCCCTGCTGCTGTTCCACCGCACCTATTCGGACGGTGAGTGCTCGTTGGCCTGGAACATCCCGCCGTTGAACATCGTGTCGGCCCCGGCCATGCCCTACATCACCCGTTGCGTCGAAAGTTCCGATGCTCCGCCAAGTTACCGGCAACAGGCTCTGGAGGTGCTCGATTATCTGCGTTCCGAACAATTCCGTGTAGCGGGTGTCTTTGCCAGAAATTATACCTCTGAACCCTCGGTGTGGGCCGATGATATGTTTATGGGTTTGCCTTACCTGGTCTATGGTTATCGGTTGACCGGAGATTTGCAACTGCTTGAAGATGCCCTGTCTCAGTTGAAGACTTTCAATCGACTGCTTTTCGACCCCGAAGCGGGGCTGTATCGGCAGGCTTGCTATCCGTCGCAACCCGATGTTCTGGTTCCGCACTGGTCCCGGGGCAACGGTTGGGCCTTGTGGGCGACATGCGAGATTTTGGATGAGCTGCCGCACGGCAGTGCGGATTATCGCACGGTCCTGGCGCTTTACCGGGCCCATATCGACGGTTTGCTCCGTTGCCAGGATCCCGATGGCTTCTGGCGGAACATCCTGGACTGGGAGTCCTCGGACCGGGAGTCCTCGGGTGCGGCCATTTTCGTTTATTGCATGGCCCGGGGGATCAACCGCGGGTGGCTGCCACGCCGATACACGGCTCCTTTACAGAGAGCCTGGACCGCATTGACGACGTTTGTAACGGAGGAGGGCGATTTTACGGGCGTGAAGGGCGGCACGAACTTCAGCACCGATCCGGAGGATTACGAACGGGTGAAATTCATCGACAGCGATACGCACGGACTGCTTCCTTTTCTGTTCGCCGCCATGGAAATGGATCGGTTGTGGGGAAAATGATGAAACGGGTTGGCTTGGACTATATTCCAAAATTATATTGAATATCAGTTGCTTTATAACCGCCCGACAGCGTTGTATTTATATCCCGCGTATGTTTCTTGAGAAAATAAATTGTTATGGCTGATAATAGAAGCAATAACTATCAAAAGAACCTGCCAGTTTTTCATGCGTTATTCTAAATCTTTAAAGTCGATCCACATTATTTCAGAAATCCATTGGTAGGCATCTCGGGTAAAATCATCCAAGGTAAACCATATCTTCGATTTGATTTGCTGCTCGATTTGATAATACTCATCGGGTGTGATCGAGAAAAGCAGAGAATCTTTAGGTGTTTTTGATATAACAAATCCGACTTCTGCAATACGTCCATTCGGTTCGATTACAATAGGAATCAGCAATCTGCACTCTTTTTCTTTCAATTCTGCAAGTTTCTCGGCTGTTAATACGTTCTTGAAAATGGACTTCAAAATGGAATAATCAATACGATAACTGACCTCATACCGTAATCGCCAATATGTCAACGTGTTAAGATTGTAAAGATTTTTAGATACACCGAATAGGCCACAACCTATTTTCGCTGTTTTCCCTTGTATTCACTTGGTTGTTACAAAGTTACGAAAAATTCCCTGATTTTGCAACCGAATTGGAAACGAACCTGCGGATTTTTTTATCGTTTTTGAGAATGTTATGACGTGTATAAATGTTTGTAAATCAATATATTATATACGACGGTTGGACCCGGTGCCCAATCTGATATTTTCAGCCCTTGTAACATTCCCGGAAGGTGACACGGCGGTTCAGTAGGGGATTCGGAAGTAGTCGAGCGTGGCTTAA
Source organism: uncultured Alistipes sp. (assembly GCA_944321965.1). Classification (GTDB taxonomy): domain Bacteria; phylum Bacteroidota; class Bacteroidia; order Bacteroidales; family Rikenellaceae; genus Alistipes. Next base: position 46,161 of record CALUNH010000018.1, read on the forward strand.
CGGTTATTTTGTGTTGGCGAGCATTAAAAGATCGTATTACTCATCAAGTTTTGGGTAATGATGTTTGTGGGTAGTGTTTCAAAAAGTGTGTCTGGGCAGGCGCCTTCAGATTCTTCAGATATGCAAATATAGCGATTCTTGTTT
>CALUNH010000019.1 GCA_944321965.1 uncultured Alistipes sp.
ATCGAGCAGGACGCCGATATGGTGCTGTTCATCATGCGCCCGGAGTATTACGGCATTCAGACCATCGAGACGGGCCGTTACGGTACTATCTCCTCGCACGGTGTCGGACGGTTCATCATCGCCAAACAGCGGGACGGTCGCACCGGGGAGGTTTGCTTTCGGTTCAACGGGAGTGTCACGAACCTCACCGACTACGACGGCCCGGAGGAAGCACGGGATGTAAACTCCGGTCCTTTTTGACGAAAAGCGCGGTATTTTCGCTCGGAATTGTTTGGGTGGATAAGTTATCCACAACGTGAAAAACAATCGAAATTTCGGGTCGCAAAGAGGATGACGGATTCGATGCCCGTCACCGGGCTGCAGAATGAAAAAGGGCAACCCCGAAGGATCACCCAAAGACGCAGAACAAAGATAGTGATTTTTCGGGTTTGCAACATGACGAAACGAGAACTTATCGACAGCATCGCAAGGGAAAGACTGGTCGAGCGGCTGGTGACGAACGTCTGCCGCCGTCACCATCGGGCGATTCCCGATCTTGTGCAGATGGTCTACGAGGCCCTGCTCAAATATGACGGGCAGAAACTGATGCGCATCCATGATCGTGGCGCGTTGAACTTCTTTATCGTGCGGGTTATCGGGAATCTGTATTTTTCGCAGACCAGTTCTTATTATCGACAGATTCGGAAATTCTCCCGAATGAGCGACGAGTTGAGAGATGAATGACGATCGACAAACTCAATTCCACCTCATAGCGGAGGAGTACACGGCCAGTAAGGGAGTGTTCGACGAGGACGACGCCCGCGTACGCCGCTGCAAGGAGGCGCTGCGCAGGCTTTCGGACACCGACCGTCGGCTGTTCATCCTCTATGCCGACATAGGCAGCGTTCGCAAGATGTCGCAGATGCTCGGGGTCAGCAAGTCGACGGTGCAGAACCGCGTAACCGAGATTCGTCGGAAGATTATCGAGTCGATGATGCAGACCCGAAGAAACAGGGAAAATGAGTAAACAAACCAAAACTATGCAAGTATGATAACCAACTACAACAGCCTCACGGTAGGCAAGTATGATGCCCTGCTTCGAGCACGGGCCGACCACGAAGGAGACACGAACGAATTGAACCTTCACGTGCTGTCGATTCTCTCGGACATGACCGTCGACCAGCTCCTCGATCTGAAGGTCCCGGAGTTTCGGACAATGATGGACCGTGCCGGGTTCCTTTGCACGGCGCCCCGGCCGTCGGAGGTAGCCAGGCAGTACCGGTTCGGGGATATGACCCTCGTGCCCGTGACCGATGTCCGGAAGATGACGGCTATTCAGGGGATGAATATTCAGACCTACGCCGGGAATTTTGAACAGAACCTTGTGCCGCTCCTGGCGTGCGTACTCGTGCCGAAGGGCAAGAAGTACAACGAGGGATACGACATCCTCGAAGTGCAGCGGGCGATCTGGCAATACCTGCCGATTACCGATGCCCTGGGTCTCTTGAACGAGTTTGCGGTTGGTACTTTGACTACCTCAACGGCAATTATGCAACGTGAGATCCGGAACATGAGTCGAATGAATAACAAGTAGCAGTTATGGCAGAAGATATCAAACGAGTAATCGAGGTGGATGCGACATCCAGTTCGAAGACCATCCGCGAGCTCCGGGAAGAGATCGAGAAACTAAAGAAGTCGCTCTCTGAGTTGACGGCCGGCACCAAGGAGTTTGCCGATGCGCAGGCCCGAATGTCGCAGGCGCAGGAAGAGGTCAACCAGGCGATGGAGATCACCGCCAAGGACGAGGATGCGCAGGTCAAGAGTATGCAGGAGCTTCGGGCGATCATCGACGAGAACACGGGGTCATTCGGCTTCCTCGTGGCCCGGATGCAGGAGTTGAAGGTAGGCATCGACGCCACCAACGCCCGGATCAAGCAGATCACCAAGGATTACGACGAGGGTCGGATGGCCGTCGACGACTACAACCAGGAGCTGCAGGAGAACCTGGAAGAGTTGCAGAAGCTCCGCACGGAGCAAAGCGACGTCCGCTCCTCGCTGAACGCCTCGACAAAGGCTCTGCTCTCTGCCAAAGGTTCCTACGTCGAGATGTCGCAGACGCTGGGACAGCTCCGCAATGCCTACCGGCAGTTGAGCAAGGAGCAGCGGGAGGGCGCCGTCGGCACCGAAATGCTGGGGCAGATCAAGCTGCTCGATGCGGAGTTGAAGGAGGTCGACGCCTCGATGGGTAACTTCCAGCGCAACGTAGGCGGATACGAAGAGGCATTGAAGCAGGTGTTGCCGCCGCAGGCCGGACTGATTATCGACCTCGGCAAGTTGAGCGTCGAGGGTGGTGGCATTCCGTCGCTGTTCACCGGCATGAAGAACAGCATCGTCGGCATGACGAAGGCAGCCGTCGCCTTCATCGCCACGCCGCTGGGTATGGTGCTGACAGCTCTTGCTGCCGCCGCTGGCGCCGCCTTCGCTCTGTTCAATGCCCGTAACAAGGAGATCGAGAAGCAGGCGGAAGCAAGTGCGGAGGCGTTAGAAAAACAGAAGGAGCAGATGGACCGTCTGTCGAGTGATATAGACTACACGATCCGGCTTCTCCGGGCGCAGGGCAAGGAGACCGAGGCCAATGCGATGGAAATGCAGAAGTACAAGGATGCTATGACTGCAGCGGCGTTTGCTTACAGCAAATTCAAGGACGAATACGATAAAATGTCCAAGAAGGAGAGAGAGGCGAACGAAGAGAATCGGAAGGCTCTATTGGATCGATTCGTCGAGGCCCGTGATGCTTACGAAAACTATCTGCGGGATCTCGATGTCAAACACGCTGAAGAAGTCACCGCCGAGCGGAAGAAAAACGCCGAGCTTGCAGCGGAGCAGCGCAAGGCTGCCGCCGAGAAGCAGCGCATCGCCGAAGAGACGAACACCGCCATCCGTGAGGCCAACGCCGCATTCCGGGATGAAACGGCCCTGATGCAGGCCGAGCAGGGTGCCGGCACGCAGAGCGGGGATCTCGCCCTGGCGCAGGAGCAGTTCCGGCAGGAGCTGGCCGCCTTCGAGGCGATGGTCGACGAGAAGCAGATCGCCGAGGAGCTGGCGATGGAGCGTCGCAAACTGATGCTCGAACAATATGGGCAGGAGATCGCCGAGATTCAGGCCAAGTATCTGAAGCAGGAGAACGATCAGCTTCTCAAAGCGCTCGACGAGGAGATGTCTGCCGAGTTCGAAGCCGACAAGAAACGGCTTGCCGCAACGAAAAAAAGCAACGATGATCGGGAACGTTTGGCAGTTGAGGCGTATAAGAACAGAATGCAGTTGGCCAATCAAACGGCGGCACTTCTTCAAACATCCGCCCAACTTGTTGGAGAGAGTACGGTTGCGGGGAAAGCTGCAGCCATAGCTGCTACAACCATCAACACCTGGGCCAGTGCCGAAGAGGCCTATCGTGCGGCCTTCAATCCCGGTGGGGTATGGTCCCCGGCTCTCGGTGCCGTATATATGGCAAGTGCGATAGCGACCGGATTCATGAACCTGAAAAACATCATGGCCGTGAATACCTCTTCGAGCACTGGATCGGGAGTGTCTTCGGCTACGCCAACGGTCAGCACTCCGGCGGTCGTCACACCCCCGGCCGTGGTGCAGGAGGTCACAACGGTCCGCTCGCTTACTGGAGCCAGCGAGGAGGAACGGCTCAATCAGATGGCCAGCGACCAGCGTGTCTACCTGGTCTATTCGGACGTCGAGCAGGCTGGAAAGAGGGTGCAGGTACAGCAGTCGGAGACGAGTTTCTGATACCCACGCCCCGAAATCAAACAGAAACAGCCACCTCAACGGGTGGCTGTTTCTGTCTTCTGATCGGCTTGCCGCAATGCGGGAGGCCTTATTTCCGGTGTTTGATCTCCGCTTCCAGCTCTTTCAACTGCTCCATATCCTCCCGGTCGGCTTCGATAGCATCCCTGCGTTTTCTGCGGGCATTGAATTCTTCATAGACCCGGTAGGCGAAAGCGTCTTTTTGCTCCTTGCCAACGGACCCGGCATTGGATAAAAGGGGCTGATCGTTGGATACCAGTATTTTGTCGACATTCTCCCTCCAAAATCCCATCGTAAGGTCTTTCCGGTTTTTGGCTCGGAACTCGGCCGTTTCCAGGAAGATCACAACCAGCCGATTCAAAGAGTCGAGTTCGTCGTGCGTCAGGTAGTTTTTGGCGATAATAACGTCCTGCTTGCGGACTACGGCGCCCTTCCAGGAGGTAAGTCCCATATTGGGGGCGTCAGCATCGGCGCGCTGCATCACGATCTCCGCGGATGTGTGCCCCGTTATGGCATAGAGGAGCTTATTTTGCGTTTCGGCATAGAACATCTGTGTAGCCTTGTCCGTCGGATCGTAGTCACTGCTCAATGCAAACAGATCGCGCACCTTCTGATAGAATCGCTTTTCCGAGGCCCGTATATCCCGAATGCGATCCAACAACTCGTCGAAGTAGTCGGGCCGTCCGTCCGGGTTTTTCAGACGTTCGTCGTCGATAACGAACCCTTTGCGGAGGTATTCGGTGAGATTGCGGTTTGCCCATTGGCGGAATTGTACACCACGGATGGAACGAACGCGGAAACCTATCGCCAAAATCATCTCCAACGAGTAGAATTTGACCTGATAGGGCTTGCCATTTGTCGCAACTGTTAAGAAATACTTAATAGTTGAATCCGCGGCTAACTCTTTTTCTTTTAGTATGTTATTTATGTGCTGGCTGATGTTGGGAACAGAGGTGGCAAAAAGTTCGGCAATCTGCGTTTGATTGAGCCAAACCGAACCGTCGCGGGCCAACAGGGAAACGCGGCTTTTCCCATCCACCGAATTGTATAGGATCAACTCTTGTTCCATGATTATTTCTTTTCTCTGATCTCCAATACGGCTCCGCAATGCGGGCAGGTGATCGTGTTCGTCGGCTGCGGGGCGAACAGCTCCGGAATCGTTACCCCCAGGGCGGCGGCAATCTCTTCCAGCCGCTTCAAAGGAGGATTCCCTTTATCGCTAATTGCGATGCTTAATCCGGTTTCAGTCATCCCAAGAATCCCTGCAAGTTCTTTTGCGGTCATCCCTTTTTCTTTCAATAACTCTTTAACTCGCATTTTGGTCGTATTTATATTCGCAAATATACTAATGTTTACATAATCGTCAAAAAATTTTAATAGTGTTTTGATTTTTGTTGTAAAATATTTGGATGAAATCAAAATGATATTTATATTTGCGTCGTGATAATCAAAACAGCAATTAAACCATGACACCCGCCACCCGTACCGAGATTCAGCACTTCGCCAAGCAGATCGCCGATTATGTCACTTTCAAGTGCGACGGCGAAAGCGAAGGTTTCGAGATCATCCACAACGGTTATATCGCTTTTGTCAACTATGAGGCCGAATATCGTGCCGTCCGGGGCGGTGACAGCTACTGCGGGATGTGGGAGATGGTCCCCGAGCTGGTCAGCGAGCAGACGACCGTCGAGGCCGTATGGGATGAAGAGGGTAACGAGTATCCCGAACTTGCCGACGCTTTGCAGGTGCTGTTGAACTAACAAACAAACCGGCTCTCTTACCTTCCGCGAATAGGTACTATCACACCACGCAACGAAGCCCCCGGCGGTAATCCGGCCGCCGGGGTAACAGAGAGCCCCAAATGAAAATAACCATGAAACGAACCGATTTATCAAACATCATGCGTCGTGCCTGGGCGCTGTTCCGCACGACGGGCAAAACTTTCTCCGTATGTCTTTCGAAGGCGTGGGGTCTTTACCGGCTTACCCGCCGGATGCGGGTCGGTGTCGTTCGATTTGCCTACGAAAAGGCCGACGGCACGCTGCGCCGGGCCTGCGGTACGCTGCAGGATATCGCCGTCACGATCAAAGGTACCGGACGCCCGGACGATGGTCGCACGGTCAAGTATTACGACATCGAGGCTGCCGGTTGGCGGTCGTTCAAAGTGGAAAACCTTGTAACAATATATTGAGCTATGGAAAAGAAAGTAATCAGAATCGAAGCGGAACCGACCCGGGAGGATGCCAACCGGATCATCGCCGAGCGCCGGGAGACGGTCCGGGCTTATGTCCTGGAGAAATTGAGGGAGTTCGATATGCCGCAACCTGTTTGCGATTTGCGTTTCGGATTGTGGCCTTTTCGGTCGGAAAATCCTTATGGTGAGATTATCAACGCGGCAAACTATATGCACTCGGCAATGATGAATGCGTGGTATTTCTTTTTTGAGGCAGAACACCTGCGCCGCGAGTTGGCCGAGTTGAAAGGCCGCGAGATCGAGGATGTGAAATGTACGGTACTTGGATAATTCAGACAAAGCCATGACAATCGAAAATTTGAAAATGCAAAGTTGAGCCTTGTGACGGCCGGATACCTGGGGGTATATATCAAATTGTCGAACTTGCTCGGCGAAGTGTCGGAGATCACCGAACGGGAATACTCTTCGGAAATATGATCTACCTTCATTCTATCTACAACAGCTACAGTAAGGTATAATTTTTGGTATAAACAAATACCTGAATTATAGATATGGTTACTGCATACGAAGCATTTGAATACTATTCACAACTTGAATCCAGGTGCGAAGAGCTGGAGAAAAGGATGGCTTCGTTGACGGACATATCCCGATTCGACAACGTGGCCCTATCGGCAGGTGAGGCCGCTCGGCTGATCGGCATAGACCGGAAGTCGGTCATCGACTACGCAAGGCGAGGTTTGCTGAAACTGCATCACACGTCGAGGGACGAGAAGATCATGCTGGTGGCCTCGGACGTGCTGACGAAGACCGCCGAGGAGCTGCGTCGGGCAAAGCGGAGATTGAAATGGAACTTGAAAGATGAATAGGGTAGACAACTTGCATCTTTGCCAACTATGATCCACGCAACCGGGTACCGGCCGCCACGAGGACGCCAGGTTGCAGGTATTCGCTCCTGGTATTTCATTGTTCTGCGAGGTACGAATGCGGATAAAATCGGCCGATTTGTGTGTAAATTGTGTACCGGAGGAAAAAGAGAAGGAGTTACAACGATTTGTAACTCCTTGATTTTTAGGTAGCGGGAGAGAGACTTGAACTCTCGACCTCATGATTATGAATCATGCGCTCTAACCAGCTGAGCTATCCCGCCATTGCTGAAAGCGTGTGCAAAGGTAATCGAAAAATCCGAACCTGCAAAATATTCGGACGAAAAAACGCGGTAAAAACTTTCGGTGCCGGGTTGTGGCACTGATTTTGAGACATCTGCGCGAAAAATAAAATTCAATGACTTCCTCCGAATCCTCCCGTCCCGGATTTACCGACACCCTGGGCATCCTGAAACTCCTGGCCGGAATAACGCTGCTTGTGGCCCTATCCTGGGAAATTCTGGGCGGAAATCATGTCCATTTGTCCGACACCTACCTGACGATCCAGTTTTTCGTCTGCATGATTTTCCTCTACGATTTTCTTTTCCGGCTGATTCAGTCCGGGCAGAAGTTTCGTTTTTTCGTGCGCCATCTGTTTTACCTGCTGATCTCGGTTCCCTATCTGACGCTTCTGTCGTGGGCGGATCTCCGCATGACCCACGACTGGGGGATTCTGGTGGGTCTGATTCCGATGCTGCGGGCTTTTCTGGCGATGTTCATCATCGTGCAGTGGATGGCGCGGGGGAGCCGGATGCAGTGGTTGTTTGCGGCTTACCTCTTCACGGTGGTGACCTTCACCTACCTTTCGGCGCTGGTGTTCTACGACTACGAGGTACTGGTGAATCCGCATCTCCATGGTTTCGGGAATGCCTTGTGGTGGGCATGGATGAATGTCACGACGGTCGGGGCTGCGATTTTTCCGGTCACGGCCGTCGGGAAGGTGTTGAGTGTGCTGCTTCCGTCGTTGGGGATGATGTTCTTCCCGATCTTCACGACCTACATTCTCCAGGAGTATGCCGTGAAGAAGGGTTCCGAGGATACGCCGTCGGAGGTCTGACCCCCTCCCTCCGACAACCGGATTCCAGTTTTCCTGCCGGACGAAAGTCCGGCAGAAGATTCCGTTTCGATACCGGAAAATCCCTGCTGCAGAACTGTTCCGCGGCGGGGATTTTCCGGAGGGCCGGAGAGTCGGCTGTCAACCCGAGAATCCTTCGGCTCAATCACCCCATTGGCAATCCGGGACTCAGTGAGCCTGTCGGTTTGTTTTCTGCGGATTGGCGTCGTAGAAACTTTTGTAGTCGCCGTGCCGCGGGGCCCCGGGTTTATCGGGATACCAGTCGGGCATTTCGTCGACCTTGGCCTTCAGTTTGGCGTATAGTTCCTGCACCTCGGGCGAGCACTCCGTCACATCGAGGGGATGCTGCTCCATGGGGTCCTCGGAGAAGTGGTAGAACCGCCCGTCCCAATAATATTTGTATTCGGTATTGAAGGCGCAGCGGGCGGCTCGCGGATAGGGCTTGTGAGGCCACAGGGGATTGAAATGCACGAGGGTGAATTCCCGCTGAAGGGGTTCCAGTCCGCAGAGTTCGGGATAGAGCGAGATGCCGTCGATGCGCCACTCTTCAGGAACTTTGATACCCATGGCATCGGCTATCGTGGGCATGAAGTCGGTCATGTCGACGAGGCGTTCGCTGACGCGCCCGGACTTGATTTTGTCGCCCCAGGCGATCAGCAGGGGGACGTGCGTACCGTTTGAGGTTGCATTTCCCTTTCCGCCCTTGATTTCGCGTCCGTCGCTCATTTTCGAGACGACCTGCTCCATGGTTCCGTTGTCGCCGACGAAGATCAGGATGGTATTGTCCCAAAGACCATCCGCCTGGAGTTTGTCTACGAACTTCCCGACCTGCTTGTCGAGATAAGCGACCATGTCGGGGAAGTGCCGGGTATCGTGAATGAATCGGGTTTCGGGATTGTCGGTCCAGCACTCGGAGTCGGGTGTGGGAACATGGGGGGTATGGACCAGCGGCGTGGGATAGTAGAGCAGGAAGGGCTTCCCGGCTGCGGCCTGGCGGTCGATGTAGTCGAATGCATAGCGCAGGGCGTCGTCGGGGCCGTAGTAGCTGAAATCATAGCGTCCGTTGTTGTCGAGATAGGAGAAGGCATAGCGGTCTGTGGCTTTGTCCCCGGCGAGTTCCTTGTAGATTTCGAGCTGGCAGAGGCACCATTCGTCGAATCCGAGCTTGGAAACCATCTCCCGGGAACGTCCGAGCTGCCATTTTCCGACGATCGCCGTGGAATACCCGGCCTGTTGTGCGAGGTGTGCGAAAGTGTGCTCGTCGTCGTTCATGTATCCGAAGTTGACATAGTTGCGGTCGTTGTATATTCCGGTCATGAGTTGCACGCGCGAAGGGGTGCTGAGGGGCATGGCGTGCATGTTTTCGAAGCGTATTGCCTGCCGGGCGAGTGAGTCGATGCAGGGGGTCTGGTAACTGACTCCGCCGTAGCAGCCGATACATTCGCTTCCGAGATCGTCGGCGAGGATCAGGATGATGTTGGGCCGTTGAGGTTCCTGTTGGGAGCAGGCGGTTGATGCGAGTGCCAGTACGCCGATTCCGGCGGCTTTGAACGGGCTTTTCATGGCTTTCGGTTTTAAGGGTTATCTTTCGCGAAAATAGTTTTTTATTTCGTAAAAACAAATATCGAAACCCAATTTATTTTCGAATGGAATATATTGTATTTTGAAATGAAAATCCAGCTCTGTATACACATGGCTGGATTTTGCTGAATATCAGGTTGTTTGCTGCTTTACTTGTGTTGTTCCTTCAGCAGGTCACGGATTTCGGTCAGGAGCAGTTCCTCTTTCGAAGGGGCGGGCGGAGCGGGCGGCGTCTGGGCCTTTTTCTTCATGAGCCGGTTCATGAGTTTGACCATGAGGAAGACGCAGAAGGCGAGGATGACGAAATCGACACACTGCTGGATGAATGCGCCGTAGTTCCAGTAAATGGGCTCTACGGGTGCAGCCTGGGCTGCCGCATCGGTTCCGCCGACCAGTCCCTCGACGGAGTGCATGGCTCCGGATGTAACGTCGCGGACCTTCGAGATGTCGATCCGGAGCTGCGAGAAGTCGGTGTTTCCGATCAACGCCCCGATCGGGGGCATGAGGATGTCGTTCACGAGCGAGGAGACGATCTTTCCGAACGCGCCTCCGATGATCACGCCGACGGCCATGTCCATGACATTGCCTTTCATGGCGAATTCCTTGAATTCCTTGAAGAAAGCCATATTTTCCGAGTTTTGGTTTTGGTTATGGGATCGTTTCGTTTTTCTCTGCAGGCAGGAAGCGGCGGGCACCCGACGGCCTGCGGCCCGACGGCTCCGACGGCTCCGACGACTCCGACGGCTCCGACGGCTCCGACGATTTCCCTCCCGTTTTCGGTAAAGATACGGAAAATCCCCGAATTGTGAACTTTCCGGGCAAGATGCGTGCCTTTTCGGCCGGGAATCTGCAGCCGTCGTGTTCTCCCCTGCGGGGAATGATACGCCGGGAGCACACAATTCCGAGGTTTTTCGTATCTTTGCTGACGTATGTACCGTGCGGGAAACGCCGTGCGCCGCCTGCCCGCAGGGCAGCGGGGCCCTTCCCCGCACCGAAATCCGAAGAATCCGCCATGACACCCGTTGCCGTCATCTGTACCGTTTTGGGCTATATCGCCGTGCTGTTCGCCGTTGCGTGGCTCTCGGGTCGGCGTGCCGACAATGCGGGCTTTTTCACCGGGAATCGCCGCACGCCGTGGTATATGGCGGCCTTTGCGATGATCGGAGCGGCGATGTCGGGCGTGACGTTCATCTCGGTGCCGGGTTCTGTGGCCGCAGACTCCTTCTCCTACATGCAGATGGTCGCGGGCTTTACCGTGGGCCAGCTTGTCGTGGCCTACGTGCTGATCCCGACCTTCTACCGCCTGCGGGTGGTCTCGCTCTACGAATATCTGGACGACCGCTTCGGCGTGGCCTCGCACCGCACCGGGGCGTGGTTCTTCTTCATCTCGAAGATGCTGGGCGCTGCACTGCGGGTCTATGTGGTCTGCGCGGTGCTGCAGCTGCTGGTCTTCGCGCACTACGGCATTCCGTTCTGGGCCAACGCGCTGGTGACGATGGCCTTCGTGTGGCTCTATACGCACCAGGGGGGCGTGAAGTCGCTGATCTGGACCGATACGCTCAAGACGCTGTGCCTGGTCGGGAGCCTCGTGCTGTCGATCCTCTTCATCATGCAGGCGCTGGGCCTTTCGGTGGGGGAGACGGCACGTGAGGTGGCGGCCTCTCCGATGTCGCGGATCTTCTTCTTCGACGACCCTTCGTCGGACCGCTACTTCTGGAAGATGTTTGCGGCGGGGATCGTGCTGCTGGTGGCCATGACGGGACTCGACCAGGACATGATGCAGCGGAACCTGAGCTGCGCGACGCCGCGCGATTCGCAGAAGAACATCGTACTGACGGCCGTGAGCCAGATCTTCGTGATCTTCCTCTTCCTGGTGCTGGGGGTGCTGCTCTACCTCTACGCGGCGCGGACCGGGATGGCGCTTCCGGAAAAGAGCGACCAGGTATTTTCGCTGGTGGCGGTTGAAGGCGGGCTTCCGCTTGTAGTTGGCATTCTGTTTGTTGTAGGGCTTATCTCAAGCACTTATTCGGCTGCGGGATCGGCGCTCACGGCGCTGACGACCTCCTTCACGGTGGATATCCTCGAAGGCCCGAAACGCATGGACGACGTGCGCCTGACACGCCTGCGCAAGGGGGTGCATGTGGGGATGGCGCTGGGAATGGCGGCCGTGATCCTGGCCTTCGAATACTGGGCCGACGACAGCGTGATCAACCTGGTCTACAAGGTGGCCAGCTACACTTACGGCCCGATCCTCGGGATGTTCGCCTTCGGGATGGTGATGCGCCGCCGGGTGCGTGACCGCTGGATCCCGCTGGTGGCGGTTTTGGCTCCGGTTCTGAGTGCCCTGCTGCAGACATGGGCCCGCGAGGCGTGGGATTACCGAATCGGTTTCGAACTTCTGATCTACAATGCCGCCTTTACGATGATCGGCATGTGGATACTATCGCAAAAGAATGAAAAATAGACTGTTATATATTATTATTTCACTTTTCGCATTAGGTGAAGTTTCGGCTGCGGAGATCGGCTCCGCGACGCGGGCCGAAATTGCCCGGACGCTTTCGCGGATCGTTTCGCGCGAGGTGTCGGGCGGCTACCAGAAGGCGGAGCCGATTCCGGTGCGGGTGCAGGGCGTGAAGGCTTCGCGCCGCACGGTGCGGATCTACGCCTCGATCGGACTTTCGTACTACCCCTTCCGCGTGGAAAATACGCGGGCGATGCGCGATTCGGTGCGGGCGCTGCTCCCGGCGGAGTTCCGCAAGGCGCAGATCGAGCTCTACACCGACAACCACGAAATCGCGGAACTGATTCCGCTGGCCTGCCGCGATGCGTCGCAGGTGCGGCGGCTGGTCGAGAAGCGGAAACTCGTCCTCTTCACCAACCGCTCCGGCGTGTCGGAGCGTCCGCTGGTGACGTGCCTCTCGACGGCCGTGCCGACTCCGACCGCGGGGCTTGCGGGACGCCATATCGCCGTATGGCAGAGCCACGGACGCTATTTCGACCAGCCGGAGAACCGCTGGCGGTGGCAGCGCTCGGCGCTGTGGCAGACCTGCGAGGACCTCTATACGCAGAGTTACGTGCTGCCGTACCTGGTCCCGATGCTCGAAAATGCCGGGGCGTGCGTGCTGCTGCCGCGCGAACGCGACGTGCAGCGTCACGAGGTGCTGGCCGACAACGATGCCGAACGGGAATATGCCGAACAGGGGGCCTGGGAAGCGGGCGGTGCTGGCTTTGCCCATCGTCGGCAGGTCTACCTGACTGGTGAAAACCCCTTCCGGGAGGGTACGACACGCCGGATCCGGAGCGTGACGCACCGTCCGTCGGGCGAGGCCGAATGGCGGGCCACGATCCCCGAGCGGGGCGAATATGCCGTCTACGTGAGCTACGAGTCGACCCCGGAGAGTGTCGACGATGCCCGCTATACGGTGCACCACCTGGGCGGCGAGACCGAATTCGCGGTCAATCAGACGATGGGCGGTGGAACCTGGATTTATCTGGGCCATTTTTCGTTTGCCCCGGGTGAGCAGCCGATCGTGACGCTGACGAACCGTTCGCGGCGTGCCGGGCGGCTGGTTTCGGCCGATGCCGTGAAGGTGGGCGGGGGTTTCGGGAATGTGGCGCGTACTCCGTGCGATTCGCTTCGGAGGCCCGACCGGGAGTATATGGCCGAGACGAGCGGCTACCCGCGTTTCTGCGAGGGGGCGCGCTACTGGCTGCAATGGGCCGGGTTTCCCGAGGCGGTCTATTCGCCGAAAAACCATAAGGACGACTACAAGGACGACTACATGTCGCGGGCCCATTGGGTCAACGCCCTGCTGGGCGGTTCGGAGCGCCTGCCCGATTCGACGGGCCTGCACATCCCGCTCGACATGGCCCTGGCGTTCCATTCGGATGCCGGGGTGCGCGACGGCGACGGGATCGTCGGGACGCTGGGCATCTGCTATACGCGGGAGCACGGCGGGAAGTTCGAGGGCGGTGCCGACCGCTACCGCTCGCGCGACCTGACGGACCTCGTGCAGACGCAGGTCGTGGAGGATATCCGCCGCACCTGCGAACCCGACTGGCAGCGGCGCGGAATCTGGAACCGCGCCTACTATGAAGCGCGGGTCCCGGGGGTTCCGACCATGCTGCTCGAACTGCTTTCGCACCAGAATTTCGCCGACATGCGCCTGGGGCAGGATCCGCGTTTCCGGTTCCTCGTAAGCCGGGCCGTCTACAAGGGTATCTTACGCTATGTCAGCTCGCAATACGGATTATCTGAAGTGGTGGTTCAACCGCTTCCGGTGACGTCGTTCGCCGCGGAGTTCACCCCCGACAACCGGGTGCGGCTCTCGTGGCAGCCGACAGCCGACCCGCTGGAACCTTCGGCCGCCCCGACGGCCTATGTGGTCTATACGCGGCGCGACGACGGGGGATTCGACAACGGCCGCCGGACCGACCGCCCCGAACTGACCGTCGAACAGGAGCCCGGACACGTGTACAGCTACCGCGTGACGGCCGTGAACGACGGCGGAGAGAGTTTCCCGGGCGAGACCCTGGCGGTGTGCCGCGTGGCCGAGGAAAGGGGGCGCGTGCTGGTGGTCAACGGATTCGACCGCGTGAGCGGTCCCGAGAGCGTGCGGTGCGACTCGCTGGCGGGATTCCGCATGGACCTCGACGGCGGGGTCCCCGACCGCATGGACATCTCGTTCATCGGCCCCCAGCGGGTCTTCGACCTCGCCCAGGCACGCTGCAATATCGACAGCATCGCCCTCGGGGCCTGCGACCGCAGCTACGAAACCGACGTGATCGGCGGCAATACGTTCGACTATCCGGCGCTGCACGGCCGTTCGATCGCTGCGGCGGGCTACTCGTTCTGTTCGGCATCGGTGCGGGCCGTCGAGGAGGGGCGCGTCGCGCTGGAGGCCTATGGCGCGGTCGACCTGATTCTGGGCAAGCAGCGCACCACGCCGATGGGCCGCGGGCTCGGCGAACCTTCGTTCACGGCCTTCCCGGAGGCCCTGCAGGGGCGTTTGCGGCGCTATCTGGCCGATGGCGGGGCGTTGTTCGCCTCGGGGGCCTACGTCCTTTCGGACCTTGCGGGGGGCGCTGAGGCGGAGTCCGCCGGGCGGGCCTTTGCCGGGGAGGTGCTGCGCTGCCGGTTGGATACCTGCCGCGAGTCGGGGACGGGGCGCATCCGCGTCGTGGCGGCTCACCCGGGATTCTCGCGCGGCGAGTACCGTTTCAACACGCTCTACCGCCCCGATTGCTACGTCGTCGAGCGGCGGGATGCCCTGCGTCCGGCCGGGGACGGGGCGTTTGCCGTAATGCGCTACGACGATGACGGAGGTACGGCCGCCGTGGCGTGCGAAACCCCCGGAAGGACCTTTGTGGCGGGCTTCCCGTTCGAGACGATCCGCGACGGCGTGCAGCGCGACCGCCTGATGCGTGACGTATTGGACTTCCTCATGAAGAAATAGTTGAGATGGTTTGTTTTATTCGTTAAAATTTATAGAGTTATGTCGTTGGAACAGCAGATTTCGAAAGGAATCATAGAGGCCATGAAGGCCAAGGATACGGTGCGCCTGAGCGCGCTCCGCAACGCCAAGAAGTACATCATCGAAGCCAAGACCGCCGGTCCCGAGGTGGCTGAACTCCCCGATGCCGACGTGCTGAAGATCATCTCGAAACTCGCCAAGCAGGGCACGGACTCCGCGGCGATCTTCACCGAACAGAACCGCGCCGATTTGGCCGCCGAAGAGCTCGCCCAGGTGGCCGTCTATCAGGAGTTCCTCCCCAAGCAGCTCACCCCGGAGGAACTGACCGCCGAGGTTCGGGCCATCATCGCCGAAGTCGGTGCCACGTCGATGAAGGAGATGGGCAAGGTGATGGGTGTGGCCTCGAAGCGCCTGGCCGGGCGTGCCGACGGCAAGGAGATTTCGGCCAAGGTCAAGGAACTCCTCGCATAAAATGCACCTGCTCGAACAGTTGCACCGCAACGTAAGGACCATCGCCATGCCCTCGGCCATGGTGGTGGGAGCGTTGCTGTGCCGCCCGATCGCGGCCCTCGAAACCGCAAGCCATCAGATGATCACCCCGACGCTGATCTTCCTGATGTTGTTTGTCACCTTCTGCCGCGTCAGCCCCAAACAGATGAAACCCTCGATGCTGCACGTCTGGCTGCTGGCCTTTCAGATTGTCATGTGTGTGGCGGTCTATCTGCTGCTCAAGCCGCTGGACGAAGTGGTGGCCCAGGGGGCCATGGTTTGTGTGCTGGCTCCCGTGGCCATGGCTGCGGTGGTGATCGCCGGGATGCTCGGCGCCAATGTCGCCACGATGGCTACCTACAGCCTCATCTGCAACATGGCAATCGCCCTGGTGGCACCCGCAATCCTGACCTTCACCGGAACAGGCGAGTGCACCTTCGCGCAGATCCTCGCCCGGATCGCCCCGCTGCTCGTCGGACCCTTTGCCGCCGCGCAGTTCTGCCGCTTCGTCTTCCCGAAACTGGCGAAATGGGTCGGTGAACACGGTCAGATCTCCTTCTACATGTGGCTCATGTCGCTGCTCGTGATCATCGGACGCACGACCTGCTTCATCATCGACCTGCACGACGCTTCGGTCTCCACGGAGTTGTGGCTGGCCTTTGCGGCGCTGGTGATCTGTCTGGTGCAGTTCAAGGTCGGACGCACGATCGGACGCCGCTACGGCGATCCCCCGGCCGGAGGTCAGTCGCTCGGTCAGAAAAACACCGTGCTGGCCGTCTGGATGGCGCAGTCGTTCCTGAATCCCGTCTCCTCGATCGCCCCGACGGCCTACATCGTCTGGCAGAACTTCGTAAATTCCTATCAGATTTACCGCAAGGATCAGGAGAAACTGAAAAATCAGACCCGCAGGGCCGAATAACGCGGGGCCGAATAACCGGGGGTCGAATAATGGGGCCGAATAATGGGGCCGAATAACCGGGGGTCGAATAACGGGCTCCGGGGAGAAACGGGCCGAAATGCAGGCTGCGGGCCGGAGTTATAGGCGAATAGCTGCGGGCCGATTCGGAGGGCCCGAACGGTATTTCCGGGAGCGGGAGGGTAATTCCTCCCGCTCCCGCCGTATCGGGCCGAAGGTATCAGGAAGAGGCCGGGACCGGATGACCGGGCAGTTAGCGATCGAAAGCAGGGCCGGGACCGGATGGCCGGGCGGGTGCGGTCAGAATCGGGATCGGTGCCGGGTGAATGCCGAAAACAAGGCCGGGGCAGTGTCGGGGTGGTCCCGAAAACAGGACCGAAAACAGGACCGGGGGGGGCCGCGCGGGCGGGCAGTCTCCGATACCCTCCCTCTCGGCCTACGATTTGTCGAGAAAGTGCGGGAACAGCAGCGTGGCAAGCGGAAGGTAGTCGCCCAGGTCCTCGCGCAGCAGTTTCAGACAGCGCTGGATCTCCCGCGTGACCTTCCGGACCGAAACCTGGTACTCCTCGGCAATCTCCTGGTAGGTCCGCTCCTCGAACCGGCTCGCCATGAAGATCCGCGCCGAAAGCTCCGGCATCTCCGACAACCGCCGCCGGAAAATCTCCTCCACCTCCGCCCGGAAAAGCGTCTTCGCCAGGTCGCACTCTTCGAGGGCCGCCAGGTTCTCGCGGATGTTCCGCAGACCGATCTGATAGATTTGCTGGTGGGTCTGCAGGTGCTGCTGCTTCGCGCGCAGGGCGTCGATACATTTGTGGCGGATGATCCCCAGCAGGTAGGCCGGGATGTTTTCCGTCACGCTGCCGATCTCCCGACGCTTCTCCCAGCAGTGCATGAAGCAGTCCGTCACGAGGTCCTCGGCCTGCGCACGGTCCCGAAGGTAGGAGCACGCAATGAGCACGAACCGCGGCTTGTACTCGGCGTACAGCCGGTCGAATTCCTGCATATCCATCTGCTGAAACATCGGAGGTCGTCTGTTTTTTTGTGTCGTCAAAGTTAAGATTTATTCCGCGAAAAAAACAAAATCAATTTTGCGAATTTTTCAAACGTCTGATAATTATGATGTTGGATATTTGTAAAATTTTAAGGAAATTCTCGAAAATATTTATTTGACGAAATTTCGCCGAAACGGGGGTAAACCGACCCGCGCTCAACCGACTATATAATAAACCGGAAAGCGAAGATCATGGATCAGGAACTCTTATTCAGCTATTTTCGGGGCGAAACCACCCCGCAGGAGGAGGAGCGCATCCTCACCTGGATCGAAGCCTCGGAGGACAACCTCCGGGAATTCCGCAAGGCCCACGTGTTGTTCGCCGGATTGGCGCTCTATGCCCCGAGGCCGGAGACCGTACGCCCCGCGGTGCCGCTGGGCCGCCGGATCGGACGTCGGGTGCTCCGTCATGCCGTCCGTGCCGCCGCCGTGGTGCTCCTGGCCGTCGGGGCCGCCTATTTCGGAAAGAGTTATTACCGGCATTCGCTGTCCGGATGCGAGACGGTGATCTCCGTACCCGCCGGGCAGCGGATGCAGATGACCCTGGCGGACGGCACCCGCGTGCGGCTCAATGCCGGAACGACCCTCGAATACCCGGTCGTGTTCGCCCGGGAGACCCGCCGGGTGAAACTCTCCGGCGAAGCCTTCTTCGAGGTCGCGCACGATGCGAAGCACCCCTTCGTGGTCGAGACCTTCGCCTCCGACATCCGGGTCCTCGGAACCGTGTTCAACGTGCGGGCCGACGAGGAGCGCGCCAGTTTCTCAACCACGCTGGTCGAGGGGAAGGTTCAGGTCACCAGCCGCATCGACCCCGCCGAGTCCATCGTCATGCAGCCCAACGACATGGTTGTCCTGGAGAACGGGCGGCTCTACAAGGAGCGGGTCCCCGATTTCGCCGACCTGTGCTGGACCGAAGGGTTGATCCATCTGAAGAAGATGCCCTTCGAGGAGCTGATGCAGACCTTCGAACGCGCCTTCGACGTCCAGATTCGCATCGAACGGGACGACATGCCGCAGATCGACGTGATGAGCGGCGAAATCCGCATCTCGGACGGCGTGGAGTATGCCCTGCACGTGCTGCAGCAGGTCTGCTCCGAATTCTCCTACACCCGCGACGAAAAGAGCAACGTCATCGTGATCCGTTGACGAAAACGTTGGCCGCAAACCATATCCTTGAAGTTATACCTGCTAACCCCGTTCTGCCTATGAGAAAATAACGATCGCATACCTCCAACCTGCCGACCGTTATCGAAAAAAATGGTCTGCGAATCCACCCAATTCGCAGACCGCAGATAATGGTCAACCTGAAACTCAGTAACCTATTATCCTTAATTCTGCAAAAGTATGGAAAAAACAGGATTCACCCAAAAAATCGGGAGACTGTTTCGACTTGCCTTGCTTGTTTGTTTGAGCGGCGCCGTACTCCCGGCCGAAGCTCAGACGGCCCGCGTCTCGCTCGACCTCCGGGATGCCTCGCTGGAACAGGCCATGAACGAGATCAAAAGGCAGACCCGCTACCTCTTCATCAACCGCGATGTCGAGGACCTGAACCGACACAAGGTAAGTATCAATGTTTCAAACGAATTGATTACTACGGTGCTGAACCGTATTTTCCCGCCTTTCGGCATCGACTATTCGATTGACGGGAAGAGCATCATCCTCTCCAAACGCCAGCAACCCGTCTCCGAACCGGTCGAGGTCCGGGGCCGCGTGACCGATGCCAAGGGACAGCCCGTCGTCGGCGCCTCGGTCATCATCCGCGGCACCACCCAGGGCGTCTCGACCGATGCCGAGGGGCGTTTCGCGCTGCGGGTCCCGCCTCCCGTCGCAACGGCCCAGCTGGAGATCAACTACCTGGGATATGAACCGGTGATCGTCTCCGTGGGCAGCCGAACGTCGTTCGACGTCACGCTCGAAGAGGCCGCTGCCGAGATCGAATCGGTAGTCGTCACGGCCCTCGGCATTCAGCGCGAGGAGAAGGCCCTTTCGTACAACGTCCAGCAGATCGACGCGGCGGACATCACCACCGTGAAGGACGCCAACTTCATGAACTCGCTGGCGGGCAAGGTCGCCGGTGTGACGATCAACGCCTCGTCGTCGGGTGTCGGCGGCGCCACGAAGGTGGTGCTGCGCGGTAACAAGTCGATCTCGCAGTCGTCGAATGCGCTGTATGTCATCGACGGCATCCCGATGTACAACTTCGGCGGCGGAGGCGGCACGGAGTTCGACTCGAAGGGCGCCACGGAGTCCATTGCCGACATCAACCCCGAAGACATCGAGTCGATCTCGGTGCTGACGGGCGCTGCGGCCGCGGCCCTCTACGGTTCGAACGCCGCCAACGGTGCAGTGATGATTACCACGAAGAAGGGAGAGTCCGGTGCCTTGAAGGTGACGCTTTCGAGCAATACGGAGTTTCTGAATCCCTTCGTGCTGCCGGAGTTCCAGAACCGTTACGGCACGGGGCTCAATGGATCGGCCTCCGGTTCCTCCGTGTACAGTTGGGGTCAGAAACTCACCCCGGCGGCCCGGACCGGCTACACCCCGGAGGATTTTCTCGAAACCGGCCATGTCTATACGAACGCCGTGACGGTCTCGGGCGGAACGGACCGCAACCAGACCTACTTTTCGGCCGCGTCGGTCAATTCCGACGGAATCATTCCCAACAACGAATACGACCGTTACAACTTTACGTTCCGCAATACCAGCTATTTTCTGAAGGACAAACTCCGGTTGGACGCTTCGGCAAGCTATATCTATCAGCAGGACCAGAACATGACCAACCAGGGTGTCTATTCGAACCCGCTGGTGCCGGCCTATTTGTTCCCGCGGGGTACGGATTTCGAGGCCTACCGGATCTTCGAACGCTATAATCCGGCGTCGAAACTCATGGAGCAGTTCTGGTCGTCGGATCTCGAGGGCGGTGACCTTCGGATGCAGAATCCCTACTGGATCGCCTACCGCAACCTTCGCAATACGGACAAGAAGCGTTACATGTTGTCGTTTTCGGCCTCGTATGATATTCTTCCGTGGCTGAATGTGGCCGGGCGGGTTCGGATCGACAACGCCAACTCGCTCTACACGCAAAAACTCTACGCTTCGTCGAACACGACAATCACGGACGGCGGCAAGAACGGCCACTACACCGAGCAGCGCGAATACGACACGCAGACCTATGCCGACGTGATGGTCAATATCAACAAGACCTTCGGCGACGACTGGTCGCTGCAGGCCAACGTCGGCGCCTCGATCAACAACGTGAAAACCGACCTGCTGTCGTACCGGGGCCCGATCCAGGAGAACGGCCTTCCGAACGTCTTCAACGTCTTCGACCTCGACGACTCGAAGAAACGGGCCGAGAAGTCGGGCTGGCAGGAGCAGACCCAGTCGATCTTCGCCTCGGTGGAGGTGGGGTGGCGGCAGATGCTCTACCTGACCCTCACGGGCCGCAACGACTGGGCCTCGCAACTGGCCGAATCGCCCGAATCGTCGTTCTTCTATCCGTCGGTCGGATTGTCGTGGGTGCCCACCTCGCTCTGGGATCTGGGCAATGCGCTGTCCTATCTGAAAATCCGCGGTTCGATCGCCTCGGTGGGTATGCCCTTCCCGCGCCATCTGACGATCCCGACCTACGAATACGACGCCACAAACAAGGTCTGGACCGCCAAGACCCACTATCCGATCGGCGACCTCTACCCGGAACGGACCCGCACCTACGAGTTGGGTCTCGACGCGCGGCTGTGGAAGCATGTCAGCCTCTCGGCATCGTGGTATTGGGCCGACACCTACAACCAGACTTTCGACCCGCAGATCTCCGTATCGTCGGGCTACTCGACCATCTACCTCCAGACGGGCCACGTCCGCAATACGGGTGTCGAGGCTTCGGCCGGGTATGACAACACCTGGGGAGACTTCCGCTGGGGGACGAACTTCACCTTCTCGTGGAACCGCAACGAGATCGTCGAGCTGGTCCACAACTACGTCCATCCCGAGACCGGCGAGCTGATCTCGAAGGACCGCCTGGAGATCAAGGGCCTCGGCAAGGCGAAGTACATCCTCAAGCCGGGCGGTACGCTGGGCGACCTCTATACCAACTCCGATCTGGTCTATAACCGCGAGGGCTTCATCGAGGTGGACAAGAGCGGCAACGTGGCCGTCAAGGACGACTACATGGAGGACATCTATCTCGGGTCGGTCTTCCCGAAATACAACCTCGCCTGGCGCAACGACTTTTCATGGAAGGGCGTGAATCTCGGCGTGCTCTTCACGGCGCGCATCGGCGGCATCTGCTACTCCGCCACGCAGGCCAACATGGACCTCTACGGCGTTTCGGAGGCTTCGGCCGCGGCGCGCGATGCCGGGGGCGTTCTGATCAACGGACGCCAGACGATCGATGCCCAGAAGTGGTATCAGGCCATCGGCGCCCAGTCGGGACTCCCGCAGTACTACACCTATTCGGCCACGAACTTCCGCCTGCAGGAACTTTCGTTAGGCTATACGCTCCCCGCAAAGTGGTTCCGCGACAAGATGCGCATGACCGTCTCGTTCGTCGGCCGCAACCTCTGGATGATCTACTGCAAGGCACCCTTCGACCCCGAAGCCGTCGCTTCGACCGGGCTGAACTATCAGGGTATCGACTACTTCATGATGCCGTCGCTGCGCAGCCTGGGTTTCAACGTCAAATTCCAATTCTAAATGAACAGCAAGACCATGAAAACTACGAATCATAACGTGCAGCGGCTGCTGCTGGCGGTCGTGCTGCTCGCTTCGGCGGCCTGTACGGGCGACTTCGCGGACATCAACCGAAATCCCAACGAAGTGACCGACGAACAGTTGCAGGCCAACAACTACAAGATCGGTACGAACCTCAAAACCCTGCAGGGACTTGTCGTCCCGACGCAGGAGCACATGTATCAGTTCCTGGAGAGCCTCGTCGGAGGCCCCTATGCGGGTTATATCGGCGCCACGGTCGACACCTGGCAGAACAAGTTCGAGACCTTCAACGCCTCGGCCGACTGGCGCAAGTGGCCCTTCGTGAACGTCATCAGCGAAACCTACCCGGCCTACCGCGCCATCATCAACGGCACGGACGACGCGACGGCCCATGCACTGGCCGCCGTCTGCCGCATCGCCATCATGCAGCGCGTGTCGGACTCCTACGGCCCGATCCCCTACACGCAGATCATGGCCGACAAGACCGAATCGCTCGAAGTGGCCTACGACACGCAGCAGGAGGCTTATGCGGCGATGTTCGGGGAGTTGGACGCGGCGATTGCCTCGCTGGAGGACAACCTCACGCTGCCGTCCGACGCCTTCGGCCGCTACGACGGGGTCTATGCGGGCAATATCGCGCAGTGGCTGAAGTTCGCCAACTCGCTGAAGCTGCGCATGGCGATGCGCCTGACGGAGGTGAAGCCCGAACTGGCGAAGGCAAAGGCTGCCGAAGCGATTGCCGGGGGCGTCATCACGACGAATGCCGACAATGCGCGGATGCAGACGGCGGACAACCGCATGACGCTGATCTACAACGACTGGGGCGACCATCGCGTCGGTGCCGACATCATCAATTACATGAACGGCTACAACGACCCGCGGCGTGAGAAGATGTTCACGACCGTGCGGATCGTCTCGGGCGGGCAGGAGACCCAGGGCTACGCCGGGATCCGCATCGGCATCAGCGTCACGAGCAAGGCCACGGCCGTCTCCTCCTATTCGAACATGCTCATCACGGGGTCGGACCCCTACCTGTGGATGAATGCCGCGGAGGTGACCTTCCTGCGTGCGGAGTACGAACTGCGCTGGGGCTCGGCTGCCGAGGCGAAGGCGCTCTACGAGGAGGCGATCCGGCTGTCGTTCGAGGAGCGGGGAGCAGGCGGCGCCGACGCCTACATTACCGATGCCACGAGCACTCCGGCGGCCTATGTCGATCCGATCGGCAAGAATTCGGTTTCGACGCCGCAGAGCAGCGTGACGATCGCCTGGGACGACAAGGCCACGGACATCGAGACGAACCTCGAAAAGATCATCACCCAGAAGTGGATTGCCATCTTCCCGCTGGGAACGGAGGCGTGGGCCGAACACCGGCGCACGGGCTATCCGCGGCTGCTGCCGGTGGTTGAGAATGCCAGCGGCGGGACGGTGGATTCGTCGCTCGGGGCGCGGCGCCTGACGTACCCCGTGGAGGAGTACACCGAGAACCCGACGCACCTGCAGGCGGCCATCGCCGACCTGAACAGCGAATCCGTCAACGGCGGGGGCGACACGCAGGGGACCCGCGTGTGGTGGGACCGCAAAAACCTTTAACGACTGACACCATGAAAAACAACATCATAACCAAACTGTTCCGCTGCATGGCGGTCATGCTGCCCGCATTGGCGGCCGCTGCGTGCAGCGACTGGACCGAGACGGAGGCTGTCGAACGGCAGGTCCAGCGGCCCGCCAATCAGGATCCGGCTTTTTGGGCGGAGTACACGGCCGCACTGCGTGCCTACAAGCAGAGCGAGCATTTCCTGACCTACGCGCGGCTTTATAATTCGCCCGTGCCCTCCGCGAGCGAGAAGGACTACATGCGCTGCCTGCCCGACTCGCTGGACATCGTGTCGCTGACGAATGCCGACAACTTTTCGCAGTTCGACGCCGAGGACATGGCCACGATGCACGAAAAGGGCACGCGGGTGCTCTACCAGGTGGACTACGCGGCCCGAAAAAGCGAATTTTCGGGAGAGGCGGCCCTCAAAACCTACCTCGACGATGTAATCGCCGCGGTCCGGACATACGGGCTGGACGGCTATTCGTTCACGGCCGATCCGCTGGATGCGGCGGCGACGGCATCGATTGTTGCGACGCTTTCGGCGGCCAAAACGGACGGCCAGCTGCTGGTCTATGAGGGCAATCCGCTCTTCGTGGCTGCGGCGGACCGCGCGAAACTGGACTATGTGGTCCTGGATACCGAGGCGACGACCGACATCACGACCCTGAAGCTGCAGGTGGTCAATGCCACGGGCTACGCGGGCATCGACGCCGGACGGCTGCTGCTGGCGGCTGCGGCCGGGGCTCCGCTCTACGACGAGGATGTCGTCGAACATGCCGCCATTACGGAGATGTCCGCCCGGGTCGTGTCGCTGGGTCCGCTGGCGGGGCTGGCGGCCTACGACCTCCACAACGACTATTACGATGTCGCCCGCAACTACCCGCTGCTGAGCGACGCCATCCAACTGTTGAATCCTTCCAAATAAGTGAGCCATGAAAACGCTGAAACATATGCTGTTGCTGGTCTGCATCGGAATGGTTGCGGTCCAGACGGCCTGCACCAACTACGATGCCGACGATCACAAATTCGGCAACGTGGTCTACCTCGACGTGGCGGAGACCTCCGAGGTGCAGGCGGCGACAATCAAGAATACGCTCGATGTCTTCGACCGCACCTTCGCTGCGACGCTGGCCTATCCGTCGGATCAGGACGTGACGCTCTCCGTGACGGTTGATCCGTCGCTGGTTGAGCGCTACAACGCCCGCTACGGCACGTCGTGGCCGATGCTCGATGCGAAGTATTATGCGCTCTCGGCCGAAACCGCGACGATTGCCGCGGGCAAGACGACCTCCGAGACGCTCACGCTCCGTTTGCAGCACCTGCTGGGCGAGGGCGAGGAGCAGTCCGGGGCCCTGCCGCTGGACGAGACGTACCTTGTGCCGGTGACGATCGCGCAGTCGTCGGTCCCGACGCTCGCGACCTCCTCGACGGTCTATTACGTCGTCAAACGTTCGTCGAACATCACCGTTGCGGCGCAGCTCGGCGAGGGCAACTGGATTAACTTCCCGACGCTCGACAAGTACGGCGACCAGAGCAAGGCGTGGAACGGCCTGACGGCCGTGACCTACGAGGCACTAATCTACATTGACCAGTTTGCCACCTCGACCGTCACCTCCGACGGGAACACCAATGCCGTCAATATCTCTTCGGTGATGGGTGTCGAGCAGTACCTGCTGCTGCGTATCGGCGATACGAACTTCGAGCGTCAGCAGCTGCAGTTCGACGGTTCGGGCGCCGGTTCAAAATTCGGCAAGTTCCCCGAGCGCGACGCCACGAAGAACCTCTCGGCAGGGCAGTGGTACCATGTGGCCTGCACCTACGACCAGGCAACCCGCCGCGTCTGCGTCTATGTCAACGGCGAGCTGCAGAGCGAGGGCTCTGAAATGGGTCTTACCTCAATGAGCGAGGATACGCGCATCAACCTTGCCATGCGTGCGCTCTATGACTTCTATCTGAAGAATCCGACGGAGGACAACGAGAAGAAGTACGGCGGTTTCGGCGATGCCTACCAGTTCTTCATTGGCAAGTCGTATGATGATTACCGCCCGCTGAACGGCAAGATTGCCGAGGCGCGCGTCTGGTCCGTGGCTCGGACTCCGGAGCAGATTTGGGAGAACATGTACGAAATTGCCGATCCCGCGAGCGACCCGACCCTCTTGGGTTACTGGAAATTCAACGAGGGTGCCGGGAATACCGTTAAGGACTACTCGATGTACGGTAACGACGGCGTGGCCGAGGCCGACATCGTTTGGCCCGACGGTATTGAAATTCCGAAAATCAACGAAACCGAGGAATAACTATGAAACGGAACTATGATATGAAACAGGGAATCTTTGTATTCCTGATGGCCATGGGGGCGCTCTTATTGGCCTCCTGTGAGGCGGATCCGGTAGATACGACACGTGGAGAACTCCCCGACAAGGAGCCGCTGGAGAATACCTATGTGTCGGTTCGCAGCCAGTTTTCTCCCGTAGAACGGTCCGTTGTCTATCTGATGGAGGGCACGGGGACGACATCCGACCCGATGTATTGTCGTTTGAACCGCCCGGCCGAGAAAAATCTGAATATTCAGACAGCTCCGGATGAATCGCAGGTCGAAATCTATAACACCAAGTATGGAACTGATTTTCTGACCATGCCGGCCGCCAACATTCAGATTGCCGATGACGGACAAATCTCGATAGCCGCCGGGGAACGAATCTCCGAGAAAATAAAAGTGACCTTCAAGGCCGGCGGACTTGAAGCAGGAAAGTATCTGGCCCCGATTGTGGTGTCGTCGGACGATGTGGCTATGTCCGATGAGGGTGGCATCCTCTACTATGTTGTCAAGGTCCGCAAACCGGAGGTCGGAGATTATGAATTGGACCCTGTCAATACGACGGTATTTTATGTCAATACCTCCGAATATTCACCTTTGCTGGCTGACGTGTGGGTTATCGCAAAAGAAGATTTAATGAATTACGGAGTCCCGAATGTCTGGGAACGAACGTATGGTAATATAGTTAATCTGCGAGTGGTTCAAATTGGATATGACGAAGCAACGGAGCGGGCCATGCTGGTGCTCAACTCGGATATTCGTTACGTTTTGGAACATGCCGATCTGCATATCCGTCCTTTGCAGGACAAGGGGCGTAAAGTCTGCCTTTCAATCGAAGGTGGGAATACGGGCTTGGGCTTTTGCAATCTCTCGGATGCGCAGATTGCTGATTTTGTGGCACAGGTCAAGGCTTGTCTCGATACCTACGACCTCGACGGCGTCAATCTTTTCGACCGCAACGCCGGCTATGGTGAAGTGGAGGGGATGCCCGCCATGAATACCACCTCCTATCCGAAACTCATCAAGGCCCTGCGCGAAGCCATGCCCGACAAACTGCTGACTTTGTCCGATTATGAGGAGCCGACCGAATACTTCTGGGACACCGAAGCAACCGGTGGCATCGAAGTCGGGAAATACCTCGACTATGCCTGGTCGGGCTATATGAGCGAGGACGAGGATATACAGATTCTTGATCCATGGAATCAGATTGACCAGAGCGAGGGCGAAATGAACGGTATGATGTTCCCGGTGAACAACCATCCTCGCAAACCGATTGCCGGATTGGAACAATCTAAATATGGTGCATTTGCCGTGCCATTTTATTCGATGTCCAGTTCATATTTCCAAGATCAAATTGGTCTATCAAATTTATGGGTATGGCGAATGTGTGGTTGGAGCCCCAACAATCTTCTTACGTTTGGAGATTTGATTTCAAATATTCAAGGAGATTATGAAACTCAATGGAACCAAATAGTAAGTTTAACTTTAATGGTTTATGAGCCAGACGGAATGGATGGCAATTATATATATGGCGTATATATTTCTCATAATTTAAACGGAAACGTATTTGACCCATATACAACATATTTATATTATGAGGATTACGCAAAGGATTGGTAGAACATTCGATATGGACTTATATCCATTCCAAAATTACATTACTAACTTAAATTATCTGAAATTATGAAAAAACATCTGGTTGAAAGATTGGTAGGTTAATGAGCATTCTTTAAAGCGGAACATCCGGCCGGGCATCGTGTCCCGACCGGATGTTTTTTTGTTCCTTTGTGTACCTTTTGATGGCAAAAGGTACCCAAAACCAGCCGCAAGTTGCTTTTCGCGGGGCCGCAGCTTGGCGTCGCGGAAACGGGCGCCTGACGCGGGTTTGCAAGCAAACCGGCCCCGTTTCTTCTCGCCCCGCCTGCGCTGCGTCCTCTTTCCGCAAAAAGCAAAGTGCGGCGGCGGTCGACGCGCGGAACAAGCTTGGAAACCCTTCACAGATACCATCGCCCCTAAAACCCCTTTCTTAAAGGGGTCATTCCCCGCCTCTTAGGCGGGCTCCCCGAAACTACTGAATATCCCGAACACAACGAATATTCACTGCCGATTCGGTGACGGTGATGTGATTATTGGTGTAGAACCACGTAGTACTTGTATCGTCGTAATTCTTGCCGAGACTTCCGAACGAATAGTAGGTGTTTACATAGGCATAATCTGACCACCAATCTGGATTGACATCCGAAGTAATGTAGTTCGCCATCAGACTCGCTTCGCGGATATTCGGCACCCGATAACCCTCCGGACACGGACTCTCTCCTCGCTCGATCATGGCCTTCAGATTGCCATAACCACTCGTGTAACTTACCAGCGGCCCGGTCTCGAACTTGCTGTATACCCGTGCGGATTCCGCATATTCGTCTCCGGGTTCCAGCTCGCGGGACGTGTAGTAACGGATTGATTTTTTGTTGATCCTCGACAGATCGAACCGATAAACCGATGTGGCTGAATGGTTCTCCTCGACGGTCTGGAAGCGTATCGAAACCTCGGGTGTCCGATCCGCGTCGTTGAGCGCCTGGATGGCCTCCTGCTCGGAGGCGGGGTCCATGCCCAGATTGCGGACGCAGCGCACCGTATATCGCCCCGGTTTCGAATTGGCGTACTGCTTGTAGGCACTCGTCGACAGTCCCTCCTCGGCCCAGAGCATCGCGGGATAGTTGCTTGTCGACCCGCTTCCCCACCGGGTGCTGCTGATGATGTGCCGTCTCCAGAGGTGGGACCCGTATTCATCCACCTCGTTCTGTCCGTATCCGTTGAACTGGTCGTAGAGCTTGGCCTCGCTGGAAAGCCCCTGATCTCCGATGTAAAGCGCAGTCAGCTGCTGGAGCGAGGCAAGGTACCACCGAATCTCCGACGCTTCGATAATCCCGTCTCCGTCATTGTCCCGGTTTCGCATCAGGCACGCATAACGTGCCGTAGCCAGATCGTCGTCGTCCTTGAGGAAAATCAATTCGTGGTCATTCTCCCGATCGTAGTCGAGGTAATCGTCCCACAGCGCATTCTTGTAACTGCCCGTTCCGTCCGTCAGCTCCCAGAGACGGGCCGTATTGTAGAGCCCGTTGGCCCGCGAGTCGTTCCCGTAGTTCGTGTCGACATACGGATAGACCGATTCTACCGCATGCGTTTCGTTGCGGTTGTAGAACCAGAGAAGACCTTCGTTTTCATCAACGGATTCTCCGCCCCAGGCCGTTTGCGTGGATTCATCCTCGGTGTTGTAGATGGTCTGGATCGAACGTTGCCGGATCGTCACGACACTGCCGGTCGTTGAACTGTCTCCGTCGGGACTGAACTTCGTATCGCAGAGGATGTGCATCATCCGGTTGGGCTGATTGACGAACTCCTTCCACAAGGTGGTGCGGACCTCACCCGAAATCGGGTCCCTGTCGTAGTAGAACTCGTCGACGAAGATCGTGGCATAGATCCGATAGCGGGTATAAATATCCGGCCGGTCAGGGTAGAGCCGCTTGAGCTCGGGGTCCTCCTCCTTGCGGAAATCGTTGGTCCGGTTCTGGATGAAACGTTCCTTCTGCTCGCGGATGTAGTCGCAGAATTCGATGATGTCCATCACCTCGTCGGGGTCGTATTTCTGATTCCGGTGGCTGTATTGCTCCGAGGCCTCGATGTCGTTGATCCGGAACGATACCCACTTGTAATCCAGCCCGTTCGGGATCTCTGCACCATTGACAACCTCGGGCATACCCTCTCGTCCGAAGGGGGTCTTGACATACCAGGTGACATTCTCCGAGGTGATCGACGCCTGATCGAAGGCAAAGACTCGCTGGCCATAGTGCGAATCGAAGGTGTAGATCGACTCCTTGGCGATATAGACGTGCCCCGTGGCTCCCGATTCGTTCTCGACCTTCGTCTCGACCTCGACCTGGATGTTCTCCACGCCCTTGATGGTGATGGTGTAGGTATAGTGGGTGTTGCGGTTGACCCGATAGTCGTTCAGGCCGTTGGGGATGCTGCCGATGTCACCCAGGTGGATGTAGTAGGTGACTGCGGCATTGAGCGTCTGGTCCTTGGCTTCGGCCGAGACGTCGACATCCATGGCCACCTCGCCCTTGATAACCAGGTAGGTGGCGGTCTCCGGCGCATTCTCCCAGAGCCCGTCCGTCGTGTCGTAGGCGCCGGTATCGTCCTTGATCCGCTTGTCGCGCTGGTGGTATTCCGTTACGGTTTTTTTGGCTTCGGGGCGGTTCTCGTACATGTAGAACGAGAAGCCGTGGACGGGAGCCGTCACGGTGACCGACGTCTTGTCGCTCTTTTCGTAGGTGAAACTCTCCTCGTTCTGGGTCTCGAAATTGACCGGATGGCTGTCGAAGAACCCCGTATCGGCATCGTGACCGCCCTCCGCGGCGACGGCGTGTTCGAGCAGGAAGCATCCCTTCGGCAGGTTGACCACCTGCCACGATTCGGGTGTGAAGCCCTTGATCCGCTGGGTGGTTGTGGATCCGGAAACATTGACCTGTGTCTCGTTGTCGACGGCCGCACGGACGCGGACCTCGATCTTGGCATCGAGCCGGTTCAGCGGAATGACGACCGACGCCCCGTTCTGGAAGATCCCGGAATCGGAAATGGTGATGTTTTCGGCGCTTCCGGTCATGGTGAACGAGCCGTTGCGCGAGGTGATCTCCTGATTGAGCAGCACCGTCAGCGCTTTGAGTTCATCGATCGTGCGGATGAAACTGAACTTCTCGGGCGAGAGGTTCAGCATGTCGGTGTCGAGGTTCGACACGAGCCAGAAGGTACCTCCCGTCAGTTGCGGAATCTTCATCCGGATCGTACCGTGGGTCTCTCCGCCTTCGCTCACGAGGTTGTTGACCATCCAGCAGTTCGTATTGGCGGCGACGACTTCGTTGCGCGTTGAAAGTTTGTTCTCGTCGTCGAAGTAGTGTCCGTAGACGCGCTCTCCGGCACTGTTGAACAGGAAGACGTAGATGTTCGAGACGCGGGCCTCGGCAATCGGCCCGAGGGTCGAGCGGGTCGTGATGCGGATCTGGTCGTAGTCCGTATGGGTGAAGTCGAGTGTCGTCCATACTTCGCCCTCACCGACCTGTGTCGGGTCGAGTTCGGGGTCCTTGATGCAACTGCCCAGCAGCAGCGAACAGAGACAGCAGAAAAGTATCGATCGTTTCATGGTTCCGGCATCAGTTGAAGGTTATCTCGCCGCCGCCTTTTTTCCAGTCATTGACGACGAATTCGAAGTCGCCCTTGTCGGGGTTGTACGACACCTCGACGAGGACGTGGATGTAGTCGTTGCGTTGGATTTCGTGGACGTCGCTCACCACGCCGCTCGTCTTGTCGATGGTCCGCAGCACGACCTCCTGACGGCTTTTCAGTCCAGTGACCCGAGTGACCGGATAGAGCAAGAACTGCGATCCGGTGTCGGGGCTACTATAAGCCGCAATGTTATTGCTGGTCCCTTGCCAGACATTGATATAGGCCGTCGCATAGTAATAATTCGAGCGGAAGACGAAATAGGTCTGGTTGTTGGATGTGATGCTCAACACTTCGAAGATGTCGGCCGCCGTGTACTGGCTCTCCTTGCCGACCATGGACAGTCGGGTCCCGTCGATCGAAGTGATCCGCCCGATGTAATCCTCTGTCTGCACGTTCCGCAGGTAGTTCCCGGTGGAAGCATATTCGAGTTCCCAGACGTAATTGTAATAGTCGTTGTTCTCCTTGCAGTTGTCGAGGATCGTCTGGGGCGACGGACTGGTGCCCGTGGTGGCATACGGCTGGTCATTTTGTACGTAGAGGTAACCGCCATTTCTGTGCCTGATCAGAAAATAGGGCCCCATGCTCTGCACGTCGCTCAACGACGAAACGGGCTGCCCGTTGTTGGCGAGTTCATAGCGCGTGATGTCGCCCTCTCCCGTATAGCCGACGTCGATCGTGTAGGTGTAGTTGTTGTCCGGGTCGTAGCTTTCGTAGATCAGGCCGTTGAAAACGGTTCTCGTCCCCTGCTCCCGGGTCAGCACCGTGCCGGGGGTGAACGGCGTGAGGGCATTCCCGCTGTTGGAGACCGGAGCCCCCTTTCCCCGGTAGTTGTCCCCGATCTCGTAGTTCTCGAAGCGGTCCAGCCGGGAGAAGAGGTAGCAGTTCGATTGGGTGAAGTTCGAGCTGAACTCCAGGCTATTGATTGTCAGCGGCAATTCGCTGTAGTTGCA
Source organism: uncultured Alistipes sp. (assembly GCA_944321965.1). Taxonomy (GTDB): domain Bacteria; phylum Bacteroidota; class Bacteroidia; order Bacteroidales; family Rikenellaceae; genus Alistipes. Next base: position 32,353 of record CALUNH010000019.1, read on the forward strand.
CACGTCGATCTGCATCCGGGCACAGGTGCGCTTGAGTTCGGCGTTGTAGCGGTTCACACCCGAAATCAGATGGAGGTACTGGGTGGTGCACAGCGGGATCGAGACATCGCCCGGGCGGATATAGGGGTCGTAGGTTGTCCCGTTCTCCGTTACCTCGGGGATTTCCAGTGCCAGGTTATAGAAGTCGCTGTGGTTGTCCTTGAAATTACTGATACCGACTGCCGAGTTTCCGTCGAAGAGGTCGAGCAGGCTTTTGATCTCCGCGGCGATTCCCAGATCGCCGAATTTGTCCGACTCCGAGTAGTTTGCCGCCGCGAGCAGCACGTAGGTTCCGCGGGTGAGTTTTTCAGCCAATCCGTTCTTCGTGTTGTTGTAGTCGAACGTGACGCGGATGGTTTTTCCCGAGATGAGAGACGGGTCGATCTCTCCGGTTGCCTCATTGACGAACCCGTTTTGGTCGTCGGTATCGTCATAGGCATGGAGAGGGCCGTTGGGGTCGGGGCAGATGTGCCGGTAGGCGACGAGCCGGTCGTCGAGGTAGTCGATCAGGAAGAGCGTGACGTGTTGGATGGTATTGTCGCCGGGATCGATGTTGGCGCGGGTGCCTTCACCGGCGGTGATCAGGGCCGAAAAATCCGTTGTCAGCACGAGACTGGCCGGTTCCCTCACATCCTGCGTCTCTTTTTGGGTGACGAGGTCGCTCTTCTGACAGCCGTAGAGTGTTGCCAGAAGCATTGCAGGGAAGAACCATTTATTGAGATTACCGTACATGGTGGCTTCGGTTAAGTCGTTGTCAGAAGATGATGCTGTGCGAGGATTCGCGTTCGTTCCAGTCGGCGACCGTCAGGGTCAGCTCAAGGTCGGTTTTGCTGATGGACACCGTGTAGGTATATCGTTTTCCGGGGAGGTACTCCGTGCTTTCGGTGAATGTTCCGTCGCCGTTGTCGATGCGTTCGGTCACCTGCGGGATGGTCACCGTGAAGACGGCATCACCGCCGCTCTGGGTCGTGAAGCAGAATTTCAGACTGCCCGGCGACGCCTGCGGGAGGATCAGCACCCATCCGTTGTTGCCGGTGAAGAGGTCCCCGTTGGTTGTTCCCGTAGCGGAGTATGCGGTTGCCGAGGTTGTCGATCCGTGTTCGTCGGTCGAGAACGTGATTCCGGAGTTTTGCCAGTAGTAGATCTTCTCGGTGACGGGAGGGTAGTATCCCAGGCTCCAGGAGATGCTTTCGGTTTCGGTCTCGGAGCCGTAGGCCAACATGCCGGAGGTTGCGAAGTCGCGCGTATCGGCGTTCTGGAAGTAGCACGAAGTGAGTTTGTCTTCGGTTGCGAAGTTGGCCTTGATAATAAAGCGGATGGCGGCCAGTCCGTGGCTGAAGTGCAGGCCGACGGGTTTGCTGAGGTCGACCTGGGGATTGGTTGTATCGACGGCGTTGTAGGCGAGCAGGAGGTCTTCCTGGAGGTTGTGCGTGGGGTATTCGATCACGAAGGTGGTGGCGCTGGTCGACGAGATGACGTTTTCGCTGATCTTCTGGGGGAAGAAGGCGCGGAACTTGTACCTGCCGCCGATGTACCAGTAGAGGTCTTCGCCTTCGTAGTTCCAGTAGCTGTAGGGGTTCCCGTTCGTTTTATTGGCATAGATGAGCCGGGTTCCGCTGAAGAGGTTTTTTATGGTGACTTCGTCACCCTGGAGATCCTGGTAGGTATAGTCGGCCCAGATACCGATAGCCAGCCCTTTGCCGCCCGCGGATGCGGGGGTGCAGGCCTCTTCGAGGGTGATCCAGTCGGGGGTCTGGCCCTCCTCGGGGGCGGGGCCGACGAGCGAGCGGCTTTGGCTCCCGGGGGATGCCACGCTGGCGACATCCCATCTGATGGGGCGGTCCCCGGCCGCGGGAGCCGGTTCATCCGTACGATCAGGGTCGTTGCAGCCCCAGGCGGAGGCTGCCAGCAACGGAATCAGATATTTGAATATTCGAATCATACGGTTTTCGGATGTTAGTCGATTTGAGAGGGATTTTCCTGAATGACCTCGACGCCGGAGGTGCTGACGGCCAGCGTGAAGGTATATTGGTGTCCGGCCGAGAGCGTCCGTTTGATCTCCACGTCGGACACCTCCTCGGGGATTCTGTCCTGCGACGGGGCGACGACATCGTAGGCGACTCGCAGCGAGGCATCCAGATCCTGGGGAATGATCCGGCGGGTTTCGCCGATGTCCTGGGATGAATAGCCGACCGGCCAGTCGCCCTCGAAGAAATTGATTTCTCCCGTGAGGTTCTGGAGGTCCCAGGAGGGGTTCGGCAGCGAGTGGAAACGGCCTTTCAGTTTGACGTTTTCGAGCGAGATGCTGCGGACGTAGATCCGGGCGGTTTCATACTCGGAGACGCCTCTCACGCGGAAGCTGACTTCGCAGAGGGCGGGGATCATCGGGAGCGTGACGACGCCTCCGTTTCGGTTTTTGGACAGATTGGCCTGCGGCAGGGTATACCGCAGGTCGCCGGGGTCGGTCGAGGTGTCTACATCGTCGAAGACGACTCCCTGGGAGTTGTCGCATCGGGCGGCGGCATCGAAGGGTGCGAACCCGATGCAGGCGAGGTTGTATGAATAGGGAGGCCAGTCGGGTTTCGATTCGGGGTACCAGAAAACGCCGTCGCGGAGCAGTTTTTCCCGGTCGAGGAACGGTTCGGCGTTTTCGGACCCGGTGCTCCAGGTCTCGGTCCGGTCGAGGGTCCAGGCGCTGACGCCGAACGAGTTGTTGCCGGTGTCGCCGGTGTTGTCGGGGGTCTCCCCGGCGCGGACCTGAGCGTGCATGACGGGTTCGAATGCGAGCGGCACGACGGGGTCGTGATGCTCGCGTTCCTCGTTCACGCAGCCGGAGCCGACGGTCGGGAAGATCGCGGCAGTGAGGAGGATTCGATAAAACGTTTTTTTCATGCTGTCAGGTCATTTTAGGGCCTGCGGCGGGTATCACCCCGTCCGCAGGCAGGATGCGGAGCTGGAATCGCCTCCGCGGGCGGTTTTAGAGGTCGATGTCGGGTGTTACGGGCACATCAGTCCAGTCTTCGACAATCGGCTCGAAGTAGATCTTGTTCAATCCGAAGATGATGTTGTAGGTATAGCGCGTGTTGGGCTTCCAGGTCTTGGCATTGGTAGCGGTGTTGAGCTGGAAGGTTTTGGTGTGCTCGATTGCACCCGAAATGGACGAGCCGTATGTGTAGGTGATCTCTACGATGGCGGCATCGTTCCCTTCGAACGACTGCGGGAGCAGGATCAGATCGGCGGCATTGGTCGGCTCCTGGCGAGTCGTTCCGTCCTCGGGTACGGCGAATGCACCCGAGAAGGCCACGTACTCGTTGTTGGCATCTCCCGTAGGGGTCCATACCGGAGTACGGTCCGTTGTGCTGTCGGTCAGCCCCTCGTTGAAGATACCGGCACCGTACACGTTCTTGATGGTAATGCTCTTGATCTTGAAGTCGTTGTCGGCAGCATGGTAGTCGGCATCGGTTCCCACCTTGAAGACGATCGACGAAAGGGCGTGGCGGAAAACAATGTCAACACCATCATAGGTGTTGTGCGAAGCGCTCCCGGTGTATTGATCAGTCGACGAGGTGCGGTTGTAGGCGCGGTCGCTGTACATCAGGTCATACTGTTTACCGACATCCGCTACCGTAAAGCCAGCGATCTGCAGACCTTCGGCCGTGTGCGTGTAGGTACCTACGGCATCCGCGGGAGAGTAGGCGGCGAAGGTCAGTTTACCGTTTTTGGGCCAGAAATAATCCTTTGCCGAAACCCAGCTTTTGTCTTTGTTGAAGGTAACCACGACGGGGTCCCCAGCAGCACTGGCGGTCATGTAGTTCGTCCATCCGTTGGCCTCATCGCCGAAGGTCGTGTAGTCCTCTTCGTGGTACCAGCCCCAGACCTTGAAGCTCTCTTTGATCGGATATGCTCCAACGATCTCACCGTACTTCGTTACGGCACGGGTTGAGGTACCTACGACAGGTGCTTCGAAGGAGATCTTCGAATCCGACGCAATCAAACCGCTTTCACTTTCGTTTTTGACGCAACTGGCAAGTGCTGCACCGGCAACAGTTGCAAAAAGCAGAATTCGTTTCATGTAACTTGAAATTTGAGATTTGAGATTGAATTGAAATAAGTTTGAAATAAGTTTGAATGAGTTAGAATGTGTTTTTGTTTTTCGTTTATTGGCAGTTGCTTGTCGTTTGTCGTTTGTCGTTTGTCGTTTATTGGCAGTTGCTTGTCGTTTGTTGCTTGTCGTTTGTCGTTTATTGGCAGTTGCTTGTCGTTTGTCGTTTGTTGCTTGTCGTTTGTCGTTTGTTGCTTGTCGGCAGTCGGCAGTCGTTTGTCAGATGATGATGTCTGTTTGAATATCTTCCCAGTCGTCCACTTCGGGCGTGAACCCGTCTCCGTCGGAATCCTGGGGTGGCTCGGGTATGACGAGCACCTCTTCGAGCAGGATCCATTGGTGATCGATGGCGTTCGGTTTGGAGAACTCGTCCGTGATGTCGAGGGTTGTGGTCAGCGCCCTGCCGTCGGTGGTCCGCACGTCGAAGGTCACGGCGAGACTGTTGTTCCGGTCGGGGAGCTTCCCGAAGGTGTGGAAGGTGGTGTAGATAAAGGGCTCGCTGGAATCCATGCCGCCGCGCTGCATCTCGAAATAGAGCGTAACGGGGTCCTCGGAACGTCCGTTGCCGTCATGCAGCGTGGCTGACCCCGCCATACCCGAGAGCAGCCCTACGGCCGACGAGATCCATTCGGCTCCCTTGACCCGGATCTGAAGGTAGTAGGAGAGGACGATGCTCCCGGCCGTGAAGTGGTCTCCGGCGGAATTTTGCAGCGTATCGATATCGGGCCCGTAATCGAGCCGGAGCGTCTCGTTGCGGTCGACGAACAGATGGTCGGGGACATATACGATTCGTTCCTCCTCGTCGGCCCGCACGGAGAGGGAGTTCTTCAGCACCGACGAGATCTCGTTGGTGTAGGCCATGGCCCCGTCATAGATATGGCTCTGGTCGATGATCGTCGATTCCGTTCCGAAATTGTAGGTCATGAGCCGGTAGTCGCCCGGTTCGGCGATGATGTACCCGTCGAAGTAGGTGCCCCGGGCGTCGGTATTCCGGTTTCTCAGGTACCGCTCTGCGGCGGTCCTGTTGTGCTTCTGGTCGTAGAGCACCACGCGAAGCACGTCGGGCGTCGCGTATTCGGGCGTGGGAAGCGACGGGTCGTAGAATCCGGTCGTCACGTTTTTGATCTCTTCGTCGAGATATACCCGGACGTAGTGCGTGTTCCCGGCCTCGACCAGCGGGCGGCGCTCGCATTGCGTGGCCAGGATTGCCGTAGCCGTCAGTGTCGCGGCCAGGAAAGACCTCTTCGTTACACGTTTCATCGGCTACCTCCTTTCGCTTTTTTCCGGATGAGCAGGGGCACACTGAGGGCTACTTCGATCTTGGTGGGACCGAAATAGTGCCAGACGCCGGTTTTGTTGCGATCCCGGATCAGGAGCTCCCAGTCGGACGTGGGGTTGTAGTGCCTGTATGGGATCCGGGCATATCCCGCCGAGATGGAGAATTCGAGGTTGAGCCGCTTGGCAATGGGCATCGAATAGCCGTATGTGAGGCCTGCGCTGAAGAATTCGCCCTGATAGCAGAATGTCCGGTTGGCCTGCAGGTCGAATTTCCCGCCCATGCCGTAGAGCCCGAGGAAATGTCCGACCAGCGCGTCGCGCTGTACCCTGCGCGAGGATTCGGGCTTGGTTTGGGGCTTGAACCACCACCGGAATTCGCCTCCGAAGGAGAGATACTGCAGGCAGTACCGGTTGCTGTTCGAAAGCCACCAGGGACAGTGGTGCTCGTAGAGAATCGAGAACTTTTCGTTGAAGGGCACCTCGACGGCGAAATTCAGGGCCGTGACCGCATCGTAGAGCAGATTGGTCTTCAGGGCGAGGATGGTTTTTTTCTCCCGGGGCCTTTCGATGTGCAGCGGTGTCAGGGGACTCGGCTCGGGTTCGGATACGGCGAAAACCGTCTCTTTCCCTACCGGTTCCTGATGGGGTTTCTGCCAGATGCAGACCCAGGTTGCCAGACGCAGCCTGGGCATGTGCTTGCGGATGATATATTTATATGTATATCCGTTGTCGAGTTGCTGGAGCCTCCATTTTTTGGTGTCGTTGCGGACGGGAGCCCGGAGTATGGCAAGGACTTTTTCGCGGTCGTTCCGGTGGTAGTTGGCTTCGAGTTCTTCGGCCAGTCCGGTCCAGTTTTCCTCCATGGGGCAGAGCCGGATCCGCTCCGGATTGAAGTCGCGCTCCTGGGGAATGTGGGCCAGGACGAAGCGCTTGGCGGCCTCGGCTCGTCGTTCCGCAAGCCAGACGTTGTGTTCATAGACGCCTTCGGGAGAGGCGTAGGCATAGATGGAGATGCTGTCGATCTGCGGTGAATTGGCAAGATAGAGCCGGATCCGCTCCATTTGCCGCTTGTTGTCGAGATACGTTTCGTCGAGGTCGATTCTGTCTCTCCAGTAATAGAGGGCGAATCTGTCGACAACGCATGATGAATCGGGAGATTCCGTTTCAGTAAAATTCCCCCCCCCTCCGTTCGGATAAACGGATGATGCCCGGCCCGTAACCGGGCATAACAGGCACATCATACAGGCAAGTATGACTGACGTATTAATCCGCATAAGACAGTTTCAGTGCCATTCTCCGGTAATACTGAGCCATTCAATATCCATCTGCACAACCCGGGAAACAATGTTTCAACTCTCGGGCAAAGTATTAGGCTTCGGAGTCGTTTTGGAGTGCTAAGTTAGTCATTATTCGTATAACTAACAATTTTTATTTAAAAAAATTAGTTTTTCATTCTAAAAATAGCATAAAAGGTTATAAAAATACGTGAAATGGGTGATTAAAAGAAAAATCGAAGCCCCGGATTCACAAGTGCCCCTCCGAAAGATGCCGCAAGGCTCTTTCGGAGGGGTCCTTCGTGTGCTTTCTGCGCAACGCGCGTCAGAATTGCGTCAGGTCGATCTTCGTCACGTTGATCAGATCCGAAACCGAAAATTCCTCGGCTCCCGACGTCTCGATGGTCACGGTGTGCGACCCCGTCTCCTGATAGGTGTGGGACAGCGACTCGCGGTACTCCTCCTCCGTGCCGTCACCCCACGATACCTTCCCCGGCAGGAATTCCTTTCCGGAAATGTCCGGAACCTGGAACGTCGGATTCGTATGTGTGATGTAGAGCCAGTTCATGTTGACACGTGCCTGCTGGCGGATCGTGATGATCTGTTCCACATCGTCGGCTATGAGGAGGATCTTCGCTTCGCGGGGATCCGTCTTCGGGTTCGGGTCGATGATGAAGTACAGCGTCTTCCCGACAAGCCCCCGGACCGACGACGGAACCGTCTGGCGGATCCACGTCTCGGAAACCTCGACCTGGAAATCGACGTTCGTGTTGACCTGGAAATCCAGCGTTCCGCCCGCCGCATCGATCGGGTAGCTATCCTCCGCTATGAGAATGGCATTCTTCTGCATCTGCGTCACGGTGAACGTCTGCTTCAGGCCGAACGTCCGGTTGGTGAAGACGATGCGGGCCGTGCGGTTGTCATACTCCTCGTTCGGGTCCGCCTCGAAGTGGTGGATGCCCGTCTCGGGCGTGCCGGTGGTGACTTCTCGCAACCACTCGGAGGCGTCGGGCAATTCGACCTCGTAGTCGACGTTGCATTGAACCTTGACCGTGAAGGGACCTCCCTGGCTGCCGATGGTCTGTTTGTCGGTCGTGAGGGTCATTTTTGCTTCCGGCGTTTCATCGTCGTCCGTCTGGCTCTTCGAACAGCCGGACAGGACGAAAACCAGGATCGGAAGCAGGAGCCCGACGCTATGGAAGACGCTATGGAATAGGTTATCTCTTTTCATGATGTCTGCTTGCTTGGATCGTTTCTGTCGTTGATTCATTCGTTGTCGGGAAGGGCGATGAGCAACTCCTTGCTTTCGGTGTCCTTTCGCAGGATGAGCCGGTAGGTGTCGCCCGGCAGGGTCGAGGTGTCAATGCGGATCTCCTGGCCCTCGGTGCTGCACGAAGAGCTGTAATCCGTACCGTCGGATGCCTGCAACGTGGCCGTGACGCCCTCCTTTACCTGCAACCGTATCATGCGCTCCGTCTTGTTGTAGGTCAGGCTTGTCGACTCCTCGATCGTGGATTCAGCGGTGAGGATATAGTCCCAGATGTATCCTTCCTCGTCGTTGCCCCGCACGACGGACCATTCCGTGGCCGAATTGTTGCGATAGAGCGCCCGGATGCGGTAGCCCGGAAGAAGCGGGAAGTTGATATCGAGCAAATAGTACATATAGTAGCCGTAGCCGATTCCGAGGTCATTGAGCCGTTGCGAATGGATGCTCCGGATGATCTGGTTGTTATGGTCCGTAACGGCGAGCTGGACCTCGCCCGAAAACATCGAACTGCCGTAGTTGCAGATCAGTCCGGCATAGACCGTGATCGTCTCGCCCTGGGCGATGTTGCCCTCGACCGTGATACCCTTGTAGGTTCGGCCCTCCGTATCGATGAACTCGGCGAATAGCAATTCCTCGTAGGGTCTGTTGCCGGTATCGGGCTGCATACCGACGATTGCGATCTGATTGTCGTTGTAGTGGTCCGAACCGCCGATTCCCTGCCCTTCGGGATCGAGCGCCGTCAGCAGGAAATAACCGTTGCAGTAGCCGCTCCATCCCCAGTTGACGCTGTAATAGTTGTCGTTCGTATAGCCGTCGAGGATGAACGCATGGCCCGATTGGGAATTGTGACCGGAGTAGATGATCGGCCGGTTGTTGTTCAATTCATTCTGCATCAGCCGGTTCCATTCGGCGGTCGTGTAATACGAACGATAGATCCAGCGGGTCTGACGGTCGTAGCCCATGTAGTTGATCACCAGGCTCGGGATGTCGCTGCTGAATGCGCTGGTCCCGGAGCTTCCTTCCGGCCCGAAGTCGGAATGGAGCATGACCGAGCAGTCGCGCATCAGCGTCGCCACGGCCGTCGCTTCGGTCTCGGTGAACGCGGTATATTCGTATTCGTAGCCCGAGGCGTTGCCCTGATAGGTGCGTCCGTATTTCGACTTCATGTTGGCCCAGTCGTAGGCATGGCCCAGCGTAAGTTCCGGAACCGATATGCCGTAGCTCTCGGAGGTATAGGACGGCAGGGTACCCGTGCCCCGTTCCGGCCACTGGTGGTAGTGGATGGCGATGGCCATGGCCGTGGCCGTACATCCGGTGTAGGTCCGGGAGCCCTGATAGGTCGGGCACAGCCGGTTGTAGGGTTCACTCTGGTCCCAGAGTGCGGTTTCGAGTTTGACCACCGGGGTGCTGCTGCGCGTCGAGGCCCAGGCCTGCGTGACCTGGCTTTCGGCCTTCAAGTCGGCAGTGCGGGCCTTGTTTACGGTCTCCCGGAGTCCGTCGAGCCACGCTTGCAGGTTGGGTGGCAGCGTCCCCGACGGGAATTCGCTGTCGAAGGAGTAGCCCAGCACGGGCATGGCTACGTCGTCGCCCGCGACGATGACGAAGCCCGGACCGGCCGTGTTGTCGAAGATGTAATAGGCGGGATTCGCTCCCGAGGAGCGGGTTGCGGTGCTTTCACTGTCGCGCACCAGTTGCCACGAAGGTGTTGTTCCGCCCCGTGTGGCAGGGGACGATTGCCAGAACCGTGTCGCGGTCTGCCGGGCCTGTTCGGCCGTGATCTCCCGGGCCGACAAGGCTCCGCCGGACAGCGATAACGACAGGAAAAACAGAAGTAGAGTTTTTTTCATGGACGAATCGGAATAAGTTTTTGGAATGCTGATTCATGCGAATTTACATATAAATTTCCAAACTTGCAATTCTCGTCCCGGAGGAATGATCATTTTTTGAAAGAAGCGCGGCAATAGGAGCCGCACTTCCATGCGTACCGTGCCGGGCGGATTTCCGTTCAAGGCGGAAATGGCGGAGGGCCTACGGAGATGCCAACGGTTGAAGCGCGGGATCGGATCGGAACCCCTTCACTCGCCCATCGCCCCTAAAACCCTCTCTCGCTCCGGAGGAATGATCATTTTTTGAAAGAAGCGCGGCAATAGGAGCCGCACTTCCATGCGTACCGTGCCGGGCGGATTT
>CALUNH010000020.1 GCA_944321965.1 uncultured Alistipes sp.
TTCTTCAACAACCTAACACTTTATCTATCAAAAACTTATAAAATAACGCTTATAAGTTTCAAAAAAGCCCCCTTCCATCACGGCCGGGAGTTTTTTGTGCGGTGAGCCGATCCTTTAAGGCTCCTCCATCAGGTCGTATTGCAGCACGACGGCGCGCCGCACGTTGTCCGTCGAGCGCGAAGCGAATCCGCAGTAGAGCACTCCGTCGTGGAGTTTGATTCCTTCGGGCTCCATGTATCCCGTTGAGGTGAGCCCCTGGGAGGCGAGGGCTCCCATGTCCTGAATGGCTGCTATCTCGTGACGGCGGACGAGATTGCCCTGGAAGTCGAAGATCGAGACGGTGGCCGTCGAGAGCGAGGTGCCGTCGTTGTTGTTGCCGGCCCCTTCATAGTAGTAGATCTTGCCGTTTTTCACGTCGTGGCCCTGGTTGCCGCTGCTTCCGACCGTGAGCGGGCTGTTCTGCGGCAGGGTGATCGTGGCCAACGGTTCGAGTTGCGAGAGATTCTTGACGACGACGGTCGGCTTTTCGGTCACGGAGGCCGGGCCTCCGCTCTCTCCGCCCCAGGTGATCGAGAAGGAGAGTTGTTCGGAACTCTCGGGCAGGGCCTTGACCTCGCTCAGCCGGTAGAGGTAGATATAGCGGGTCGAGTAGTTGCTGTTCGTGCACCAGAAGAGGATAATGTCGTTGCTTGGGTCGATGGAGGCCTGGAGGTTGCGGCGCTGCGGGATCCAGTATTGTTCGTAGCACTCCGACGGTTTGAGCGTCATGCCCGGGACGTATTTGATGCGGGCCATGGTTTGCGAGAGGGTGTAGTCTCCTTCGGAGCTGCGGGTGCCGTAGCTTCCGACCCAGACGTACATGTCGGCTCCGTCCTGTTCCAGGGCGATGTTGTTTCCGTGGCCGGCATAGGGGAGTAGCATACGGCTTTCGTAGTTGGCGGCATTGGCCTGTTTTCGGATGATGATTACGTTGTAGTTGTTGTCGCCGCGCCCCACCTGCGAGCAGTACAGGTATCCGTCGGCTCCGAGGTCGAAACTCTGCATGACCGAATTGTCGCTGAGCATGTGGCCGCTGGTATAGATCATGTCGCGGGTGAGGGGTCGGTCGAGCTGTTCCGATTGCAGCACGTTGACCGAGAGTGATGCCTGTTTCATGTTATCCGGGGTTCGGGCCGAGATTCGGGAGGTGCCGACGGTCTCTCCCCGGATGATGCCGTTGTCCGACACGGAAACGATGGCCGGGGTTGAGGAGTGCCAGTTCAGTCCGTATTTGTTCTCTACGGTATAGAGTTCTGTTCCCGATCCGGTACGGATGTTGAGTTCCGGGAGGGTCTCCTCTTCGGTGAACAGGTCGTACATGCGGCTGGAGAAAACCATGCTTTCGACGGTTTGATCGGCGGGTGAGACCTCGTCGGAGTCCGTACTGCACGATGTCGTGCAACAGATGGCCGATGACAGCAAAATGCAGAATAGTAGTTTGTTTTTCATTTTGTTTTTGTTTTCGGGTTGTATCCGACAACAAATGTAACAAAATAAAAATAATATCACAAAACGAAAATAATGAAACTCCGTCTGCGTCGAATTTTGTTCACCCAGAGGGATTCGAAGGTGGGATGTGCGGAATCTTACCTGGGAAATGGGAAACGACGAGAGCCGCGGGATATCCTGCGGCTCTCGTCGTTTTGTCTTTGTCGGGGCTATCCTTGTTTTTTCCGGCCCCTTTGCCCGCTGCGGCCTTCTGTTCGCTACGGCCCTCTGCCTTTTCCGGCCCCTTTGCCTGCTGCGGCCTTCTGTTCGCTGCGGCCCTCTGCCTTTTCCGGCCCCTTTGCCTGCTGCGGCCTTCTGTTCGCTGCGACCCTCTCCCCCCCTCTCTGCCTCTTGCGGCCGTTTCCAGCGTCGGGTCAGACCGTGATCACGTCGACACCGACCGCCTCAAGTGTGGTTTTGATCTGGGCCGGGAGCTGGTTGTCCGTGATCAGGATGTCGATGTCTTCGATCGAGCAGATGCGCCCGAATCCCCTTCGTCCGATTTTCGACGAATCGGTTAGTACGATGCTTTGGGACGCCGCTTTCATCATCTTCTGAGTCAGGGTAGCCTCCTCGACCGTGGCGCACGTGATTCCGAATTCGGGGTCTATGCCGTCGACTCCGAAAAATAGTTTTGAACAGATCAGGTTTTGGAATCCCTGAGCCGCATATTCGCCGCGGACGGAGAGCGAGTTGCCGTGGAGGACGCCACCGAGTTGCAGGACCGTGATGTCAGGCTCTTCGCTCAGGAGCATCGAAACGCGCAGCGAGGGTGTGACGATGTTCAGGTGTCCGATGGGGCGGATGACCTCGGCAAAGGCGTAGAGCGTGGATCCCGATGCGACGATGATCGAGTCGTTTTCGTGGATGAGTTTAACGGCGCGGGCTCCGATTTTTCGTTTGATTTCGCTGTTGATGCGGCTTTTTACCTGTACGTTGATGTCAGCGACGTGCGGATTGACGGGACTGGCGCTGCCATGGGCCCGGTAGAGCAACTGTTTGCTTTCGAGGAATCTCATGTCCTTGCGGATGGTGGCACGAGTGACATTGAGTTCGTTGGCAATGTCCGCAATGCGGACGAATCCATGTTTGTTGAGCGAGTCGAGGATGTATTTCCGTCGTTCGGCGATGCTTAACATAACGCTTGTTTTTGTTTTTCTTTTGTTTACAAAAGTAGAAATTATTTGCATGAAAGCCAAATGAACGTGTCGTTTTGCGTTTGTTTTTCGTTTTTAGTGCATATATAGGGCTTATTACGATCGTTTTGCGTCATAAAATTCGTTATGCAGCACATTTTCCCGGTAAAATTTTTTGTTTTGTGATTATTATTCGTATCTTTGTTTCGTACTCAAATCAATTAGCCATGGATCTGGACACATTGAAAGAGCGAGTTTTTCGCGCAAATCTTGAACTTGTCAACCATCAGCTGGTTATTTTCACCTGGGGAAACGTGAGCGGCATCGATCGTGAACGGGGGCTTGTGGTGATCAAGCCGAGCGGTGTGCCGTACGATCGGATGTCGGCGTCTCAGATGGTCGTGTTGGATCTTGAGGGTCATGTCCTGCAGGGGAGTCTCAATCCTTCGTCCGACACTCCGACCCATCTCGAAATATACAAGGCTTTTCCCGAGGTCGGGGGTATTGTCCATACGCATTCCACATACGCTACGGCCTGGGCGCAGGCGGAGTGTCCGATTCCGGTTTCCGGCACCACTCATGCCGATTATTTTTACGGAGCGATACCGTGTACGCGCAAGATGACCCGAGAGGAGGTGTCGGGCGAGTACGAACGGCAGACCGGGAGACTGATCGTCGAAACGTTCCGGGATCGGAATCCGATGCATACGTCGGCCGTGCTGGTCGCCAACCATGGACCGTTCACCTGGGGCAGCACACCCGAAGAGGCCGTGCACAACAGTGTGGTTCTTGAGCAGGTTGCCAAGATGGCCTATGTGAGCCGGTCGCTGAATCCCGAGATGCCGATGAATGATCTGCTTACGGAGAAACATTTCAACCGCAAGCACGGAGCCGATGCCTATTACGGGCAGAAGCATCCGATTCCCGATCCGGAGTGTCGATAACTTTTTTCATGAACTGACGATGAATCGTTTCACCCGTTACCGCTCGATTTGGGAGCGTGAAGAGCTGTTGCGGCGCCTGTCGCAGATCCGCCATGTTGCGCTCGACATGGACGGCACGATCTATATGGGTTCGGACCTGTTTCCCTGGACCCGGCCTTTCCTGGCCGGGCTTCGGGAGGCGGGGATCGGCTACTCCTTTCTGACGAACAACCCCTCGAAATCGATTGCCGACTACCTGTCGAAGCTCGCCGGTCTGGGAATTCAGGCCACGCGCGAGGAGATGTACACGACGACGCTGGCGACGATCGACTACCTGCGGAGCCGTTATCCGGAGGCCCGGCGGCTGTTTCTGCTCGGAACCCCCTCGATGATTTCGGAATTCGAGGCGGCGGGGTACGTTTCGACGGCGGATTCGGCCGATGATGTTCCGGATGCCGTGGTCGTTGCTTTCGACATGACGCTTGCATACAGCCGTCTGTGCCGGGCGGCCTGGTGGGTCCGGCAGGGGCTTCCCTACCTGGCGACCAATCCCGACCGGGTTTGCCCGACGAATCAGCCGACGGTGCTGGTTGATTGCGGCTCGATCTGCTCCGCGATCGAGCACGCCACGGGGCGGAGGCCCGACATTACGTTGGGGAAACCCGATCCGAACATGCTTTCGGGGATTCTCCGGCGCCACGGGCTGCGGGCCGAAGAGATTGCGATGGTTGGCGACCGCATCTATACGGACATCGAGATGGCGCACAATGCGGGGGCGTTGGGGGTGTTGGTGCTGTCGGGCGAGACGACGCTCGACGTGGCGGATGAGGCTCCTCGGCAGCCGGAGCTGATTGCCGAACACATCGGCATCCTGGGCGAACTGCTGCGGGAAGCCCGGCGAACCGATTGAAAAAGAGTGGTTTGAGGACACTCCCTTACTGAAATCATGCCGGTTTCAACCTTTCCACGAAACCTCCTTTTGCCGATGGCGAAAGGAGGTTTCATTTTGAGGTCGGGTGTCGGTGCGAACGGGCTTGGGGGGCCGTTCGGAGCGTTCGTGTGATGCAGGCCGGAGGGCGGCGGTTTGCGGCCCGGGGTTGTCAGATCCTTGTGAAGAGGTTGAACTGGTGCAGCAGCGTGAAGGCGAAGAATCCGCCGATGATTGCGCAGAGAAGCCCCAGCAATCCGTTGAGGACGCGCGGGGAGGGCTTTGCGGGTCGGTTTTCGAGGCTTCGGATGTATTCGCGGAAGAAGAGATAGAGCGCCGGGACGACGCTGCAGGCCAGCAGGTAATCCTCGGGGATGCCGAAGAAATAGACTTTCGAGAGTCCGATCAGGGCCCAGTGGCAAAGGAACATGGCCAGGACGATGTTGATGCGTTCCGAGAAGGCGAGCATCAGCCCTACGGTGAAGACCGCCACGGAACAGGGCATGACGGGTGAGGTGATCATCGGGAACGAGCGCCCCAGGGCCAGCGAACAGAGCGGGTAGACGAGCGGCATGACGAAGAGCAGCCGGGCGAAAATCGTATGGTGTTTGGTTCGTTCGAGCGAGGCGTGTTTCACGGCGAGGTCGTAGAGCCAGATGCAGCCCATGATGGCCCAGAACAGGGCCAGCAGGTCGTGATATTCCCGCGGCCGACACCAGACGAGGTAGTAGACTCCGGCAATCCAGAAGTTGAGAGTGGCCATGTAGATCTTCATGGCCGAGCGCACGGCGGACGAGGGGCGTTTGTAGAGCAGCAGGGTCAGCACGGCGCCGATTCCGACCAGCAGCAGTTGGGCGGGCCAGGTGGCGGCGTTGTAGTCGGCTATTGTATTCCAGAAGGTCTCCATGAGGGGCGGCTATTCGCCGGAATTTCGGGGTTCGACGGACTGGTTCGGGACATTGTTGTCCTGTTTCGGGTTCCGGGAGGCCGGGCGGTCGTTTTTCCGGCGCCGGGTGAGGGAGAATGCCCTTCGGTTGAAGACGAAGATCGGCAGCGTGGCGCCCGCGGCGAGCAGGGCGATGACGCTCAGCGAGACCGTGGCGTTGAGGAAGAAGAGCTGCATGTACTGCATTCCCTGCCCGGGGTCGTTGAGCGACTGCAGGAACATGATCAGCGAGAAGACGCTCCGGTAGGCGTAGATGCCGGGGACCATGGGCAGCAGCGCCGGGATGTAGAGGACCGTCATCGGGCAGCGGATTCCGCGTCCGAGCCAGAGGCTTCCGAATCCGATAAGCATGGCTGCGCAGAGCGATGCCGAGGCGATGTCTACATCGGCGTAGTTCATCATCGCGAAGCGCAGGGCGTGGCCTGCGGCGGCGAGCAGGGCGATGCGGGGGAATGCCCGCATCGGGGGGTCGGAGATGGCGCCGAATCCGATGGCGGCCACGGCCGCGAAAAAACCGTCGAGAAGGATATCCGCAGCGATCATAGCAGGCTGTCTTTGACCATGAGGAGCGTTGCCGCCAGACCGATGGCGATGCAGATGATGAGCAGCAGGGCGTTGATCAGGCGGCTGCATCCGATGAGGATGTGCCCTTCGACGATATCGATCACGCCGTTGATCAGGGGGACGCCGGGGACGAGGAACAGGACGCTTGTGGCGAGGGCCGTTTCGGCCGTGCAGTCGAATCGCAGGGCCGACGAGGCGCAGAGCGAGGCCATGAATGCCGCGATGATGAAGATCAGGAAGTGGTTGACGCCGTGGGCCTGCATCCGCTGTTTGGCGGCGAATCCCACGAGTGTCGAGGTGAAGACGATGGCCATGGCGGTCCAGTCTCCGCCGAAGAGGCGGCAGAAGGAGGCGTTGGCCAGCCCCACGGTAACCAGCACGAAGATCGGGTCGATGCGCGGTTTTTCGATAAGCAGGGCGTAACGGCGGCGGATCTCGGCGAGCGGGAGGCGTTCGTCGAGGGCGTCCCAGCTCAGGGCGCTGAGGTCGGAGTTGCGTTCGAAGCTGATCGGCAGCGAGGGGATCTTCACTACGCGGGTGATGGCTTCGCCGCTTTCGTCGTCGCGGACCGTGAGGATCGTGCTGCGCTGGAAACTCGACAGCTGGATGTCGACCCCCAGTGCCTCGCCGATGCGCTGCGAGTTGCGGATGGCGCGTGAGGTGTGCACCCCCGATCCGAGCAGGTAGGTGGCGTACTCGGCGATGAAGTCGAGGATTTCCGTGAGTTCGTGCCTGGTTTTCATGATTCGGGGGCAAAAATACGTTTTTTCGGAGATTCCCCATGCGGCCGGGGCAAAAAAAAATGCCGCCGCGCGACCGGTGTTTGCCGGGAGGGGCGCGGCGGCGGACCGAGGGTTCTCCGGGGATCGGAACCGGCGGCGTATCGAAAGTTCTCCGGGAGCCGGAAAGGGGGTCGTATGGCAGACGACGCGAAGGGTTTACTAATCTCTAAGGTCTTTCCGGCTCCCGGGAACGTCAGATGGCTTTTCGGCGGAAGCGTTCGGTGATGTCGGTCATCGCGCCTTCGGGGCTTACGCGGTAGAGCCGCTGGTTGGTGGTGGGTGCGGTCAGCGGGCCGCGGGCCTCGATCCAGGGTCCGAGTTTCACGTAGTCGAACGCCTCGGGGATGAATCCTCCGGGCAGCTGCGGCCGCCCCGAGTACCAGCCCACATGGAGCCGGGGCCACTCCCGGCGGATGAATCCCGCCAGTCGTGCCACCCCTTCGGGGTCGGCATCCCCGCCCATGAAGCAGACGCAGGTGACCGCGCGCCCGTAGCGCCGGAGCAGGGCCGCGAGTTCCTCCTCGTCGAGCACGCGCCCCGAGTCGCTGCACAGATGGGGGCTGTGACACCCCGGACAGCGGTTCGGACAGCCGGTGAGGTTGATTGCCAGGGTCGTCTCGTCGGGAATCTCCGCGAAAACGACGTCGAAGTTGTGGTAGCGGATCATGCGTTGGCGGGGTTTTCCGGATGGATGGTTGCGGGGCTCTTCTCCGCCGGGGCGTAGTAGCGGCGTGCGGCTTCCTGCTGACGTGCCGCGGAGAAGTTCGAGACGCGCTTCATGTATCCGATTACGCGCGTGAGGTAATCGACGTCGGTCGAGTGGCACTCGGGACACTCCTTCAGGTAGCGCTTGTCGATGTGCCCGCAGCGGTTGCAGACCGTGTTCGGGATGTTGAACGTGAAGTAGTTGCACCCTTCTTCGGCGGCCACGCGCAGCAGGTGGCGGTACTGCTCCTTCGAGAGATGCTCTTCGAGGTTCATGTGCAGGGCCGAACCGCCGGTGAGGTGTTCGATGTAGCGGCGTCCGTGGAGGCGGAACTTGTCGATGACGTTCAGCGAGGGGTCCTCGACGGCGTAGAAATAGGAGTTGTAGCAGTCGCGCGGCACGACGTAGCCGTCCTCGCGGTCCCACTTGGCGTGTTTGACGCCGACGTTCTCCGCGGGGATCATCTCGCAGTTGAACATCAGCTCCTTCGTGCGGTATTTGCGGTTGCAGCGTTCGATGAGCCCCAGCACCTCCTGCACGAACGCGGCATAGCGGTCGTTGTCGCTGATCTCGATGCCGAGGAACTCGGCGGCCTCGACCAGCCCGTTGACGCCGATCGTGAGGTACTGCCGCGCGAGGTTGATGTACCCGGCGTCGAACAACGGCAGCATCCCCTTGGCCTGCAGTTCCTTGAGGTTTTCGTTGTAGGCGGTCTGGACCTTGTGCGTGAGGTCGACGACCTCCTCCAGGAAGGCGAGGTAGTGCATTCCGTTCCGGGCGGCGTACTGGATGCAACGGTTGAGGTTGACGGTCAGGACGCTTTTCGAACCGGTGGAGACGCCTCCGGCGCCGAGCGTGTAGCTGAAGCCGTTGTCCTGAATTTCGTTGCGCAGGCGGCAGCACGACGAGAGCGAGTCGGCGTTGTCGCTCAGGTAGGTGAAGAACGAGTGCCCGGCGGCATACATTTCGGCGGTGAAGTCTCCCCATTCGGCGTCGCGCACCTCTCCGTCCCGGGTGAGCAGGGCCATGGTCTCGACGGGGAAGGTCAGTACGGTCCGGGTCCGTTCGCGGTTGAACCACCGCATGAATCGCTTCTGCAGCCACGAGAGCGACTCCCAGTGGGGGCGCGAGCCGTCCGGGAAGACGAACTCCCCGAAGAGCGATTCGAAGTAGTAGCGGTCGTAGTAGGCGACGTTCCAGAAGACGGCCTGGAAGTTGCGGGCGCCGGTGGGCTGGTTGATCGAGTAGACGATCTGCTCGAAGCAGTCGGTGATGACCTTGTCGAGGGTACGGTGCTTGCGCGAGAGGTCGACGACCTCGTCGGTGCGGGTGTAGTAGTCCTCGCCGTACTCCTGCTCGATGAAGTAGTTCATGTACATGAGGAATTCGGGGGTGGCGCAGGCTCCCGAGAGCATCGACGAGACGATGAAGACCATGTTGACGAAGCCGCCGCAGAACGACTTGAGGTTCGTGGGGCGGGTTGAGTTTCCGCCGATGGAGATCGTTCCGCCGAGCAGCCAGGGGTACATCGTGATCGAGGCGCAGTAGTTGGCCATCGAGGTTTCGTCGTTCTTGTAGATGAAGTGGTTTTTGAGCAGGTGGATGTACCTGTCCGCCAGCTCCTTGCCATACATCTCCCTGATGCGGTCGGTGAGCAGGCGGCGGTTCAGGCGGATGAAGTTCTGCTTGGGAAGTTCGCCGATCAGGGTGGCGATGTTCTTGTTCTCGACGTTGGCGTTTGCGTCGTATTTCGATCCCGAGGCGGGGTTCGCGGCGGCGCAGTAGTCGGTCAGGAATCGGAGTTTTTCACGCTCTTCGCGCTCTTCGGTGTGTTTCTGGCGGTAGAGCATGTAGCTCTTGGCCACGGCGAAGTAGTGTTCGGCCATCAGGGCGACCTCGACCTGGTTCTGAATCTCCTCGACGGACATTCCGTCGGCGATGCGCACGCGGCTGAGTACGGCCGTGAGGTCGTCGTTGGTGGCGTACCCGCCCACGGCGAGGAATGCCTTGCTGACGGCGCGTTTGATCTTTTCGACGGAGAAGGCTTCGCGTTTTCCGTCGCGCTTGACGATGTAGAGTTCCGAAATGCCCATAATGGTCCCAGTGTTGAAGGTTTGCACAATCGTTCCGGTCGGGGACGGGTCTCTCCTGCAGGGTCGAAGCCATGCGGGGGCGGCACGCATCCGTGTCCGGTTCTTATGTAGTAAAAAGTAAAAAATGTTTCGGCGTTGCCCTGACATCCCGCGGGTTCCGGCCTGTTTGGCAAGGCAGGTCTTCTGACTCGCTCCCGCCGCACGCCTTCCCGTCCCCGAGGGGACAGTGGCAAAGAGTGTGCAGCCGTTTTCGGAGCTTACAGCTACGGGCATAGTCCCTGATTTGCACAGGAGTTCCCTTTTGATCCCGGGCCGGCAGCCGCCGGCTGGGAACCTTGCTCGGCAACAAAGATAGGGATAGTTCCGGATCGTGCAAGGGCCGGGCCCGGAATTTTAATGAACAAGTTATGAACAACGTCCCGAATCCCCTCCCGGAACACCTGCGGGACGGTTGTCGGAATTCCACGCCCGAAACGGGACAAAAGCGGCGGATCCGTGGCGAATCCCGGGAAAAATTCCTACCTTTGCCGACGGTTATGAAAACGTTGCTTGCAAGGCCGTGTGCGCTGTGGAGCTCCGGCGGTTCGATGTCGGGGCGGGGGAGTTTTACCACCCGGGTCATTGTGTCGGGCTGCGGACGACGGGGTGATGTCGCCCGGTGCGGTTTCGGCTTTGCGATCAGGTTTAACGGGAAACCCGTGGCGATTGAGGTCGGCGGGGCGAATGAACAACGATGATCGAACAGTTTCTGAAATTCTGTGTGGTTGGCGGTTCCGGGGTGTTCGTCGATTTCGGCATCACCTACGCCTGCAAGGAGTGGCTGCGGCTGAACAAGTACGTGGCCAATTCGTTAGGGTTCCTCTGTGCCGCGACCACGAACTATATCCTGAACCGCATCTGGACCTTTCACAACGAGAGTCCCGACATTGCGGGGCAGTACCTGCGTTTTCTGGGTATTTCGCTGGTGGGGCTGGCGATTAACAACGCCACGATCTACGTGCTGCACGGGCGTTTCCACCTGAATTTCTACCTGGCGAAACTCTTTGCCATCGGGGTGGTGACCTTCTGGAACTTCTTCATGAACTACTTCTTCACGTTCTGACACCGCTCTGTCCCGCCCTGTCCCGTAAATAGAAAGACGCATCGGAAAGCCCGGTGCGTCTTTTTTGGTGTTTGTACAACTCTCTCTGTCCTATTGAACGCCGATAAGTGGCCGCTCTTCGGAGAGCGTCGGCGGGGTGCAGATGAAGGCCGTCCAGCAGATCCGCAGCCAGAGGTAGAGCAGCAGCCAGAGGTTGAGCTGCCAGGCGTAGAAGAACCGCATCACGGGCAGCGGGCAGAGCACGTCGACGGGCATGACGACCACTACGATGAACGTCGCCCAGTAGACGATGCGGTCGACGAGGTTCAGGGCTCCGCCGCGCTTCATGCTCCAGTACCAGAACTGGTAGGCGATGAGCGTGATGACGTATGTATGGGTTTCGCTGGAATTGCTGAACAGGATGACATAGCCCATAAGGACGGCCAGAGCCGCGAGCCTAAAGAAGGGTTGTTTCCATTTGCGGAAGTTGGCCACGAGTCCGGCGGCCAGCAGGGCGAGGACTCCGATCTGGACCCACATCCGGTAGGGCAGCAGCCCGAGGGGCCGCAGGTAGAAGACATTCATCCAGGTGCGGGTATCCTTGTGTTCGGTGAGTGCCGCGATCCACTGCCCGTAGTAGTCGGGGAGTTCGGCGAATGGCATGTTGACGGCCGGAGCGGCGAGGAGTGCGGCTCCGATCAGCAGGGCATAGGCTGCGTTCCGCCAGAAGTGGGGGTAGCAGAGCAGCAGTCCCAGCTGGAAGATGCCGTAGACCTTGGTGAATCCCGAGATCATCATGAGCAGCACGGCCCAGAATCCCTTGTCGCGTTCGAGCAGCGAGTAGGCGAACAGGAACATGTATCCCACGGCGACGTTGTACTGGAACGAGAGCTGCGTGCAGGCGAGGATCAGGAAGGTGTAGAGGAACGACTTGCACTTTTCCTCGCGGGAGAACTTGCCGGGGAGGGTGAAGATCGCCGCGAACCACATCGAGAAGTTGAAGAGGTTCCAGACGAAGGGTCCGAGCCACGCGGGCAGATAGGCGAACGGTGCGAAGAGGATATTGAACAGGGGCCCGTAGAGGAAGTAGTCCAGATGGGGTGCGGCCTGGGTCCAGTTTTCGCCGTAGGGAGCGATGTGCTGCCAGAAGAGTTTCGTGGATTCGGCGAAGATCATGAAGTTTTTCTGGCGTCCGCGGGCGACCTCCGAGAAGGTGAGGGCCAGGACGAGCAGCATCCCGAGGATATAGAGGTTCCGCGGGTTGAGGAAGAAGGCGCCGATTCGTTTCCAGACGGAGTTTTCGCGTCCGGGTTCGGGTTTGATCGTAGCGTGGTGTGTCATGGCGGGCGGCGGGGGGGGTTACCGGTGTTTGCGGATTGTGCGGAACGGGAGCCCGAGCACCCCGAAGAAAGCCTCGCGGAAGATGCCTCCGGACATCTTCGAGACGCCTTCGCATCGCTCGACGAAGATGATCGAGACCTCGTGGAGCTTGAGTCCGAGCCTCCAGGCGGTGTATTTCATTTCGATCTGGAATCCGTACCCTTTCATGCGGATGGCGTCGAGGTCGATGGTCTCCAGCGCGCGGCGGGAGTAGCAGACGAATCCTGCCGTGGCGTCGCGCAGCGGCATCCGGGTGACGGTGCGCACGTATACCGAGGCGAAATAGGACATCAGCAGGCGCGACATGGGCCAGTTGACGACGTTCACGCCCTTGACGTATCGCGAGCCGACCACCACGTCGCAGTCGCCCTCGACGGCGGCCTGGTAGAGGCGGACCAGGTCGTCGGGGTTGTGCGAGAAGTCGCAGTCCATTTCGCAGATGTAGTCGAACCCGTTTTCGAGGCCCCAGCGGAATCCGGTGAGGTAGGCGGTGCCGAGACCCTGTTTTCCGGCCCGTTCGAGCAGGTGGAGCGTTCCGGGGAACTCCTTCTGGCGCTCCTTGACGATGGCGGCCGTACCGTCGGGCGAGCCGTCGTCGATGACGAGCATTTCGAACGGTTCGGGCAGGGAGAAGACCTTGGAGATCATCTTCGAGATGTTCTCCTTCTCGTTGTAGGTCGGGATGATGACGAGTTTGCGCATGACGAGTCAGCCGTAAAAGTTTTGGAAGGACAAATATACGATTATTTTCCGAAATCCGTTTTTTGTCGCTTCTATTTTGTGCTCCGGCGCAGTGAGCGGGCGAAATCCTTGTCGGCCGTGGAGACGCGGAGGGATTCGGTGATTTTCTGAATGGACTTGTTGAAGGTCCAGTTGTCGAGCGGGCAGGTCTCCGCGAGCCAGCGGCGCATCCGTTCGGGGAACTTCACGAAGCAGACCGAGACGGCCCATGCGACGCCCATGCGGGCGTAGTAGGCTTCGTGCCGGAATGCCTCGAAGTGGCGGAGCAGGGCTTCGAGGTGCTCCTCGTCGATGAAATTCGCGGTGGCCATGACCACGGCGAAGCGGATGTCGTATTCGGCTTCGGAGCGGAAGTAGGGCTGGATGAAGAGCCACATCGGTTCGCGTTCCGCCGGGCGGAGCCGCCAGCAGAAGCAGTCGCAGAGGGCCCAGTTGTCGATCCGGGGGACGAACCGGGCAACGAGGGCGAGTTTTTCGTCGATCGGACAGCGGACCTTGCCGATGACCATCCCCTGCAGCATCCGCTCCTCGAACCAGCGGCAGTCGCTGCGGGCCACGAACTCCCGCCAGTTGTCGTCGCGGGCGATCTGCCGGGCCAGTTCCCGCAGCTGCGGGATGCGGATGCCGAGCATCTCCCCGGCTCCGGGGATGATCCGGGCATTGAAGTCGCGGTAGGCCGGGTCGGCCATTTCGAGGAGGGTTTCGGGGAGTTTTTCGAGACAGTCCATATTTTTCGTGATTTTTTCGGGAATTTTTCCGGAAACTTTTCGGGAATTTTTCCGGGGTTTTTCCGGGGCTTTTTCGGGGCTTTTTCGGGAGCCGGGTTCTCCGGGTTCTTCCGGCCCTTTCCGACCCCATTCGAAGATACGTTGGCGAGCGCCTTTTGGTTTCAGGAAAACCGTTTGTTTATCGACTTCCGAATTTGCGGTGCCTTCCGAAGCGATTCTTTGCCGCTTGCGGCACGAAGCCCCTCCCGAGGGAGGGGTTTGGGGAGGGGTAGGATTTGCAAACGCGGCCCGGGGCCGCGGCTGTACCGCCTTTGGATACGGAAATGCGGTTCTGTTTATCGACTTCCGAATTTAGGCGTAATCCCGATAAACACGGCGGCATTCAGCCTCGGCATGGGGCGCCCGAGCACCGACTGATACTCCTCGTTGAAGAGGTTGTAGATGCAGCCCTTGACCGAGAGCGAAAACGGTCGGAATTCGAGCCTTTTCTCCAGGGCGATGTCGTTCATCAGATAGGGGGCGACGCTTCCCAGCACGCCGAGGTTGTTGTCCGACATGGTGTACCGTCGGCTGTACCACTGCCATTTGTAGCTCAGTTCCCACCGCCGCCAGGTTACGCGGGCGGTGCAGGCCGCGGACCAGACCGGAATGTAGACCAGCTGCCTGCCGACCGACTCGTCTGCCGCGGAGAACTTGTCGCCGCGGTTGATCGAACGGGTCCAGGCGAGGTTCCCGTCGAAGGCCAGTCGCCAGCCCCCGGAGGTGAGGGTTTCGGCGGCGAGTTTTCCTTCGACCCCGTAGCTGTGTACGCGGCGGATGTTGATCGGGGTGTAGACGCCCTGCTTGGCGGTTGCGATCCAGAGGATCCAGTCGTCGATGCGCGAGTCGAAGGCCGTGGCCGAGAGCCGCAGCGAACTGCGGCTGCTTTTGAGCGACGATTCGACGCCGGCATCCCAGGTCCAGCCGCGTTCGGGGTCGAGATCGGGGTTTCCGCCCGGCTGGAAGTAGAGGTCGTTGAGCGTGGGGTAGCGGTAGTTGCGGGCCCCGGAGGCTTTCAGAATGACGTTGCCGCGCCTGGAGAGCAGCCAGTCGACGAACAGCGCCGGGATGAGGGGTGTGGTGCGGTTGCCGTAGAGCTCCCAGCGGAGGTCTGCGGCGATTCCCAACCGCGGTGTGGGTCGCCACTTGGCCGATGCGAAGGCCGAGAGTTCGAACCGCTCCTGACGGTATAGCGTGTCGGCGCGGCGCCCCGAGGTGGCGTCGATGAGCGAGAGGTTGCCGCTGTGGACACGGTGCTGGTGGGCCGAGAGGTTGGCCGAGAACATCCACTTCTCGTTCGGGGCGTATTCGGCCTCGGCGCGGGCGAAAAAGGTGTGGATGCGGCTCCGGGCGTCGGTCACGGGGGTGAAGTTCCCCAACCCGTCGGGATCGGACTCCATCAGGTAGCGCAGGTCGTCGTAGGTGTACCCGGCGCGCACGCCGGTCTTGACCTCTCCGAAGATCCGGTCCCAGGCTGCGACGGCGCGCAGCGTGCGTTCGGTCTGCGAGTTGCGCTTTTCGCGCGTGGAGTTGCGGTCCGAGGAGAGCAGGGCCAGTCCGCGGTCGGTGTCGAGATACCAGGCCGCGAGTGAGAAACGGTCGCCCTGCCGCGAGGTGTAGTAGAGCTCCTGCAGGAGGTGGAGGTCGCGGAATGCGCCGTTTCGGTTGCGCTGCAGGGGATAGTAGTCGTCGACGATCTGCCCGTTGGCATCGGTGACGAACTGCTTCGAGTCATAGTTGCGGTATCGGAAATCGTTCTCCGAGGTGCTGACCAGCACGCGGGTCGAGGAGCTCCAGCGTTCGCCGCGGCAGCTCAGGCGGAGGAACTCGTCGAAGGTGGTGAACGATCCGATTCCCTGCACGTACCGCATCGAGAATCCGGGGGTTTCGGGCTCCCGGGTCCCCAGGGTGACGGCGCCGCCCAGCCCGCCTCCGGTGATCCCCACGGAGCTGGCGCCGTGGTAGATCGCGGCGTCGTCGACGAAGTAGGAGGGGATGAGCGAGAAGTCGACCTGCCCGAGCATCGGGGAGTTCATCTTCATGCCGTTCCAGGTGACCTGCGTGTGGGAGGGCGCCGTACCGCGGAACGAGGCGGTGGCGAGCGTTGCGCGGCCGTAGGACTTGATGAAGATGGTCGATCCGGCGCTCAGGGCGTCGGCCAGCGACGAGGAGATGTTTTCGCGCAGGATGGCGCTGTCGAGCAGGGTGCGCTGCACGCCGATCTCCTTCATGGGTCGCATTCCGGCGATCTCGACCCGTTCGATATCGACGGTTCGGGCCGTGGAGTCGCGCTGTGCGAGGGCGGGCCCGGCACAGAGGAGTGTAAGGAGTATGGCGGCTGAGCGCAGCACGTCGGACTTATTCGGTTCGGGTGACGGTGCGGTAGCAGCCGACGGCGCACACCTCGGTGGAGATTTCGCCCACGTTGCCGCCGGCCTTGCAGTTCACGCCGGTCTGGATCTTCACGAAGTCGATCTGGCGGAGGTTGGCGGGGTTTCCGTCGGCATCCACGGCATTCGCGATCTTGAAGCGGTTTTTCGTTCCCGCACCGTCGATCGACGAGGCGTTGTCGGCATATCCCCAGGCGAAGGCCGACATGACATACACGCCGTTTTCGGCGTTGACCGAGACGTTGTCCGGAAGCCGTGTTCCGGTGTAGGCGAGCGGCTGCACCCAGGCCGGGACATAGTTCTGCGTATGAATGGTGCGGTCGATCGAGCCGCTGCCGCCGCGGTTGTCGGTCCAGTCTGCGGTTCCGTCGGCCTGGGGGGTGTAGGTCGCCTCGTATCCGAAGACGGCGTTGTCGTACTCGCTGCCCTTGAGTTCGTACCAGGTTTCGCCGAGGTGCGATCCGTCGCCGTCGGCATCCTGCGCCACCCAGACGATTCCCGGTTCGGAGGAGCCGTTGAAGGAGTTTCCGGTGACGTAGAGGTCGTAGTCGCCCGTATTGGGGACGGGGGTGTCGAATCCGAGGACGATGTACCCGCCCCAGCCTCCGAGGGAGACGTAACCGTAGGAGACGGTTTCGGCTCCGGCGTCGGGTTCTCCGCCCAGTGCGAGCCGGGCCGAGGCATAGGCGACGGCCTCCGCGGGGGAGGTAATCGGCGGGTCGGCGGGGAATCCGGCCTGGGGGTTGTTGATGAACTGCCCGGGGGCGGGGGTGTATTCGAGGACGCGCGAGGCGGCCTCCTCGATGCGCGAGGTGGTGATCGTCTCGCTCGAATTGCAGGCCGAGGCCAGGAGCAGAATCAGGGCGTATTTTTTCATGGAGTCTGTTGTTTATTGACGTTTGAAGCAGAAGGAGCCGGGGATGATCCCCACGCGGAGCGTATCGACGGCCTGGCCGTCGGGCGAGAACCGGTAGACGGCGGCGTGCTGAACGTAGTCGATGGCATCGGCGACGTAGAGTTCCGCCGTGTCGGGGTCGACGCCCAGGCCGTAGTAGAGGGTCCCGGCGTAGGGGAGGAAGGGCGTTGCGGGGAGCGACTCCGCATCGGCCTCGATGCGCCAGACGTCGCGGGCGATAAAGTAGATGCGGTTGTTGCGCTCGTCGAGCGTGAGTTTCGACGGGGGCGTGTCGGCCGGGAGTTCGAAGCGCCGTTCGATTTCGCGTGTTGCGGGGTCGATGCGCCACAGTGCCGGGGCTTCGCCGTCGCGGCCGTCGGTGGCGGTCCAGAGTTTTCCGTTGCCGTCGAGCAGCAGCGAGTTGGGCTGCCAGCCCACGGTGAGCGAATCGACCAGGCGTTCGGTTTGGGTATCGACGACGAGGATCTTGTTGTCGTAGGACCAGCAGTTGACGAAGAGGCGGTTTCCGACCTGCACCATCTGTTCGGTGGAGCGGTGTCCGTTCATGTCGATGCGCGAGCGAATTCGGTTGGTGCGTGTGTCGACGACGGAGATGCGCGGGTCGTAGAGGTCGGTGACGTAGGCGGTCTGTTCGTCGACGAAGTGGATGTAGCGGGGCGACACGACCTCCTCGATGAGCCCGGTGATGCGGAACGTGGCGGGGTCGATGACGTAGATCACGCCCGAATTGTTGACCACGAGGTATCCCTTTCCGTCGTGGAGGGTCATCGACTGGGCGACATCTCCGAGTTTCATGCCGTTTGCACGGAGGAAAATGTCGTTTTCGACCTCGCGGGTTTCGGGGTCGTAGTAGGAGAGCGAGGCGTTGTCCCACATGAAATTCCCCTCGCAGGTGATGAAGACGCCGCGTCCGGAGCGGCTGAAGGCCTCTTCGGACTGGGGTCCGTACTCCATGCAGGCCCCGGCGAGGAGCGCGAGGCTCCAGAGTATGTATCGCATCGAGCGTTTCATCGGGTCATGATCCGTTTTGGGTCACAGCCCGGATTCCGTGCGGGGGAGCAGCATGTCGAGAGGCGTTCGGACTCGCTTGGGACCCCATTCTCCGCAGGGTTTTCGGGCAGACAGGCGACGGCAGGTCTTCTGACTCGTTACCGTTCCGGCGCCTTCCCGTCCCGAGGCGGGGGACAGTGGCCAAGAGTGCCGGAACGCGGCATGTAACTCACAGCAGCGGGAACTGTTGCCGATTCACACGGCATTCCCTTTTAATCCGGGGCATCCGTTCGGATGCCGTTCGGAACCGTTGCGCGACAAAAGTACGCTTTTTTCCGCGTAACACCATAAGGTTTCGGGCAAAAAGGTTATCTTTGTAAAAAAATAGCCGGATGATGCCACTTTCCGTATATCGGGTGACGGAGTATTCCGAGACGTTGCTGCGTTCGTTGGAGACGTTGCTGCCGCAGTTGTCGCCGCGGCTGGGGACTTTTGCGGAGGCGCGGCTGCGGGCGGTGCTCGCGCACCCCGCGACGGCGCTGTTCGTTGCCGAGGCGGAGGGACGGATCGTGGGGATGCTGACGCTGGCGTGGTACGACGCGCCGTCGGGCCGCAAGGCGTGGATCGAGGATGTGGTGGTCGATGCGGCGGTGCGGGGTCTCGGCCTCGGGGAGGCTTTGGTTCGTGCGGCGCAGCGTGCGGCGGCGGCCAAGGGCGTGGAGCGGGTGCAGCTCACCTCGAACCCTTCGCGCAGGGCGGCCCGGGCCCTCTACCGGAAATGTGGATTCAACGAAGCGGAAACCACGGTTTTCGTCTGTAAAACGGATACGGAATGAAAAAGTTCGTGAAGATTCTGGCCACGATTATCGTGGTGATTCTGGCGATCGCACTGATTGTGCCGATGGCCTTTCGGGGCAAGATTGCCGACATTGTGAAGCGGGAAGCCAATGCGGTGCTCGCCGCGAAGCTGGATTTCGAAAAACTCGACATCAGCCTGTTGCGCCATTTTCCGAATGCCTCGGTCGACCTGAAGGGCCTGACGCTCGTGGGCGTGGACCGTTTCGAAGGCGATACGGTTGTTGCGGCTCGCCGCATTTCGGTGGTCGTGAACCTGATGTCGTTGTTCGGCGACAGCGGCTTCGAGGTGACGAAGCTGATCCTTGCGGACCCGGCGCTCCATGCCCGCAAACTGGCCGACGGGGCCGTGAACTGGGATGTGATGAAACCTTCGGATGAGGCTCCGGAAGCGGACCCGGCGGAGGAGGGTGCCGAAGCGGCGGAGAGTGCCGAAGCGTCGGAGGGTTCCTCGTCGTTCCGGCTTTCGGTCCGGGATTTCCGGATTTCGGGTGCGGTGATTCGTTACGAAGATGACTCCACGAGGATGCGCTTCTCGACGGATCCGCTGACGCTGCGCCTGCGGGGCGACCTGTCGGCCGACCGCACGAACCTCGACCTGCGGCTGAAGGCCGAACGGACGAACTTCGTGTCGGGCGGTATTCCGCTGTTGAGCGATGCCGAGGCGGAGCTCGTGGCGACGATCGACGCCGATCTGGCGAACCGGCGCTTCACCTTCTCGGACAATACGCTGCGGCTGAACGCCATCCAGGTGGGGCTCGACGGCTGGGTCGAGATGAAGGATGACGTTGTGGCGATGGATGTCAAGGCCGGCTGCGACGAGGTTCAGTTCAAGGATGTGCTGTCGCTCGTTCCGGCCTTCTATACGCGGGAGTTCAAGAACCTGACGGCGGGCGGCGAACTGGCGCTGTCGCTGTGGGCGCGCGGCAAGATGCGCGGTTCGGAGCTTCCGGCCTTCGAGGTGAAGTGCGAGGTCCGCAACGGCAGTTTCCAGTATTCGTCGCTTCCGAAGGCGGTGACGGACATCAACCTGGCGGCACGGATCGCCAATCCGGGCGGGGTGATGGACCGCACGGAGGTCGAGCTTTCGAAATTCGGGCTTCAGATGGCCGGGAACAAGGTTTCGGCGACCTTCTATGCCACGAATCTGGCCAGTGACCCCACCTTCCGGGCGGGGGTCGACGGACGGCTCGATCTGAGTTCCGTGAAGGAGGTTTATCCGCTGGAGAAGGGGGTCGAGCTGGCGGGCTGCATTACGGCGGACGTACAGTTCTCGGGGCGGATGTCCGACATCGAGAAGAGCCGCTACGAGCGGCTCGGCGCCAAGGGTACGTTCGTGCTCGAAGGTCTGGACCTGACGCTCGAAAACCTTCCGCCGGTCCACATCCGGCGTGCTGCGGCGACGATCACGCCGACGGCGATGACCCTCGGGGAGTTCGGTCTGACGGTCGGGAAAAGCGATCTTTCGGCCAACGGTCAGTTGAGTGGCTACCTGGGCTACCTGCTGCGGCAGGAGACGCTTTCGGGGCGCCTCTACGTGAAGTCCGAACTGCTGGATCTGAACGAGATCCTGTCGTCGCTTTCCGACGGCGGGGAGACAGCGGCCGAAGCGGAGGAGTCTGCGGAGGCCTCTTCCGACGCGGCGGCTGCGACGGCTCCGGAGATTCCGCGCAACCTGAACCTCTCGCTCAGTACGGAGCTGCACAAGGTTCTCTTCGAGAAGATGACCTTCGACGATATCCGGGGGGAGATGCGCATGGCCGACGGTACGCTGTCGCTCAACGGTCTCTCGCTGGGGGCCTTCGGGGGCAAGGCTACGGCTTCGGGCAGCTATTCGACGGCCGCGGATCCCGCGCATCCGTCGCTGAAACTCGATGCCGACTTTGCGAATGCCTCGTTCCAGCAGACCTTCGAGCAGTTGGAGATGGTGCAGCAGCTGGTTCCGATCTTCGCCAAGACGGGGGGCGACTACTCGCTGTCGCTGAATCTGCAGACGTTGCTCGACGCGGCGCTGTCGCCCGACCTCAAGACGCTCACCGCCTCGGGTGAGATCCGTTCGGAGAATATCGACATCCAGAATATTGCGGCGTTCGATGCCCTGGCCGATGCGCTGGGCAACGACAAGCTGCGCCGGATCGAGGCCCGGGACGTATCGATCCGCTTTGCGATCCGGGATGGCCGGATCACGACCGAGCCGTTCGACCTGCAGATCGGCGACATCGGGGTCAACCTGTCGGGCTCGACGGGTCTCGACCAGACGATCGACTACCAGGCGAAGGTGGCCATTCCGGGCGGCGGTATCCTGCAGACGGTTGCAGTGAATATCGGCGGGACGTTCACCTCGCCGAAGATCACGCTCGGGGTGAAGGAGGCGGTCGAGGAGGCCGTGACCAATGTGGTCAACGAGCAGATCCAGAAACTCACGGGCAGCGAATCGCTCTCGGAGGAGATCGCCAAACAGGCCGAGAATCTGCGCGCCGAGGCCAAAAATGCGGGTCGGAAACTCGTTGAGGCGGCCGAGGCGCAGCGGGACAAACTGGTTGAGGAGGCTGCGAAGAAGGGTGCGCTGGCCAAAATTGCGGCTCAGGCGGCCGGGGAGAAACTGGTCGAGGAGGCCGAGAAGCAGGCTGCGAACCTCGAAGCCGAGGCCGAGCGTCAGATCGAGAAACTCACCGCGCAAAAGGAATAGACGATGCTGAAGATCTTTGCCGTCCTGGCGGGCGGTATTCTGACGGGGCGCCTGCTGTATGGCCGGCGCCTCTCGTTTGTCCAGCCGCTCATCACGGCGATCATCTGGATGCTGCTCTTCTTGTTGGGGGTGGAGGCCGGATCGGACCCGGCGGTGGTCGGGGGTTTGGCGACGCTCGGAGCGGCGGCTTTTGTTCTTTTTGCCTTTTCCGTGGCGGGGAGTATCCTTGCGGCGTGGGGGCTGTGGCGGTGGATCGGAGCGGGAGGCTCCCGGACCGGTTCTGCAGTGGGGCTTTCGCCCGCGGGCCGGGATGAAGAGGCCCGGATCCCGACCTGGAAAACCCTGCAGGGAAGTCTGGTGATCGTCCTGTTTTTCGTAGCGGGCTGTGCGGCGGGCGTTTGGGCCGAACCCGACCTGAAGGGTTCGCACGTCAGCACCTGGGTTCTCTACGCGCTGATGTTCTGCGTGGGGGTCTCGCTGGGCCACGACCGCACGCTGGTGGAGCGGGTCCGGCATCTCGACCGGCGTCTGGCCCTGCTTCCCGTAGCGACGATGGTCGGGACTTTGGGCGGTGCAGCGCTTGCAACCCCGCTTTTCGGCCCGGGCTCCGTGGTGACCTCTGCGGCCGATTCGCTGGCTGTCGGGGCGGGTTTCGGCTACTATTCGCTGTCGAGCATCTTCATCGCCGATCTGCGGGGCGCCGAACTGGCGACGGTGGCTTTGCTGTGCAACATCCTGCGTGAGCTCTTCACGCTGCTGGCGGCGCCGCTGGTTGCGCGGTGGTTCGGGCCGCTGGCGGCGGTTTCGATCGGCGGGGCGACGACCTTCGACACGACGCTTCCGATCATCACGCGGGCGGCGGGACGGCCCTATGCCGTGGTTTCGATCTTCCACGGCTGTGTCATGGACTTCAGCGTGCCGTTTCTGGTGACCTTTTTCTGCTCGCTGTGACCCGCTCCGGAGGATAAGAACCGGGAAGAGAGGCTCTCCGTTTTGCGGGAGCCTCTCTTTTTTCTTCCTCACCTTTTATGGTGAGTCTATCGCTTGATGTAGGTCTGCAGCGCCTCGACATATTCTTCGAAGGCGTCGCGTCCGGCGCCGGTGATTCGGCAGACGGTGCAGGGCATCCGGCCGCGGAAGGTCTTTTCGATGTCGATGTATCCGGCCTTGGCCAGTTTGTCGAGCTGCACGGAGAGATTCCCGGCCGTGGCGCCGGTCTGCTGGCGGAGGAAGACGAAGTCGGCGCTTTCGACCCCGATGAGGACCGACATGACGGCGAGCCTCAGTTCCGAGTGCAGCAGGGGATTCAGTTCCTTGAACATGGCGTCTGTTTTTCGTGACGGGTCCGGTAGTTGATGATGTGTCCGGGGATGACCATCATCACGACGAAGATGGCCGCGAAGATCAGGATCTCGTTGTTGAGCATGTAGCAGTCGATCCGCTGCGGGTCGGGCAGGTGTTTCAGGTAGAAGTCCCAGATTGCGATGGCTGCCGTTCCGGCCATGCCCAGGAATCCGGCGGCGGTGTAGATCTTCGAGCGGACGATCAGTCCGGTAGCGGCGGTTCCGATCGACATGACGAGCGTAATCAGCGCGAAGAGGCTCGGACGGTAGTTCCATCCGTGGAAGAGGCAGAGGCTGAAGATCGGGATGAGCGACAGCGAGCAGACGACCCACAGCGAGTTGACGATGCGGTCGATTTCGGTGCGGGGTTCCGAGCTCTTCTTTTCGGGGAAGAGGCGCATGAGGAGGATGCCCAGCACGGGGATAAGGAACCACGAGAGGCTCCACGCCGGATCGGCCCCGGCGATGTTGAGGGCGTAGTTGAGCAGCGCGACGGCCACGGTGGTGTATCCCCAGATGAGGAACGGGCGGCCGGAGTGGCGTTCGAGCCGTTGGCGGGTGTTTCGGATCATGCGCGTGATGAGTTCGAGGCTCTCCTGCGCGTCGAGTTTTCTCTCTTCCATGACATTTTCGTTTTTAGGGTTTCGGTTCGGTTCCGTGGCCTCGGAATTTAGATCTGCTGCAAATATAAAGTAGTTTATTTTATAAACCAAATTTTCGAACCGAATTTTTCGGATTTTTCCGGAAAATTTTGCCTCATCGGCCGGAAAAGGCGGCGGGCATTTCTCCGTTGGGTGAACGGGAGTGCGGGATGACACTTTGGCAGGCGTGCGATCGAAGAACTCCGGGCGTTTCATACACCGGGGGCGTTCCGGTGCCGCTTCTTGGGATTCTAACCTTCGATTTTCGGGTCTTCGGGCAGCAGCGACTCCCACTCGGGGTGGCGCTGGATGTAGCGGATGATGAACGAACACTGCGGAATGATCCGCGCGCCGCGTTCCCGGAGGGCTTCGAGGGTCGCTTCGACCAGTTCGCGGCCGATCCCCTGCCCCTCGAACTGCGGGGGTACGATCGTGTGGGTCAGCCGGTAGAGGCCGTCGGCTGCGGGTTCGTATTCGACATAGGCGACCCCGCCGTCGAGCCGGAACTCGTAGCGATGGCGCTCTTCGTTGTGGATGAGAGAATGGCGTTTTTCCATCTTTTTCGGTTTTGAATCGTTGCGGAACGTTTCAAATTCGGTTCCGAAATTCTATTTTTGTCCTCCGTATGCGACGTATTTCCGACATATTGCTCGACTGGTACGCACGCGAGGGGCGCGACCTTCCGTGGCGTCGCACGCGCGATCCCTACCGCATCTGGCTCTCGGAGGTGATCCTCCAGCAGACCCGCGTGGCACAGGGCCTGGCCTACTACGAACGCTTCACGACGCGCTTTCCCGACGTTGCTGCGCTGGCCGCGGCCTCCGAGGACGAGGTGCTGCGCCTCTGGCAGGGCCTCGGTTACTACAGCCGTGCGCGGAACCTGCTGGCTGCGGCCCGGGAGGTGGTGGAGCGCTTTGGCGGCGTGTTCCCCCGCTCGCTGGAGGAGGTGCGCACGCTGCGCGGTGTGGGCGACTATACCGCGGCGGCGATCTGCTCGATCGCCTTCGATACGCCGTGCGCCGTTGTCGACGGCAACGTCTACCGGGTCCTGTCGCGTCTGTTCGACCTCGACCTTGCGATCGACTCCACGCCGGGGCGCCGCGCCTTCGCCGAACTGGCCCGTGCGGAGCTCGACCCCGGCCGCCCGGGACTTTACAACCAGGCGATCATGGATTTCGGGGCTCTGCAATGCACGCCCGTGTCGCCCCGCTGCGAGGCGTGTCCGCTTTCGGAGCACTGCCTGGCCCTGGCGGCCGGAACCGTTGCCGAACGCCCCGTCAAACAGGGCCGGACCCGTGTGCGCGACCGCTGGTTCCACTACCTGCACATCACCTCGGGTGACCGGACGCTGCTCCGCCGCCGCGAGGGACGCGACATCTGGCAGGGGCTCTACGAATTCCCTCTGATAGAGACCGCCGCGGCGGCCGATTTTGCGGAACTTGTCGGCGATCCGCGCTTTACCGAACTGCTGGGCCGGGCGCCGTGGCATCTGCTGCGGAGCACGCCGCTGCCCGTGCACCAACTCACCCACCAGCGCCTCCATGCCTGCATCTACCGGATCGAAACCCCGACCCTGACACCTGCGGCCGCCGCAATCGCCGTCCGGACTCCGACGCTCGGCGACTACGCCGTGCCGCGGCTGCTCGAACGCTACCTCTCCTCGCCGGAGGCTATTTTATAAGGTAGGCGATGTAGGCGGCGTAGATCACCAGGAACAACGCCCCTTCCCAGCGGTCGACGGCCCGGCGGCGGAAGGTGAAGGCCGCCAGGAAGAGCAGCACCGAACTCAGCAGCACGACCAGCAGATCGACTACGGAGATTCCGCCCATGGTCAGCGGATGGATCGAGGCGCTCAGTCCGAGAATCAGGAGGATATTGGCGATGTTCGAACCGATGACGTTTCCGAGGGCCATGTCGCTCTTTCCCTTGACGAGCGAGACGACGGACGAGGCCAGTTCGGGGAGCGACGTGCCTCCGGCCACGAGCGTGATGGCGATGAGCGAATCGCTGACACCCATTCTTCGGGCGAGCGCCGTGGCGTTGTCGAGGAACAGCTCGCCGCCGAAGACCAGTCCGGCCAGTCCGCCGACGATCATCAGGGCCATGAGCCATCCTGCCATCGGTCGGCGGTCGGCGTCGCAATCCGCGGTTGCGGCTGTTGCGGCGGCCCCGGCGGCTGCGGGTTCCGGGATTGCCGTGCGTCCCGTCGAGCGGATGGTGTAGAGCATCAGCAGGACATAGATTACGAGCATCAGCACGCCGTCCAGGCGTCCGATGCGGTCGACGGCTCCCGCGCTGTACCAGCTGTCCATGGCCAGAAACAGCAGGAGCAGCGATGCGGCGACCCCGAAGGGGATGTCGCGGCGGATATTTCCGGCCGTAAGGGGCAGCGGCCGGATCAGTGCGCAGATGCCCAGAATCAGGAAGACGTTGAAGATGTTCGAACCGACGACGTTTCCGATGGCCACGTCGCTCTTCCCGGCCAGGGCCGAGAGGACGGAGACGACCAGTTCGGGGGTGGAGGTCCCGACGGCGACGATGGTCAGACCGATGATGAATTCCGGGACGCGGAAGCGCTGGGCCAGGGCTGCGGAGCCGTCGGTGAGGAAGTTGGCACCGGCGAGGATCAGGGCCAGTCCGATCAGAAGCAGAAGGATGTCCATTTTGCGATCAGTTTTTTTACGGTTTTATTCGAGCAGGAGGAGGCTGACGGCCATCAGGGCCATGCCTGCGACCACGCCGTAGATCGAGGTGTGGGCTTCGCCGTATTCGCGGGCGGCGGGGAGGAGCTCGTCGATGGAGATGAAGACCATGATTCCGGCCACTCCGGCGAGGATGCAGCCCATGAGCGTTGCGGACATGAAGGGCATCAGCACGAGGTAGGCCAGCAGGGCGCCGACGGGTTCGGCCAGCCCCGAGAGGAGCGAGAGGCGGAACGCCTTGGCGCGGTCTCCCGTGGCGTAGTAGACGGGGATCGAGACGGCGATGCCTTCGGGGATGTTGTGGATGGCGATGGCCGCGGCGATGGCGACGCCGAGGGTGATGTTGTCGACGGCCGAGGTGAAGGTGGCGATGCCCTCGGGGAAGTTGTGGATGCCGATGGCGAGGGCCGTAAGCAGTCCCATGCGCATGAGTTTCGGATTGCGGGGGCGGTGGTCCATCTCCTCGACGCTGTGAGCCTCGTGGGGGTTTTCGACCGAGGGGACGAGGCGGTCGATGATGCCGATGAGGAGGATTCCGGCGAAGAAGCTCAGGACGGTGACCGAACCGCCGAGTCGCGATCCCCATTCCGCGGTGAGGGCGACGTGGGCCTGCTGGAAGAGCTCGACGAACGAGACGTAGATCATCACGCCGCCGGAGAGTCCGAGCGAGAAGGAGAGCAGGCGTTTGTTGGTTCGTTTGGCGAGGAAGGCGATGGCGCTTCCGATTCCGGTTGCGAGACCGGCGCCGAGGGTCAGCAGCAGGGGTGCGAGTATGTTGTATTTTTCCATAGGGTGTCGAGTTGCGGTTGTCTGCGGGCAAAGATAGTGCACAAAACGGAAGAAGCCAACCGCGGGAAATCGGTATTTTTGTTTGTAAAGGGATTTTTGGGGGTGGGGACGGTCGGGAAACGGGGGCCGATGCTTTTCCGGAACGGGGCCCGGAGGGGCTTGGGCTCCTGTTCCGGCGGGGCGTTGACGGAATGTTGAAAAAAAATGGGTAAAAGTTTTGCAGGGGCGGCGAAAAACCCCTATATTTGCTGACAATTACAGCGGTCCGAATCCTATGAATCGTAACCCCCACATCCCAATGGCACAGAAGTTCTGGCAGCAGGATTATTGGTCGGGGTCTCAATTTTCGACGGGGTTCGGCATTATTGTTTTATTAGGGTAACTGTTTCGGTTGCCCTATTTTTTTATGCGACGGAGCCGATGAAGACATTTTACGAGAACGCCGAGATTTATCGCGGGGGCCGTTTCGAGCGGGGGCGGCTGGTCGTGGAGGCGGGCCGTGTGGTTGCGGATGCGACGCCGGGGCCGGAGGACCGTGTCATCGACCTCGGGGGGCTGTACCTTGTTCCGGGGCTGGTGGACGTGCATGTCCACCTGCGCGAACCGGGCTTTCCGCAGAAGGAGACCATCGCCACGGGAACGGCCGCCGCGGCCCGCGGAGGCTGTACGACGGTCTGCTCGATGCCGAACCTGAACCCGGCACCCGATACGCCGGAACACCTCGAACGGCAGCTGGAGATCATCCGCCGCGACGCCGTGGTGCGGGTGAAGCCCTACGGGACGATCACCCTCGGGCAGCGCGGGTGCGGTGAACTGGCCGACTTTGCGGCGCTGGCTGCGGAGGTCGTGGGCTTCTCGGACGACGGCCGCGGGGTGCAGTCGGCCGAACTCATGGAGGCGGCGATGCGGCGTGCCGCGGCGGTCGGGAAGCCGATCGTGGCGCACTGCGAGGTCGACGAACTCCTCCGCGGAGGGTATATCCACGACGGCGACTACTGCCGCGCCCACGGCCATCGGGGCATCTCGTCGGAGAGCGAGTGGCATCAGGTCGAGCGCGATATCGAACTGGCCGCGAAGACCGGCTGCCAGTACCATGTCTGCCACGTCTCCACGAAGGAGAGTGTCGAGCTGGTGCGCCGGGCGAAGGCGCGGGGCCTGCGCGTGAGCTGCGAGACGGCGCCGCACTACCTGCTGCTGTGCGACGAGGACCTGCAGGAGGAGGGGCGTTTCAAGATGAACCCGCCGCTCAGGAGCCGCGCCGACCGCGAGGCGCTGCTCGCAGGCCTCCAGGACGGCACGATCGAGGTGATCGCCACGGATCACGCCCCGCATACGGCCGAGGAGAAGTCGCGCGGGCTGGCCGGGAGCGCCATGGGTATCGTGGGCATCGAGACGGCCTTCCCGCTGCTCTATACGGGGTTGGTGAAACCGGGACTCCTTTCGCTGGAGCGGCTCGTGGAGCTGATGTCGACGTCTCCGCGGCGGATCTTCCGCCTCGAAGGGGGCCTCGAAGCGGGTCAGGAGGCGGATTTCACGGTGCTGGACCTCGGGGCGCGCTGGACGATCGATCCGGAGGAGTTCCTTTCGAAGGGCCATGCCACGCCGTTTGCCGGCCGGGAGGTCGAGGGACGTGCGGTGCTCACGGTGGTGGGCGGCCGTGCGGTTTACGATACGCTGACAACGAATTCAATCAGATAAGGACACAGATAAGGACAGACAAGGATGAAAGCTTTTACGAAAAAAATTGTCTTGGAGAATGGCCGCGAGTTCTACGGATACGGGTTCGGATCCGACCGCGAGGCCATCAACGAGATCGTCTTCAATACCTCGATGGTGGGGTACCAGGAGATCATGTCCGACCCGTCGTACACGGATCAGATGGTGGTGATGACCTACCCGCTGATCGGCAACTACGGTATGACGGACGACGACTATGAGACGAAGACGCCGACCATCGGCGGGATGATCGTGCGGGAGTACAACGACCTTCCTTCGAACTTCCGCTACACGAAGACGCTGAACGAGGTTTTCGAGGAGTATGACATTCCGGCCATTTCGGGGGTCGATACGCGGGCGCTGACGCGGATCATCCGCGACGAGGGGAGCCAGAAAGTGATCATCACCGATGCCGCGACGCCCCGGGAGGAGGCTCTGGCCCGCATGAAGGCCTACGAGATGCCGCACGACATGGTTGCGCGGGTGAGCTGCAGGAAACGCTGGATGTCGCGCGTGGCCAACCACAAGTACGACGTGGTGGCCATCGACTGCGGCATCAAGTACAACATCGTGCGTCTGTTGAACCGCGTGGGCTGCAACGTGATCGTGATGCCGTACAACTCGACGCTGGAGGAGGTCCTGGCCTTCCGTCCGGACGGCATCGTGCTGTCGAACGGCCCCGGCAACCCGGCGGACGTGACTCCGGTGATCGAGTTGGTGAAGCAACTGCGGGGCCGTCTTCCGATCTTCGGGATCTGCATGGGTCACCAGCTGATTTCGCTGGCCTACGGGGCGAAGACCTTCAAGATGAAGTTCGGACACCGGGGCGCGAACCATCCGGTGAAGAATCTGATGACGGGAAAGCTGGAGATCACGAGCCAGAACCACAGCTATGCGGTGGATATCGACTCGCTGAAGGGCACGGGACTGACGCTTACGCACGTCAACCTGCTGGACGGCACGGCCGAAGGTGTGGAGTGTGCCGCGGAGGGCGTCTTCTCGATGCAGTACCATCCGGAGAGCGCTTCGGGTCCTCAGGACAGCGCCTATCTGTTCAATAAGTTCACCAAAATCATGGAGGAGTACAAACATGCCTAAGAGAAAAGATATCAGGAAGGTGATGGTGATCGGGTCGGGCCCGATCGTGATCGGTCAGGCTGCGGAGTTCGACTATGCGGGCACGCAGGCGTGCCTGGCGCTCAAGGAGGAGGGTTACGAGGTGATCCTCGCCAATTCGAATCCGGCCACCATTATGACCGACACGCACATTGCGGACAAGGTCTACATGGAGCCGCTGACGCTGGAGTACGTGGCGAAGATCATCCGCTACGAGCGTCCGGACGCCATTGTCCCGGGCCTGGGCGGACAGACGGGTCTGAACCTGGCGGTGCAGCTGGCCAGGAAGGGCATTCTGAAGGAGTGCCAGGTGGAGATCCTGGGCACGTCGTTCGACTCGATCGAGCAGGCCGAGGACCGCGAGCTGTTCAAGGAACTGTGCGAGTCGCTGGGCGAGCCTGTTCTTCCTTCGGAGATTGCCACGTCGGTCGAGGAGGGCGTGGAGGTTGCCGCGCGGATCGGCTATCCGGTGGTGCTTCGTCCGGCCTTCACGCTGGGCGGCACGGGCGGCGGCTTTGCCGACGACGAGGCTCAGCTGCGCGAGATGATGCGCAACGGACTGTCGCTTTCGCCGGTGCACCAGGTGCTCGTCGAGAAGAGCATCAAGGGCTACAAGGAGATCGAGTTCGAGGTGATGCGCGACCACAACGATACGGCGATCAGCATCTGCTGCATGGAGAACATCGACCCGGTGGGCATCCATACGGGCGACTCGATCGTCGTGGCCCCGAGCCAGACGCTGACCAACAAGGAGTTTCAGATGCTGCGCGACTCGGCGTTGAAGATCATCCGGGCATTGAAGATCGAGGGCGGCTGCAACGTGCAGTTCGCGCTGGACCCGCTCTCGTTCAAGTACTACCTGATCGAGGTGAACCCGCGCGTGTCTCGTTCGTCGGCGCTGGCGTCGAAGGCTTCGGGCTACCCGATTGCGCGCGTGAGTGCGAAGATCGCCGTGGGTCTGACCCTCGACGAGATCCGCATCGCCAACACGCCGGCGTCGTTCGAGCCGACGCTGGACTACGTGGTGACGAAGGTGGCGCGCTTCCCGTTCGACAAGTTCTCGGACGCCTCGAACAAGCTGGGCACGCAGATGAAGGCCACGGGCGAGGTGATGTCGATCGGCCGCACGATGGAGGAGTCGCTGTTGAAGGCGGTTCGTTCGCTGGAGACGGGCGTCTGCCACATCTACCACAAGAAGTTCGACTCGTGGACGAACGACGACCTGCTGGACTACATCAAGATCGGCACGGACGACCGCCTCTACGCCATTGCGCAGCTGATCCGCGGGGGCGTGGACCTGGCG
The DNA here is from genome assembly GCA_944321965.1 of uncultured Alistipes sp. Classification (GTDB taxonomy): domain Bacteria; phylum Bacteroidota; class Bacteroidia; order Bacteroidales; family Rikenellaceae; genus Alistipes. Next base: position 31,025 of record CALUNH010000020.1, read on the forward strand.
CTGATCTACGACAAGACGAAGATCGACATGTTCTTCCTGGAAAAGTTCAAGAACATCGTGGAGTTCGAGAAGGTGGTCCGCGCGCATCCGATGGACGTCGAGACGCTGCGCGAGGCCAAGCGGATGGGCTTCAGCGACCAGTATATCGGCCAGTTGTGGGGGCTTTCGCAGCATGAGATGTACCGCCTGCGGGAGAAAAACGATATTTTCCCGGTCTACAAGATGATCGACACGTGTGCGAGCGAGTTTTCGTCCTACGTTCCCTACTTCTACTCGACCTACGAGGAGGAGAACGAGTCGAAGGTGAGCGACAAGAAGAAGATCATCGTGCTGGGTTCGGGCCCGATCCGCATCGGCCAGGGCGTGGAATTCGACTACTCGACGGTTCACGCGATCTGGTCGATCCGCGAGGCGGGCTACGAGGCGATCATCATCAACAACAACCCGGAGACCGTCTCGACGGACTACACGACGAGCGACAAGCTCTACTTCGAGCCGCTGACGGTCGAGGACGTGATGAACGTCATCCACCTGGAAAAGCCGCAGGCGATCGTGGTGTCGCTGGGCGGACAGACGGCGATCAACCTGGCGGAGCCGCTGGCAGAGCTGGGGGTTCCGATCATCGGTACGGACTGCGAGGCGATCAGGAATGCCGAGGACCGCGGGTGCTTCGAGCGGATCATGGAGGAGCTGGGGATCCCGCAGCCGGAGGCCGAGGCGGTGACGGACATCGAGGCGGGCGTGAAGGCCGCATCGCGGATCGGCTATCCGGTTCTGGTTCGTCCGAGCTACGTGCTGGGCGGGCGTGCGATGCAGATCGTCTCGAACGAGGAGCGTCTTCGCCACTACCTGCAGACGGCCGTGGAGGTGAACGTGGACCAGCCGGTGCTGGTGGACCGCTACATCATGGGCAAGGAGCTGGAGGTCGACGCGATCTGCGACGGGAAGGATGTCTTCATCCCGGGCATCATGGAGCACGTCGAGCATACGGGTATCCACTCGGGCGACTCGATCAGCGTCTACCCGACGTTCAGCGTGAGCCGGGCGGCCAAGGAGAAGATCATCGACTATACGGTGCGTCTGGGTCTTCGGATCGGCATCGTGGGACTCTATAACATCCAGTTCATCGTGGCGGGCGACGACGACGTGTATGTCATCGAGGTGAATCCGCGGTCGTCGCGCACGGTTCCGTTCCTGTCGAAGTCGACGGGGGTTCCGATGGCGCACATCGCCACGCAGGTGATCCTGGGCAAGAAGCTCCGCGAGCTGGGTTACACGCAGGTGTACGGTGCGGAGAAGGAGCGCTGGTACGTGAAGGCTCCGGCGTTCTCGTTTGCGAAGATCCGGGGCATGGATTCGTACCTTTCGCCGGAGATGAAGTCGACGGGCGAGGCGATCGGTTACGACGACAAGCTGACGCGGGCCCTGTACAAGGCGCTGCAGGCGACGGGGATGCACGTTTCGAATTACGGGACGGTGTTCGTGACGATTGCCGATCAGGACAAGCCTCAGGCGCTTCCTCTGGTGAAGCGTTTCTACGACCTGGGCTTCAACGTCGAGGCGACGACGGGCACGGCGGAGTTCCTGCGCGAGCACGGGATCCGCACGCGGACGCGGCGCAAGCTGAACGAGGGTAGCAACGAGATCATCGACGCCCTTCGCCAGGGACATATCAGCTATGTAATCAATACGATCGACATCAACCAGCACAACACGCGCCTGGACGGTTACGAGATCCGGCGCACGGCCGTAGAGAACAACGTGACGGTCTTCACGGCGCTGGAGACGGTGAAGGTGCTGCTGGACGTGCTGGAGGAGATCACGCTGCGGGTCTCGACGATCGACGCGAAATAAATTCCGCAAGAGCCATGTACAAGAAGGGAATCTATCGGATCGAAGCGAACGAGCCTTTGACGGAGACGGTGTGGCGGATGCGGCTTGCGGGCGACACGCAGTGGATCACGGCTGCGGGACAGTTCGTGAACATCGCGCTGGAGGGGAAGTACCTGCGTCGTCCGATTTCGGTGTGCGACTGCGACGAGGGCACGCTCACGCTGATCTACAAGGTCGTGGGTGAGGGCACGGAGCAGATGAGCCGCCTGGAGGCGGGTGCGGAGCTCGACCTGCTGACAGGTCTCGGGAACGGTTTCTCGACGAACAACAATGCGCGCCGGCCGTTGCTGGTCGGCGGGGGCGTGGGAGTTCCTCCGCTCTACAACCTGGCTCGCCGGCTGCTTGCCGAAGGGAAGCCGGTGGAGGTGGTGCTGGGCTTCAACACGGCTTCGGAGGTCTTCTACGAGGAGGAGTTCCGGGCCCTGGGGTGCCACGTGACGGTGGCCACGGCCGACGGTTCGCGGGGCGTCGAGGGCTTCGTGACGACGGCCATCGCCGCGGCGGGCCTGAATTTCGACTACTTCTACGCCTGTGGTCCGCTTCCGATGCTTCACGCGCTCTACAATGCCGTGGAACAGGACGGACAGCTGTCGTTCGAGGAGCGCATGGGGTGCGGATTCGGGGCCTGCATGGGTTGCACGTGCAAAACGAAATACGGCAACAAACGCATCTGCCGGGAGGGTCCGGTGCTGCAGAAAGGAGAGATCATATGGTAGAGAATCAGACGATACGGGATGGCGCCGCACTGCAGGCCGACACCTCGGTCGAACTGTGCGGCCTGCGGCTGGACAATCCGGTGGTTCCGGCCAGCGGGACGTTCGGCTATGGCTATGAGTTCAAGGATTTCTACGACATCAACATCCTGGGTTCGTTCTCGTTCAAGGGGACGACGCGCGAGCCGCGCTTCGGGAACCCGACGCCGCGCATCGCCGAATGTACGGCGGGGATGATCAACTCCGTCGGGCTTCAGAATCCGGGCATCGATGCCGTGATCCGGCATGAGTTGCCGCGCCTGCGGCACTTCTTCCGCAAGCCGGTGATCGCCAACATTTCGGGCTTTTCGGTCGAGGAGTACGCCTACTGCTGCGAGCGGATCGACAAGCAGGAGCAGGTCGGGATCATCGAGGTGAATGTCTCGTGCCCGAACGTGCGGCACGGGGGCATGTCGTTCGGCAACAGTCCGGAGACGGCCGCGGAGGTGACGCGGGCGGTGAAGGCCGTGACGACGAAACCGGTCTTCGTGAAGCTTTCGCCCAACGTGACGGACATCGTTTCGATCGCCCGGGCGTGCGAGGAGGCGGGGGCCGACGGCATCTCGCTGATCAATACGCTGCTGGGAATGCGCATCGACATCCGCCGTCGTCGTCCGGTGATAGCCAACACGATGGGCGGTTTTTCGGGTCCTGCGGTCTTTCCGCTGGCCCTGCGGATGGTCTACCAGGTCTCGAAGGCGTGCCGGATCCCGGTCATGGGGTGCGGGGGCGTGCAGTCGGCGCGCGACGTGATCGAGATGATGATGGCGGGCGCCACGGCCGTGCAGGTGGGCGCCGCGAATCTGGTGAACCCCTACGCCTCGAAGGAGATCGTCGAGGCGCTGCCCGGGGAGATGCGGCGGCTGGGCATCGAGCGCCTGACGGACATAATAGGTATAGCATAGTATCGAAGAATATGGAACGAGACGTCATTATTGCCTGCGATTTCAAATCCGCAGAGGACACCTTCCGCTTCCTCGACCTCTTCCGGGACGAGGCGCGCAAGCCCTTTCTGAAGATCGGCATGGAGCTTTACTATGCCGAGGGCCCGTCGATCGTGCGGGAGATCAAGCGCCGGGGGCACCGGATCTTCCTCGACCTGAAGCTGCACGACATTCCCAATACGGTGAAGAAGGCGATGGCGGTGCTGTCGCGTCTGGACGTAGACATGTGCAACGTCCATGCCGCGGGGACGATCGAGATGATGCGGGCGGCGCTGGAGGGGCTCACGCGCGAGGACGGCACGCGGCCGCTGCTGATTGCCGTGACGCAGCTGACCTCGACGAGCGAGGAGCGGATGCAGCGCGAACTGCTGATCGGGGCTTCGATCGACGACACGATCGTCAAGTATGCGCAGAATACGCGCGAAGCCGGGCTGGACGGCGTGGTCTGCTCGCCGCTGGAGGCGGGGATGGTCCACGCGGCGTGCGGCGCGGATTTCCTGACCGTAACGCCGGGCGTTCGGTTCGCCGACGGCGACGTGGCGGATCAGGTTCGAGTGACGACTCCGGCGCGGGCGCGGGAGATCGGTTCGAATTTTATCGTCGTCGGTCGCCCGATCACGGCGGCGGCGGATCCCGTGGCGGCCTACCGGCGCTGCGTGGCGGAGTTCGTCGGATAGCCGCCGGTCGATTTTTTGCACCGGATGTCGGACAACCGAAAAATGTGAATCGTCATGAAACCCGTAAAACTGTTTTATCTGAAGACGTGCCCCTTCTGCAAGAAGGCGCTGCGTTACATCGAGGAGGCGAAGGCGGCCCATCCGGAGCTGGAGGCGGTGGAGATCGAGATGATTGAGGAGTCGGAGGAGCCTGCGGTGGCCGACCAATATGATTACTACTATGTGCCGACCTTCTATGTCGGCGGGGAGAAGGTCCACGAGGGTGGCATCTACCCCGACGAGGTGGAGGCGGTGCTGCGCCGGGCGCTGGAGTAGGGTCGGAAACTGCGGACCCGGGGCCAGGGGCTTGATCCCGGGAAACGGGACCGTTTGGGGCCCGGGTTTGAAATAATGAAAAACACGAAAAGCATACGACAAATATGGAAAAAGCTATTGCCAGGGATTTGCTGTCGATCGGTGCGGTTTTTCTGCGCCCGGAACAGCCGTTTACATGGGCCAGCGGCATCAAGAGCCCGATCTATTGCGACAACCGTCTGACGCTGACGGCTCCGGAGGTCCGCAAACACGTTGAGGCGGGTCTTGCGGAGATCGTGCGCACGAAGTACCCCGAAGCGGAGGTGCTGATGGGGACCTCGACGGCCGGGATTGCCCATGCGGCCATCACGGCGACGATTCTCGACCTGCCGATGGGCTACGTGCGTTCGGGGTCGAAGGACCACGGGCGCGGCAACCAGATCGAGGGCCGGTTGGAAAAGGGCCAGAAGGTGGTGGTGATCGAGGATCTGATCTCGACGGCGGGGTCGTGCATCGAGGTGGTGAACGCCTTGCGCGAGGCGGGTGCCGAGGTGCTGGGCGTGGCATCGATCTTCACTTACGGGATGAAGAAGGGCCTCGACCGGCTGAAGGAGGCGAACGTCGTGAACTACAGCCTTTCGAATCTCGACGCGCTGGTGGAGGTTGCGGCCGAGGAGGGTTATATCAAGCCCGAGGACAAGGAGCGTCTGCTGCAGTTCCGCGACAATCCGTCGGACGAATCGTGGATGAACCGTTAAAAACGAGGATATGATGCGACATTTGATAGACCCGACGGATCTGACGGTGCAGGAGACCGAGCAGATCGTGGCCCTGGCGGAGGATATCATCGCCAACCGGTCGAAATACAGCGAAGCGTGCAAGGGCAGGAAACTGGCGACGCTCTTCTATGAGCCTTCGACGCGCACGCGGCTGAGTTTCACGTCGGCGATGCTCGAACTGGGCGGACAGGTGATCGGCTTTTCGGACGCCAACTCGTCGTCGGTATCGAAGGGCGAGACGGTGGCCGACACGGTTCGTGTGATCCGCTGCTTTGCGGACATCATCGCCATGCGCCACTTCAAGGAGGGAGCGCCGCTCGTGGCGTCGCAGTATGCGGAGGTCCCGGTGATCAACGCCGGGGACGGGAGCCACTCGCACCCGACGCAGACGCTGACGGACCTCCTGACGATCAAGCGTGAGAAGGGGCGTTTCGACCACATGACGATCGGTTTCTGCGGTGACTTGAAGTTCGGCCGTACGGTGCACTCGTTGATCAAGGCGCTGTCGCGCTACGAGGGGATCAAGGTGATCCTGATTTCGCCCGAGGAGTTGCGTCTGCCGGACTACATGCTGCAGGAGATGCAGGCCAACTCGAAGCTCACGTTCCGCGAGGTGCGCACGATGGAGGAGGTGACGCCCGAGCTGGACATCCTCTACATGACGCGCGTACAGAAGGAGCGTTTCCTGGACGAGGAGGAGTTCGACCGCGTGAAGAACAGCTTCGTGCTGAATCCCGAGAAGCTGCGCACGGCGAAGGCGGACATGACGATCCTGCATCCGCTGCCGCGTGTGAACGAGATCACGCGGGCGGTGGACAACGACCCGCGTGCGGCCTACTTCCGGCAGGTCGAGAACGGCAAGTTCGTGCGTATGGCGCTGATTCTGACGCTGCTTCGGTGGGCGGACGAGAACCGGCCGTTCGCGCACACGCCGGTTTTCAACGAGGAGTACATCGTCAACGAGCTGGTGTGCCCGAACCGGCGCTGCATTTCGGCGACGGAGGATGTGGACCAGCTGTTCCGCCGGATGCCCGACGGCACGTGCCGTTGCGCCTACTGCGAGGCGAAGGCGCGGTAGCGGGCTGTGGGGATGGGGTAGCGGAAAACTCCCGGCTGCTGCGGCGGATTTCACCCCGGGGCCCGTTCGGAACCCGGGTTGGGCCGTGGGATTCGGGTCGGATTGTGGATAAATTGTCGATATTAATTCGGCCCGGGGATTTTGAAAGTCGGGTGAAAATAGCTACTTTTGTAACGATGTTTTAACAGTTAGGTTAATTTCGATGACCCGTCTCTGCAATATCGACCAGCGCGAACGGAAGAAACAGCAGGTTCTGGCTGCTGCGTTCTATTCGTCGGCATGTCAGCAGATGCAGTGTGCGCAATCCCTGGGGCAGCAACTGTCCGCCTGCGGGGTCCTCGGATAGATACCAGACCGCCATGACATGTGATGTCGTGGCGGTTTGCTTTTGTGATTTTTGAACAATTTGTAATTTCGACAAGACGATGAAAGTAGGCGTTATCATGGGTTCCGTGAGCGATTACGAGGTGATGGCCGATGCCGTTTCGATGCTCGAATCGTTCGGTGTGGATTTCGAAAAACGGGTGGTCAGTGCCCATCGGACTCCGGATCTGCTGTGCGAATATGCCAAGACGGCCAAGGAGCGCGGTATCGGTGTTATTATAGCCGGAGCGGGGGGTGCGGCGCACCTTCCGGGCATGGTGGCCTCGATGACGACGCTGCCCGTGGTGGGCGTGCCGGTGAAGTCGCGGGCCCTGAACGGTCTGGATTCGCTGCTCTCGATCGTGCAGATGCCTGCGGGAGTTCCCGTAGCCACGACCGCGATCAACGGTGCGAAGAATGCCGCCCTGATTGCCGTATCGATCCTGGCGCTGCAGGATGCGGCGCTGGCGGCGAAACTCGAAGCCTTCCGCGCCAAACAGACCGCCGACGTCCTGAAAGCCGAACTGAACTGATCCGGGGGCGCCGGGATGGAGGAGAACAAGACTCGCGGGGAGATGGAAACGACGAAAAGTCCGGAAAAGATGAAGACGATCGGAATTATCGGAGGCGGACAGCTGGGGCTGATGATCGCCGAGCAGGCCCATGTGCTGGGCGTGCGGGCCGTGGCGCTGGACCCGGCGCCGGATGCTCCGGCCTTCCGGGTTTGCGACGACCATATTGTGGCGGCCTACGATGATGTCGCGGCATTGGATCGCCTGTGCCGCATGAGCGACGTGGTGACCTACGAATTCGAGAACGTCCCGGGCGAGATCCTGATCCCGCTGTGCGGGAAATACAACATCCCGCAGGGCTATAAACCGCTCTACGACTCGCAGGACCGCCTGCGCGAAAAGACGAACGCCCGCAACCACGGATTGCAGACCCCGGGCTTCGCGGCCGTGGATGATGAAGCGTCGCTGCGGGCCGCGGTGCGTGAACTGGGCCTCCCGGCGGTGCTGAAGACCCGCACGCTGGGCTACGACGGACACGGACAAATGGTTCTGAAGAGCGAGACCGATATCGAACGGGCATTGCCGCTGCTGACGGTCCCCTGCATTCTGGAGGAGTTCATCCCGTTCGACTCGGAGGCGAGCATCGTGATGGTGGCCGACCGGGAGCGGGTGGTGAGCTTTCCCGTGGGACGGAATATCCACCGCGACGGCATTCTCGATCTGTCGATCGTCCCGGCGGCGGCCTCGCAGGAGGTGCTTGACCGGATGAAGGCGCAGAGCGAGCGTTTCATGCGCGAGTGCGGTTACGAAGGGATCCTGGCCATCGAATACTTCATCCGGGGCGGGGAGATCTACTTCAACGAGATGGCGCCGCGCCCCCACAACTCGGGGCACTATACGATCGAGGGGTGCACGACGAACCAGTTCCGGGAGCTGGTGCGCTATTTGACGGGCGAGCCGTTGCAGGAACCGTGCCTGGTAGCCCCGACGGTGATGAAGAACATCCTGGGCCAGGACCTCGACGCGGCGCGGGCCGTGGAGCGGGAGGAACGTCCGGACACTTACGTCCATATCTACGGCAAGACCGAGAGCCGTCCGAAGCGCAAGATGGGCCATATTACCTTCGTCGGCATAACGGGCGAGGAGTATGAGCGGCAGTGGGCCGACCGGTTCGTCCGTTAGCGGGGCGGAGAAGGAGTACGAGCGGCAGTGGGCCGACCGGTTCGTCCGTTAGAGGGGGGGGCGAGGAGTATGAGCGGCAGTGGGCCGACCGTTTTGTCCGTTAGAGAGAGGGGGGGAGGCTGGACCGGGCCGCAAGGAAGAACAAGACAAACAACAACAATAAATGAACACGACCAACTATCGTATTTTCGTCGAGAAACTGCCGCGCTTCCGGGTGGAGGCGGAGAGTCTTC
>CALUNH010000021.1 GCA_944321965.1 uncultured Alistipes sp.
CACGCAGATGCGCGAGACCATCGCCAAACCGGAAAAGAAGTAGCTTTTTCGGAGCATTCCACTCGGGGCGTTGTTGCAACGCCCCTTTTTTCAAACCCCGGGCTCCCGGGCTCCCGAGTTCCCGAGTTTTCGGGCTTTCGGGCTTCCGGGCTTCCGAGCTTCCCGACACCCCGAAAACTTCCGGGCTCCCCGAAAACTCCCGGACTTCCGGACACCTCGAAAACTTCCGGACACCCCGAAAACTCTCGGACACCCCGAAAACTTCCGGACACCCCGAAAACTCCCGAAAAATCTCGAAAAAAACCGAAACGATGAAGAAGATTCCTTTTCTGCTGTTTTTTCTGTGGCTGAACGTGGCCGCTTTTGCCGCACGGATCGATACCGTGGCGGTCTTCAGCCCCGGGATGCAGCGCGACATTCCGGCCGTTGTGGTTGTTCCCGATGCGGCTGCGGCTGCTGCCGACGACTCCACAGCCGGGGCGCGGCGTTTCCCGGTGCTCTACCTGTTGCACGGGCATGGCGGTTCGCACCTTTCGTGGCTCGGGATCTGCGACCTCGGCTCGTTTGCCGACCGCCTGGGACTGATCTTCGTCTGCCCCGACGGTGAAAACAGCTGGTACTGGGACAGCCCGCTCGATCCCCGGTCGCAGTTCGAGACCTTCGTCTCGACGGAGCTCGTCGACTGGGTGGATGCCCGCTACCCGACGGTCCCCGCCCGCGAGGGGCGCGCCATCACGGGCCTGAGCATGGGGGGACACGGCGCCCTGTGGGTGGCCCTGCACCACAAGGACCGCTTCGGGGCTGCGGGGTCGACCTCCGGGGGTGTGGATATCCGGCCCTTCCCCGATTCGTGGCACATGAAGAACCAACGGGGCGAGCGCGACGAAAACCCCGAACGGTGGGATGCCCATACGGTCATCGAACAGGTCGACAGCCTGAAAAACGGAGAACTGGCGCTGATCATCGACTGCGGTTACGGGGATTTCTTCTACCAGGTGAACCTGAACCTGCACGACAAACTCCTCAAACTGGGAGTCGGGCACGATTTCCAGGTGCGGCCCGGCGTGCACAATTCGGCCTACTGGTCGATTTCGCTCCCCTCGCAACTGGTCTTTTTCGAGCGTTATTTCCGCACGCACGCCGCTCAGTAGGTCTCCTCGCAGGCCTCTTCGGGCAGCGCTTCGGCGGCAGGGGTGCTGTCGAGCCCGTCCTGCCACTTGACGGCGGCGTGGGTGCCGTCGCAGTAGGGTTTGTTGGCCGACTGCCCGCAGCGGCACAGCACCATGCGGTTGCGGATCTCGTAGGAGTGTCCGTCCTCGCGCCGCAGGGGGATTCCGCCCCGGACCCAGACTCCCCCGCTGCAGCCGATTGCCGGGTCCTCGATCAACCCCAGACTGGGCTCGAAACGGAATTCGTAGGGTTTCCCCGAGATGGGGTCCCAGGCCGTCAGCCGCCCGCCGGGGCACATCGACGCTTCCCGGATGGCCAGGCGCCGCGACGTCGGGTCGTCGGAGTGCTCGGTGAGCGTCCACGCATCCCCCGCCGGGTGGCAGAAGCGTGCGAAGACGCAAAACTGCGCACGGTCGGTCAGCGTGAGCGTCTCGCCGCGGATCTCCTCCGCACGGTCGGGCACTGCTTCGTCCGGGGCCGTGAGTGTCGGATCCCACTCCGCCGAGGTATGGCTTCCGTCGCAGTAGGGCTTGCGTTTCGAGGCCCCGCACCGGCAGAGTGCCGTGGGTTCCGCCTCCGTCGGGTAGCTGCGTCCCTGCTGGAAATCCCAGCTTTCGTGCTCCGCATTGGGCATGATGAACTGCGTGGCCAGGGGCGGACGCCCGTAGACCAGATAGGGGCCCTTTTCACACACCGTGATCGAGAAACGCTCCTCGGCCCGGCGGCTTCCCGTTTCAATTTTCCTGTCGGACATATACTATATGCGTTTATAATTCGTTAGGAAAGAAGCGGCAATAATCGTTCCCGAATGCAAAATTCGAAAGTACGTTATAGGAATTGTCCCGCTTTTTGGTATCTTTGCAACGGTTTTTGGAATTGAAATTCAGTAATACACGATGGATATGAAAAGATTCGCTGGGTGGTGCTCGGTTCTTGCCGCCGCCCTTTTCATCTCGTGCGGCGACGACGATGTGACCGGTTCGCTCGCCTTCGATTCGCCCGCCGTCTTCTTCACGCAGGGCGAGACGGCTTCGGCGTCGGTCCACTTCACGGCCTCGAATCTCAACAGCTTCACGGTCTCCAGCAAACCCACCGGGTGGGATGACGTGACGGTGGATGCCGCGACGCAGACCGTTCGGGTGACGCCGCCCTCGTCGTTCGACGAGGGGGAGGCTAAAACCGGCACGGTGACCCTGAGCGGTACGGGCGGTGGCGGTGCCTCGGGCTCGGCCTCGTTCTTCGTCGGGGTGGTCGGCCGCAAGGACCTCTCCTCGGAGGCGGCCAACAGCTACATCGCCAACAAGAAGGAGACCCACTACCTGCTCGATGTCGAGCATCGCAGCGACGGTACGTCGCTGGCAACGGCATCGGTGGGGGTCATCTGGCAGAGCGCTTCGAGCCTGATCCAGTACCTGACGCTGCAGAACGGAAAGGCTTCGTTCTACGTGGGTGCGGACAGCGACGACGAGACGAAGATCAAGTCGGGAAATGCCCTGATCGGCGCCTACGATGCCGCCGGAACGCTGCTCTGGAGCTGGCACGTCTGGGTGGCGGATTACGATCCGTCGGACGCCGCAAACCAGCGCTCGTTCAACGGCTATACGATGATGGACCGCAACCTCGGGGCCCTCGCGTCGTCCAATGCGTCGAACGAGGAGATCCTCGCCTCCTACGGGCTCTATTACCAGTGGGGCCGCAAGGATCCCTTCATCGGCCCGGGAGCCTACAACTTCTCCAACGGTACGGCCGCCACGATGTACAACGGCAGCAATTCGAGCGTGACTGCCACGCCGGTGGCTTCGGATGCCGCAACCGGAACGGTGGAGTATGCCCGGCTCAATCCGCTGACCTTTATCCTGGGGGTCGAGGAGTCGGGGTATGACTGGTTGTGGAGTGCGGGTTCCGATGCCCTGTGGAGCGCTCCCGGCACGGCCAAAAGCCTCTACGATCCCTGCCCGGCGGGGTGGCGTGTGGCTCCTGCCGCCGCGTTCGAGGGGCTGACCCCCGATGCGGAGAGCCTGGCGTGGGCCAATACGAAATACAGCGTGACGCTTGCCAAGGATGGCGTTTCGTCGCTCTTCATGGGTGCCGGGCGCCGGACCTACCTCGACGGAAAGTATCAGAATGTCCATGTCGCAGGGTATGATCCCAAGAGTACGCGGGCCGATGAGGCCCAGCCCTGGGTCGGACTCTACTGGACCTCCGGGGTGCAGGCTGCCGACCGGCTCGCTACGGCGGCCTACTTCCACTACGGCGATGCGTCGGCCGTGCAGAGCAGCTACGGGCTGCGGCGTGCCGGAGGTCTTCCGGTGCGTTGCGTGAAGGCCGACTGACCGGGGCGGTGTGCCGGGGACCGGTGCATGGCGACTGTCCGGGCGGAGCGGAAGGCCGACTGACCGGGTGGAGCGTGAAGGAACGGAACTCGGGCGGCGGACGGTGGATTCCCCGGGCTGCCGCGTAAAGATACCCACATCGATTTGAACGGACCGATCCCTCGAAAGGGGTCGGTCCGTCGCTTTTTTACGATTGCAGGGCCCGTTGCGGCCCGGTTTCGGTATGACACTTGCAGGAGTTGCGGAAAAATCTCCGAACAAAAAATCTCCGACCATGAAAATCGAAACCGGAAAAGGTTCCATCTCCCTTGCCGTTCTGCTGGCGATCTGGTCCGTATCGGCCATCGCATCGCTCCCGGGGCTGGCCGTTTCTCCGATTCTGGGGGATCTGAACAAGGTCTTCCCCAAGGTTACCGACCTGGAGATCCAGATGCTCACGTCGCTGCCCTCGCTGCTGATCATCCCCTTCGTGCTGCTCTCCGGCAAACTCTCCGAAGGACGCGACAGCCTGAAACTGCTCACAACGGGGCTCCTGATCTTCTTCCTCAGCGGCGTGGCCTGCCTCTTCATCCGCAGCATCGTCGGGCTGATCGTCGTCAGCTGCATCCTCGGCATCGGGGCCGGAATGGTCATCCCCTTCTCCACGGGACTCGTCGTGGCCTACTTCACGGGTGACTACCGCGTCCGGCAGCTGGGCTACAGCTCTGCGATCAACAACCTCACGCTCGTCCTGGCTACCGCTCTGACGGGCTATCTGGCCGATGTCGACTGGCACCTTCCCTTCCTGGTCTATACGCTGCCGGGCGTCTCGCTGCTTCTCTCCCTCTTCCTGCGGCGGCAACCCTCCGACCCCGAACCCACGCAGAGCCTCCAGCTGCGCTACAAACGCATCGACAGCCGCAAACTCGCCGGATTGATGCTCTTCTACTTCTTCATCACCTATGCCGTGCTGGCCGTCGTCTACTATGCGTCGTTCCTGATCGACGACTACCGGATCCGCAGCTCCTTCTCGGGGGTGCTCATTTCGCTCTTCTTCCTCTCCATCATGCTCCCCGGGCTCTTCGTCGACCGCATCATCCGGCGTCTGAAATCCCGCGTCAACCTCGTATCGCTGGCCCTGGTGGCGCTGGGGCTGCTCTGCATGGGGCTCTTCCATACGAAGGCGCTGCTGGTGGTCGGGGCCCTGCTTGCCGGGTTCGGTTACGGGGTGATGCAGCCCGTCGTCTACGACAAGGCCGCAACGATCGCTCCGCCGCGTTCGGCAACCTTCGCCCTGTCGTGCGTCATGGCCATGAACTACCTTGCCGTGATGCTCAGCCCGTTTCTCACGGACCTCTTCCGCTCGCTGTTCCACACCCACGGCGACCGCTTCCCTTTCCTTTTCAATGCTGCCCTGGCCCTGCTTCTGACGGCCGTTGCCTGGTGGCGCCGAGGCAGTTTTACCCTCGGGCTCGACGAAATTTACTATAAAAGTTGACCGGAATGGTATAATCTGGACGAAAAAGTTTATTTTTGCACCGCGTATTGTCGTAAAAATAAACCGAAAGATGAAACAGAACTATTTTATCGGCCTGTTTTTGGCGGGCCTTTTCGTCGTGGGAGGCTGTTCCGAGAAGCGGGATTCGGCGCCTCGGGTCGAGATCTTTCCGACCGTCCGGACCCGGGTGTCGGGACTCTATTTTGACCGTGGCGACCGGATCGGTCTGACGATCCTGAAAGGGGCGGAGCCTTATGTCCGGAACTTCCCCATGACCTATGACGGGTCGGTCTTCACCGATCCGGGACTCGTCTGGTACGACGACTCGCAACAGACGGCAACCCTGACGGCCTATTATCCCTATATGGAGTCGGGTACTCCCGAGGAGTTCTCCGTGGCTGCGGACCAGGGCGCCGGGTGCGAGTCTTCTGACCTGTTGGGAGCCGTGGTGGCGGATGCTCTTCCCGTAAGTACGCCCGTGGGTATGCTCTTCTACCACCTGATGTCGCAGCTCACCATCATTGTCGACAACACCACCGACACCGAGGTGACGGAGGTTGTCATCGGCGGATTTGCCGCGACGGCCGTCGTGGACTTCTCCGTACCGACGGCTTCCGCCAAACCCGGGGTTCAGGCCTCCGAGATCCGGACCTTCGAGGCGGCAGCCGGCACCTCCTACCGGGCGATTCTCGTGCCGCAGCAGGGCGATCTGAGCGTCACGGTCACAACCTCCGACGGCAAGACCCGCAGCAAGAGCGTCCAGCAGGCCCTGCTCGAAAGCGGCAAGCGTTACGATCTTTCGATCCGGGTTTCGATGGCCGAAATCGAAGTGACGCTGAGCGGCGAGATCAGCGACTGGGTGGACGGCGGTTCGCTCGATACGAACGATGACACCGATGCAGCCGATGATTTCTACGAAACCGGAATCCCGGAGGGGTCCGAGACTGCAAGCCTCGTTTACGAAGGGGTGACCTACCCTACGGTCCGCATCGGAGATCAGGTGTGGATGGCCGCCAATCTGCGCTATGAACCCGCAGGCCGGACGCTCGATACGGATTTCTGGGCCCCGCAGGAGGGGCTTGAGTCCGATCCGGAACTGGGTCTGCTGTACAATTACGCCACGGCGACGAACGGTGCTTCGGGTGACGGCGGGCGCGTGCAGGGGATCTGCCCCGACGGCTGGCACCTTCCCGATACGGCGGAACTGCAGGCCCTGGCCGAGAGTGCCGAACGCCCGGACGATTTCCTGAAATGTGCCGGATTCTGGATCGTGGCTTCCATGAATCAGCGTTATGGCGATTCCTCCACGGGTTACCTGATGGGCAGCGAGTGCCCCGAGTCGGGGAAATGCGTCTGCCTGCTCTATACCTCCGGTTCCGAGCCTTCACTGACGAGTGTCTCCGTCAATTACGGCATCTCGGTCCGCTGCGTGCAGGACTGATCCCGTGCCGACAATACCGAACAGGGACAGGGTTTAACCCTGTCCCTGTTTTTGTGCTTGTTCCCCGGCTTTTCCCGGCCCCCGATCTTCCGGTCCGTGGTCCCAGGCCCTCCGGTCCCCTCCCCGGCTCCGGTTCTTCGGCCCTCCGGCTCCGGCCCTCCCCCTGGTCCGCAGATCAGTCGCGGTTCAGGAAGAAGATCGGAATGTTGGCCAGGAAGACATCCTTGCCCGAAAGCTGCGACCGTTTTTCGAGCAGCTCGCTCAGCAGGATGTCGCCGATCACGTAGTTGCTCTCCTCGCTGATGAACTGTTCGTGGATCTTCGAGAAGTGCAGGATCTGCTGGACGTCGGTCTCCCGGTAGCGGGCGTAGATCTTCAGCGTGATGTCGGTCGTGTAGTCGGGCTTCTCGATGTAGTTCATCTTCTTGTACTCGTAGCGGTAGTTGTTCAGCCGCGCCATGATGTCGCTCAGGATCGACGAGGCCGTGGGGAGGCTTCCGGCGCCCTTGCCGAACATGAACTGGCGGTCGTAGCACTCGCCGCGGATCACCACGCCGTTGTACTCGTCGTCGACGCTGTAGATGTACTTCGAGGGGGTCACGAATTCCGGCATGACGAACATCGTGAAGTGCTCGTCGCTGACCTTGACGACCTGGGCCACGAGTTTGATCTTGACGTTCTTTTCGCGGGCATAGCGGATGTCCGAGTCGTGGATCGTCGAGATGCCGTAGGTGAAGATCCGCTCCGGGGCGACGTAGGTTCCCAGGGCGTGCACGGTGATGATCACCAGCTTGAAGAGCGAGTCGTATCCCTCGATGTCGAACGACGGGTCGCTCTCGGCGAAGCCCAGGGCCTGGGCCTGGGCCAGCGCATTGGCGTAGGAGTCCTTGTGGTCGAAGACCCGCGAGAGGATGTAGTTCGACGATCCGTTCAGGATACCCTTCACTTCGAGCAGCAGGTCGTTGTCGTAATACTCTTCGAGGTTGCGGATCACGGGGATCGAACCGCACGACGAGGCGTCGTAGAGCAGCGCTACGCCGCGTGTCTTCTGGATCTCGATCAGCTCCGGGAGGTGGTGGGCCAGCATGGTTTTGTTGCCCGACACGACGGGGATTCCGCGCAGCATGGCGCGTTTGACGATGTCGTAGGCCGCACGGGCGTCGTCGATCACCTCGACGACGAGGTTCACGTTCTGGTTGTCGAGGATCTCGTCCACCGAGGTGGTGAACAACGACGGGTCGACCTCGATCTTCCGAGGCTTCTTCGGGTCGCGGACGCAGATCTTCACGATCTCGGCGTGGGCGTTCTTCGATTTGCGCACCACCTCGTAGATGCCCTGTCCGACGACGCCGAATCCGAACAGTCCGATTTTGATTTTCGTCATAGCTGTATGCGTTTGTTGTTTGTTGACCGGGTTGGGTCAGGCCTTGTCCTCCAGGAACGGAAGCAGCAGGGCGTTGAGCTGTTCGTATTCGACGAGGAATCCGTCGTGGGCGAACGGCGAGTCGATTTCGCGGTAGAGGCTGCCGGGAATCTGCCCGTGCAGGCGGCGCATCTCCGCGGGGGTGAAGATGATGTCGGTGCTGATCCCCACGACCAGCGTCCGGGCCCGGATCTGCTGCAGCGCCGCCTCCACGCCGCCGCGCCCGCGTCCCACGTCGTGGGTGTCGAAGGCGTCGAGGATCGCATGGTACGAATAGGCGTTGTAGCGGCGGCAGAGCTTCTCGCCCTGATACTGCTGGTAGGTGCAGGCGCGGTGCAGGGCGGGATTCTCCTCGCGGTCCTGCTGCGTGAGGTTGTAGCCCTCGGGACCGCGGTAGCTCAGCAGCCCCAGCGCCCGTGCCGCCGCAAGGCCCTTCATGCCGGCATCGGGGCGCTCTTCGCCGAATGTAGAGTCGGCCTCGATGGCCATGCGCTGCGTTTCGTCGATGGCGATGTTCCAGGGTGAGGCCTTGGCATCGGTGGCGATCAGCGCCAGGCGTTCGATCCGCTCCGGCTCCATGACGGCCCACTCCACGGCCTGGAATCCCCCGACCGAACTCCCCACCAGCAGGGCGATCCGCCCTACTCCCAGCGCTTCGGCCAGCAGGCGGTGCGCCTGCACGATGTCGCGGATCGTGAAGGGCGGGAACGTCCCGTACCACGGACGTCCCGTTGCGGGGTTGACGTGCAGCGGCCCCGTCGTGCCGTAGTGCGAGCCGAGGATGTTGGCGCAGACCACGAACCAGCGCTCCGGATCGAGGAACCGCCCCTTCTCGACCGTGTGGGGCCACCAGTCGGCGACCTCCGAATTGGCCGTCAGGGCGTGGCAGACCCACGCCACGTTGTCCCGTGCGGCATTCATCCGCCCGTAGGTGTGGTAGGCGATGCGCAATTCGGGCAGCGTGTGTCCCGTCTCCAGTTCGAAGGGCCCGGGGGCCGTGTAGATCTGCGGATCCATGATGCGGGGGTTCTGAGGCTTGTTCTGCGGGGTTATTCTACGTGGGCGAAGGCCTGTTCGAAATCGTCGATCAGGTCCTCGACGTTTTCCAGTCCGAGCGAGATGCGCAGCATCGTGGGCGTCACGCCCGCCGCCGCGAGGTCCTCGTCGCTCAACTGCTTGTGGGTCGTCGAGGCCGGGTGTGTCACCACGGTGATCGAGTCGCCGATCATCGTCATGTTCGCGGCCAGGTGCAGCGATTCCACAAAGCGCACGGTGCTCTCCAGCGTCCCTTTCAGTTCGATGGTGAAGATCGCCGAGGCCCCGAACCGGTAGTATTTCCGGGCGTTGTCGTGGCTCGGATGGGTGTCGAATCCCACGTAGCTGACCGTTTTGACCTTGGGATGGCGGCGGCAGTATTCGGCCAGCCTCCGGGCCGACTCCACCTCGTGCCTTACGCGCAGCGAGAGGGTCTCCAGCCCGATGAGCATCAGGTAGGAGTCGAACGGCGAGGGCGTGCAGCCCAGGTCGCGCAGCCCGTCGACGCGGCACTTCACCACGAAGGCCGCATTGCCGAACGTTTCGTAGAGATTCAGCCCGTGATACCCTTCCGAGGGACCGTCGATCTGCGGGAACTTGCCGTTGGCCCAGTTGTAGTTGCCTCCGTCGACGATCACGCCGCCGAGCGTTGTGCCGTGGCCGTTGATCCACTTCGTCGCGGAGTCCACGACGATGTTCGCACCCCACTCGAAGGGGTTGCAGAGGTAGCCTGCGGCTCCGAACGTGTTGTCCACCACGAACGGGACATCCCGCCGCCGGGCCAGTTCGCCCAGCGCCTCCAGGTCGGGCACCGTGCAGGTCGGGTTACCCATGCTCTCGGCATAGATCATCCGCGTGCGGTCGTCGATCAGCGGTTCGAAATCCGCGGCCTGTTCGCTTGCAGCCATGCGGCAGTCGATGCCCAGGCGCCGCAGCGTCGTGCGCAGCAGGTTGTGGGTGCCGCCGTAGAGGTAGGGCGAGACGACGATGTTGTCGCCCGCGGCGGCCAGCGAGAGCGTCGTCACGAGGATCGCCGACATCCCTGACGAGACGGCCAGCGCTCCGACAGCTCCGTAGAGTGCGGCGATGCGCTCCTCGAAGGCTGCGGTCGTGGGGTTCTGCAGCCGCGTATAGATGTTTCCGGCCTCGCTCAGGTCGAAGAGCCGTGCGGCGTGGTCGCAGCTCCGGAAGCGATAGGCCGCCGTAGGCCAGATCGCGATGCCGCGCGAACCCGTAGGTTCGTCGGGGTTGAGTCCGGCATGGATCTGCCGCGTTTCGAATCGGTAATCTCTGGTATCCATTTTTCGGTTTCTGTTGCGTTCGTTCATGAAAAAATCCGACTTCTCGGGAAGCCGGATCGTCTTGTTTCTGCACACGAAAAAACTACACCCGGCAAATTCGGCTGCACATGCACATGACCATCATCATCGTCCCGAAGGAGACCATGCCGGTGTTCATCCGATATGTGGTCCGTGCATCCATGTTCCGAGATTTTCTCGTGCTCGACAGGTGCAAATATAGGAAAAGATTTCAAGAAATGCAAGATCTCCGGGCAAATCCCCAAAGAAAAGCTCCGCACATTACAGTGTGCGGAGCTTTTCTTCATGCGTAGTTTCCGTTTCGGACGTTTGGGGGGGCTTCATGCCCGGCGGTCGATCATCTCGATGCCCTGGCGGGTTGCCGCACCGCGCAGGATCGTGCGGCAGAAGAGACTCACCTCCTCCTGCGAAGCGCCGTTCAGCCGCAGGTCGAGCAGTGCTCCCATCAACTGGTCGGCGAATGCCGTGGCGTCGATCTCCGGCAGGAGCAGCTCCTGCTTGCGGCAGGTGTCGAGATGCAGGGCCAGCTCCTTGTGCCAGAATTCGCGCTGTTCGTCGTAATGCTCCGCGAAGACCACCTTGCGGCGCAGGTCCGACAGGAAACTGTGATCCACCCGATAGAGATTCTCGATGTACTCGTTCATCAGACGGACGGTCTTTTGCAGGGGATTTCCGCTCCGGCGTTTGCGGCAGGCGACGATCCGCTCCTGCTGCTGAGTCCGCATGGCGTCGAGACACGTCATGATCAGGTCGTTCTTGTCGGCGAACATTTCGTAGAGGGTGCGTTTGGAGATCCCCAGCGTCTGCGCGATCTCATCCACCCTTACGGCACGGATGCCGTATCGGGCGATGAACTCCTGCGTCGTGCGGATGATCTCCTCTCTGGTCGCTCCCCGTTTCATTTCTGCTCCTCCCCGGTTGTCAGGTCACGACCTCCGCCGAGTGCCTGGTAGAGGTTGACGGCACCCTGAATCTCGTCGAAGCGGTCGGCGATCTGCGACAACTGGGCCGAGAGCAGCGACTGCTGGGCGGTCAGGACTTCGAGGTAGGTCGTCGTACCGTGCTGCATGAGCAGTTCCGTGGACTCCACGGCACGCTCCAGCGCCTCGATCTGACGCATCCGCAGGTCGGCTTTCGCACGTGCCGACTGGCTCTGCGTCAGGGCGTTGTTGACCTCGGCCCCGGCATTGAGCAGCGCCTGCTGGAACGCAAGGCGCGACTCCTCCTGCTGGGCCTTGGCGATCTTCACCTGTGCACGGTTGGCGTTGGCGTTGAAGATCGGCTGCAGGAGCGATGCGGCGGCATTCCAGATCATTTTGCCCGGATTGACGATGATTCCGTTGTTGTTGGTCCAGCCGAGCGTACCGCTCAGCGTGATCGACGGATAGAGGGCCGAGCGGGCACTGGCCGTGGCATAGTAGGACTGCATGAGCGAGTATTCGGCCTGCCGGATGTCGGGACGGTTCGCGAGCATCTGCAGGGGCACGCCGACGGCCAGCGTCTCGGGCATGTGCTGATCGGCAAGCTCCCCGCGGGCAATCGTGTGGGGAGCCTCGCCCAGCAGCGAGCAGAGGCTGTTTTCGGTCTGCGTGCGCTGGTAGGCCAGGTCGTGCAGCGACGCCTCGATCGAGAGCGTGTTGGCTTCGTACTGGGCGACAGCGGCCTCATTGGCCAGTCCGGCCTGTTTCATGGCCTGCATCATCTCGACGCTCTGACGCCATTTGGCTGCCGTCTCTTCGGTCACGTCGTACTGGCTGTCGAGCATCAGCAGCGTGTAGTAGAGGTTTGCCACGCTGGCGATGAGTTGCGTCTTGACGGCCTGTTCGTACTCCCGGCTCTGCAGGTAGAGCGCCTTGGCCCTGCGTTTGGCATTCGTCAGTCCGTTGAAGATGTCGATCTGCCAGCTGGCCTGGACCGGAATCGAGTAGGTTTTCGTCGGGGTTGCGCCGTCGAAACTGCTCAGCGAGCCCTGGGGTGCGAAGTTGAACGACGGCAGGTAGGCCAGGCGGGCCGATTTGAGCGTCGCCTCGGCCTCCTGGATGCGCCAGCCGGCCGATTGCAGGTCGGTATTGCTCTCCAGGGCCTGTCCGATGAGCGCCTGCAGCTGCGGATCGGCGAACATCTCCTGCCAGCTCAGATCGCCCAGGGTCGTCGAATCGGCCGTTTCGGCCGTGCCGTAGAGTCCGTCGGTCATCACCTCCGGACGGGTATAGGGTTTGTAGATGCCGCAGCCCGTCATGGCGGCTGCCGCAAGTATGATGATGGTTTTTCTCATGGTGTTACTCCTCCTCTTTCTCGTTTTTAACCTCTTCCAGTTCGGCGCGCACGGCCCATTGCGGATCGGGATCGAACTCCAGGGGCTTGAGCTTCTCCTGAAGCGTCTCGAAGACGATGAACAGCGTCGGCACGAGGAACAGCAGCGCCAGCGTTCCGACGATCATGCCGCCCACGACGCCCGAACCGAGGGTCGAGTTACCGTTGGCACCCACACCGTGCGAGAGAACCAGCGGGATCATACCGAAGACGCAGGTCAGCACCGTCATCAGAATCGGGCGCAGACGGGCCTTGGCGGCCGAAACGGCAGCTTGCGTGAGGCTCATGCCCGCACGGCGGCGGTCGGCGGCGTATTCGGTGATCAGGATGGCGGTCTTCGACAGCAGACCGATCAGCATGATGATACCCGTCTGGAGGTAGATGTTGTTTTCGAGCCCCATGATCTTGGCCAGCAGGAACGAACCCATCAGTCCGCACGGTACGGCCAGAATCACGGCGAACGGCAGCAGGAAACTCTCGTAGAGGGCGCTCAGGATCAGGTAGATCAGCAGGATGCAGATCCCGAAGATGATGATCGTGTTGCTGCCCGTCTGGGCCTCCTCACGGGTGATGCCGTCGAACTCGTAGCCGTAGCCGTGCGGGAGCACGGTGGCGGCAACCTCCTGGATGGCCTTGATGGCGTCACCCGACGAATAGCCGTCGGCAGCCGTACCGTTCACGGCGATCGAGTTGTAGAGGTTGAAACGGTTGAGCACCTCGGAGCTGTAGACGCGCGTCAGCTTCACGAACTGGCTCAGCGGGGCCATTTCGCCGCTCTCCGTGCGGACGAAGACGTTGTTCAGCGATTCGGTGTCGAGCCGGTATTTCGGGTCGGCCTGGATCGTCACGTAGTACATCTTCGAGAAACGGTTGATGTTCGAGACGTACTGACCTCCGTAGTAACCCGAGAGGGTCGAGAGAATCGTGTTGGGCGAGACTCCGGCACGTTTGGCCTTGGCGGCGTCGATGTCGACCATGTACTGCGGGAAGTTGATGTTGAAGGTCGAGTAGGCGCGGGCGATCTCCGGACGCTGGTTCAGCGCCGCGATGAACTGCAGGTAGACGTTGTAGAAGTCGGTCAGCTCGCCGCCCGCCTTGTCCTGCAGGTGCATCGAGAAACCGGTCGACGTTCCGTAACCCGAGATCATCGGCGGTGCCACGGCGAAGAGCTGGGCATCCTTGATGTCGGCCGTACGTCCGTAGATCTGGTTGATCACGGCGTTCACGTTGTCCGTTTTTTCCGGACGCTCGTCCCAATCCTTCAGCTTGAGGATACACATACCGTACGACGAACCCTGTCCGGCAATCATGCCGTAACCGGCCACCTGCATGAAGTCGCGGATCTGCGGAATACCCTGAATACGTCCGGCAACCTCCTTCATGACCTTGTCGGTCTCGGCAAGCGACGATCCCGGGGCCGTGGTGACGTTGACCATGATCGTTCCCTGGTCCTCGTCGGGCACCAGACCCGTCTTGGTGGAGTTCATCAGCAGGACCAGTGCCGCGAAGGCCAGTCCCAGCGTCGACCACATCAGCCACTTGTGCTTGATGAAGAGCATCACGCCGTGCTTGTATTTGGCGATCATGGCGTTGAAGGCCGTGTTGAAGGCCTTGCGGAAACGGGCGGCGAAGTTGTCCTTCATCTCGCCGTTTTCATCCATGTAGGGCTTCAGAATCAGGGCGCAGAGGGCTGGAGAAAGCGTCAGGGCGTTGACGGCCGACAGACCCACGGCCACGGCCATCGTGATACCGAACTGCGTGTAGAAGACGCCCGACGTACCGCCCATCATCGCCACGGGGATGAACACCGCCATGAAGACGAGCGTCGAGGTAACGATGGCCGACGTGATGCCCGACATGGCGTCGATCGTAGCCATGTAGGAGGACCTGTACCCGGCGTCGAAGCGGGCCTGGACCGCCTCGACGACGATGATGGCGTCGTCGACGACCGTACCGATGGCCAGTACCAGGGCGAAGAGCGTCAGCAGGTTGATCGAGAATCCGGCCACGGCCAGGAAGGCGAACGTACCGACCAGTGCCACGATGATCGAGACCGTGGGAATCAGCGTCGAGCGGATGTCCTGCAGGAAGACGTAAACCACGAGAATCACAAGCAGAATGGCCTCGAAGAGGGTCTTGACCACCTCCTTCATCGAGGCGTAGAGGAAGTCGTTGACGCTCTGCAGGTGGGCGATGGCGACGCCTTTCGGAAGTTCCTGTTCGATTTCGTCGAGCAGGGCGTTGATATCGTTGACGACCTGCGTGGCGTTCGAGCCCGCCGTCTGGAAGATCATCGAGCTCACGCCCGGGTGTCCGTTCGTATAACCCTTGTAGGCGTAGGATTCGCTGCCGAGTTCGATATCGGCGATATCCTTCAGCCGCAGGACGTTGCCGTCGGCATCCGAACGGATGACCACCTGGCCGAACTCCTCGGGGGTCTGGATACGTCCGCGGTACTTCATCGTGTACTGGAACGTATTTTCGGAGTTTTCACCCAGCGAACCCGTTGCCGACTCGATGTTCTGCTCGGCCAGCGCTGCGGTGACGTCCGACGGGATGAGTTTGTACTGCGCCATCACGTCGGGTTTGAGCCATACGCGCATCGAGTAGTCGGCGCCCAGCGTGAAGGCCTCGCCGACACCCTGGATACGCAGGATCCGCGGTTCGATGTTGATTTTCGAGTAGTTGGCCAGGAACGTCTCGTCGTAGCTGTCGTCGGGGCTGTAGAGCGAGAAGATCTTGACCATCGAGGTCTGGCGCTTCATGGTCGTCACACCGATCTGCGTGACTTCCGAAGGCAGCTGTCCGGTAGCGGTCGAGACCTTGTTCTGTACGTTCACCGCCGCCATGTCGGGGTTGGTGCCCTGGCGGAAGTAGATCGAGATCGAGGCGCTTCCGGCTGCGGCGCTGGAGGTGATGTAGGTCATGTCCTCCACGCCGTTGATGGCCTCCTCAAGAGGTACGACGACCGAGTTCTGAATCGTCTCGGCGCTTGCTCCCGGGTACGAGGCGCGCACCATGACCGTCGGGGGCGCGATGTCGGGATATTGCTCGATAGGCAGGCTTGCCAGACCGATCAGGCCCGCAATCACGATGACGATGGAGATGACCGACGCCAGTACGGGTCGTTCAATAAAATGCTTGAGTGTCATGGGTTATTCCTCCTTTTCGGTTTGGGTTTCGGCGGCAGCGTTCTCCTCGTCTGCGGCGGGAGCTGCGGCGGTCTCTTCGGCAGGAGCTGCGGTTTCGGACGCTGCAGCCTCGCCCTTGGCGCGGATCGGCGTGCCTTCACGCATCAGACCGACACCCTCGGCGACGATCACATCGCCCGGAACGAGACCCGAGGTGACGATATACTCCTTGCCGTCGGAGATCTTCTCGACGCCGATCATGGCCGAGGCGGCCTTGCCGTCTGCCAACTTATATACATATACCTTGTCCTGGAGTTCGAACGTGGCGGCCTGCGGTACGACGATGCAGTCCTTGAAGGTGCTGGTCAGGATGACGTTGCCCGAACCGCCGCTGTGCAACAGCCCGTCGGGGTTGGGGAACGCCGCACGCAGCGAGACGCTGCCCGTCGAGGTGTCGATCACACCGCTGATCGACTCCACGCGGCCCGAAAGGTCGTACATCGAGCCGTCGTTGAGCTGCAACTGTACGTCGGGCATGTTCTTGAGCGTCTCGGCGATCGAGCCGTAGCGGCGCGTGAGCGAGAGCAGTTGGTTCTCGGTCATCGAGAAGTAGACGTACATCGTCGAGTTGTCCGACACGGTGGTCAGCGGTTGCGGCATCGAGGCGCTCACCAGGGCGCCGACGCGGTACGGCAGCGTGCCGACGACACCGTTCGACGGAGCCTTCACAACCGTATAGGAGAGGTTGTTGGCGGCATTGACGCGCTGGGCCTCGGCCTGAGCCAACTGGGCTTTGGCCGTCAGCAGGTTGTTCTCGGCCGTCGAGAGGTCGAACTGCGAGACGACTTTGCGGGCGAAAAGTTCTTTTTTGCTGTCATAGGTAAGTTGGGCCGTAGCGACGCTGGCTTCTGCAGCGGCGACATTGGCCTCGGCGGTTTGCAGGGCGGCCTTGTAGGGTACCTGGTCGATGATGAACAGGGTCTGGCCCTTGGAGACGTTCTGGCCCTCGTTTACGCAGAGCTGCCAGATGGTTCCCGAGACTTGCGGGTAGATGTCGATGTCCTGACGTCCGCGGATCGTTGCCGAGTAGTTCGTCGGGATTTCGCGGTCGGTCGTGGCAATGGTCATCACGGCGTATTCGCCAGGGCCCATTGCGGTCGGGGCCTGTCCACACGCAACGGCAGCCAGGCTGTATGCCCAAACGGCCGCTTTCACAAATGTTTGCTTCATAACTTTCCTTTTTCTTAACTAAAAAACTTTTTCAGGTGCAAAAGTATCTTAAAAACGTTGCCGATATCCCTTATATTGCGAACATTGTTGGTACTTTTCGGAATAAAAATAGGATTATTCGCCAGTTTTTCATTACTTTTGTTCGAAAAAAGAAATACAATGGCTCAGATCAATCCGTTAATTACAACTTTCGAGGAGCAGTTTATTGTCGGCGAATCAGATTTTTCCTGTTTCGAACAGTACGCTTATCGGATCGAAGGGTGTGCCCTTCTCTTCTGTCGGAATGGTGAGGCGGAGGTGATGGTCGATCAGTGTCAAAGCCGGATTACCCGTAATACGCTGATTCTGTTGCTGCCCGGGGCATATCTCCTGTTCATGGACCGTTCGGAGGATTTCCGGGCTTCCTATTGTACCTTTTCGCGCGATCTTTTTTCGGAGGCCGCATTCCGCCTGGAGCCGAAGTTTTTCGAATCCGTGCACCGCAATCCGGTTTCGAAACCTCCCCAGCAGATTGTTGACGGGGCCGATATCTGGTTCCAGATGGCCGCCTACACCTACCGTGACCGGCAGAATCTATTCCGCAACACGATCATCAAGAACCGTCTGCAGAATGTCCTGCTGGAGATTTACGACAAGGTGCAGCGCTTTGCAAGCAAAGAGGTGAGGGCCTTCGAGAACACCACCCGGCAAATGGAGTTGTTCCACCGTTTTGCGGCGCTCGTGCATGAGTATTGTGCGCAGGCCCGGGAGGTCTCCTTCTATGCCGACAAACTCTGTATTTCGACCCGTTATCTTTCGACCATTGTGCGGACCGTGGCGCACACCTCGGCCAAGGAGTTTATCGACCGGGCGGTGATGCTGGAGATTCGGATGATGCTCCGTTCGACGGACCTGTCGGTGCAGGAGATCGCCTACCGGTTGAAATTCCCCGACCAGTCCTATCTGGGACGCTTCTTCAAGAAGCACGCCGGGGAGTCCCCCACCGAATACCGCACGGGCTTAAGAAGCACGCTTTGATTGGCAATAGACGGATTTTTCGGTTTCCTGCCCGGCTTCTCGCCTCTGTCCCGCTCTGTCCCGCTCTGTCCCTTCCCCCGCCCGCCTCTGCCCGTTCCCGCTCGTCCTCCCTGTTCCTTCCCTTCCCTTTCCTTCCCCAGTCCGCTCGTCTCCGCCTGCTCTGCCGTCACCCGTCCGTCCTCTCCTCCTCCCTCCTCCCTCCTCCCTCCCTGTTCCTTCCCTTTTCCGCCTTTTTTGCCTTCTCTGCCCGTCCGGTCTTCCCGATTGCCTTTTGGACCCGAATTTGCAGGGGGGGGAGGCGGATAAGGTCTCGAAACCTATATATAATATGGTTCCCGATTTTTCCGTTTATCACAAATGGATCTCCGGGGCCGGGGCCTGCCGTCTCGGACGCGGTCCGGAACCCGACGGTCCGTGGGGCGGAGTGCTCAACAACGAACAAAATTTCGAACGTTATGAAAGTCATGCTTTTCGGGACGCAACCCTATGACAGGGAGTCCTTCGAGCGGATCCGGCCGAATTTCGGCTTCGACATCTGCTATCACCGCAGCCATCTGAATGCCAGCAATGTGGCTTTGGCCCGGGGGACCGATGCCGTCTGTATCTTCGTGAACGACACGGCGGATGCCGACACCATCCGCGAACTGGCAGCCATGGGTGTGAAACTGATCGCCCTGCGCTGTGCGGGCTTCAACAACGTGGACCTCAAGGCTGCCGCGGCCTATGGAATTCCGGTGGTCCGGGTTCCGGCCTATTCGCCTCATGCCGTGGCGGAACATGCCGTGGCGCTGATGCTGGCGCTCAACCGCAAGATCCACCGTGCCTACTGGCGGACCCGAGACGGGAACTTTTCGCTCCACGGCCTGATGGGATTCGACATGTACGGCAAGACCGTCGGAATCATCGGCACGGGCAAGATAGCCCGGGAGTTGATCCGCATTCTGCAGGGGTTCGGCATGGAGGTCCTGGCCTACGATCTCTACCCGGATGCGGCGTATGCGGCCCGGACGGGGATTACCTACGTTCCGCTTGAAGAGTTGTACGGGCGTTCGGACATCATATCGCTGCACTGCCCGCTGACCGACAGCACTCGTTACATGATCGGCGACGTGCCATTTCGCACATGAAGCCCGGGGTGGTGATCATCAACACGGGCCGCGGGCAGTTGATCCATACCGAGGCGCTGATCGACGGTCTGAAGGAGAAGCGGATCGGGGCGGCGGGACTGGATGTCTACGAGGAGGAGGCGGGCTATTTCTACGAGGACACCTCGGACCGGATCATGGACGACGACGTGCTGGCGCGCCTGCTGTCGTTCAATAACGTGATCGTGACCTCGCACCAGGGCTTTTTCACACGTGAAGCATTGGATAATATAGCGCGTATTACGATGCTGAACATCAGTGAATTTGAAACCGGTAAAAAACTGACGAACGAGGTGCGGGCCGAATAGTCCGCATCGGGTGGGAACGGCGTCGGGAACGGCGTCGGGCAGAGGACGGGCTCAGCGGCCCGTCCTTTTTTTTGCGGGGGCGGCGGGGATCGTGGTAAAAAGAACCGGAATCCGGGTATGGTCCGGTTACCGGGAAAGGGCTATTTTTGTATCGGGATTTAGGAACGGCGGAACGGGAGGTGTAAAACGCGGCGTTTTCCGGTGGAAAGCCTTCGAAAAGCCCTCTAAAAACCGGGGGGGGAACCGTGTAAGATCGGAGGGAAACTGATGGAAGACCGGTGTAAAGGCCTCGAAAAACCTGTGGAAGGCCCGTGGAAGATTGATGGGAAACGGGTGTAAGACCGGTGTAAAACCCCCGAAAAAGCCTCGAAAAGCCCTCAAAAAAACATCGAAAAAACTCGAAAGTCCGGTGAAAGACCCGATTTCGGGGGTGAAAAGCCCCGAGGGGCGGAAAATTTTCGCTAACTTTGTGCTTGCCTCCGCAGCCCGGAATCCGGTTGCGGACGCGGTTGACGACACACACAAACTCGAAAATACCCATGCTGCGAAAAATCCGGATCGTGCTGGCGATCCTCTTCTTCGTTCTGATCACGCTGTTGTTCCTCGATTTCACGGGTACGCTCCATGCGTGGTTCGGCTGGATGGCGAAGATCCAGTTCCTGCCTGCCGTACTGGCGCTGAATGTCGGTGTGGTGGTGGGGCTGGTTGTCCTGACGCTGCTTTTCGGTCGTATCTACTGCTCGGTGATCTGCCCCCTCGGGGTGATGCAGGACCTCGTTTCGTGGTTCTCCGGGCGGCGGCGCAAACACCGCAACCGCTTCGCCTGGACGAAGGCCCGCACGTGGCTGCGATGGACGGTCCTCGTGCTTTTCGTTGCTGTCATGGCGGCCGGGCTCGGGAGCCTCGGCGCCCTGATCGCCCCCTACAGCGCCTACGGGCGGATCGTGCAGAGCCTGCTGGCGCCCCTCTACGCCTGGGGCAACAATCTCCTGGCCTGGGCGGCCGAGCGGGTTGACAGTTACGCCTTCTATTCGGTCGATGTCTGGTTGAAGAGCCTCCCGACGCTGCTCGTTGCCGTCGTAACCTTTGCGGTACTCTTCGTGCTGGCCTGGCGCGGCGGACGCACCTGGTGCAATACGATCTGCCCGGTCGGCACGGTGCTGGGGGCCTTGGCGCGTTTCTCGCTCTTCAAGCCGAAATTCGATGTCTCGAAGTGCAACGGCTGCAAACTCTGCGCCCGCAACTGCAAGGCTTCGTGCATCGACCCCGCGGCCCACACGATCGATTACAGCCATTGCGTGGCCTGCATGGATTGTCTGGAGCATTGCCGTCAGGGGGCTATCACCTATACGTGGCGGCGTTCGAAACCGACGGAGGCCCCGAAGCCGACCGCAAAACAGACCTCGAAATCGGCCCCGAAACCGACTGCGGAACCGGCGGGGACCCCGAAACCGGCTGCCGGGCCGGAGAAGCCGGAGAAAAAGCCCGTTGCGGCGGTTGCGCCGAAGGAGGACGGAATTGCCGACACGCCGGTCGATGCGTCGCGCCGCCGTTTTCTCGGCGTGGTGGGGCTGATGGTCGGGGCGGCGGTCCACGCCCAGGAGAAGAAGGTCGACGGAGGACTGGCCCTGATCGAGAAGAAACGCGCTCCGGAGCGTTCGACCCCGCTCGTGCCGCCCGGCGCCCGCGGGTTGAGGGAGTTCCTCACCCACTGCACGGCGTGCCAGCTCTGCGTGACGGTCTGCCCGAACCAGGTGCTGCGCCCGTCGGGCGATCTGATGCGGCTGATGAAGCCCGAAATGTCCTACGAACGCGGATACTGCCGCCCGGAGTGCACGAAGTGTGCGGAGGTCTGCCCCACGGATGCGATCCATCTGACGGAGCTTTGCGAAAAGTCCTCCATCCAGATCGGCCATGCCGTATGGATTCCCGAAAACTGCGTGGTCAATACCGACGGCGTGTCGTGCAACAACTGCGAGCGTCACTGTCCCGTCGGAGCCATCCATCTGGTTCCCAGCGATCCCGACAACAAAAAGTCGCTGCGTATCCCCACCGTGGACGAGGAGCGTTGCATCGGTTGCGGGGCGTGCGAGAATCTCTGCCCGGCCCGGCCCTTCAGCGCCATGGTCGTCGAAGGACACGAACGTCATAAAACCCTCTGAAAAATCCCGAAGAAATGGAGAAGAAAAAGATAGATCGCCGCGAATTCCTGAAGACCCTGGGTCTCGGGGCGGCAGCTACGACCGCAGCGCTTTACGGTTGCGGTCCGAAGGGCGGAAGCGCGGCTTCGGCCCCGGCGGGAGAGGTCCCCGCGGGCAGCATGACCTACCGGACGAGTCCGACGGGCGACCGGGTGTCGCTGTTGGGCTACGGGTGTATGCGGTGGCCGCAGCTGCCGACGCCCGCCGCCGACGGCAATCCCATCGACCAGGAGACGGTCAACGCCCTGGTCGACTACGCCATCGCCCACGGTGTCAACTACTTCGATACGGCTCCGGTCTACCTGCAGGGCTTTTCCGAACGCTCCACGGGAATCGCCCTCAAGCGCTATCCGCGCGAGCGTTACTACATCGCCACGAAGATGTCGAACTTCTCGAACTTCTCGCGTGAAAACTCCCTGGCCATGTACCGTCAGTCGTTCAAGGAGTTGCAGGTCGACTACATCGACTACTACCTGCTGCACTCGGTGGGCGGCGGCAAGGGGATTCAGACCTTCAACGACCGTTTCATCGACAACGGCGTGCTGGAGTTCCTGATGCGCGAACGCGAGGCGGGGCGCATCCGCAACCTGGGCTGGTCGTTCCACAACAGCGTGAAGGTCTTCGACCATCTGCTGAAGATGCACGACGAGGGCAAGGTGCACTGGGATTTCGTCCAGATTCAGTTGAACTACGTTGACTGGCGCCACGCCTCGCGCGGCAATGTCAATGCCGAGTACCTCTACGGCGAACTCGAAAAGCGCAACATCCCGGCCGTGGTCATGGAGCCGCTGCTCGGTGGGCGCCTCTCGCGGTTGAACGACTTCCTGGTGGGGCGTTTCAAGGCCCTGCGCCCGACGCAGAGTACCGCTTCGTGGGCCTTCCGCTATGCGGGTTCGTTCCCCAACGTCCTCACCGTGCTGAGCGGCATGACCTACATGGAGCACCTCCAGGACAATATCCGCACCTACTCGCCGCTCGAAGAGCTGGCCGAATCCGATTACGAACTGCTGGAGGATACGGCGCAGGTGATGCTCAAGTTCCCCACCGTACCCTGCACCGAGTGCCAGTATTGTATGCCCTGCCCCTACGGGTTGAACATCCCGGCGATCTTCGCCCACTACAACAAGTGCGTGAACGAGGGCAACGTGCCCAAGAGCCGTCAGGACCCCAATTACCGGGAGGCGCGGCGTGCCTTCCTCGTGGGATACGACCGTTCGGTGCCGCGGCTGCGTCAGGCCAGCCACTGCATCGGTTGCAACCGGTGTGTGGAGCACTGCCCGCAGTCGATCAAGATTCCCCAGCAGTTGCGGCGCATCGACCGTTTCGTCGAGCAACTCAAGCAGGATACGCTTTGAGACCGGCAGGCTCCGGCCCGTTGCGGCGGAGCGCCTCTCGAATACTTCCCTCCCGGTACCCGGGAGGGATTTTTTTCGTTTCTCTTTTCGCGCCTCGTTTCTTCCCTTCTCCTTCTCCTTCTTTTCATCCCGCTCCCCGTGACTGTAAAAAAAGCCTCCGGAGCGATTCCGGAGGCTTTTTCGTGGATTTCAGCCGTTGGGGGATCCTTGGTTGGGTTATCCTTGGTTGGAGGCGGAATCCCCGTCGGCCCGGGTTGGGAGATCTCCCCAGCCGCCGCCCAGCGCCTTGTAGAGCCGGACCAGCGCCAGGTGCTCGTTGCGTACCGCCGTACTCTCCTCGATCTGTGCGTCGAAGAACTTACGCTGGGCGTCCAGCACGTCGATATAGCGGATCACCCCGTTGATATACTGCAGTTTGGCCAGTACGACATACTGCCGGGCCGCTTCCCGCAGGTTGTATTTCAGCTCGGCCGTGCGGCGCATGTTGCGGTAGGCCTCCACGGCGTCGTTCACCTCCTGGAAGACCTCCAGCACCTTCTGCTCATACCCCAGCCGGGCCTGGTCGTAGGCCGCCAGCGCCGCGCGGTACTTCGCACGTTTCGCCCCAAAGGCGAAGAGCGGTGAGGCGAGGTCTCCGGCCATGTAGGTGAAGGGCGATTCGAGCAGCCCCTTGAAGTGGCCGTTCTCCACACCGCCCGTCAGCGTGAAGGTCAGCCGCGGGAACCGGTCGGCATAGGCGATGCCTACGGCCGCCATCGCCGCCCGCAGCTGCTGTTCGGCCTGCCGCACGTCGGGGCGCCGCTGCAGCAGCGTCGACGGAAGCCCGATGGGCAGTGCCTCCGGCATCACCACGTTCAGGTCCATGTCCGCACGCTCCACCCGGGCCGGGTAGCCGCCCGCAAGCACCGAAATCTGATTCT
Source organism: uncultured Alistipes sp. (assembly GCA_944321965.1). GTDB lineage: Bacteria > Bacteroidota > Bacteroidia > Bacteroidales > Rikenellaceae > Alistipes. The sequence continues at coordinate 23,819 of CALUNH010000021.1, forward strand.
CCTTCTGGGCGATCTTCATCTCCAGGTTAGGGATCAGCGCCGCGGCACTCGCCAGTTCGACCTTGGCCTGCTGGTAGTTCGTCTCGGAGGTCAGACCCCCTTCGAAACGGAGTTTCGCCTGTTGGACACTCTCCTCGCGGGTCTCCACCGTGCGGCGCACGATCGCCAGTTCGTGGTCGAGGGCCACCAGTTCGAAATAGGCCGTGGCGACTTCGGCCACCAGCGCCATCTGCAGCGCCCGGACCCCCTCGACCGATGCGAGGTATTCGGCCCCGCCCTTGCGCTTGGCCCACCGCAGGCTCCCCCACAGGTCGGCCTCCCAGCTCAGGCGGCCCTTGATGCCGATCTCCGGATCGTTCGAGTATTTCGAATCGGCATAGTCGTTCGTTTCGCGCTCGGCATAGGCCGTACCGTCGATCGACGGAAGCCGGGCCGCCTTGCTCACGCGGTAGAGTTCTTCGAGCTGGCGCACGCGGGCTTCGGCCGACAGCAGGTTGCGGTTGCGTTCGAGCGTGCGGTCGATCAGTCGGCAGAGCGTCGTGTCGGCGTAGATCTCCCACCAGTTGCGGTCGCTGATCGAGAGCGAGTCGGTGGCTCCGGCGACGATCTCCGAGGGCAGGTTCAGTTCCGGGGCCTTGCACCGCTTCTGAACCGAGCAGCTCCCCGCCGTGAGGAGCAGCACGCCGCACGACAGGATATATATGATGGGGGCTCGTTTCATCGTTTTGACCATTTTTCTTTCACTTTGTAGACCCAGACGAAGAACAGCGGCACGAAGACGATACCGACCGTAATGGCCACGAGCATTCCGAAGAAGACGCCCGTACCGATTCCCTGACGGCTTGCCGAGCCGGGGCCGCTGGCGAAGACCAGCGGCAACATGCCGAGGATGAAGGCCAGCGAGGTCATCACGATCGGGCGGAAACGCAGGTGTGCGGCCTGAATCACGGCCGACAAGGTATCGCGGCCCTTTTCGACCTCGTCCTTGGCGAACTCCACGATCAGGATGGCGTTCTTGGCCACCAGTCCCACGAGCATCACCAGACCGATCTGGAAATAGATGTTGTTTTCCAGTCCGCAGGCCCAGTTTCCGAGGTAGGCGCCGATGCCCGCGATGGGCAGCGACAAGATCACCGAAACGGGAATCAGCCAGCTTTCGTACTGCGCCGCGAGGAACAGGAAGACGAACAGGAAGGCCAGCCCCAGCACGTAACCCGTCTGTCCGCTGACGTGCTTCTCCTGGTAGGAAAGGCCGCTCCACTCGACGCCGATCGTCGAGGGCAGGTGGCGGCGGGCGATCTGTTCAAGGATGGCCATGGCCTGTCCCGAGCTGTAACCCTGGGCCGCTTCGCCCGAGATCGTGGCCGAGTTGAACATGTTGAAGCGCCGGATCGTGCCCGGGCCCGTCGTGTAGGAGGTGGTGCCGAGGGCCGTGATGGGGATCATCGCCTTGTCGGCCCCCCGCACGAAGAACAGCCCGAGGTTCTCACGCTGGGCGCGGTACGGCGCTTCGGCCTGGATGTAGACCCGGTAGATGCGGTTGAACATGTTGAAGTCGTTGACGTAGACCGAGCCCGTGAAGGTCTTCACCGTCGAGAAGATGTCGGACATCGGGACGCCCAGCATCTGGGCCTTGTCGCGGTCCACGTCGAAATAGAGCTGCGGGATGTCGTTCTGGATCGACGACGAGAGCCCCGTGAGCTCCTTGCGCTGTGCGGCGTAGTGCATCAGCGTGTCGACGGCCCTTTGGAGGTCGTTGTAGGAGGCGTCGCCGCGGGCTTCGAGCACCATCTCGAAACCGCCCGAAGCCCCGAGGCCCGGGATCACCGGCGGCGTCGACAGATAGGCCTTGCTCTCCGGGTAGCGGCTCAGCTCCCGGCGCACGGCGGCCATCACCTCGCGGATGTCGGAGCTCTTGCGCTCCTCCCACGGCTTGAGGATCACGGTCATCTGGCTTCGCGACTGGTTCGTGCCCACGCGCGGGCTCGATCCCGTGACGTTGAGCACGTACTCCACGTCGGGCAGCGACATCAGATACTCCATCGCACGGTCCGTGACGCGGCGCGTGCGTTCGAGCGTCGCCCCCTCGGGGAGCTCCAGCTCCACGGTGAAGTAACCCTGGTCCTCCTGGGGCATGAAGCTCTGCGGTACGACCTTGTTGAGCAGCCACAGCGCCACGAGCGTCATGCCGAAGAGTGCGAGCATCCGTTTCGAGTGGCGCACGCCGCCGCGGATCATCTTTTCGTAGAACTTGTTGCCGCGGGCCAGCCAGAAGTTGATGCGGCGGAAGAGGCGGTTTTTCTTCTTGCCCGAATCGGGGCGCAGGATCAGGGCGCACAACGCCGGGGAGAGCGTCAGGGCCACGAAGGTCGAGATCAGCACCGAAACGGCGATCGTGATGGTGAACTGCCGGTAGAGCTGTCCGGTAATGCCCGAGAGGAAGCTCACCGGGACGAACACGGCGCACAGCACGAGCGATGTGGCGATAATGGCGCTGCCCAGACCGCTCATGGCCTTCTTGGTGGCTTCGTAGGGCGACAGCCCCTCCTCGTCCATCGTGCGCTCGACGGCCTCGACCACGACGATGGCGTCGTCGACGACGATACCGATCGCCAGGATCAGTCCCAGCAGCGTCATCATGTTGAGCGAGAAGCCGAAGACGAGCATCACGCCGAACGTACCGATCAGCGAGATCGGCACGGCGATCGTCGGGATGAGCGTCGCGCGCCAGTTCTGCAGCGAGAGGAACACCACGAGGATCACCAGCAGCAGCGCCTCGATGAGCGTATGGTAGACCTCCTTGATCGACTGCGAGATGTAGGCCGTCATGTCGAAGGGGATTTCGTAGGAGATGCCTTCCGGGAAGTTGCGGCTGATCTCCTCCATGGTCTCCCGGACGCGCTGGGCAACCTCCATGGCGTTGGCACCCGGGAGCATGTTGATGTTCATCACCGCGGCATTTCCGCCGTTGATGCCGCTCTCGGTGTTGTACGAGGCGGCTTCGAGCGAGACGCGCGCCACGTCGCGCAGGCGCGTCAGCGATCCGTCGGGGTTGGCGCGGATGACGATCTCCTCGAACTCGCTCACCGACGAGAGGCGCCCCTGGGCGATGATCGGCGTGGTGACGTCGAGGTCCGTGATGGGCTGCTGGCCCAGCACGCCGGCGGCCGATTCACGGTTCTGGTCCTTGAGGGCCTTCTGCAGGTCCTGGACCGTGAGCCCGAGGTTGGCCAGGCGGTCGGGCTGCACCCAGATCTGCATGGCGTAGTAGCGGCTGCCGACATTCGAGACGCTGCCCACGCCCGGTACGCGCCGCAGCATGTCCAGCACGTTGAGCGTGGCGTAGTTCGAGAGGTAGATTTCGTCGAACTTCGGGTCGTTCGACAGCAGCGTGACGGTCATCAGGCGGCTCGACGCCTGCTTCTCCACCGAGATGCCGTTCTGCACCACCTCCGCCGGGAGGCGCGATTCGGCCTGTTTCACGCGGTTCTGGATCTCCACGGCCGCCAGGTCGGCATCCGTCGAGATGTCGAAGGTCACCGTGGCCGAGAAACTGCCCGAGTTGGAGTTCGTCGATTCCATGTAGAGCATCCCGGGCGTACCGTTCAACTCCTGTTCAATGGGTGTGGCGACGGCCTGCGTTACGGTCTGGGCGCTCGCCCCCGGGTAGGAGGCCGAGATCTTCACCACCGGGGGTACGATCTGCGGATACTGGTCCACGGGAAGCAGCACCAGCCCCAAAAGACCCACGATGACGATGACGATCGAAAGAACGGTCGAGAAGATCGGCCGGTCGATAAAGAAATCCGATTTCATGGGCGGGTCACTTTTCGGGGTTTTCCGATTCGGTTGCGGCGGACGGTCCCGGCACGGGAGCCGTGACGGGTTCGACCTTGTCGCCGTGGGTGAGCTTGTGGAAGCCCTCGACGACGATCTTTTCGCCCGGGACGGCACCGCGTTCGATGATCACCCGGTTGCCGATTTCGGGTCCGAGTTCGATCATGCGGCGTTCGGCCACGCTGTCGGGCCGGATCACGAAGATGTAGGCCCCGCCCTTCTCGATGACCACGGCTTTCGTCGGGATCACCGTGGCGTGCTCGCGCACGTCGAGCAGCAGGCGCACCTTGGTGAACTGTCCCGGGAGCAGGATCCGGTCGGGGTTGGCCATCTCGGCCCGCACGGAGAAGGTTCCCGTTTCGGGATCGACCTGCGGGTCGGCGAAATCCACCAGTCCCCGCAGCGGATAGGGCGTATTGTCGGGCAGCGTGATGGTGATGTAGGGGTTCCACTTGCGGGTGGTGTCCTTCTGTCCGATGTTGACGTTCCGGGCCTTGCTCTTCAGGTAGTCGAGGCCCGTCATGCTGAAGTCCACACGCACGGTGTCGCTCTTGACCACGGTGGCCAGCAGCGACTTGCCGTTCGGGCTGACGAGCGTCCCGATATCGACGCTGCGCTCGGAGATGTAGCCCGAGATGGGCGAACTGACGGTCGTGTAGCTCAGGGCGGTTTCGGCCTGCGTGAGGTCCGCCTCGCTCATCGCCACGGCCGCCGTGGCGCTTTCATAGGAGGCGACGGCATTGTCCAGGTCGAGCTGGCTGGCGGCATTCTGCTCGTAGAGCGGGCGGATGCGCTGCAGGTCGCGTTCGGCCTTCTGGGCCAGGGCCTTGTCCTTGTTCAGCTGAGCTCTGGCCTTGTTGACGCGGGCCTGGTAGACCTTGGGGTCGATGATGAAAAGGGGCTGTCCGCGGCGGACGTAGGTACCCTCCTCGAAGAGCATCCTTTCGAGGAAGCCCTCCACCCGGGCCCGGATCTCGACGAATTGCTGGGCACGGATACGGCCGACGTATTCGCCGTAGATTTCGATGTCGTCCGTCCCGACGGGTTCGACCTCCACGACGGGATAGACGGGTTTCGGAGGCTCCGGGCGGAAGAACCACCAGACTCCTCCGGCTACCAGGACGGCGCAAACACCCAGAATGCTCCAGGTCCGTTTGGAGAAGCGGCGGATACGTCCTCCGGCTTCCTTGCCGAGCTCAACGGTACGACGCCCGGCACGGGTTGCCTGCCGGACGATTTTCTCGCGTGAAAATTCCATGTTCCAATCAAAAATTCCGGAATGTTTGCCTGGTATGTTTCCGGTTAGAGGTGCAAAAGTACGAATTTTTCTCTAAGAAACGGTTTTTTTGGACGAATATGATGGGTTTGGGAGGGAAAATCTCCGGATTTTCTCTCTTTTCCCCGACCATCGGTTCGGATAACGCTTAGCAACGGCGTGGCAATGGCTCCGGATGCCGCCGCCCTACTCCTTGTCCGAAAAGCCCGCCGGAAGCAGCGCGTGACGTGCCAGAAAATCGTAGAAGAGCTGCCGGTAGTTCTCCGAAACGGGAATGCGCTCCGACCCGAAAACAATCCGGTTGCGTTCGATCGTGCGGATCTTCGACGGCTGCACGATGTAGGAGCGGTGCACCCGGATGAAACGGTCGGCCGACAACTGCTCCTCCAGGGACTTGAGGCTCAACAGCGACACGACCGGGTGCGCTTCGCCCTCGACGTGGATCTTCACGTAGTCCTTCAACCCCTCGATGTAGAGAATGCGCTCCAGATCGATCTGCTGCAGGCGGTATTCCGTCTTCACGAAGATGCTCTGGGGCGCTTCGCCGGGTTTCCGCGAATCCCCTTTCGGCTGGCTGTCCCGTCCGGCCTCTTCGGCCCGGCGCTTGAGCTCGAACCACTGGAGCGCCCTGTTCGCTGCCGAGAGGAAGTCCGTGTAGCTGATCGGCTTGAGCAGGTAATCCACCGCCTGTGTTCGAGTTCCTGCCGGGCGGCTTCGGCGCGGTACCAGCCGCTCGTCATCCGGATGGCCACACTGACTCCCATTACCAGCAGGTAGAGCAAGGCGTTGCTGGTGAAGAAGCGCACGGTATCCTGCCAGGGTCGTTCCATGGGCGGATGAATGGTGTTGGGCGGCAGGATGTATCTGAAAATCACGTGTACGCCAAGCATGACGGCTCCGATCAGCAGGAGGTTGTACCCCGCGAAACGTCCGAATCGCCGGGTGGTGAGATAACGGTCGATGAGCAGGAAATAGTTCGTGTAGAAGACCACCATGAAGGAGATCGGAACGATCAGAAAATGGAGGTACTGGGACCACGTCATCAGCGGCCGGTCCGGGTTGATGACAAAGAGCGGCATTCCGAAGATTACGGCCCAGGCTGTGAAGTGAACCAGTCTTCCGGTGTGTTTCGATTGCGATGCGGTCATACTGCAAAGATATAAAAAATTATGGGTCAGAGCGCGGAACCGGCTCGGAAACCCGGGAAGTTCCCGTCGCCCATAGAACCGGTTTCTTAAACCGGGCGGGTAAAGGCTTCGGAAACCCCGCGAGGTTCAGCAGCTTCTAAAACCGGCTTCTTAAGCCGGTACCTTTTGATGGCAAAAGGTACCACCAAAACCAGCCGCAAGTTGCTTTTTGCGGGAATCTTCGGAACTCCTCGCTGAACGGGTGCAGGAAGATCAGGCCTTTCCAGCCTCCCGTTCCGGGCGCTCGGACTTCCGAAGATTCTTTTTCCGCAAAAAGCAGAATGCGGCAGCAAGGCCCTCCTAAGAGGAGGGTTCTATGGACTGCTGAACCTTTAGCGGTTTCCGAAGCGTGAATCCGCATACGATTGCCGGTCGAGGCGCGGAACCGGCTCGGATACCGGATGAAACTTCCTCTGCTCCTAAAACGGGCTTTTTAAGCCCGCGCCCATAGAGCCGGCTTCTTAAGCCGGTTATTCGTAGCGGATGGCTTCGATGGGGTCGAGCATCGCGGCTTTCTGCGCCGGGTACTACCCGAAGAAAACCCCCGTCAGGGTGCAGACCGCAAACGACAGGAAGACACTCCACGGTTGGATGTAGATCGGGAAGGCCGCAAAGACGTTCACCGCAATGGCCGCTCCGACTCCGACCAGCACCCCGATCACGCCGCCCGTGACGCTGATCAGGATCGACTCGATGAGGAACTGTGCCAGAATGTCGATCCCCTTGGCGCCGATCGACATGCGCAGGCCTATTTCACGTGTCCGTTCGGTTACCGAGACGTACATGATGTTCATGATCCCGATGCCGCCCACGAGCAGCGAAATCCCCGCCACGGCAGCCAGCAGCACGGTCATCATGTCGGTCGTCGAGGTCAGCATCGAGGCCATCTCCTGCTGCGAACGGATCGAGAAATCGTCGTCGTCGGACTCCTTGAGCCGGTGGTTTTCGCGCAGGATCGCCGTAATCTCGTCGATGGCCTGGTCGGTGTAGGCCTCGGTCAGCGCCGAGCAGACGATCTCCTGCAGGTGGGTAATGGCCAGGATGCGCTTCTGGACCGTCGTGTAGGGGGCGATGATCAGGTCGTCCTGGTCCATGCCCATGCTGTTGTAGCCCTTGCTTTCGAGCACCCCCACGATGCGGAACGGAATCGTCCCGAAACGGATCACCTTCCCGACGGGTTTCTCTCCGTCGGGGAAGAGTTCGTCGGCAACGCTCTTTCCGATGAGGCAGACCTTGGCCGCGGTCTTGATGTCCTGTTCGGTGAAGGTGTCGCCGTCGTCCACGCGGTAGCGGCGGATCTCCAGGTAGTCGAGGTTCACGCCGTAAACCGTCGTCGGGGTGTTGTTCGCCCCGTAGATGGCCTGCCCGGCGCTGTTGACCGACGGCGAGACGTAGGTCACGTAGCGCGTCTTGGTCTGGATGTCTTCCAGATCCTGCAGCTTGAGCGACTCCATGTCGTCGGCACTCAGCTGAACGCCTCCGCGGCGGTCGCCGCCCGGGTGGATCATGATCATGTTCGAACCCATCTCGCTGATCTCGGCCTGGATGCTGCGTTTCGAGCCCTGGCCGATGGCCAGCATCGTGATGACCGACGCCACGCCGATGATGATGCCCAGCATCGTCAGGAATCCCCGCAGCTTGTTGTTGCTCAGCGCCTTGACGGCAATCTTGAAAAGGTTTGCGAAATTCATGGTCTAATCCTCCTGTCGGGGCAGCCGGGACAACGCCTCGGCCGCACTCAAAATATGTTCGTTGCGCGTATCGCCCGTGATGTGTCCGTCACGCAGCGTGATGTTGCGGCTGCTGTACTGTGCGATCTCGGGGTTGTGCGTCACGAAGATGATCGTGCGCCCCGCGGCGTGGAGCTGCTGGAAAAGCACCAGCACCTCGAAACTCGTCCGCGTATCGAGATTGCCCGTCGCCTCGTCCGCGAGGATCACCGCCGGGTCGTTGACCAGCGCCCGGGCGATGGCCACGCGCTGCATCTGACCTCCGGACATCTGGTTGCTCCTGTGCAGCAGGCGGTCGCCCAGACCTACGGCCTCCAGCGCCTCGATGGCCCGGCGGCGGCGCTCCGAAGCCGTGCACTGTGGATTGTACATCAACGGCAGTTCGACGTTCTCGATGGCCGTGGTCTTCGGCAGCAGGTTGTAGTTCTGGAAGACGAAGCCGATCTTGCGGTTGCGCAGCGTCGCCCGCTGGTTCTTGTCCATCGTGCGCACCGAAACGCCGTCGAGGTAATACTCCCCCGCTGTCGGCGTGTCGAGGCATCCCAGGGTGTTCAGAAGGGTCGATTTCCCGGACCCGGACGTTCCCATGATCGTCACGAACTCCCCTTCGTGGATCGTGAACGACACCCCGCGCAGGGCATGGACCGTCTCGTCGCCGACCCGGAAATCACGCCGGATATTCTCCAGCCGGATCACTTCCCGCTCCATGGCCTACTTCTTTTTGTCTTTTCCGCCCGGAGGCGACGGCATGAAGGGACTGCGTTCCGTCGTGGCGGCCTGCGGCGCCTGGCTGACGGCGGTCAGCCCCACGGCTACCGTATCGCTGTCGGAGAGCCCTTCGGTGATCTCGGTCAGATCGCCGCTCGTGGCACCCGTCGTGACGAGGCAGGGCTGCAACTCCCGGCCGCGCATGACCCAGACCTCGCGTTTGCCCGCCTGGGTTGCGGCCGACGGCGCGAGCGTCAACTCCAGTTCGCCCAGCAGCCCGGCGTCGGGCACGAACCGCAGCGCCTTGGTCGGAATGGCCAGTGCGTTGTCTTTCTCCAGGGTGAAGATCGTCACGTTGGCCGTCAGTCCCGGTTTGAGTTTCAATTCGGGATTGTAGGCCGTGATGACCACCTCGTAGGTCACGACACTCGACTCGGTCGTGGCTTCGAGCCGCACCTGCTCCACCGTTCCCTCGAACGTGTCGTCGGGATAGGTATCCACGGTGAACTCCACGCGCTGCCCGTCGGCCACCTGCCCGATGTCGGCCTCGTCGACATCCGCAACGACCTGCATCTGCGTCAGGTCGTTGGCGATGGTGAAGAGCGTCGGGGTCTCGAATCCCGCCGCCACGGTCTGACCCTCCTCCACGGCCCGGCTGATCACCACACCGTCGATCGGCGACGTGATGGTCGCATAGCCCAGGTTGCGCTCGACCTTGACCATCGCGGCCTGCGCCTGGTCGTAGGCCGCCCGCGACTTCTCGTAAAGATACAGGGCGTCGTCGTACTCCTGGTCGCTGACCAGCTTCTTCTCGTAGAGCGACTTGCTCCGCGCGTAGTTTTTCGACTGATAGTCGTATTCGGCCTTGCAGTTCGCCAGCTCGGCCTGCGCCGATTCCAGTTCGGCCTGGAGCGTCACCTTGTCCATTTCGGCAATCAGCTGCCCGGCCTTCACCTCGTCGTTGTAGTCGACGTAGAGCTTGTCGATGATTCCCGAGACCTGCGTACCGACCTCGACCTCCGTGACGGGTTCCACGGTTCCGGTCGCCGTCACCGAATTGCGGATCGTGATGCGGCTCGTCGGCGTGGTCTCCAGCGTGATCCCCGCCTCCTTCGCGGGCCGCAGCAGCAGCCACAACCCCGCGGCTGCCACGACGACCGCCGCCGTGATCAGGATTTTTTTCCGTTTCATCTTATGCTTCAGATTTTAGTTGATCGTAGTCGTGTCGCGCCCCTGGTAGATGTTCAGCAGCTCGATGTTCAGCAGCGCCATGTACTTCGCCTGCAGCACCTCCTGCCGTGCCGACGACCATTCGTTCTGGGCCGTGATCAGCTCGACGGTGTTCTTCACCCCGAGGTTGAACTGCTCCTGCGTGAGGTCGAAACTCTCCCGGGCATAACGCTCCTTCTCCGTGGCGGCCCGGTACTGCGCCTGTGCCGACAGGGCATCCAGATAGGCCGATTCCACCTCCTGCAGCAGCGTTTTCTGCAGGTCCTGCCACGTAAGGCGGCTGTTTTCGGCTTCGAGCCGCGCCTTGTTTACCGCCGTGCGGTTGCGGCGGTTGGAGAAGATCGGGACGCTCAGCGTAAGTCCCACATTCTCGTTGAAGCGGTTCCAGACCTGGCTGCCGCTTTCGTATCCGCCGTTGGACATGTGTCCCGTTCCGATTCCGGCGGTCAGGGAAACGGAGGGATAGAACCCAGCCTGAGCCTGTCGGATGCCCAGTTCCGCCGATTCTACGGCCAGTTCGCCCCGCTTGATCTCGGGCATGGCCTCCAGTGCCGTTGCATAGATTGCGGCTTTGGCAGGAAGGGCTGACAACACCTCATTCTCTTGGATGACAGGCGTGGCAAGGTTCATCTCCTCCGTTATGTCGAGCTCCAGCAGCTGTTTGAGCTGGAGCCGGTAGTTGTCGAGCGACGTGCGGGCCGTGGTGGCCTGGTAGAGATCGCTCGCGAGTTGGCTTTCGAGCTGCGCGAGATCGACCCGGCTGATCGACCCGGCTTTCCACAACTCCGCGGCGCGGTCGCGCTGCGCCCGGGATACTGCGGCCGTGTTGTCGGCAACCGTCACGGCCTCCGCGGCATAGAGTGCCTGCATGTAGGCCTGCACGATGGCGATGCGGATGTCGTTTTCGGCCTCTGCGACCGACAGTTCGTCGATGCGGTTCTGCACCTGCTGCTGCTTGACTGCCGTGCGGAGTTTGCCGCCCTCGTAGAGGGTCAGTCCGGCATCGATGCCGTAGGTCCCGGTGTAGGTGTTGCGATCGGAGACGTTCGTCGAGGGGTAGTTCGTGAATCCCTGGGTCGTCGAGGCGGTCAGCGACGGCAGCATCGCCGCTTTGGCTTCTTTCGTGTCCTCGAGTCCCGAGAGGTAGTTGTTGCGGCTCTGGCGCAGCTGGATATTGTTCTCCAGCGCATACCACAGGCATTCGTTCAGCGTCCAGGTCTTTACGAGGGTTGCGGTGTCCCGGGTTTTATCGGCGATCTCTTCGGGTGTCGGGGCCGTTCCGGACGTTTGATTTTCCGGAATCTCCGGAACCTGCCGGGATATCGGTGTCATTTCTGGCGTTCGGGTCCCGGCCGGAGCCCCGGTTTGAGCCGCAGCTGCGAGAATCCCCAGCAATACGGTGCAATATGTCAGTGCGATTCGTTTCATTGATATTTTCTTTGCTGCAAAATTACGCAAGGCTTCCTGCGCGTACAATTTAAATAGACGAATCGCGCGATTCTTTCGACGAAAGGGCCCGGAGTATGGACGAATGGTCGGACTGTGGAGAAGGATTTAGGGTTTGGACGGATGTTTGGGGGTGGTTTTCGGGTCGGGGATTGTAAAAAAATTTCAGAATAAGGAGGAAAAATTTGGAGATTCAGAATTTTTAGCTACCTTTGCACTCGCAATAAGCCATTAGGCAATGCGGAAATAGCTCAGTTGGTAGAGCGCAACCTTGCCAAGGTTGAGGTCGCGGGTCCGAGTCCCGTTTTCCGCTCCAGAGGGGGCCAGAAAGAAACCCCGATAGAAAGCAAAAAGCCTTGTATATCAGCGATATACAAGGCTTTTTCTTATATTTCCCCACTCCTGTTGACGCAAAAGGCAGCAAGTATTTCAGGCCTTAATCGTGACCTTTTTTGCTCGGACCGAAAATAGGTCACGATTTAGCTCTATTTCCCTGATTTGCATCATTTTACTCTGCAACATTCTGGTGCTGAAGACGTTTAATTTATCCAAAAACCAAGCAGCCATGTTGCCACGAACCACCTTCAGCGTTGTCTTCTTCTGCAAGAAGACCAAAGTCACGAAAAAGGGCAAGGCCCCGATCTATGCCCGTATCACTACGACCGGTCAGTCGACCGAAATCTATACACAATGCCAGATTGAGCCGGAACGCTGGAACCAGCGCCTCGAACGCTCACTCTACAAGGACGAGGTCGACCAGCAGATCAACCGTATCGTAGCCAGCTACCGGGCCTCGATCCTTGCCGCCTACGACCGCCTGATCCAGGAGAACAGGATACCGACCTGCTTTGCCATCAAACAGCTGCTGGGCTCCGCCTCTTCGAGCCGGATGTTGTTGGCGGAGTTCGGCAAATACTGCGAGAAACGGCAGCAGGAGGTTGGCACCCGCATCACGCAGCTTACGGCCAACAAGTACCACCGTCTGCTGCGCTATATGACCGAATATATCCGGGATATTTACCACAAAGAGGATCTTCCGCTGGAAACGATCGACTACGCCTACGTCGATGGATTGAACACCTATATGCAGACGGCCTACAACTGCCACAACAATGGAGCGGTCAATCTGCTCTGCTGTTTGAAAAACTTTCTGCTCTATGCGGTCCGCAATGAATGGATCGAGAAGAATCCCTTCCGCTACTACAAGATGAAGATCGATAAGACGAACGTCAAAGTGCCGCTGACGAAGGCGGAGCTGGACCTGCTGCTGAAGCGGCCGATGCCTAATGAGCGTCTGGACCGCATCCGGGATGTCTTCTGCTTCTGCGCGCTGACGGGACTGGCCTTCACGGATGTCGACCACCTGCGGCGGGAACACTTCACGACGGACGAGGAGGGACAGCTGTGGATCCATAAGCCACGAGAGAAGACCTCGGTGATGAGCCGTGTTCCGGTGCTCCCGCAGGCGGCGGCCCTGCTGGAGAAGTACCGCGACGATGCCAACTGTCGGGCGCGGGGCAAACTGCTGCCCGTCCCGTCGAATACGAAGATGAACGCCTACCTGAAGGAGATCGCGGATATTTGCCAGATTCCCAAGCATCTGACCACGCACCTAGCAAGGCATTAGTTTCAGAAATATCCACTGAATGAGAGATATTTACAGAGATCTGTCAGCCGACAGGTAACGATTTAGAGACGAGCAATATTCTCTGAATTACTCGATTCTGCACAACTGAAAAGAACATTCTATATACAAAGATAATGTTAAAATCAATAGAGCCCAATAAATTTAGTACATAAAATCAAATTTAAGATAAGCAGTTTCACTCCCTCCCCAAAAAATCGTTTCGGAGCCTGCAAAATCTCTGACAGAAGTTTGGTCGGCAAGAATACCTGCAACACTCGAAGAACAAAACTGTAGATTAAAGTGCGCTAGGTCAAGAAAAGAAATTGCTAGCCTTACTGACACACCTTTTTTAATTTACAGTCACGACAAAATATCATCTAATCAACTCTCGGCTTCTCTGATAATAGTTCTTTCATCCTCAAATATTCGCTTCTGTCAGAGTCCACATGATTAACAAGTTCTTGCTCGGAAATCCTTAAAAGAACATCCTTGCAGATCCTATCAAATAGCGGATATTTCCAATCTCCGGATAAGACCGTCCGGAAATCATGGCCTTCAATGATCAAATGCGTCCGTTCATTCATACTTTTGCCATGAAGCACGACAGAAAGGGCAATCCCATCTGATGCCGGAGCCTAAATATCAACCAAATCACACAAGGTTGGCAAAATATCAACCAACGAAACCAGAGAGGGAATCCGCATGCCGACAAGTATGCCCGGACCTGCAAAAATAAGAGGAATCCGCTGGCATTCCTCAAACGGGAAACTTTTAGCCATTGACCGATGGGCCCCCCTGCATATCTCCATGATTCGAGGTAAACACAACGATCGTATTCTCCTTCAATGCCGGATTCCCATCCAACGCATCCAGGATCTGCCCTATCTTCGCATCCATATTCGATTGAAATAAGCCGAGCATAAATCCGTCTGCATTTCCGCCAATACCAGTCTTCTAGATTCTTATTCACGGATGAAGTCGTATTCCAGTCCATATGCGCGGGGAAATTCTATGGCCAGGAAAGATTCTCCGAAAGACGGGGTGCTTCCTCCGCATAAAATGTCAGGGAATCAATCTTATACTACTATCGTTTTTTGGACAGGTATCGTAGTTTTGTTAGTTAATCAAGCAGCTTTCTTGGACCTTTCATAAATGCAAAGATAATTAATTTTTAACTTAGACACCTGTCTGAAAAAGTGGGAGTACTATAACATAGGCATCTGATATGTAAGAATTATTAATCTTGGGGAAATCCCGTTGGTTATAATATTGATACACTGCTGTCCGGAGAAATTTTACCATAAAGTAGGTTGCTCGACAGAACCCGCCTCCGGAACACTAACGGGAGTT
>CALUNH010000022.1 GCA_944321965.1 uncultured Alistipes sp.
GAGCGCATGAAACAAAAAAAGTTGGAGAAAAGCTACGAAGATTTCATGAAACTCCTTACCTTTGTGGAGACTGTCGAGGAGGACGATTTCTGGAGGTCGGAGGTTGTGCAGATTGCCGCTTATACGACCCCCAGCGGAGCTTTGGAGGTGAATCTGACGCCGCGCAGCGGAGGTTTTACGATTCTCTTCGGGCGTCTGGAGGAGGTGGATTTGAAGTTCGACAAACTGCTGCGGTTCTATCGCAACGGTCTTTCGACTTTGGGATGGGGGACGTACCGCACGATCGACATCAGATACAGGAATCAGGTGGTCTGCAAGAAGTAAAAGGATAATACCGTGGAAAGAAAGAATTATACCGTAGCCGTAGATCTGGGGAGCTCGTCGGTGGTTGTAGCCGTCGGGGAGAGGGCCCCGGAAGGCCTGCTGGATGTCGTGAGCGTCGTCACGAAACCCGTGGAGGGGGTCCATGCGGGCCGGATCGAGAACATCGAACTGGTGAGCCGGGCCATCCGGGATGCGGTTTCGGAGACGGAGCAGCAGCTCGGGATCCGGATTACGGAGGCCTATGCGGGAATATCCGGGGAGTTTGTGCGCTGTGCCCGGCATACGGACCATGTTTTCGTTTACGATCCCCAGAACGGAGTCAACCAGAAGGATGTGGATGCGCTGTTCGACCGGATGCGGAACGTGCAGGCCCCGGACGACGAGACGATCATGGAGCGGGTGCCGCAGAACTATATGGTCGATGACAGCCAGGAGGTCCGGAATCCCGTGGGGTCGTTCGGCAAGAAACTCTCGTCGACGTTCAACTTCATCCTGTGCCAGAAGACGCCGATGCAGCGTCTCGACATGGCGTTGAAGCGCCTTGGAATCCGGATGCTGGGTGTGGTGCCCGACGCGATGGCGACTCCGGAGGCGATTCTTCTTCCCGACGAGAAGGAGGAGGGTGTTGCCGTGGTGGATGTCGGTGCGGGCGTGACGGACGTGACGGTCTACTACCGCAACGTGGTCCGCTATGTGGCCACGATCCCGATGGGTGCTTCGGCCATCAACCGGGACATCCGGACGATGAGCGTCCCGGAGAAACATGTCGAGAGCCTGAAACAGAAATACGGTTCGGCGGTTGCCGAACTGGCCCCGGAAGACAAACTGATCCGCGTCAACGGCCGCACGGCCCGCGAGGCGAAGGATATCCTGTTGCGGAACCTGGCGACGGTGATCGAGGCGCGTGCCACGGACATCGTGGAGTTCGTGCAGCAGGAGATCCGGGATTCGGGCTATGCCGAGCGGCTGGCCTACGGCATCGTGCTGACGGGCGGCTCGGCGAAACTGAAGGATCTGGACGAACTCTTCCGCCGCGTGACGGGCCTGGATGTCCGGGTTGCGGTTCCCGAGACCGGGATTACGGAGGCTTCGAAGGAGCGAGTCGCCGATCCGTCTTATTCGACGGTCGTGGGCATCCTGCTCCACGGAGCGGAACTCGGAGACTGTGCCGTGATCGAACGCCCTTCGACCCCGTCGGTCTCTTCGTCCGCTGCGGCTGCCGCGTCTCCGGCGCCGTCTCCGACGGCAACGGTCCGCCAGCCTTATACGCCGACGCCTCCGGCCTCGAATACGTTCCGTCCGGTCTCGCCGCGTCCGGTACAACCCGTACCTCCGGCGCCGGAACCCGTGAAAACGGAGCCGCGGAGGGTTGTTCCCGAAGCTCCGACTCCCGAACTTCCGACCCCGGAGGAGCCGCGGGAGACACCGCATGAAGAACCGCGGGAGGAGCCCCGCCGCAAACGCGACTGGGGATCGATCTTCCAGAAGACCTTCGACAAGATCAACAAGAGTTTCTCAGCCGCCGAGGACGAAGAGATTTAGCCGAAACCGGGGGGGACAGGAGCGCAGGGAGACCAGGAGAGCGAGAAGAGCGGGAGAACGGAGAGCGGGAGAACAGAAGGGCAGGAGGACAGAAGGGCAGGAGGACGAGAAGAAAATGCGGGCCGGACTCCATGCGTGGGTGCGGTCCCGGTTTGCAAGGGTGCCTTCGGGGGACCCGATTGATGTTTTGATAAAAAAGAAGATTCAGATATGACGGACGAATTGATGTCGGAAATCAAGGTTCCGCGCACGACCGGCTCGATCATCATGGTCGTGGGTGTGGGCGGAGCCGGCGGGAACGCCGTGAACCACATGTGGAACCTGGGGATCCGGGGCGTGACGTTCATGGTGTGCAATACCGACCAGCAGGCGCTGGACAAGAGCCCGGTTGAGCAGAAGATCCGCCTGGGTTCGGAGGGCCTCGGGGCGGGCAATGACCCCGAGAACGGACGGCGGGCTGCTGTGGAGACGTTGCCGGAGATCCGGCAGGCGCTGGAGGAGGCCGGGACGAAGATGTTGTTCATCACGGCGGGCATGGGCGGCGGAACCGGAACGGGCGCTTCTCCTGTGATTGCGAAACTGGCCAAGGAGATGGGCTTGCTGACGGTTGCTATTGTGACCTCTCCGCTGGCCGTCGAGGGGAAGATCCGCTATGAGCAGGCCTTCCGGGGCATCGAGGAGTTGCGTCAGAATACCGACTCGCTGCTGATCATCAACAACGAGAATATCCTGGAGATCTACGGCCGCCTGTCGTTGAAACAGGCCTTCGGAAAGGCTGACGACATCCTGGCTTCGGCGGCCAAGGGCATCGCCGAGATCATTACGGTGGAGAGCGATCTGGTGAACGTGGACTTCGCGGATGTCTCGAAGGTGATGCGCGACAGCGGCCGGGCGCACATGGCCGTAGCTACGGCCGAGGGCGATAACCGGGCTGAAGCGGTTGCGGAGGCTTCGCTGCGTTCGCCGCTGCTGGACCACAACCTGATTTCGGGGGCGAAGAACATCCTGCTGAACATCTCGGTTTCGAATGCCGACGGGTTGATGTACGAGGAGGTTGTTCAGATTCTGGAGTATATCCAGGCCCATGCGAGCGTGCAGGACGAGCAGGGCGTGATCCACAATGCGAATATCATCTGGGGGACGAGCGAGAAGCCGCAGTTGGGCAACGCAATCGAGCTGGTTGTGGTGGCGACGGGTTTCGAGGGGGACGTTCCGGTCGGCGGGAAGAAGCCGGTGATGCCGGTTCCGCGGATCATCGAGCCGGTTTCGACTCCGGAGAGTGTGACGACGCCTCCCGTTCTGGAGCCGATCAAGCCTGTTGCCGCGAAACCGGTCCGGCTTCCGGAGCAGGTGATGCTGGGAGCGAAACCGACCCGTTACGGGAATATCGAGGCGCTGCTTGCACGCCCGGCCTACCAGACGCGGAATTCGAAGTTCATCGTCCAGATGCCGGGTGGGCGCAAGGAGGTGCTGAAGGAGGATCCGGTGGATACGCCGCAGCAACACGGGGCGCCGAAGGGCGGTTCCCTGTTCGACTAACCAATAGACTGACGATTTGGAAGAGACTCATTCCTGGATTGCATTCCATGGCTTTACGCCGCATGTCATCGTGCTTTGTGTGGTGACGCTTTTGCTGTTGTGCGTTTCGGCGTTGGTATCGGGAGCTGAGACGTCGTTTTTCTCGCTCTCGCACAATGATATCCGGCGTTTGCAGGGGAGCCGCAGCGGGCGGGCGGATGCCGTGCTCCGGTTGCTGACGAATGTCGACGTGCTGCTGGCGACGATTCTGGTGGTCAACAACCTGGTGAATATCTGTATTGTCATCCTCACGTCGGGGATCATCGACACGCTGTTTACCTTCCTGCGCTTCGAGTTTCTCTTCAAGACGGTGCTTGTGACGTTCCTGCTGCTGCTTTTCGGGGAGATCATGCCGAAGGTGCTGGCACAGACGATACCGGTTCGGTTTGCGCTGTTGGTTGCTCGTCCGTTGATGGTTCTGCGGTGGATTTTCTACCCGTTGTCGTACATCCTGGTCCGCACGAGCAGCCGCATCAGCGAGAAGGCGGCGCACAAGAGCGAGATCTCGCTCGACGAACTGGCCGATGCGGTGGACATGACGCAGAGTTCGAGTCCGGAGGAGCACGTGATGCTTTCGGGGATCGTGAATTTCGTGAATACCGAGGTGCAGGAGATCATGAAGCCGCGGGTTGACATGACGGCGCTGGACATTACGGACAGCTACGAGCATGTGAAGCGGACGATCATCGAGTCTGGTTTTTCGCGGATTCCGGTTTACGAGGAGGATATGGACAACATCCGGGGGACGCTCTACGTGAAGGATCTGCTTCCGTATATCAACAACGGGGATGATTTTGCCTGGCAGCAGTTGATGCGCAAGCCCTATTTCGTGCCGGAGCACAAGAAGATCAACGACCTGCTGGCCGATTTCCAGACGAACAAGGTTCACATGGCGATTGTGGTTGACGAATACGGTTCGACGCTGGGTCTGGTGTCGCTGGAGGACATCATCGAGGAGATCGTGGGTGAGATTTCGGACGAGAGCGACAACGAGGAGAATTTCTATACGCGCCTGGATGCCAAGAGTTACCTGTTCGAGGGGAAGACGCACCTGGGCGATTTCGAACGGATTCTGGAACTGGATGAAGGGGCCTTTTCGGACGTGAAGGGCGAGGCCGAGACGTTGGCCGGGCTGATGCTGGAGTTGAAGCGGGATTTTCCACGCAAGGGCGATACGTTCACGGCGCACGATCTGCGCTTCACGGTTCAGGAGATGGAGGGTCACCGGATCGACAAGATCCGCGTCGACCTGCCGTAATCTCTTTCCCGGCTGCCGATTCCCGGCCCTCCCCTCCGGCTGTTGACATCCTTCTTGTCTAACCGGCCTTCTGCGTGCCATGAACGCTCTGTTGCCGACTTTTCACTTGTTCTCTGCCTGCTCTCTTCTTGTTTGACCTGCCTATGCCTGCCATGAACCCTCTGTTGCCGACTCCCCGCCTGCTGATCGAACCGCCGATGACCATCGCTGCGGCAAATGCCTGGGCGACGCTGGAGGAGCGGCAGCACGCCGAGACGTTCGGCAGCGAACGGCGCCGCCGGGAATTTCTGACCTGGCGTGCGATCGTCCGTCGGGAGTTGGGGCGCGATATCCGGATTGCGTACGATGAAGTGGGGGCTCCGGTTCTTCCGGACGGGGAGGCTTTTGTCTCCGTATCGCATTGTCCGGGCCGTGTGGCGGTGTTCCTTTCTCCGGAGCGTTGTGCCGTGGACATCGAACCGGCCGACCGGGATTTCACCCGGGCCGCGAGTCGCTTTCTGACCCCTTCCGAAGCGGTTCTTGCCGACGATCCTCGCTGGCCGGGCTTTGTCTGGTGTGCGAAAGAGGCCCTCTATAAATATGCCGGAGGTCGGCATCTCGATTTCCGGGAGGATCTCCGGATCGTATCTGCGGACCTTGCCGCCGGACATCTCACCGGATGTATATCATGCGAGCCGCCGGTTTCTCTTTCGGCCGGTTGCAGGGGCGGCTTTCTGGTTGTGCATACGCTTTGATTGCAGAAAGTTCGGATTTCTTCCTTTCCCTTTCATTTGGGCCCCGGTTCTTCTCTTCAGGGCTTGCATATGTGTATATTTCTGAATGTCTGTATTTTGCGGACTGTTTCCTGGCTCTGTACGGTCTGTTTGGAGGGGCATTACCGGTGTATTTCTTCAAAAAATTTACATATTTAGTAAAAAATCTTAATAAAATATTTGGAAGTTTGGTTTTGGGCGCTTACCTTTGCCGCGTCTTAAATGATAAAATATTTTAATATTTATTTAAAATTATTTACTATGAAGGCAAAGATTGGAGAGTGGGTACGCACCGCTCTGATTATGTTGGGAGAGAGCATGAAATATCGGACGATGTAAATCTCCCGTAAACAAGAACTTAAAACCGAAACTTCAATAAACGGGAAGAGCCCGGCTCGTATGAGCCGGGCTCTTCCCGTATGATGGTATCGGGGGGATTGGATCTATTTCCAGCCGAGTTTTTTGCGGATCTCCTTGGGAACGGCGTTTCGGTTGACCATGATGGACATGGTTTTGTATTCGACGAACGGGCGGGAGAAGTACCAGAATCCGTCGTAGGGCGGGAGTACGTCCCAGGAGTTCTGAACCTTGAAATAGCGGTTTCCGGCCTGATCGGTTGCGGTTCCGACGATGACCATACCGTGATCGTCCGTGGTTTCGTAGTTGTCGAAAGCCTCCTGTCGCATCTGCTGGTCGATTTTGCGCTCTTTACCGGGCTTGTCGAACTTGTAGAGGGCAGCCTCCTTCTCCCGGGCGGTAAGTTTACCCCACTTTTCGGCCTCGGTACCGCTCATTCCTTCGAGGTCGGCTTCGGGGATGATCCCGATGGCCTTCGTGCGGCTGAAACCCTTCTCGCTGACATCCGTACCCCAGGCAACGGTGTATCCGTTCTCCAGGGCGTAGTCGATGGTCTGCATCAGCTCGTCCAGCGGGATGTTCCAGACCGTTGCCCACATCCAGTTGTCGGGGACCTCGATGATGAACTGCTCGTAGAAGGGGTGGTGGGTGAAGGAGGAGAGGTCCACATAGTCATCCATCTTGATCGGGAGGGATTCGGCGAACGACTGGGGGGTGTACTCCTTCCCCTCGTAGGTGAAGGTTTCGGGCATCGGTCCGAAATATTCGTCGAGGATGGCGTTGAATCCGCGTTTCCAGGCCGTTGAGAGGGCTTTCGAGCCTCCGGAAGCCTGGATTACGGCATCGAGATAGGCCTTCAGGACGGCCGAGAGCTCATGGAAATCGGGCTTGTCGGTTCCGTAATTGAGTCCGGGATAGACCTCGAAGGGGACGATTCCGTGCTGCTTGATTCCTTCGGTGACGTCATGCGAGGCTCCGCCTTCGGCGAAGTTGAGTTCTCCGTGCAGCCGGACGTACTTCACGGCCTTGTCCATGAAGGAGTGTCGGACGATCCACATTTCGGAGAGGTGCATTTCGGGACCTCCGGCACGCAGGATCTCGCTTTCGAGCATCGTCATCGTGGAGTAGCACCAGCAGGTGCCGCTGCGGTTCTGGTTTTTGACGGGAGTCGTGCGGATGATCTTTCCGTCGGTGAAGCGGTATCCTTCGACCGAATCGGGGTTCTGGGCGGCGGCTCCGAGAGCCAGACAGAGCGCCAGGGCGCAGAGAAGCAGGTTTTTCATCGTATCACGGTTTTAGGGTTTACTTTTTCGATGCGGCGACGATCTTCAGACAGGCCTCCAGGGTGAGTTCCTCGGGTTTTGTTCCTTTGGGGATCCGGTAGTTCTTGCCCTTGTAAGCGATGTATGCGCCGTACCGGCCGTTCTTGACGAGCATGTCGGGATCTTCGGGGAAGCTTTTCAGCGGGGTATTGGCCGCAGCGGCTGCCGCCTGGTGTTCGCGGACGATCTCCACGGCGCGTTCGCGGGTCAGCGTGTAGGGGTCGTCGCCCTTGGCCAGCGAGGCGAACGACTTTCCGTAGCGGACATACGGTCCGTACTTGCCGAGACCGACGACGAGTTTTTCGCCGTCGAGTTCTCCGACTTCGCGGGGGAGTGCGAAGAGTTCGAGGGCCTCCTCCAGGGTGATGGACTCGATGAGCTGGCCCTTCTTGAGCGACGCAAAGCGGCTCTTCTCGCCTTCGGCGCCTTCGATCTCGACCATCGGGCCGTAGCGTCCGATGCGTGCCTTGACGACGTGTCCGGTTTTGGGGTCATTGCCGAGGATCCGGTTTTCGCGGGGCTTGGAACTCTGGGTCGAGATGGCGTTGTCGACCATCTTGTGGAAGGGTCCGTAGAAGTCTCCGATCATCCTCTCCCAGGTGATGTCTCCTTCGGCGATGCGGTCGAACTCCTTCTCGACGTTGGCCGTGAAGTTGTAGTCGATGATCGGTGCGAACTGCTCTTCGAGGTAGTCGTTGACGACCATGCCGATATCGGTCGGGGAGAGTCGGCTCTTCTCCTTTCCGTAGTTTTCCGCGAGGGTTTCGCGTGCGATCTTTTCGCTCTTGAGCGTCAGTTGGGTATAGGATCGTTTCTGTCCCTCCCTGTTCTGCTTGACGACATACCCGCGGTTGATGATCGTGGTGATGGTCGGAGCATAGGTCGAGGGGCGTCCGATTCCCAGCTCTTCGAGCCGTTTGACGAGCGAGGCTTCGTTGTAGCGTGCCGGAGCGGAGGTGAAACGCTCCGTAGCGGTAATTTTTTCGGCCTGGAGTCGGTCTCCGGTCTGGAGTTTGGGCAGCCGGGCCTCACCGCTTTCGGCGGCCTGGTCATCTTCCGTGGATTCGGAGTAGAGGCGCAGGAACCCGTCGAAACGGACCACCTCCCCCTGTGCGACGAACTGCTGGTCGGAACCGGACATGTCGATGGTGATGGTGGTTCGGTCGAGCTCGGCGCAGACCATCTGCGAGGCGACGGTGCGTTTCCAGATCAGGTCGTATAGCCGCTTCTCCTCGGCGGTTCCGTCGATCTCCTGCCGGTCGATGTACGAAGGTCTGATGGCCTCGTGTGCCTCCTGGGCTCCTTTGGTTTTGGTTTTGTAGTTGAACCAGCGGGAGTATTTCTCGCCGTACAGCTTGATGATCTCCTCCTTGCACTGGGCGAGGGCCTGCTGCGAGAGGTTGACGGAGTCGGTACGCATGTAGGTGATCAGACCCTGCTCGTAGAGGTGCTGGGCGACGGACATGGTCCGCGATACGGACATGCCGAGTTTCCGGCCGGCCTCCTGCTGGAGCGTGGAGGTGGTGAACGGCGGGGCGGGATATCGCTGTGCGGGTTTCTCCTCGGCCCGGGCGACGGTGAAGGTGGCTCCAATGCAGGCGCGGAGGAATGCTTCGGCCTGCTCGGCGGTCTCGAAGCGGGTCGGGAGTTCGGCCTTGAAGAGCGTTTTGTCGGGGTCATCCGCGGCGTGGAACTGGGCCACGACCCGGAAATAGGGGACCGACCGGAATGCGATGATTTCGCGTTCGCGTTCGACGATCAGCCGCACGGCGACGGACTGCACGCGCCCTGCGGAGAGCGAGGGTTTGACCTTCTTCCAGAGCACGGGCGAGAGTTCGAATCCGACCAGACGGTCGAGGATGCGGCGGGCCTGCTGGGCGTTTACGAGGTCCATGTTGACGGTCCGAGGTTTCTCGATGGCTTCGAGGATGGCCCGTTTGGTGATTTCGTGGAATACGATCCGTTTGGTCTGTTCGACGGGGAGCCCCAACACTTCGGTGAGGTGCCAAGCGATGGCCTCACCTTCGCGGTCTTCATCGGATGCGAGCCATACGGTTTTCGATTTGGCGAGTTTGGCGAGTTCGTCGACGACCTTTTTCTTGTCCGCGGGGATTTCGTAGACGGGTTTGAATCCCTGGTCGATATTGATGCCGAGGTCCTTTTTTGCCAGGTCGCGGATGTGTCCGAAGCTGGATTTCACGACGAAATCCTTTCCGAGGAACTTTTCGATGGTTTTGGCCTTTGCCGGGGACTCGACGATCACTAAATTGTCCTGCATTTGTCTTTGATGTCTTGAAATGCGAAAACCTAAGCATTACACTTAGGTTCCGCCAAACGTTTTTTTCGAGGGTTTACTTGATGAGGTTGTATGCCAGGTCGAAGCGGATCGGGCATTCGGGGGCAGCATCGTCGGTTGCAGCGCCCTGGAAGACCCCGAACGAGTTGGTGTAGAGGCTGTATGCTTCGGGTCCGATGTATACCTTCCGGTAACTGATTCCGTTCCAGTCGATGGCCTTTTCCCAGGCGTCATACCGTTCGTCGAAGGAGTCGGTGTCGGCCGGATCGGGATACTCTGCGCCTGCCGCCTTTTTGGCCTTGATGTAGTTGTTCCAGAGTTGCTGGAGGTATCCCGTGATGTTGATAACATAGCATCCGCGGCTTCGGTTGACATATCCTCCGTATGCGAGGGTTGTGCTGTAGTTCTGCTCGTAGGTATAGGCGTAGTCGGAGACGGGATTCAGGGTTTTGTAATTGGTGTAGAGTCCCAGCCGGCTCGGTGCGGCATTCATCTCTTCGATGAGCTGCACGATCGATGAGCCTGTGGGGTCGAGATTCTCCCAGTCGTAGCTGCTCCCGGTGAAGTAGACCGACATGCGGGCCTGGCTGAAGGCGAGGGTTTGGAAATCCTTTCCGTCCTTGGCGTTCTCCTCGGCGATTTTCTCTTCGAGTGTTGCGAAGAACCCGGGGGTGAAGGTCATCTCGGTGATGGCGCCGCCGAGCCCCTCGACGCGGAACTGCGTGACAGGTTTGCGGGTATCCTCTTCGTCGCTGGCGGGCTCCTGGGCGTCGGTTTCGGCGTTGAAGGCGAGTTCCGCAACGGATATTTTCGAATAGTCGTGCTGGATGGTGTTTACCGAGACATTGCCGTGTTCGGCATAGGAGTCATAGAAGTAGAGGACCATTCCGATGGTATCCTGGATAAGCGAGGGGTCGCTTTCGACGCGGTTCCGGCCGTAGATCGAGAGACCCGAAGCATCGAGCGACGTGGCGTAGATCGTCCCCGAATTGGAACCCTCCTTGGTTACGGGGTATGCGGGGTCGGGGGCGATGTAGAGTCCGGGGAACTCCTCGATGAAATACTCCAGGCTGTCGGCCGAATAGATCGAGTATTTGTCCTTGTAGGTACCCTCCTGTAGCATCAGCCGTTTGATGTATCTCTTTCCGGACTCGGTGGGGGTCATGGTGACGGCGGTTGTTGTCGAGGGGTACTTCCCTTCGCCACCGAGGGTGAAACGGAAAAGGGGTTCTTCATCCGTATTTACGGTCTGCTTGTCCGGCCGGAATCCGAGATAGAAGGTCGTATCGCTGCTTTCGCGTTGGGTGATGTAGTCGTTGCTGAGGATTTCGTAAACGGCGAAGTGCTGTTCGGTGAGGGTATCCGGGCCGAAAGCGGTGATGCTGAGGAGGATCTGAGCGGAGTCGAAGATGGGCATGTATCCGAAGTAGTCTTCGGGCACGGAGTAGTAGCTGACCATCTGCGAGAGGAATCCGGCCTTTCGTTTTCCGAGGGTATCGTTCACTTGCGCTCCGAAATAGCCGTATGAAATATTGGAGCTGACGATCGAATCGGTTTTGAAGAGTCTGGTTTCGACGTATTTTTTGGGGTTGAGGCCGTCGATTGTGATGAATCCGGCTCTCATTTGCTGGTTGTCGGGGATCAGGTTTCCACCGAGCGTATCATCTACCTTGGTACAACTTCCGAGGGCCAGCACGGCGAGTACGGCACCGATCAGGTTCCGGATTGCGGGAAGGCGGAAGTTATTGAATCGCTTCATAGAATCGGTTGTAATTATCGAAAAAGTCGTCGGCTTCCGGGTTTTGGTATTCGAGGATGGGTTTTTCGGATTTCCGTGCCCACTCGATGACCTTTGGGTCGACATCCGGGGATGCGGCGACCACTCCGTCGGCATAATGCATAACGAATCGGCAGAGATTTTCGTATGAAGGGAGGTCGAGTAAGTCGAGATTTTTGTCTTTGACGCCTTCGCCTTCGATTTTGTCGCGGAATCCCGGGTCGAGGGGTTCCGGGAACGCCTCGTTGTATAGCGAGACGACGACCTTGACATCGCGGAAGATGGGGTCGTCGGCGAATACGTGTTTGAGGTATACGGGGACGACGGCCGAGAACCATCCGTGGCAATGGACGATGGAGGGAGTCCACCGGAGTTTCTTGACGGTTTCGAGGACGCCTC
This sequence comes from uncultured Alistipes sp., assembly GCA_944321965.1. Lineage (GTDB taxonomy): Bacteria > Bacteroidota > Bacteroidia > Bacteroidales > Rikenellaceae > Alistipes. Next base: position 11,606 of record CALUNH010000022.1, read on the forward strand.
GTGCGAAGAAGATGGCGCGTTCGTCGTTGTCGGGGAAGTATTTTTGGTCGGGGTCCGTCAGGACGGCCTTTCTGGAGAAGTAGTCGTCGTTGTCGATGAAGTAGATCTGTACGCGGGCGGCGGGGATCGACGCGACCTTGATAATGAGTTGGTGGTCGTTGTCGTCGATGATGAGGTTCATGCCGGAGAGTCTGATGACTTCGTGCAGTTGGTGTCTGCGTTCATTGATGCAGCCGTATCGGGGCATGAAGGTTCTGATCTCGTTTCCCCGTTCCTGCATCGCCTGTATCAGGGAGCGGCATAGCCGCGACTCTTCCGTTTCGGGGAGATAGGGTGTTATTTCCTGACACACGTACAGAATCTTGTTTGCCATTTTTCTGGGGGTTTCTCCTTGCAAAGATACGAAAAAAAATTAAAGAATCAGCATGGCGTCGCCGTAAGTGCCGAAGCGGTATCCCTGCTCCCGGGCGACCTTGTACGCATTCATGACGGTTTCGTATCCGCCGAAAGCGGCGACCATCATCAGTTGCGTGGAGTAGGGGAGGTGGAAGTTGGTGACCATGGCGTTTGCGACCGTGAAGTCGTAGGGTGCGAAAATGAACTTGTTTGTCCAGCCCTCCATGGGTTTGATCATGCCGTTTGTGGAGACAGCGGTTTCGAGTGTTCTCATGACGGTTGTTCCGATTGCGACGACCTGATGTCCCTGTTCTTTGGCGGAGTTTACGGCGGCGGCGGCTTCCTCGGTCACGAAGAACTGTTCGGAATCCATCTTGTGTTTGGAGAGGTCCTCGACGTCGACGGTTCGGAAGTTGCCGAGGCCGACGTGCAGGGTGACGAATGCGCTGTCGATACCCTTGATTTCCATCCGTTTCATGAGGTGTTTCGAGAAGTGCATTCCGGCGGTAGGCGCGGCGACGGCCCCTTCGTGCCGGGCGAAGATGGTCTGGTACCGTTCGGCATCTTCGGGTTCGACCTTTTCGCGGACCCATTTGGGGAGCGGGGTTTCGCCGAGGGAGAAGAGTGCCTGTTTGAACTCCTCGTAGGAACCGTCGAAGAGGAACCGGAGGGTTCGGCCGCGGGATGTGGTGTTGTCGATGACCTCGGCGACGAGCAGGTCGTCGTCTCCGAAGTAGAGTTTGTTTCCGATCCGGATTTTCCGTGCGGGGTCTACGAGTACGTCCCAGAGCCGGAGGTCGCGGTTGAGTTCGCGGAGGAGGAAAATTTCGATTTCGGCGCCTGTTTTCTCCTTGTTTCCATAGAGCCGTGCGGGGAAGACCTTCGTATCGTTGAAAACGAAGAGGTCTTTTTCGTCGAAATATTCGATGATGTCCTTGAAAATGCGGTGTTCGATGGACCCTTTTGCGCGGTTGATGACCATCAGGCGGGATTCGTCCCGGTTTTCGGCGGGATATTTGGCCAGCATTTCGGGGGCAAAATCGTACCCGTATTGCGATAACTTCATAGGTGCAACGCTTTTTTAACGTTCAGAAAATAAGACAGATTATTTTCTATACGTAAAAAGTGTCATTTTGTTTCAAGATTTTGCAGATTTTCCAGGAAATCGTCGAGATTCCAGGCATTTTCGAGGGTAAATCCGCCGCTTCGGGTCCTGCGGAGTCCGGTCAGATGGGCCCCGCTGTGGAGTGCGATTCCGATTTCGTGAGCGAGGGAGCGGATGTATGTTCCCTTGCTGCATCGGACGCGGATCTTCAGCCGGGGGAGTTCGCAATCGAGGATCTCCATTTCGTAGATATGGATGAGGGCCTGCCGGACGGCGACCTCTTCCCCGGCCCGGGCGAGTTCGTAGGCGCGTGTTCCCTCGATTTTCTTGGCGGAGTAGACGGGCGGGGTCTGGAGCCGTTCGCCGGTCAGGTCCGTCAGTGCCTGTTCCACGGCCTCGCGGGTGACATGCTCCCAGGGATAGGTCCGGTCGATTTCGTGTTCGAGGTCGTAGCTGGGGGTCGTAGCCCCGAGCATGATGTCGGCGATGTACTCCTTCTCCTCGGCCTGGAGGGCGTCGACCATCTTGGTTGCGCGTCCGATGCAGACGAGCAGGATGCCCGTAGCCAGGGGGTCGAGGGTCCCGGCGTGTCCGACCTTGATGCGTCGGTACCCGAGTTTCCGGAGCGAGAACTTGATCTTGCGCACGACATCGGTGGAGGTCCACCTCAGGGGTTTGTCCAGGACGGCGATGTACCCCTCCTCGAAATTGATGCCGCGGAGTTCCTTGTCTTCGCTCATCAGAAGAGGTAGCTTGCGATGGAGACGGTTCCGGCCAGCGCGCAGTAGACGGCGAACCAGATCAGGCGTCCGCGTTTGACGATTTCGAGCATGAACTTGCAGGCCAGACACCCCGTGATGAACGATGCGGCAGCCCCGGCGATTAGGGGAACGGTCCCGACTCCGGCCGTGAGTTCACCCTTCACGGCTTCGAGGAGTGTTTCGCCGAGAATGGGGACGAGGACCATCAGGAAGGAGAACTGGGCGACGGCGGCCTTTTTGTTTCCGAGGAGGAGCCCCGTCGCGATGGTCGAGCCGGAGCGGGAGAGCCCGGGCATGGCGGCGCAGGCCTGGGCCAGGCCGATGATGAAGGCGTCGCGGTAGGAGATGTTCTCCTTCTGCCGGGGTTTTGCGTAGTAGGCGAATGCGAGCAGGGCTGCGGTCAGGAGCAGCATGGCGCCGACGACCGCGAGGATGCAGGGGGCGTCGAGCAGGGCGTTGAGCTGCTCCTTGAGCAGGAGGCCGACGATCCCGATGGGGATCATCGAGACGACGATTTTGAGGATGTATGCCTGCTCTTCGTTGAAGTGTCGGGAGAAGAGCCCCTTGAGGAGCCTTCGGATTTCGCTCCAGAGCACGACGATCGTACTCAGGACGGTTGCGGCATGGAGTGCAACATCGAAGGTGAGGTTTTCTTCGAGCTGTACGCCGAGGAGTTCCTTGGCGATCTGGAGGTGACCGCTGCTCGAAACGGGGAGGAATTCGGTGATTCCCTGTACGATGCCTAACAGAATGGCCTGTAATGTATCCATATTCGTAGAAGTTCGGGAAAGGGGTGATTAGGTGTATTTTGAATTATTTGTAACGTTTCATGACGGCGTATATTTCGAAAGCGAAACCGCCGATCACGAGGATGGGAGCGAGCGTGATTCTTCGCCAGGAGAACATGGCGTAGTTGAACTCGTCGGGGGAGTCGCTGCCGCCTCCGGCCATGAGGATGAATCCGAGGAGGATGACAGCGAACCCGATTGCCAGGAGGATGTAGTTTTTGCGAGAGAGGGGCATCCTGGGGTTTTCGGGCTGGTCGGTTTTCTGGGGCTGCTTTTTTTCCATTTAATAGAGGTATATCTTGTTAGACTTCATGTTTACGAATTTGTTGAGGGCGGCGAAGGTGAAGAGTCCGGATATGACGACGCCGCCGACGATCATTGCGCCGAGGATGACGGTGATTTTGCGGATTTCGGCGAAGGTCATCAGTTCCGGGACGGCTTCGTTGAGTCCGTAAACGGCCAGGCAGAATAGCATGGCGGCGGCGACTCCTGCGATGATTCCCTGGGTGATGCTGCTTCCGAGGAAGGGTTTCATGATGAACCACTTGGTAGCACCGACGAGCTTCATGGTGTTGATCAGGTAGCGTTTGGAGAAGATGGCCAGTCGGATGGTGTTGCTCAGCAGGATGAGCGAGATGACGAGCAGGGCGCCGCCGAAGAGGATCAGGACGAGGCGGATCTTGTTCACCGTAGCGTGGAGTCGTTGAGCCATCCGGGCGGGGTATGAGACGTGTTCGACGCCGGGGATGCGTTCCATGGCGCCGATGAAATCGTCGAGGAGCTGCTGGTCTTCGGAGGCGGCCGAGAGGGTGAGTTCGAAGGAGTCGGGCAGGGGGTTCTCGGGGAGCACCTCTTCGAATTCGGCGCCGAACATCTTGCGGAATTCTTCATCTTCGGCCTTTTCGGTCCGGGACGAGAAGCGGATCGAGGAGACGATGATCTCTTCGGCGAGTTGTTTTTCGATTTCGGCTCGCTGGTTGTCGGAGATCTCGCTGCTCAGTTCGACGGTGACGGCGATGCTCTCCTGGAGTGTTTTGGCGACCTTCAGCGCGGCGGTCATCAGGTATCCGACCGATCCGAGGAGGAACAGGACGAGGGTGATGCTGACGGTCGATACGATGTAGGAGTTGCGGACCTTTCGTTTGAGTCTTTTGTCATCCTTCATGGCATGATGTTTTTTTCTTGCGCAGGGCGAAGAGGATTGCGGCCAGGGTTCCGAGGAGGATCAGCGCGGAGCAGACTCCGGTGACGGTTTCGACGGCCGACCATCCGGGGGCCCGGAACCTCCATTCGACGACGTGCTCTCCGGCGGGGAGTTCCATGGCGCGCAGCACGTAGTCGGCGCGGAAACAGGGGGTCTCCTTGCCGTCGACGTATGCGGTCCAACCCTTGTCGTAGAAGATTTCGGAGAAGACCGCCACGGCCTCTTCGGGGGCGGTGTATTCGTACCGGAGGTAGTTGGGTCGATACTCCGTGAGTTCGATGCGGGCCGGGTCGCAGATGTCGCGGGACATCGGATTCGGCGTGCTCTTTTCGGCCCGGTCAGCGGCCACGACGGCCGTTGTGCGGAGGTTGACCTGCCCGAGGCGTTCGATCTCCTCGCGCGGGGAAGCGGCCCCGGCGAGCGAATCGACGAACCAGGCGGCGCCGAACGCCGTCGAGCGGCGCTGAGCCTGAGGCTGTCCGTCCTCTCCGGGGAGGATGAGGTAACGGGTGTTGAGCATGTCGAGGACGGCGGGGTCCGGATTGTACGGGTCGCTCAGATAGCGGTCGATGAGGTCCTGATAGCGGGCGAGTTTGGCGCCGTGGTAACCGCCGACGGAACGGTGGAAGTAGGAGGTCGTGGCGTCGTTGAAGGGGCTGACGGTGAGGTTGAGCACGCGATATCCGGGCTCCTTGTCTTCGAGGATGGCGAGGTCGGCGGCCGAGGGTGTGACCTGCGTGCGGCGTGGGGACACGAAGTTTTTGGCGGAGAGGAACCTCCGGTCCACGGGCACGAGGTCCAGGATCATGACGGCGGCGATTGCGGCGACGGCGACGCCTCGTCCGATTTTGCGGAGTCCCCACAGGAGGACCAGCGCCGCGGAGAGGAGAATCATGAGGAGCGATCGCCAGGCATCGGCCTGCATCATGTCGCAGCGGTCTGCGGCGATGGCCCGGGCCACGGCGTCGCCCCATTCGACATCGAGTCCCCGGTCGATGCAGGATTGGAGTCCGTTTGCGGCGAAGAGCTGCCGGAAGGTTTCGGACATCTGCTCGGCGCTTTCCGCGCGGCCGAAGTCGAAGAGTGCGCCTCCGGCGACGGCGCACAGGAGACAGAGCCCTCCGGAGATTCCGGCGGCCCAGGCGACCCCTTTCCGGAGCCGTTCGCGGGGTATCCCCTCTTTCCAGAGCCGCACGAGGGCGAATGCGCCGAGCAGGGGGACGGCCCACTGTACGACGACGAGGGTCATCGAGACGGTTCGGAACTTGTTGTATCCGGGCAGGATCCGGAATGCCAGTTCGGTGAATCCCATGAAGTTGCGACCCCAGGCGAGGAGTACCGTCAGCACGCAGACGGCGATGATCCACCACTTGTTTCGGCCCTGTGCCCAGATGGCGCCGAGCAGGGCGAGGAAGATGGCTGCGGCGCCGAGATAGGTCGGGCCTCCGGTATAGGGTTGGGTGCCCCAGTATGCGGGCAGTTGTTGGGCCCAGCTTCCGAGCGACGGGGCTCCGAGTTGGCGTCCGATATCGGTGAGTTCTGCGGCGGTCTGGCCGTCGGCGGGGAGTCCGGTTGCGGAGTCGCGCCCCATGAAGTCGGGGATCAGGAGGTTGAAGGTTTCGGTCCTGCCGTAACTCCATGCCGTTGCATAGTCGAGGTCGAGCCCCTGTTTTTGCCCTTCTTCGGGGGTTTCGGCCGCGAGTTCCGAACCGCCCCGGATGGTCTCGGGGGAGTGCTGTGCGGTGTACCAGAGGGGTGCGAAGTTGGACCCCACGGCGAGGATTCCGGCTGCGGCGAGGGCTGCGGTGCGTCGGGCGAACTCCTTGATCCGTTTCTCGCGGATTGCGAAAACGGCCTCGCTGACCCATAGCGCGGCCATGGCGAGGAGGAAGTAGTAGGTGATCTGCGGGTGGTTTGCTCCGATTTCGAGGGATGTGGCGAGAGCCGTGAGCGCCATTCCGGCCCAGACGTTTCGGCGGAGGGTCATCCACGCGCCGCCCATCATGAGTGGGGCGTATACCAGGGCCCACATTTTGGTGATGTGTCCGGCGGCGATGATCAGCAGGAAGTAGGTGGAGAATCCGTATGCGAGTGCCGGGATGATGCCGACCCATGGGTTTACCTTGCCGATGAGGAGCATGATCCAGAATGCGAGCATGGCGAAAAAGAGGAATGCGGCGGGAGTGTCGATCCAGGTTACGATCTTCCCGACGGAGTTTTTCACGAGCATCGCGGGGTATTGGATGTTGATCAGGTAGGCGGGCATACCTCCGAACATTCGTCCGGTCCATTGCGGGTCTTGTCCGGACCGTTCTCTTGTTTCGTAGATGTCGCTGGACATTCCGCGGTACTGGATGACGTCGTGCTGCGGGAGCACCTCCCCGCGGAACTGGGGTGCGAAATAGGCGGCCGCCGCGATGAAGAATAGGGCGATCGCGACGACAGCCGGGGCTGTTTTCGCAAGGGTTGCTTTGAGAAAATCCATTTTACCTGCTCATTACCGAAGGCCAAAGGTACGAAAAAAGCGGGATAGTCCGTGCCTTGAAAGGGAAAAATGACTATCTTTGCGATTATGATTACACTTGAAGAGATTCGCAAGCCCGTCACAGCGGAGTTGTCAGCATTCGACGAGTTCGTCGAGCGCCAGTTTACGGCGGAGGGAGAGTTGTTGTCCGACATGTTGCGTTATGCGCTGTCGTCGCGCGGGAAAGGGATCCGTCCGACGCTGGTGATGCTTTCCGCGGCGATGAACGCCTCGGTGAAGGGTGCTTCGACGGGACGTCGTGCGTGCCTGGCTGCGATGCTGGTTGAGATGATCCACGTTGCGTCGCTGATTCACGACGACGTGATCGACGAAGCCGATACGCGGCGGGGCCGGGCCTCGGTGAATGCGCGGTGGCAGTCGCACAAGGCTGTGATCCTTGGGGACTACATTCTGGCCCGGAACATGAATATCGGGCTCCAGAGCGGACAGTTCGACCTGGTGACGCACATTTGCGGATCGATGGCTGCACTGTGTGAGGGAGAGGTTTTGCAGGACGAATGTGCTGCCAACCGGACGATGACACGTCAATCCTATCTCGATATCATCTACAAGAAGACGGCGTGCCTGCTGGGCGTGAGTGCTTCGGCTGGAGCTTTGGCCGTTGGCGCGACGCGCGACAAGGTGACGGCGATGCGCCGTTTCGGCGAAGCCGTAGGGATGGCTTTCCAGATCCAGGACGACATCCTGGACTACACGCCGACGGCCCGGACGGGGAAACCGGCGTGCAACGATCTTCGGGAAGGGAAGATCACGCTTCCGCTGCTGAGTGTGCTGGAGCGTCTTCCGGAGAGCCGTCGGAACGATCTTGTCGAGCGGCTTTCGCGCTGTTACGAGGATGATTCCGCCGTTGAGTACCTTCGCACGACGGTTGAGGCGGAAGGAGGGCTGACGTATGCCGGGGAGGTGATGCACGGTTACATAGCGCGTGCTGCGGAGATGCTTTCGGACTACGAGGATTCGGAGTACCGATCGGCTTTGGTTAACCTCTGCGCGTATATCGCGGAGAGGGACCGATAACTCGAACTCATTAACCTAATATTTATAACTAATGGAACAAACGCAAAAGAAAAACTACACGTTGCCCATCATCATGATGTTCGCGCTGTTTGCGATGATCTCGTTCGTGACGGGCCTTACGAACCCGCTGGGTGTAATTGTGAAGAACCAGTTCTCGGTGGCGAACTGGATGTCCCAGCTGGGCAATGCCGCCAACTTCATCGCCTATGCCTTCATGGGACTTCCCGCGGGCCTGATGCTGAAGCGCATCGGCTACAAGAAGACGGCTCTGGTCGCTATTGCCGTAGGTTTTATCGGCGTTGGTATCCAGTTCCTGGCCGGAGAGGCGGGGAGTTTCGGGGTCTATCTTGCCGGAGCCTTCATTTCGGGTTTTTCGATGTGTATGCTGAATACGGTTGTGAACCCGATGCTGAATACGCTTGGAGGCGGCGGCAAAAAGGGTAACCAGCTGATCCAGTTCGGCGGATCGCTGAACTCGATTGCCGCGACGATCGTTCCGATCCTGGTGGGCTACCTGATGGGTAATGCGGCCAATGCGACGATCAGCGATGCAGCGCCCGCGCTCTTCATTGCCATGGGTATCTTTGCGCTGGTCTTCGTGGTGATGCTTGCTGTCAATATTCCCGAGCCGTATGCGATCCAGGAGGCCAAATCGGAGAAGAAGGACAAGTACAGCGCACTGTCGTTCCGTCACTTCGTGCTGGGCACGGTAGCGATCTTCATCTATGTAGGAGTTGAGGTTGGTATTCCGAACTTCATGAACCTGTTCCTGACGGCGGCTCCGGATGCCGCGACGGTGGGTATGGGTATGGCCGCTGCTGCTGCCGGATCGCTGGTCGGGACCTATTGGTTCCTGATGATGTGCGGTCGTCTGATCGGCGGAATGATCGGCGCGAAGGTTTCGAGCCGGGTTCAGCTGACCTTTGTCTGCGTCGCTGCCATCATCTTCATTCTGCTGGGTATTTTTGCCCCGACGACGATTACGGGGCGTATGCCGGTCTTCACGGGTACTGGCTTTGCGATGATCGAGGTTCCGATCGGGATCATGTTCATCACGCTTTGCGGACTTTGCACGTCGGTGATGTGGGGCGGTATTTTCAACCTGGCGGTTGAGGGTATCGGCAAGTACACGTCGATGGGTTCGGGCATTTTCATGATGATGGTATGCGGCGGCGGTATTATTCCGCTGATCCAGGGCTATGTTGCGGATATCGCAGGTTATCTGGCCAGCTACTGGGTGATCATCGTCAGCCTGGCCTTCCTGCTTTACTACGCGCTGGTTGGCTCGAAGAACGTGAACAAGGATATTCCGGTGGATTAGTTTTCCGGCGGATTTTCGGAATGCGGGGCGGGGACTTGGGGTCTCCGCCCCGTTTTTTTGCATCATTACCGTTTTTTTCGGGAGGGAGAGAGGGAAAGAGGGGGGGCAACCCGGATGGAGATGTTGGCCGGACGGGGAGACCTGCGTGTAGGTCTGCGGTTCCGGCCGGAGCGGTTCCGGGATGTTTTGCTGCATGAAAAAAAAGGATGCCACTTTGGGGTGACATCCTTTTTTCTTCGACACGCGGGGGATTACTTCTCCTCCGAACGGGTCATACGCTTCTCCTTGATGCGAGCCTTCTTACCGGTCAGGTCGCGGAGGTAGTAGATGCGGGCGCGGCGAACGACACCGATCTTGTTGACCTCGATCTTGTCGATGTGGGGGGAGTAGAGGGGGAAGATACGCTCTACGCCTACGCCGTTCGAGACCTTGCGGATGGTGAACATCTTGGTTTTTCCGGAACCCTTGATCTGGATTACGACACCGCGGAAGCTCTGTACGCGCTCCTTGTTACCTTCGATGATTCGGTAGGATACGGTGATGGTGTCACCGGCCTTGAACGACGGAACATCGGCATCCGTCTTGGGCCACATCTGCTCGTTTACGAGCTTGATGATTGCGTCTTTGTTCATTGTTGCAACAAATTTTTGAGTTTCGCACTCGACATTCCCGCTGCAGCCGGACTACCATACCGGACTTTTTCCGATAATCCTGCGAATCGGGGACCTTTGCGTCGGAGTTTGGCTTCCACTCCCCCCCCCTCTGCTGCCGGGTTTCGGCTTTCCTCCTCTCGGAGTTTGCCCTTCCGCCCGTCGGAGTTCGGCTTTCACCCCCCCCCTGCTGTGCCCCCCCCCGCGTTTGCCGTACCGCCCAATGAAAGAGGTCGATATACGCCCTGATGGGGAGTGCAAAGATATAGAGAAAAAATGATATGATGCAAATTATGCGTGAAAAAAGAGAGATTTATTCGTACCTTTGCTCGCAGTTGTGCACTGCGGAACACTCTTCGGGATGCCCGAAGGAGCCTCCGGTTCCGCCCCGAAGCGCACTCCGCCGGAAAAAGCGAAACGATGAAGAACGAACGATTGATATTGGTCACGAACGACGACGGCTACGCCTCGAAAGGTTTTGCCGCCGCCATTGAAGTAGCCCGGCGCTTCGGCCGGGTTGTCGGTGTGGCTCCTGAGACGCCTCAGAGCGGCATGAGCCAGGCCATTACGATGTATAATCCGCTCTATTTGCGGAAGGTCCGCGAGGAGGAGGGGGTCGAAGTCTACTCCTTTTCGGGGACGCCGGTGGATTGCGTGAAGATGGCTTTCGACTATCTGTTGCGCGAGGAGCGTGTCGACCTGCTGATTTCGGGGATCAACCACGGCTCGAACTCGGCGGTGAACATCCTCTATTCGGGGACGATGGGTGCGGCGATCGAGGGTAGTTTCTACGGCTGCCCGGCGGTGGGTCTGTCACTGGACGACCACGGTGCGGATGCGGACTTCGATGCCGCGCAGCTCTTCGGGACGCGGATCATCGAGACGCTGTTCTCGGGCCCGGTCGAGTTGCCGCTGTGCCTGAACGTAAATGTCCCCGTGGGCCGTCCCGAAGAGCTGCGGGGCATCCGGCTGTGCCGTCAGAACCGTGGATTCTGGCGGGAGGAGTTCTACCGTCACGAGGATCCGCGGGGCCGGGAGTACTTCTGGCTCACGGGAGCGTTTGTCAACGAGGAGCCCGATGCGGATGATACGGACGAATGGGCGCTTCGGAACGGATATGTGGCTGTGGTTCCGGTTCAGACCGATCTGACGGACTACGGCCAGCTGCGGAATCTGTGCCGGTTCTTCCCTTCGGCAATCGATTCGGATCCGGCTTCCCGAAAATAGTTGCGGAAAAGTGCGGTTGATTGGCATCCGTTTCGTATCTTTGTAGAAAATACCCCGCTATGCTGATCAAGATCCTGTTAGTCATTTCGATCGTTGTCCAGTGCGTGGCCACGGGCTATGCGCTCCGTCTGGTCCGCACCACGAAGTACAATTCGGTGTGGATTCTCTTCATCGTGGGTTTTTCGCTGCTTTCGGTGGAGCGTCTGATCCAGTTGCTTGTGGAGTCGGGCGTTGAGGTTATTTCGCGGTGGTGGTTTGCCTACCTGGGGATCGTGATATCGGTCTGCCTGTCGATCGGGGTGATGTACGCGCACAAGCTCTTCAAGTATATCGACCGCCTGAACCGGCAGCGTTCGCTGCTGAACAAACGGATCCTCACGGCGGTGCTGCGCACTGAGGAGAAGGCGCGTTCGCGCTTCTCGAAGGAGCTTCACGACGGTCTGGGACCGTTGTTGTCGTCTGCGAAGATGTCGCTGACGGCGCTTTCGCGCGAGGAGCACAATGCCGAGCAGCAGGAGATCATCGCCAATACGACCTACGTGATCGACGAGGCGATCCGTTCCTTGCGGGAGATCTCGAACAACCTTTCGCCGCACGTGCTGAACGACTTCGGGCTTGCGCGGGGCGTCCAGAACTTCATCGACAAGAGTGCGGCGATGCACGACGTGAAGATCCGCTTCACGACAAACCTGCGCGGGGAGCGCTACGATACGGACATCGAGGTGATCCTCTACCGGGTGATCTGCGAGTTGATCAACAACTCGCTCAAGCACGCGGCCTGCACGGAGGTGAACCTGTCGCTGTCTCAGAACGGCCCGGAGCTGGCGCTGGACTACTCGGACAACGGCCGGGGCTTCAATCCGCAGGCGATGATGGATTGCGGGATGGGTCTTTCGAACATTGCTTCGCGGATCAACTCGCTTGGCGGGACGTTCGACATCACCTCGTCGAAGGGCAAGGGGATGCGGGCTGCGATCCGCGTGAACACGCAGCAGGATCCGTCTCCTGTAAAGCAGAACCGCAAACGCCGCCGCTGATATGGAACGCCGGATCATCCTTGTTGACGACCATTCGCTCTTCCGCAACGGCCTGCGGGGATTGCTGGAGCATTGCGGAGATTGCCGTGTCGTCGGCGAAGCGGGGAGCGGCGAGGAGTTTCTGGGAATGCTGGATGCCGTGGAGGCGGACATCGTCTTCATGGATTTTGCCATGCCGGGGCTCGACGGCGCACAGACTACGGAACGGGCTTTGGCCCGGCGTCCGGATCTGCGGATCATCACACTGTCGATGTTCGGTGAGGAGAGCTACTATTCGCGGATGGTGGAGGCCGGGGCGAAAGGTTTCCTGCTGAAGGATTCGGATATCGGCGACGTGCTGGAGGCGATCGATACGGTGATGGCGGGCGGGAGCTACTTTTCGCCGCAGCTGCTCACGTCGTTGACGGGTCGGATGCGTACCCGCGAGGATGTTCCGGACGAACCGCTTTCGTCGCGGGAGCGGGAGATTCTGGTTGCCGTTTGCCAGGGTTTGTCGAATCAGGAGATTGCCGATTCGCTCTTCATCTCGAAGCGGACGGTGGACAAGCACCGTGCGAATATCCTTGAAAAGACGGGTTGCAAGAATACGGCCTCGCTGGTGGTCTATGCGATCCGCCACGGTATCGTGGAGCTCTGATCCGCCTGGGGCTTACCCATCCATTCTCTCCCTCCCCCGATTTTCCATTCCCGATTTTCCATTCCCCATTCTCCATTCTCCATTCTCCACCCCCCCCCTTCTCTCTTTTCTGCACTCTTTTTCCTCGGGTTACAGCAGGGGTGAGAATACGCGCATAAGGGATTCCGCCCATCGTCTCGGCCGGGGGCGGTTGAACCATTCGGCGGGAGTCAGGGGGTGGGACTGGGCGGTATCGTCGGTGAATATGCGAGACATTTGCGCATTGAAATCGGTGTCGTAGACGAAGGCATTGACCTCGAAATTGTGTTCGAAACTTCGGAAATCCATGTTTGCGGAACCGATTACGGTCAGGGCGTCGTCGATGATCAGGAGTTTGGCGTGGAGGAATCCCGGGGTGTAGAAGAGGATCTTCGCTCCGGCTTTCATCATGTCGTCGAGATAGGAGTGCGATGCGAGGTCTACGATGCGGGAATCGGAGCGTGCGGGGAGCATGATTCTCACGTCGATTCCGGCGAGTGCGGCGGCCTGGAGTGCGGAGTTGAGGACGTCGGAGGGGAGGTAGTAGGGGGTTTGTATCCAGACCCGTTTTCTGGCGTTTTCGATGGCGTAGCTGTCACCCTGGAGGAGCGTTCTCCACTTTCCGAAGGGTCCGCTCGGGACGATTTGAAGGATTCCGTCCGTATATCGTTTGGCCATGGGGTAGAATTCGGGTCCCGTGATGCGTTGTTTGGTGGTTGCGGACCAGTCGCTGAGGAACGAGGCCTGAAGTCCGGCGACTCCGTTTCCTTCGATTCGGAAGTGGGAGTCTCTCCAGATTCCCCATCCGGGTCCGTGGACATATCGGTCGGCGATATTCATTCCGCCGATGAATCCCACCCGGCCGTCGATCACGGCGATTTTGCGGTGGTTCCGGTAATTGATCTTGCTGGTGAAGCGGGGGAAGCGGACATGGAGGAAGGCGTGGACTTCGATACCCTCGTTTCTCATGGAGTTGAAGAATGCCTTTTTGACGCCGCTGCATCCGACATCGTCGTAGAGGATCCGGATCTGTACGCCAGTCCGGGCCTTTTCGACGAGGGCGTCGCGCAGCAGTTTCCCGGTATCATCGTCGCAGAAGATGTAGTATTGGAGGTGTATATGGTGTTGTGCGAGTTTGATTTCATCGAGCAGGGCCTTCATTTTGGCGGCTCCGTCGGTATAGGGTGTAATGCGGCTGCCGTACAGGGGAACGGCGTGGATTGTATTTTTGAGGAGTTTGGCGAGGGGTTTCCAGGTTTCAGGGATTTCGGGGTGTCCGGACTCGTCGGATTCGGCGAGGTGCATGGTGATTCGTTTCCGGGTTCTTCGGGATATGATCCGCTGTTTGGAGAGGTTCTGCCCGAAGAAGAAGTAGAAGAGGAGTCCGACTACGGGTGCGAAGATGAGCACGATGATCCAGGGGAGGGTCTTCAGCGGGTTCCGGTTTTCGGTAATGATGACCAGAATGACGCTGAGGATCGTCACCGAGTAGAGTGCGATAAAGATGTATGTCAGGATTTGCTGCATACGGTGTTACGGCTGCCGTGCCCGCCCCCCCCTCTCCCGGTTAATTTTGCTGCCCGGGGAAATGGATCGTGTAGAGCAGATGCTCGATGCCCCGGATGTAATTCCGCTTGCGGGGCTTGTTGAGGTCTGGGGCGTAAACATAGCCGTCGAGGGTGAATACGCGGTTGGTTTCGGTATCGACGGTTGTGTAGCTGACGAATGGCCCTCCCATGAAGTCACCCTCCACGTCCCAGAATCCGCGGAGTTCGCACCAGAGCCGACCTTCGAGGCGGAAGAGCCGATAGTCGGGTTCGAAAGCGTCGGATGTGATCATGTAGGAGCCGTCGGAGGGTCCGGGGATCAGGGCTGCGAATCTGTTCCGGGCCTTGATCAGGGCATCGAGCGTGAGGGACTCGGGCCCTTCATAGGGATAGGAGTAGACGAAAAAGCCCTGGCTTGCCGTGGGGTATTCGTATCGGGCCCAGAGGAAATCGTCGGTCTGTTTGGCGAGGACGTACCCTTTGGGGACCTTGATCTCCACGCCGAAGAGTTTCCGGATGGCGGCTTCGATTCCGGGGTTGTTGAACGAGGTGTACGCCTGGACGTCCCGGTCGCGTTCGGCCTGTTCGAGGACGTGGAGCAGGTCGTTCCGGTTTTGGGAGAGGTATTCGACGACGGCCTTGTCATCGGGGCTCTGGAGCGTGACGACGATCTGGGGTTCGGAGGTGACATTGTACTCGACGGCCGCTTCCGCCTGCTGGACCTCGGGGTCAACGACGATCTTGATGATATTGCGATGGTCAGCGATCATGT
The DNA here is from genome assembly GCA_944321965.1 of uncultured Alistipes sp. Lineage (GTDB taxonomy): Bacteria > Bacteroidota > Bacteroidia > Bacteroidales > Rikenellaceae > Alistipes. The sequence continues at coordinate 26,631 of CALUNH010000022.1, forward strand.
CCTTGAACCCGCGTTCGGTGACCCGGAGGACATCGAAGAGTGGCTCTTCCTGGTTCAGGTAGGGGACCGGGGCGGTGAAGACGGCGCGCAGGGAGTCTCCGAGTTCACCGTTCCACTCCATCTGCGGACATACGACGATGAGTTCATAGGGCCGCCCCTGGGCGGATTTTTTTTTGTTGAGGGTATGGAATGCGTCGCATCCGACAACAGCGGCGGCGATCATCAGGGCGAATATGCCACGGCAAAGCGTTTTCATGGTCATGGAGTAAGAATTGAATATTTACAAATATACAACTATTTTTCCAAAAGGCACGGAAAATGATTAATTTTGCGGAGTATGCGCTTGAAACCACCGAAACTCATCCGGCGTCTGATGCCGGACCTGATCTGGGAGATCGACGACCCGGACGGGGTTTTCCTGACCTTTGACGACGGGCCCACGCCGGGTATTACGGAGTGGATTCTCTCGACGCTTGAGAAGTACGACGCGAAGGCTACGTTCTTCGTGCTGGGGAAGAACGTGGAGATGTACCCGGACCTTTACCGGCGGATCCTGGATGCGGGACACAAGGTGGGTAACCACACCTATTCGCACCAGAAGGGTTGGGGGATGAGTCTGGAGCGCTATACGGAGGATGTTGATTTTGCGAACGACCTGCTCCATACGGAGTTGTTCCGGCCTCCCTACGCGCAGATTACGCCTGCGCAGGCGCGTCTGCTGGGCCAGCGCTACAAGCTGGTGATGTGGGACATCATCTCCCGGGACTACAACCGTCAGTTGTCACCGCGGACGTGCCTGAAGAACGTGACGAAATACCTGGCTCCGGGAGCTATCGTTGTTTTCCACGACAGTGAGAAGGCTTTCCGGAACATGCGCTACGCCCTGCCGCGGACGTTGGAGAAGATCCGTCAGCTGGGTCTTCGGTGCAAGTCGATCGAGTTGTAGGATGGGTTCGGATCCCGGAAGGGGCTTTCCACCCGGAGGTTGCGGAGCGTGGGGATTAGGAAATTCGGGAAGTTTTTGTTACCTTTGCGGCCGCGAAGAACACTTAAAAAACAGATAGTATGGCAACAACCGCAGACATCAAGATCGGCATGTGCATCGAGCTGGACGGGAAGACGTTCCAGATCATCGACTTTCAGCATGTGAAGCCGGGCAAGGGTCCCGCTTTCGTGCGCACGAAACTGAAAAACCTGGAGAACGGCCGCGTGCTGGAGAACACGTTCTCGGCGGGCGTGAAGATCGAGCCGGTTCGCGTGGAGCGTCGTCCGTACCAGTTCACCTACGAGGATGACCTGGGAATGCACTTCATGCACACGGAGACGTTCGAGGAGATCAACATCGACAAGAACCTGATCAACAACTACGACCTGATGGCCGACGGTCAGATTGTCGAGGTGATGTTCCACACGGAGAAGGAGATGGTTCTTTCGGCGGAGCTTCCCCCGATCGTGGACATGGAGGTAACCTATACGGAGCCGGGCGTGAAGGGCGACACGGCATCGACGAACTCGCTGAAGCCTGCGACGGTGAATACGGGCGCCACGATCCGCGTACCGCTGTTCATCAACACGGGGGACAAGATCCGTGTTGACACGCGCACGCGCGAATACTACGAGCGCATCAAGTAGTCCGCGTTCTGCGATATTCCGCAAAAAAGGGCTCCGAAAGTTCGGGGCCCTTTTTGTATCGGGTTCGGGATTTCAGTCCGCGTAGAAGATCTCCAGAATCGTGAGGGGTTCGCCGTCCTCGTCGATTTCGATTTTCGAGATGTATTCGCCCTCCATCGTATAGCGATAGGTGTCGACACCGTTTTCCCCGTAATCGACCGTGGACGGGAGTTTTTTCAGCCGGTTTCCTCCGGCCCCGACCAGATAGATCCGGTCGAGATCGGTCGTAGTGATGAAGTCGCTGATGCCGAACAGGTCGATATTGAGGTTGTTCGGACGTTCGGGATTGTTTGTGTAGGAGGCGTTTCCGCCGTACCACTCCTCGGAATCCTCCGCCTCCCGGACCTGCGTCATACATCCGTTTACGACGGTGTAGATGCTCTTTGCGGAGTAGGTTTTTTCGGGATTCTGGATCCAGGTGCTGGTTGCGATGTAGCCGTTTGCGTCGTAGGAGAAGGCGTAGTCGTCGGGGTAGTGATCATTGTGAGCAACGCCGGTAATGGCAGTGGTTCTGTTGTCGACCAATGTGAGGATCGACTGTGCACCGGAGGGTTCGGTGATGACGATGCGGTCGCTTTCATATGCGAAAGTTGTCACTTCATCCTGGGCCGTGGTCCCGGGATAGGCGTATTGCTGGTCCGTCTCCGTGATGGAGGCAATGCGGCCCTGTTCGTCGTAGGCGAACTGCTGGACGAAGGATAAGTCGTCCGGATAGGTGATTTTGATGTGTGAGATCCGGCGGGGGAGGATCTCGACCGGCGTCTCCTCCTCTTCTTCGGGAAATACCAGTGTGCCGATTCTCCATGCGCCGTTATTTTGCCGAAGTTCGATGCTTTGGGCTCCGGAGAGATCGGGAGCCGTGAACCGGACGATGGAAGCGGAGACTTCGAGGATTTCGGCCTTTACCCCTGCGGATGCTGCGGTCCGGGTCTCTTCGAAGAGCCAGATTTCGCAGTCGTCTTCGAATCCGTTTCCGCGGATTTCGATTGTGCTGCCGGGCACGATTGGCGTTTGTTCGCTCGATTGCGGGAGTTCGATGTCGGTGACGGGACAGGGCCCGTCACCGTTTTGTTCGTTGTCCTTGTCGCAGGCGGTCAGCGATGCTGCGGCGAGGAGCCATCCCAAAAACAGAAATTTCTTCATGTCGGATTAGTTGTTAATTTGTCCCGCCTGCCCCCGCAGGACTGAATACGATAAAAAAAGACGTGGGACAGTACTTTTATCTGTTCTTGAGGTCTTCGACTACCTTGCAACCAAATAAACGAGTAAAGCCCACGTTCTCGTGGGCGTTCCCGCTTTACTCTTGGTTGCTCTGAAAGTGTCGAAGTTTCAAGAACAAGAATGAAAGCTAACGCCTTGTAAACGATATGTCTATATGTCTCTAATTCATTTTCGAATCTTGGATTTCTTCTGAAGAGAAATCCCTGTTTGCAAAGATAGGTAAAATAATTTGGATATGCCGCGCTGTCTTGTGACTCTTTTACCTGCCCGATACAGATTTTCACGTTCGGGAAAGGGCTTGTATGAGGACTTTCTTTGCAATGGATCTCCGTGGTGCAGGAACGGACGATTTTCTTTCTTTTTTACTTCCCGGCTTCTGTCATGCGACAGCGCGGATGAGGTCGGCGACCGAAACGACGGGACAACGGTGCCAATGCCCGAATGCCTCGATTTCGGGCCGCCGGACCATCGTGCCGTCGGGGTTCATCAACTCGCACAACACGGCACAGGGCTCCACCCTGTCCACTCTTTTTATTACAACTCCTCCTGCATCCCCGGGGTCTCGAACTCCTGCATGACGGTCTCCATCTTGCGGCGGATCTCCGCGGTGCAGAGGTTCCCGATGCTTCCCTCGTGGGTGTGATGAACCTCGCGCGTGGGGCGGTACTCGCCGCGCTGGACGGCCATGCCGACCTGGCGGTATGCCTCGCGGAAGGGCACGCCCTGCAGGACGAGGCGGTTGACATCCTCCACGGTGAAGAGGTAGTCGTACCTGCGGTCATCGAGAATATGCTCGTTGACGCGCACGTGAGCCAGCATGAAGTCGCACATGCGGAGCGTGCGGCGGATTTCGGTGAGGGCCGGGAAGAGAATGTCCTTCATGAGTTGCAGATCGCGGTGGTATCCGACCGGGAGATTGGCGGTCAGCAGGGCAATTTCGTTCGGGACGGACTGCAGTCGGTTGCAGCGTCCGCGCATGATCTCGAAGACGTCGGGATTCTTCTTGTGGGGCATGATGCTCGAACCGGTCGTCAGTTCGTCGGGCAGGGAGATGAACCCGAAGTTCTGGCTCATGAAGAGACAGGCGTCCATGGCCAGCCGTCCGACGGTGGCGGCGACGGCGGCGATGGCAGCTGCTGCGGCGCGTTCGCTCTTTCCGCGGCTCATCTGGGCGGCGACGACGTTGTAGTGGAGCGTTTCGAAGCCCAACAGACGGGTCGTCATCGTGCGGTCGAGGGGGAACGACGAACCGTACCCGGCGGCTGACCCGAGCGGGTTCTGGTTGGCGATGTGCCAGGCTGCGGCGAGGAGGCGCATGTCATCGACGAGCGTTTCGGCATAGGCCCCGAACCACAGCCCGAACGACGAGGGCATGGCGATCTGGAGATGGGTGTACCCGGGCATGAGCACCTCCCTGTATCGTTCGCTCAACTCCTGCAGCCGGTCGAACAGGGCCTTGACCTCGGCGGCGACCTGCCGGAGTTCGTCGCGCAGGAAGAGTTTCAGGTCGACCAGCACCTGATCGTTACGCGAGCGGCCCGAATGGATCTTCTTTCCGGCGTCGCCCAGCCGCCGGGTAAGCATCAGCTCGACCTGCGAGTGGACATCCTCCGTGTCGGGTTCGATTTCGAAACGCCCGGCCTCGATCTCGGCGGCAATCTCCTGCAGTCCGGCGGTCAGCGTGCGGAGCTCTTCGGCGGTCAGCAGTCCGATTTTTTCGAGCATGGCGATATGGGCCAGCGAGCCTTGGACGTCGTAGCGGGCGAGCTGCAGGTCCAGGTTGCGGTCGTTGCCGACGGTGTACTCTTCGATCATCTTGTCGGGTTCGAAACCCTTGTCCCAAAGTTTGGTGGTGCTCATGCGTATAGAAGTGCTAACTGTTCGATGTATTTTTCGTAGATGGCGATTGCCCGGTCGATCTCGTCGATGCGGATGAACTCGTCGGCGGCATGGGATCGGGCCGATTCGCCGGGACCCATCTTGAGCGACGGGAAGGGCATCAGCGTGCGGTCGGAGGTCGTCGGCGAGACGAAGGTGCTCCGGCCGACGGCCGTTGCGGCGCGGACGAGGGGATGGTCGTCTCCGACGGCGGCGGCGCGGATGCGGGTCGAGCGGGGCACGACTTCGGATTGCAACGCTCCGCGGAGGATCTCGACCGTCTCTTCGTTCGAGTAGGCGTCGGTGGTTCGGACATCGACGACGAAACGGCAGACGTCGGGCACGACGTTGTGTTGTGTCCCGGCCTCGATCTGCGTCACGGCGATACCGATGGGTCCCAACAGCGCCGATTCGCGTTCGAAGCGGAATCCGCGCAGCCGGGCGATGTCGTCCGCGGCGATGTAGAGGGCATTGACCCCTTCATTTCGGGCGGCGTGCCCGCTTTTGCCGCGGGCCGTGCAGTCGAGGACGACCAGCCCGCGCTCACCGGTTGCGGCCTGCATCCCGGTAGGCTCGCCGACGAGCGCCATGTCGATCTTCCCCAGAGCGGGCAGCAGCGCCCGCATCCCGTGCTCGCCCATGCACTCCTCCTCGGCCGAGAGGGCGACGACGAGATTGAAGGGGAGTTTGCGGCGGCGGAACGTGAGAAAGGTCTCGGCGAGTGCGACGACCGAAGCCCCGGCATCGTTGCTTCCGAGCCCGTACAGACACCCCTCCTCGATCGACGGTGTGAACGGATCGCGGGTGTAGGAGGCCGCGGGGCGCACGGTGTCGTGGTGCGAATTGAGCAGCAGGGTCGGCCGCGCGGGATCGAATCCTTCGGCCCGGGCCCAGACGTTGTTGTGCAGCCGTTCGGGCGCGGCTCCGTGCTCCGCGAGGAAGGCGAAGAGGAGGTCGCCCGTGCGGGCTTCGTCGCGCGACAGCGACGGCGTTGCGATCAACGCCTGCAACAACGCGACGGCTTCTGCGGTTTTCGGCTTCATGCTTTTCGGGGGAAAGGGGTCAAACATCCGGATTCCATCGGGCAGCCCGGGTTTTACCTGCGGATGACGGTTCCGATGCCGTTGTCCAGGTGGGCGGAACTGCGGATCGTGACGCTCCGCACGCCCTGCTCGACGGCCTTCAGTGCGTTTTCGATCTTGGGAATCATTCCCTTGCTGACCGTCCCGTCGGACTTGAGCGGGGCGTAGCTTGCAGCCGTGATCTCGGGGATCACCGACGCTTCGTCCTCGGGATCGCGCAATACGCCGGCCTTCTCGAAGCAGAAGACCAGATCGGTGGGGGCGACGGCTGCGACGCCGAGCGCCACGGCCGAAGCGACGCTGTCGGCGTTGCAGTTGAGCAGCGTGCCGTGGCCGTCGTGCATGATGGCCGAGAAGACGGGCACCAGCCCGCCTTCCAGCAGCCGCGCGAGCAACTCCGCATCGACGCGGTCGATGTCGCCGACAAATCCGTAGTCGATCGGCTGCGGTGCCCTTCGGTGTGCGGTGACGGCATTTCCGTCGGCCCCGGACAACCCGATGGCGTTGCAGCCGACAGCCTGCAGCCCGGCGACGACCTGTTTGTTGACGAGCCCGGCGTAGACCATCGTCACGACGTCGAGAGTCCCCTTGTCGGTGATCCTCCGGCCGTCGACCATCTGAACCTTGAGTTCGAGGCGTTCAGCGAGCCGCGTGGCGAGTTTTCCGCCTCCGTGGACGAGGATCTTGGGGCCCTCGACCGCGGCGAACTCCGCGAGGAAGGCCTTCAGGGCTTCGGGATTGTCGATGACGTTTCCGCCGATCTTCATTACCGTGATCTTTTCCATCATTCCAGTCCTTCCAGCAAGCGTTTGAGTACGACCTGAGCCGCGATTTCGCGGTTGGCGGCCTCGGGGATCACCAGCGAGCGGGGCGATTCGATCACCTCGTCCGTGACGATCATGTTGCGCCGCACGGGCAGACAGTGCATGAACCAGGCGTTGTTCGTCAGCGCCATCTTTTCCGCGTCGACCGTCCATGCGCGGTCGCGTGAGAGTACCTTTCCGTAGTTGGGATCGGTGTAGGCGGCCCAGTTCTTGGCGTAGACGAAATCGGCGCCTTCGAGGGCCTTGCG
>CALUNH010000023.1 GCA_944321965.1 uncultured Alistipes sp.
GAGGTGTTCTTCCACCAGTTCTGCGCCATCAGGGCGATGTACTGTACGCCCTTCGTGTTGCCGTAGGTCGGGAGCCAGCTGCCGGTCTGCTCGTTCCAGGTTGCCGCCGTGCAGCGGGCATGGGCCCAGGCGAGGTACATCTGCTGCGTGTTGCCCGAAGTCGAACCCAGGACATCGACACCCACCGAGTGCTTGAGCTGTCCCTGGCCGACGGAAGCCATGACCGTGGCCATCGCCCCCTTGTTGTCGGTCCACGGCCCGATCTGCATGATGGTCTTCGAGAGGCGCGTGGCGGGATCGCTTCCGAAGTTGGTGATGTCCGACTCGCGGCGGATGCGGATGCACCACGATTCCACCTTGCGGCGGCTCTCGTCGCGGCCGTCGTAGACGTTGCACTTGTAGCGTTTGTTGACGATTCCCGTGATGTCGCCCGCACCCTCGGGCATCATCGACAGCGCCCGTTCGGTGAACGACCACGTGGTGTAGAGTTTCGTCGTATTGCCGTGTGCGTCGCGCACGTAGTGGCCGTACTCGATCGTCAGGTCATTGTAGTCGGCCGAAGCCTGGTATGCGGCGCCCTGCTCCTTGCCCAGATAGCCCGACTCGTTGATGTTGACCAGCGTACCGTAGGGCAGCGCAAACTCCACGTTGCGGAGCGTCACCAGCCGGTTCTCGTACTGCGAGAGCTGCGACACGTCGTCCAGCACGATCGGCTCGACTGCCGGGCCCGGTTCGGACGACTGCACGGCCGACGACGACAACCGGTCGATCTTCAGGCCGTTCGTATAGGTGTCGCGGGCGATGATCTGCCCGTACATGTGAATGGTCACCCGATCGTTCAGACCGTAGGTATTGTCCGCCTCGTTCTCGAATTCGATCCACAGACCCGCGTCGGCATCCTGAATGAACATCGTATTGGCGGGGTTTACGCCATTCTTTCCGTAGGCGACGGGGTAGTTGCGCGTCGTGCGGTCGCTGATGACGCTGCCCACGACATAGACGTTCTCGGAGATCTTGCCCTCGCCCATCGCCAGCAGCTCGGAGATCGAGATCTGCTCGGCGTTCTCGAAGGCCGTGGTCCGGTCGGCCTGGTAGATCACGAACTCGCGCGACAGCGAGGTTCCGTAGGCCTGGATGCGGATACGGGCCTCCCGGGCGGCATCGCCCTCATTGGGGGCACAGACAAAGGTCTGCGTGCGGTCGGTGAACTCCCCGATGCTCACCCACGAAGCATCCTCGGGATCGACCAGTTCGGCCACCCAGTCGACATTCGACGTCACGTTGACCGTGAAGCTTTCGCCCTTGACCGACACGGTCTTGCCGGCCTCGCCCATGTCGATCTCCAGCACGGGATCGGCCGCCTCCTGGTTGAACTTCAGCACCATGACCGACTCGCCGTCGACCACGACGTTCAACTCGCCGTAACGCCTGTAAGCGGTCTTGTTCTCCTTGACGAGCGTTGCGAAGCGGGCATCCCCCACCCCTTCGGCAGGCCAGAAGGAGATCCATTCGGCATCCTCGGCATAGGTGGGCACCAGCTGCCAGTGGCCCTGGTTCGAGTACATCAGAAAATCCTGCCTTCCGCCGCTGACGCCATAGGAGAGCTCCTCCAGGGGGTTCCGGTCGGGATCGAGCAGGTAGAGGTACTTCTCCGTCGTGTCGTCCTTCTCGCAACCGGCGAACATTGCACCCGCCATCAACAGCAGGAAGGTCCGCCAAAAGGCCCTGTTCCAAATATGATATAATCTTGTTTTCATGTACTTTAGCATTCTTAGGGTTTATCGGATTCCCCGCTCGACGGCCTCCAGCGACCACCACAGCGGAGTCTTCATGTCGTCATCGCCGCCATAGACGTTGCGCAGGCGGGCCAGCGCCTCTTCGTAGTTTTCGCGGTTGGTCTCCATGGTGTTGGTCGGATAGACCAGACGCCGGGGCAGGATGTGGTCGTTGAAGGTACCCGTACCGATGACCAGCTCGGGATACCCCGTCCGCCGGTAGTCGGCCCAGGCCTCGAATCCCACCCAGAAGAGCGCCACATACTTCTGATCGAGGATCGCCTTCAGCGTTCCGTCGTAGGGGACGTTGGCCAGGAAGTTCTCGATGACCCGGTCGGTGATGTTCAGCCCCGTCTTGTCGACGCCGTGCCAGAACTCGATGGAGGCCCGGATGGCCTGCTGATAGGTTGCGGCGGCATCTCCGGCCACCCAGCCCCGCTGCATCGCCTCGGCCTGGATGAAGAGCACCTCGTCGTACTTCATCAGCGCATAGGGCGAATCATACTCGCCGAGGTTCGTCCTGTTGAGATTCGCGACGCCCGTGAGGTCGGCCTCCTGGGCCTCGATGCCGCTCTGACCGCCCTTCCAGCCGTCGGCACCCGACGGCTGACGGAACCAGATGCTGATACGCGGGTCGCCGGTCTCCTTCATCATGTTGATGATCTGCTCGGCGGGGCGCCGTCCCGTAGCGGTTGTGAACTGGGTCTCCAGCCGCGACCCGAAGTAGTTGACGAAGGGTTCCACGGCATCGTAGTACATCGTGGCGTTGTCGTCGTTCGAGGTGAAGACCGGATAGCGGGCGGGCGACGAGAAGATCTCGTTGATCTTCTCCGCAACCCCCATCACGTCGTTGCGGTTGCTCAGGCGCATGAGCAGGCGCAGGTAGAGCGAGTTGTTGAACTTCTGCCATTTGGCCACGTCGCCGCCGTAGAGCAGGTCGCGTTCGGGGTTTTCGAGGGCCGCCGAGGCGTCGTAGAGCGAGTTGGCATATTCGTAATCGGCCATCAGAGCGCGGTAGACATCCTCCTGCCGGTCGAATTTCGGCTGGCTGATTCCCTCCGAGGGGCCCTTGAACGCCTCCGTATAGGGGGCATCGCCGAAGATATCGATCACGTTGGAGATCAGCAGCGTGCGCAGCGTGACGGCTACGGCCTCGTAGTTGGGGCTTTCGCGCTGGATGGCCAGCAGGCGCATGTGGTCGGCATTGGCAGCCTGGCGGTAGAGGTTCGACCAGGCCGACGAACCCACCGAATTGTCGATCACGTAGCGGTGGTAGGTGTTGTTGCCCGACCCGGCAAACGTATACTGGATCAGCTCGCCGTTCAGCAGCCATGTCCGATAGAGGAACACCTCGGTCCCGGAGTAGAGCAACTGCTGGAGCATACCCGAAGGCCCGATATTCCACAAGTCCATTTCATTGGGATTGGTATTGTACTCGTCGAACTTCGTCGTGCAGCTTCCGAGGGAGAGCAGCAGCGCCGTTGCGAGCATCAGATATTTCAATGTTTTCATCTTTGTCCTGTTTTAGAATCCGAGCTTAAGGCTGAAACCGTAGGAGCGTACCATGGGATAGGCACCCGTCTCCACACCCCGGTAGAGCGACGAGCCGGAGAGCGATGCCACTTCGGGATCATACTGCGGGAAGTTGGTGATGCAGAAGAGGTTCGTGGCGAAGAACGAAACCGAAGCACTTTGGAATATCTTCGTCTTGGCGCAGAGGCTCCGCGGCAAGGCGTATTCGATGCGCAGCTCCTTCATCTTGAGGTAGGAGGTATCGAAAACGTTCGATTCGGTATTGGCGCGCGGGTAGATCACCGTATTGTAGTAGTCGACCGCATCGGTGGTGATGGTCGTGTTCTTCGAGTAGGTTCCGTCCTCGGCGACATTGACGCCCGGATGGACCAGTCCGTCGTAGCGGCCTTCGAGCGAGTTGGTCAGCTTGCCCATGTAGGAGAGGATCGAATTGGTCAGCGAGTAGGCCTTGCCGCCGTAGGAGGCTGCGAACGAGGCCGTCAGCGAGAGGTTCTTCCAGCGGAGCGAGGTCGTGAAACCGCCCTTCCACAGCGGATAGATGCTGCCCAGATCCTTCAGGTTCGTCCCGTCGAGAATCGGGTTGCCGGTTTCGGCGTCGACGATGTCCTGCCCCGAGCAGTCGATCTTGCGGCCCTGCTCGTCGTAGTAGAAGGCCCCTTCGGGCGCCGTCTGGAGCCCGTAGCCGTAGATGCGCCCCAGTTCCGTACCCGGATAGGCGTAGATGAAGACCTTGCTGCCGATGGTGTTGTTGGCGTTGAGCTGCCAGACATTGACGCCCGGAGCCAGTTCGACCAGTTCGTTCCAGTTCTTCGACCAGTTGACGTCGATGTTCCAGCTCCAGTTCCGGTGCTCGATCGGGCGGAAGTGCATGGCCACCTCCACGCCGTTGTTGCGCACGCAGCCCGCATTGATGACCATCGACGAGGCGCCCGTCGCCCAGTCGGAGGGGACGTTGATGATCTGGTCGGTGGTCTCCGAATCGTAATAGGCCACGTCGAACGAGATGCGGTTCTTGAAGAAGTGCCCTTCGACACCCACCTCCCAGCTCTCGACGTTCTCGGGTTTCAGGCGCATGTTCTTGGTCGAGCTCGGAAGCGTATAGGCCCCGGTGAAGACCGTGGAGTTCGAGTAGGCGGCGAGCAGCTGATAGGGCTCGGTGTCGTTACCGACGTTGGCCCACGAGCCGCGGATCTTCAGCATGTCGATCCACGCGGCCTTCTGCTTGAGCCCCAGGACCTCGTCGAGCAGCACGCTGGCGCTCACCGACGGATAGAAATAGGAGTTGTAGCCCGGGGCCAGGGTCGACGACCAGTCGTTGCGGCCCGTGATGTCGAGGAAGAGCATGTCGCGCCAGCTCAGCGACACGAAACCGTAGAAGGAGTTGATCGACTTCATGCGCCGCACGGACGAGAAGTCGAGCGTACCGTTGACATTCTGGAGGATGAAGACGTTGGGTTCCTCCAGCTGCTGGGCCGTCAGGCGGATGTTGCTGTACTTGTAGACCATGTTGTTACCGCCGAACGAGGCATTGAGTGCAAAGTCCCCGAAGGTATCATGGTAGTTGAGCAGGAAATCGTTGTTGATCTCCAGCGAGCGGATGGTCTGTTCACGGTACATGCCGTCGAGGTAGGCGTGGGTGTACTGGGGTTTCTGCTGGGTGCGGAAGTCGTTGCTGAAGTCCAGTCCCGAGCGCAGCGTCAGCGACAGTTTGTCGGGGATGATGTGGCCCGTCACGCTCGCATTGCCGTACACGCGGTCGCGGGTCTGCGTATTGAGGCATTCGTACACGATGAAATAGGGGTTGTCCATCGCCCCGTTAATGAGTTTCATCGAGGTATCGGCCCCCGAGTAGTAGTCGACCAGGCGTCCGCTCGCCCACTCGTTGTAGGCGTCGTCCACCGAGGCGCTGACCGGCTGCCAGAGCAGGGTCTTCAGCGGCGAGGAGTTGCTGTAACCGCCGACGGGCAGGTTGTCCGAGTTCTTGCGGTAGTAGGTCATCTTGACCGACGCCTCGATCCACTTGTTTCGCTTGCTGGAGGCCGAGACGCTGATGTTCTGCGTATTGAATCCCGTATTGGGGACGATCCAGTCGTTGCGCGTATCCTTGATCGAGAGGCGGAGCTGCGAACCGCGGCCGTCGCTGGCATCGATCGCCACGCTGTTGGTATAGGTGACGCCCGTGCGGAAGAAGCCCTTGTACCAGTCGCACACCCCGTATGGCAGCCGCGTATAGGTATCGGTCTCGGGGTCATACGAGGCGTACATGTAGCGCATCTGCCCGTCGATCTTCTCGCCGAACTGGTAGCGGGAGTGGAAGGTCGGAATGCGCACGCCGGTATCCGAATGCTCGGCATCCACGGTGTAGAACGAATACTCGTCGGGGCTCAGGCCGTCGGAGGTATGACCCGTGTTGATGGTGGTCTTGCGGAAGTCTCCGGCGCCGTACTCATACTGGAAATCGGGCCAGTAGCCCGCCTTGTCGAAGGTCACCGACGTGGAGTAGGTCACGCCGATGCCCCGCTGCTGGCGGCCGGACTTGGTCGTGATGATCACGGCGCCGTTGGCGGCCCGCGAACCGTAGAGGGCCGTCGCGGCCGGGCCCTTGAGGATGGAGATGCTCTCGACATCCTCGGGGTTGATGTCCCCGGCGCCGTTACCGTAGTCGATCGGGGCGTCGTCCGACTCGTAGGAGCCGGAGGTGGAGTTCCCCTCCATGCCGTTGCCGATGGGCACGCCGTCGACGACGAAAAGCGCCGTATTGTTGTTGTAGGAGAGAGATCCTTCGCCGCGCAGCGTCACACGCACCGATCCGCCGGGGCCGGCCGACGACTGGTCCAGGTTCAGACCGGCGACCTTTCCGGCCATACCGCTCAGCCAGTTTCCGCTGGCGCTGTTCGTGATGTCGTCCTCGCCGATTTTCGACACGGCGTACCCGAGGCTCTTCTCCTTGCGGGTGATACCCAGCGCGGTCACGACGACATCCTCGATGCTGTTGGCCGAGGCCTCCAGGGTGAAATCCAGCCGGGTACGGGTCCCGACCTCCTGCGTTACGGAATTGAATCCCAGATACGAGCAGATGATCCGGGCCTTCGAGGGCACGGTCAGCGAGTATTCGCCGTTCGCGCCGGTGCTGGTACCCTGGGTCGTACCCTCGACGATCAGTGTCGCACCGACGAGCGGATTTCCCTCGCTGTCCCTGACGACACCCGAGATCCGGATATTACGCTCGACAGATTCGAACACTTCACCATTTGCCGCGATGCCGTGAAGCGGCGCCGCCAGTGCACCCAGCAACAGCAGCACACAACCCTTCGTACAGACAACGCCCCAGCGTTCTATCATAGAAGTAAGAAGTTTCAACATGGTTTGTTTTAATGGTTCATGGTTTGAAATGGTCATCTATCAATGGGGAGAGGGTCGGCTCTCAGCCGAACGGGAAAGAGGATAGTTTCTTCATCATACGAACAGGGTTTATTGGATTAACAATTTCATTATCGGTTTTCCTTTGCGCCGCAAATAGCGGCACAAAAATATCACAAAGAAAAATTCAGCATGTTTCAATTCCATGTATTTTGCGGGTTTCCCGGTTTTACAACAGGAGGTCCGAATCCGCATCCGCAGGTTTACACCTGAATTTCCACCCCTACGCAAGCCCCGTCACACGAAATGATACCGGACCTTGTTGATGAATTTATGAATCGGGAGCACTTCCAGCTGCAAAGAAAGCAAAAAAGAAAGAAAATGCAAAATTAAACAAACATAAAATATCATAAAAAGAAAATAAAAGCACAAACACATCGAGGCAAAGCAACAAAAAGAGACAACCGAACCCGTCAAAAAGGAAACGAACGGACCGTCCCTCCGCCAAAAGGACGCTATAAAACCGCCCTGCTTCGGGCTTCCCGCAGCAGTTCGCCCAGGATGCCGATGTGTTCGGCAATCAGCTCCGGCTGCCGAGGAGCCTCATCCGCCACGTCGAGCGTCGTCTCGCCCGACAGCACCAACACCCCCAACGCCCCCGCATTGTGCGCCATCTCGATGTCCGTATAGATGCGGTCGCCAACCATCGCAATCTCTTCGGCCCGCAGCCCGTGGCGCCGGAGAATCCCCGAAAGCATGTTCGGATCGGGTTTCCCCAACGTAATGTCGGGCCTCCGCCCCGTGGCGTGCTCGATCGCGGAGCAGATCGAGCCGCAATCAACCAGCACCGTCGGCTGATTCGTCGGGCAAACCCGGTCGGGATTGGTCGCCAGGTAGGGAAGCCCCTGCCGGACCCACCAGGCCGCCCGGCACAGACGGCTGTATGCAAGCGTCATGTCGAAAGCAACGACCACGGCATCCGGAACATCATCGGCCGAATCCGCCGTCGAAACGTACCCCGCCGCCTCGAATTCCGAAATCATCGAGGGGGTTCCGAGCAGAAACAGCCGCCGGGCCTCCGGATAACGGCTCCGCAGGTAGTCGATCGTCGCCAGCGTCGTCGTGTACATCTCCTCGCGCGTGGCCTGAATTCCCAGACCGGCGAGCTTCGACAGGTAGTCGGCAATCGATTTCGAGGGGTTGTTCGTCAGAAAGGAGTAGCCGATCCCCGCCTCCCGAAGCCCGGCCAGGAAAGGCCGGGTCCAGGGAAACAGGTCCGAACCCATATAGATCGTGCCGTCCATGTCGAGCGCAACATGGCGGATCTGCGACAGGCGCCGCAACAGCTCTTCACGCTCCCAAATCGAGCGGTAACGACAAAAGCGGTTCATGGTCCAGTCAAACAGCGGAGATCAGCGACGTTCGGTGTTCAGTCCCAGAAACAGATAGGGGTAGTCGGTCTCGATGACATCGCAGCCGGAACCGAGTTCGAGTTCGTAACCGCCCCGTTTCTGAGCCTCCGCAGCGCGGCGGTCGTGGGTCGGAGCCACGGAGATCATGCACATGACCCCCTGCCGGTGCAGCGAATCGTAGAGAGGCTGCTGATCCGCGAGCATCATCGTGCCGACATAGGCCATCATCTGCGAGGCGGGAATCTCCGCCTCTTGATAGGCGCGGTATTCGGAGAGGTTCTTGCACCAGGCCGAAAACATGGCATCGGGGTCCCGGTCGAGCAGCAGTCGCGCCTGTTTGGCATTGCGGACCGTATACATGACATTGGCCGGGGCCAGTCGGTTGATAAACTCGGACATGAACTCCAGCGGGACATCCTTGATGTCGAGGTTGAGGATCGTCTTGCCCTGGCTCCAGCGAATGGCCTCTTCGAGGGTCGGGATCCGGAATTCGGTCAGGTTGCCGTCGCGGTCCCTGAGGCGGAACTGCTGCAGCTCGGCCAGGGTGTAGTCCGCCACCCGTCCGGAACCGTTGGTCGTGCGATCGATCGTGGCGTCGTGCATCAGGACGATCACGCTGTCGCGGGTCAGGCGCGGGTCGATCTCGAAGAACGACGGCATCATCGTCAGGGTCTTCTCGAAGGATTCGATGCAGTTTTCGGGATAGCCCGAGATCATGCCGCCGCGGTGTCCGCTGATGACGATCGGGCGGGTCGGCGAATAGCGGAACCAGGTGTGGAGATCGGCGCGTTTTTCGATGGCGATGTAATGAGGCGCGTCGGCCGACACGGGAATCTCCGAGCAGGAGACACTCAGCAAAGCGATGGTTCCGAGCAGGGAAAGCAGTTGTTTGTTCATGACGGTATTTTTTGGGTTTTTCTTATATAAAACGATCTTGTTTTCAGGGAAACAGTTTCTGTTTCGGCTTTCAAATTTATGCTTTAATTTCCTTTTTATCAACTTTTCATCTGTTAAAATTCGGCTAACAAACAGGCCGACCAGGGCAACAACAGACACAACAAATTAATTTACAATATATTACATAAGAAGTAGGGAATATAAAATAAATTTCAACTTTCTCTTTATTTTATCCTTTCAAGGCATTTTTATTTCCTATTTTACATTTTTGGCTTTCTTTTATTTGCAGAAAAGAAAATTTGTGTTTACTTTTGTCCTGCTTGAAGCGCCCGCCGCAAGACGCCGCACAAACGCCGCACAGATACGAAACTTCGGGAATCAGAACCCCGTGTCCTGCTCCCCCTTTTAATAAATAGGTAACCCAAAACAACTCATCATGGATAAAATTGAAAGCGCTTTGATGCGGACGACCGATACCCGGGCCGTGATATTCGGCGTCGGGACACTTCCCCGCGTGGCGGAACTCTTTACGCAACTCTTCCCCGGGAACCGGGCCGTAGTCGTTGCCGACCCCAATACGTGGCGTGTGGCCGGCGAGGAGGTGCACCGCCTTCTCGAAGAGGCCGGCATCCCCCAGGATGCCCCCTGCCTGCTCACCGACCCGTCGCTTTACGCCGAATGGCGCTTCATCGAGGAGCTTGACGCCCTCCTGGCCGGGACCGACGCCATTCCCGTCGCCGTCGGCTCGGGGGTCATCAACGACCTGACCAAACTCTCGTCCCACCACAACGGCCGCCGCTACCTGATCGTCGGGACCGCGGCCTCGATGGACGGCTACACCGCCTACGGCGCCTCGATCACGAAGGACGGAAACAAACAGACGTTCGACTGCCCGGCGCCGCTCGGCATGTTGTTCGACCCGTCGATTGCAGCCGCAGCCCCCGCGGAGCTCTCCGCGTCGGGATATGCCGACCTGATCGCCAAGATCCCCGCCGGAGCCGACTGGATGCTGGCCGACGCCGTGGGATCGGATCCGATCGACCGGTTCGCCTTCCCGCTCGTCCAGGACGACCTTCCGGAGGCGCTGTCCGATCCCGCCGGGGTTCATGCCGGGGATGTCACGAAGGTCGGGCAGCTGGCCGAAGGGTTGATCCTGAGCGGTTTTGCCATGCAGGCCGTGCAGTCGAGCCGCCCCGCTTCGGGCGCCGAACACCAGTTCAGCCACCTCTGGGACATGGAACACCTGCGCTGCAACGGTGCTTCGGTCTCCCACGGCTTCAAGGTCGGCATCGGGACCCTGGCCTCTACGGCCTTTTTCGAGATGCTGCTGGAGGCACCCGTCGAGCAGCTCGACATCGAGCGTTGCGTCGGGGCGTGGCGATCCTGGCCCGAGACCGAATCCGACATCCGGGCCCTGTTCGGCAACGACACCGAACTCGTGGCCCGGGCGTTGAAGGAGACGCGCGACAAATACGTCAGCAAGGAGGGTCTGCGCGAAGAGCTGTCGCGCCTGAAAGCGGCGTGGCCCGAACTGCGGGAGCGCATCCGGCAACAGATCATCCCCTTCGGGGAGGTGCAGCGGCGGCTGCAGCTCGTCGGGGCGCCCTATGAACCCGAACAGATCGGGGTCTCCCGGGCGCGTTTCCTCGAAGCGTTCCGGAAGATTCCCTACATGCGGAGCCGCTACTCGGTCGTCGACGTGGCCTTCCGCTGCGGATGGATGGAGAGTTGGCTCGAACGGCTCTTCGGTCCGGGATGTATTTGGAGCATCCATTGACGGCACCTGCGGCCGCGGCGGTTTTTTTAACCGTTTTGCGGCCGTTCTTTCACACGAACGGTCTACCTTTGTAATCCGGAACAGCAACTATTACCACTTACGATGACTCCCGAACAGAACAAACGTTTCAAACGCTGGCAAATGCGCACGATCCTCGCCACGATGATCGGATATGCGCTCTTCTACTTCGTGCGCAAGAACTTTTCGCTGGCGATGCCCGGTCTGGAGGCCGACCTGGGCATCTCGAAGGTCAGCCTCGGCATCTTCCTGACGCTCAACGGCATCATCTACGGCGTCTCGCGTTTCGTGAACGGCATCCTGGCCGACCGCATGAACGCCCGCTGGTACATGGCCATCGGCCTGGCGCTCTGCGCCCTGGCCAACTTCGCCTTCGGATTCGGCGAGGATATCTCCACCTGGATCACCGGTGAGGAGACCGGCGACCGCTTCACCAATACGATGATCCTCTTCATGGGGGTCATGTGGGTGGTGAACGGGCTGCTGCAGGGTTCGGGATTCCCGCCCTGCGCCCGGCTGCTGACCCACTGGATCCCGCCGAAGGAGCTGGCCACGAAGATGTCGCTCTGGAACACCTCGCACTCCATCGGGGCGGGTCTCGTAGTGATCCTCTGCGGCTACATCATGGGGCACCTCGGGCAGAACCTCGCGGCCGACCCCGAAGCCGTGGCACGGATTGCGGGCAATCTGGGGATCGAGAGCTCGGATCCCGAGGGGATGGCCACGGTAATGAGTTTTGCCGCGCACTCCGGGGCGTGGCGGTGGTGTTTCTGGGTCCCTTCGGCCATTGCCTTTGCCGGAGCCATCGGGCTGGTGGTCTTCCTGCGCGACACCCCGACGTCGGTGGGGCTGCCCGAACTCGAAGGCACCGAAGTCGACAACGGCTCCGCACAGGGAACCGCCGACCGCAAGGGGGCCGAATACAAGGCCTTCCTGATGAAGCATGTCTTCCGCAATCCGTTGATCTGGACCCTCGGTGCGGCGAACTTCTTCGTCTACGTCGTGCGTTTTTCGGTGCTGGACTGGGGGCCTTCGCTGCTGAGCCAGTCGAAAGGGGTCAGCATGGCACACGCCGGGTGGCTCGTGGCGATGTTCGAGATCGCCGGGATCCTCGGAATGCTCTTCGCCGGCTGGGCCACGGACCGCTGGCTGAAGGGACGCGCTCACCGGACCTGCGTCTTCTGCATGGCCGGAGCGGCCCTCTTCGTCTTCCTCTTCTGGCGGCTGCCGTCCGAATCCCCGATCTGGCTGCTCTCCGCCACGCTCTGCGCCGCCGGGTTCTGCATCTACGGCCCGCAGGCCCTCATCGGAATCGCCGCGGCCAACCAGGCCACGAAAAAGGCCGCCGCAACGGCCAACGGCCTGACCGGGCTGTTCGGCTACGCCTCGACGCTCGTTTCGGGCGTGGGATTGGGATTCGTAGCCCAGCACTACGGGTGGAACTGGGCCTATGTGGGGATTCTCGGCATGGCATTGATCGGCATGGCGATTTTCCTGCTGATGTGGAGCGCCCGGGCCGACGGCTACGCTACGGAGTCCGGAGACCGGTAGTCCTTCCGCAGAGCGGAGAGCCGGGAAGCAGTGATTTATGCCGCTGATTTTGCTTGGGAAAGAGCGGAAAAATCCCTATATTTGTAGAACATAGGATGCGGTTCGGCACAGTCAAACCTGAAAACTTCGTTTTTCGTTTGCCTCTGCGCTCACCTTTTCTTATATTTGCCTTTGACAACTTTTTGTTGCACTTTTTGATGACGGAACCATGTTGAGCATCGCCGAACGACACAAATACATTCTCGACACGCTGAATGCACACGGATTCGTGCGCATCACGGATATCGCCAATGAACTGGGCGTGACGAAGGTCACCATCCGCAAGGATGTGAAGATCCTCGAAAGCAAGGGGCTTCTCTACAAGGTGCACGGGAGTGCCCGCCCGGCCAATCCGCATGTGGCGGATCTGGACGTGCATGTCAAGGACAACATCAACCGCGAAGCCAAACGGGCCATTGCACGGCGGGCCGTGGAGATGCTGGACGACAACGATTCGGTAATCGTGGCCTCGGGCTCGACGATTTATGCCTTTGCCGAGGAGATCCGGATGCGTTCGTGGCACCATCTGAACATCGTAACGCCGTTTCTGCGGCTCGGGGTCCTGCTCAACGATGTCGAGAATGTCAATGTCGTACAGCTGGGCGGTACGATACACAAGAAATCCCTCTCGGTCCTGGGCGGCGAAACCACCCGGGGACTCGAAGACTGCATCTGTTCGAAACTCTTCTTCGGCGTCGACGGCATCGACCTCGAACACGGGATCACCACGTCGACCATCGAGGAGGCGCAGTTGACGCGCCGGATGATGGCTTCGGCCTCGAAGACGATCGTATTGGCCGACTCCTCGAAATTCGGGCAGCGCGGCTTCGGGCGTATCGGTTCGCTGGAGGATGTGGATGTGATCGTGACCGACACCAGGGTCTCGGAACAGATGTCCGCATCGCTCGAAGAGGCCGGTGTGGACCTGATCGTAGTCAAATAGAGGCTTCGCAGCCGCCGCCCGACGGGCCGGGAAGCGGGCCGGGGAGCGGGCAGCGGAGTGGGCAGGGGTGCAGACAGGGGTGCAGACAGGGGTGCAGACAAAGGTGCGGGCGGAAGCTGCGAACGGCAGACGGGCAGACGGGGCAGACGGGCAGACGGGGCAGACGGGCAGACGGGGCAGTGGGAAGCAACTTATCGACGGTTTATCTGCGTGAGGTAATTCGCAAAGGAGGAATCCGATCGTCGGAGAACCTGCCGCCGCAATCGGCCCGGCGAGGATAAAGCCAAGCGTTATGAAACGACTTTTGAACAGTTCATCCGATATCGAGGAGCGATGCCTCGAACTCGGATTTCTACCCTTCTTCCGGTGCGGGATCACGGGCTTCTCGATCGAGGAGATGATTGCTCCGGAGTATTGGTTCAGCGACGAGGAGGGAGCCTGGGAATGGAAAGGCCCCGTGATCCGCGAGGGGCACTGCGCCTACGGCAAGTTCTTCAACCGCAAGGCGGGTTTCGTCAGCCGCGAATGGCTGCCCGACTGGGCCAATTACCGGCGTTCGCGGCTGCTGGCGCC
Organism: uncultured Alistipes sp.; assembly: GCA_944321965.1. Lineage (GTDB taxonomy): Bacteria > Bacteroidota > Bacteroidia > Bacteroidales > Rikenellaceae > Alistipes. The sequence goes on from CALUNH010000023.1 coordinate 13,879, forward strand.
CAACGAGGATACGGCCGCCCTGGACGACGTGGTGCTGCAGACCATCCAGGTCGAAGGCTCGGCCACCATCCAGGAACTGCGCCGGATGCTTGGCTTTGCCCGGGGGCGCGGCAAACGCGCTGCGAGGGACCTCACGTCCGAGGTTCCGGAAGATGAAAAGATCTCCCTGGACCCGATTCTGACGCGCCTGCAGATGGAGATGCGGCTCGTAATCGCGGATTTCGAGTACAACATTGACCGCCACGGCAACCCCTACGGCTGGGGTGTAGCCCGCTACACGACTCCGGAGACGCTTTACGGAGTGCTTGCCGTCGACCGAAGCCCTTCCGAATCATTCGAACGCATCCACACCCATTTCCGACGGCTTTTTCCCGACACGGCGGAGAGCCGCCTGCTGAAACTCATCGGCTGACCGGACCGGAAAGAGGAGAAGCAAGACAATTCCGGCCCGCCTCATCCGGAACCGGCCTCCCGATAAAAGAACCACCCCTGCGGCAGGAGACTGCGGCAGGGGTGTTTTTCACCTCGGGATCACACCCAAGAGATCAATACCCGGGAGTCTGCACCATTTCCGGATTGGGATTCGTCTCGAACTCCGAGGTCGGAATCGGCATGGCGTAGTTCGTATCCTTCCAGACGATATTCGTCTTCGAGGCGCCCGGCCCGGAGATCGTCTTGTAAAAATCCTTCTCCTGCTCACCCAGGTCCAGCAGACGCACATACTCCCACCAGCGCATCTCGCCGAACACCTCGGCCCACAACTCGTACAGCAGCGGGTCGTTGGCCAGATGGTCCGTCCCGTCGACCGTCCGGGTCCGGGCTTCGAGCGACTGATAGTCCACGGGCGACGCACCGTCTACCGGATAGTTGTAGGCCCGGCGATGCACCTTGTTCACGTACTCCAGCGCTGTTGCCGGATCCGAATCCTTCACCAACAGCGCATACATCAGATAGATCTCCGGCAGCCGGATGAAATAGATGTTGTAACCGGCGACATTGCGCGTGGCGTCGAGCAGATGACCTTCGAGGAAGTTGTACTTGCGGACCGGCCAGCCGTAGAAGGTTTCGGGATCGTTGCCCGTCGTCTTGGAGGTATCCTCCCACCACTTGCCGAAATCGACCTGTGCCACCTTCCGCGAGTCGTTCACGCCGTCGATGGTCATCTGCACCTCGTCGATAAAGGGCTGCAGGGCACATACGTACAGCCGCGGATCGGGGCCGTTCTCCTCACGGCCGAGTTCGTCGCGGTGCTTCTGCTGCAGGGCCAGATAATCCTCGTCGAGGTAATACTCCGTCTCGCCGCCCTCACCCTCGCGCGTCTTCATCACCGCGGAGGACTGCGGGGCGGGATCCGTATAGCCGAAGCGGATCAGGTTGCGGTCGTGCATGTACTGGTTGCCGTAGGACATCGCCGTGCGCGTCCCGTCGGGTGCGATGCAGAAGGGCGGGTAGTAGAGCGACAGCGTTGAACCGGTATTGGGGCTTCCGTAGGCCGCACCGCTCGTCGGATCGGCCCGGTTGCCCACCTCGTAGAACGACTCGCTGTTGTACTCGTACTCGTCGTAACCGTTGAACATCATGCGGTAACGCTCGAACGACTCCAGGGTCTTGCCGCTGTTGTCGATGCAATCCTTCAGGTAGGTCCTGGCCAGTTCGGTCTCCCCGGCGAAGAGACACGCCTTGGCCCGGAAGGCCTTGGCGGCCCACAGCGTCACACGATGCGGATCGGTCTGCGTGAGGAGCCCCACGGCGGCATCCAGATCCTCGATGATCGCCCGGTAGCAGTCGCCGGTCTTCTCGCGGCCGATGTACATCTCCTCCAGGGTCTTGGGGACCTTCTTGGCGATCGGAATCCCGACCCCTTCGCTGTCGGGCTGCCCGTAGAGCGAGAGCATGTGCCACCAGTAGTAGGCCCGGAAGAAGAGGCACTCGCCCTCGTAGTTGTTCAGCGCCTCGGTCTCGGACTCGGGGGCCGAAGCCCGGTAGGCCTCGATCTGCTCCAGCGCCGTATTGGCGTAGTAGACCCCGAGGCTCAGGGCCGTCCAGGGATCGGTGACCTTGTTGTTGCCGACCTTCACCTCCCCGGCACAGATGTCGATCCACCCCGGATCCTCATGCCAGAGCATGTCGATCGTGTGGTCGAGGCAGTACATCACGTACCCGGCCCAGTAGTTTCCGAGAAAGCACCAGTGGTGCTGCACCCCGTAAACCGAATTGACCAACAGGTCGACATGTTCGATCTTCGTCGGGAAATTACTCGGCGACAACGAGTTGGGATCACTCAGTTCCAGCCAGTCGCTGCCGCAGGCGGTCGCTGCCGCGGCGGCACACACCACCGTGGAGAGACGTATTTTTCGGAATAGCTTTTTCATGATTCGCAGTCGTTTAGAAACTCAGGTCCAGACCGAAGGAGATCATCCGGGTCTGCGGATAGGTCGTGCCGTAATAGACGCCGTATGCGGTTTTCGTGGTATTCGAGAACTCGGGGTCGAGGCCCGAGAAACCGGTAATCGTCCAGAGGTTCGTCGCCGAGACGTAGATCCGCAACCGGTCGATCTTCGCACGCCGGGTCCAGCGTCGCGGGAAGGTGTAACCCAGGGTGATGTTCTTCAGCCGCAGGTAGGAGCCGTCCTCGATGAAGTAGTCGGAGTATTTCCGGTAGTTGTAGTTGGGGTCCTTGACCGGGGCGTTCCCGTTGTCGGCATCGAGCCCCATGATCCGCGGGCGGTCCGTAAGGCCGTTTCCGAGGAAGAACGAGGCCCCGAAGACCTCGGAGGTCGTATTGGAGCTCTCCTGCACGCTCTCGGTATAGGATCGTGCGAGGTTCAGCACGTCGTTCCCGGCAATACCCGTAAAGTCGGCCGCGAAGTCGATGCCGCGCCATTCGAGCGAGATGTTGAAGCCGTACTGCAGCGTCGGCCACGGATTGCCGATAAAGGTGCAGTCGTCGTCGTTGATCGTCCCGTCGCCGTTCAGATCGACGTACTTGAGGTCGCCCACCCCGGTCAGGCGCTGGTGGTAATAGTCATACCCGTTGGCCTGCGCCGTGGCATTGAGGGCGTCGATCTCCTCCCGGGAGGTGATCATGCCGTCGGTCTTCAACCCCCAGAACTGGCTGATGGGCTGTCCGTTGACCGTCTTGCAGGGGCTGGGGCCCGTATTGGGGTGTCCGCCGCCGCCGTAAATCGCCGCATTGGTGAGCCCCAGATCCACCACCTTGTTGCGGTTCTGGGAAATGTTGCCGCTGACCGCATAGTTGAAGTAACCGATGTTATTGCGGTAATTGACAAGCAGTTCCCAACCGCGGTTGTCGATACGCCCGAGGTTCACGGGCATGGTGCTCATGGTGGCCAGCGACGACGGTGAGGTGATTCCCGACGAATTGGGGACCGAAAGGGCGTAGATCATGTCGCGGGTGATGCGCTGGTACCAGTCGAACGAAATCGACAGCCGGTTGCGGAAGAGGTCCACGTCGAGACCCACGTCGGTCGTGTAGATCGACTCCCACCGGATGTCCTCGTTGACGACCTTGATGTTGTTGTAGCCCCCGACGGCCGAGGTTCCGTCGAACGAGTGGCTCGTGACGTTCTGGAACGCCGCCATGTAGGCGAAGGCGTTCAGCGCCTGGTCGTTGCCGAGGATCCCCCAGCTGAAACGCGGCTTGATCATCGACACCCATTCGGCATTCCAGGCCTTGAAGAAGGGCTCCTCGGAGATCTTCCAGCCGACCGACACCGAGGGGAAGACACCCCAGCGGTTCTTCGGCCCGAACTTCGGCGAACCGTCGCGGCGGACGTTCATCGTCAGCAGGTAACGGTTGTCGTAGGCGTAGTTCAGGCGTGCGAACTGCGAGAGGAAACGGTCCTCGCTCAGGGCTCCCGAGGCACTCTTGGTGGGGTTCGTCGAGAGGGCGAACGACACGGGATCGTTGATCGGGAAGTCGGAAGCCGTGGCCGAAAGATCGGCCAGCTGGGCACTCTTGGCCTCGTAGCCGACCATCACCCGCAGGTCGTGTTTCCCGGCGAAGAGCTTCTCGTAGGAGAGCGTCGCCGTGAAGGTGTACTGCTCGCCGTAATCGAGCGCCTTGGTATAGCTGTCCTTCGTCGGGGAGCGCCCCAGCGTATTGGCCTCGGAGAAGTTGTCGTCGTAGCCGCCGCCGAGTTGTGCCGAGCCCGTCAGGTTGAGTTTCAGCCCCTTGACGATCTCCCAGTCGATGAATAGGTCGCCGTTGGCCACCAGATCCGACTGCTTCTGATGGTGGTAGGCGATGTCGGCCACGGGATTGGCCCCCGAGAAGTCGATGCCGGAGGGGATGGCCGAAAACTCGCCGTCCTCGTCATAGATGCTCATGTAGGGGATCGAAACCCACGGGAAAGACTCCGTATAGGGGTTGCCGCGCAAACGGGCCAGATAGATCCGCGTGCCGACGGTCAGCGAGTTGGCCACCTTGTAGTCGACATTCAGCCGCGCGGAGATCCGCTCCCAGTAGTTGTTCATCTGGATGCCGTTCTCACGTTCGTAGCCCCCCGAAAGGTAGTAGCGGAGCCGCTCGCTGCCGCCCGTGAGCGAGAGGTTGTAGCTCTGTTCGATGCCGGGCTGGTAGATCTCGTCGACCCAGTCCGTGTCGGGCAGCGCCGCGGGGTTGTCCCAGATCGGGTAGCTGACGCCCAGCTCCTTCATGACGCGGATGTAGTCTTCGGTCCCGAGCATCCGGTACATGTCCGTGTACTGCCGCACGCCGACGTGGCTCGTGAACGAGAGTTTCGCCTTGGTGTTGTAGGAGCCCTTCTTCGTCGTGATGAGCACCACACCGCCAGCAGCCCGCGAACCGTAGATCGCCGCCGCACTGGCATCCTTGATCACCTCGATCGACTCGATGTCGTTCAGGTTGTATTCGCTGTTGTTGTCGCAGGCCACGCCGTCGATCACGAAGAGCGGGTTCAGGCCGTTGATCGAACCCACACCGCGGATCACGATATCGGAGCTTGCACCGGGTTTTCCGCTGGTCTTCGTGACCATCACACCGGCGACCTTGCCCTGCAGCGCCTCGGCAACCGACCGGGCGGGCAGATTCTTGATGTCCGCAGCCTTGACCGAGGCGATGGAGCCCGTCAGGTCGGACTTCTCCTGCGTACCGTAACCGACCACCACGACGTTGTCGAGGCGTTCGCTCTCCTCTTCGAGGATGATCTCCAGACGGCTGCGGTTCAGCACCGGCAGGCGGAGACTCTTATAACCGACATAGGTGACAAGCAGCGTGGAGCGTGCGGGAACCGTGAGCGAGAAACTCCCGTCCGGACCCGTAATCGTACCGTTCATCGTCGGGGCATCCTTCACGACGATCGTGGCTCCGATCAGGGGATTTCCCTGCTCGTCGGAGACCGTTCCGGTGATGGTCCGGTCGGGAAGCTGGCGGTCGGCCACCGCATCCGGGTCGTCGGAGATCCCGTCGGCCCACACCGCGCCGGAAATGCCGCACAACAAGAGCAGGACGAAAAACACACGCCTGCTCACCCGGGTAAAGTCAAATTTTTCCATAGACAGCGTTTGGGTTTCCCGGGATTCGGCCCAAGCGGTATGCCAAAGTGTCAGGGAAAGGCATATTGCCGATATTCAACAACTTGTCTCTCCCGTTCCGGTCCCTTTTCGTGTGGAAATTCCCGACAGAGGGTGTGGAAAAAATCCACATCCCCGGCCTCGCGGCACGGGAATCCGCACGCCCTGCGGCACGCAAATTGCTCCCCGACATCGAAACTCCCTATGCCATGAAACACTTGAACGCATTGATCGAAAATTCGAAACAGGCCATCCGCTACTGGTGGCTGCTGCTGCTCGCAGGAATCGTCCTGCTGCTGGTCGGCATCCTGACCTTTATCTTCCCGGGCCGGAGCTATCTCGGCATGTCGCTGCTCTTCGGATGGGTGATCCTGCTGGCGGGAATCCTGGAGGTGGTGATCTCGACGGCAAACCGCCACTTCATCACAGGCCGGGGCTGGATGCTCGCCGGAGGGATCATTCAGATCGTCCTGGGCGGGATCCTGATCTTCAACGTCGGGCTGTCGGCCTCGATGCTGCCGTTCTTCCTCGGATTCTGGCTGCTGATGCGCGCCTTCAGCACCATCGGACTCGGCGGCGACATGTACACCATGGGAATCAGCGGCTCGGGATGGACCATCCTCACGGGCGTACTGCTGCTGCTCTGCTCGCTGGGGATTCTTTTCCAGCCCCTCGGAGTCGGCACTACGGCCGTCGTCGTCTGGGTCGGCATCACGCTGCTCTTCGCCGGTGCGGCGGCCTGCACCCTGGCCCTCCAGCTCCGCAACGCACACCTCTGTTTCGAGGCGGAGAAAATCTGACACCGCCTCGCCAACAAAAACAATTCACCCCTGCCGCACGGTGTGGCGGCAGGGGTGAATGTCGTATGCTGCGTCCGGGCTCCGCTCAGGCTTCCGATCGGCCGTCACAGCCCCGGCTCCGGTTCCCGTTTCACCGCTCCGGTTCCCGGTCTCGTTTCCCGGCTCCAGCCCTGGCTCCCGGACCCGAAGCATCCGAAACTCTCGAAACTCCCGGCCCACTCGGACCCCCCGGAACCCTCGGCCTCTCGGCCCCCCGCTACTCGAAATCCTCGCGGAAGAGGCCGTACTTGCGGATCAGGCGCGAAATCTCGGGGTCGAGATTGCCGCGGAACTTCAGGTTCTCGCGCAGCTCCACCGAACGCAGGAAATACTGCACGGCCTGCTCCTCGTCGCCCAGACGGGCCGCCAGAATGGCCAGCATGTACTGAATGTCGGCCGTCGAAGCGGCCCCGGGCTGCGCCTTCAGAATCCGGTAGGCCGCAGCATCGTAGCCGAGCGACATGTAGGCCAACGCCGTATTGCGGTCCTCGTAGGGGCGCAGGATCGTCAATGCCTCCTCGTAACGGCGCTTGCGCAGCAGATCCACGGCACGCATGTAACTCGTATCGACCTCGGTCGTCCAGACCGTATCCTGCTTCATGCCCCGACGGTGGAGGTTGAAGCGGAAATCCACGGCCCGCATCTGCGGGTAGATCACGCTCCGCATCCGGGCATACTCCCGGGGGTACTTCAACCGGATCCGCCACTCGCGCGTATCGGGATTTCCCTCCCAGCGGATCATCTCCAGAATCTCGGACTTGTGCGCAATCAGCGTATCGGCCGCTACCAGGCGGTAGAGTTCGTTCCAATCCTCGGCCAGCCACGTCGAACGCAGCAGGTTCGGCAGGTCGGGCAGCTTCTCGTCGGTATCGTCGACCACCTGGCGGCCCTGCTCGTCGAGCGTATAGCTCCCCGCCACATTGAGCGAGTCGTACAGCACCCGGAACTCCGAGACGAGAACCCGCCTCAGGGCTTCGGCCCGTTCGCGGGCCAGGCGTTCGTTCAGCGCCCAGGTCCCCTCGGGCGAGGCCGTGGCCCGGAGCGTGATGCTGTCGATGATGTAGACCGGGTCGGTCATCAGCCCGCGGGTCAGCGACCGCACGGCCGCAATCTGCCGGCGGTTTTCGGTCAGCGTGTCGACCAGCGAGGCCTTCCCGACCGGGAAGGTGAAGAAGAAACGCGCATTGGCCTCGGCATCGCGCAGCACGATCCGCTGCATGTAGCGGGTCCGCTCGTCGAGGAACGTCGTCATCGAAGCCACGTTGTAGGTCAGCGTATCGGAGCGCGTGAGCCGGTAGGTGCGTCCGCTGCGGTCCTCCACCCCGCCCGTGAGGTAAAGCCGCAGCTTCGAGGTGTTCTCGTCGGCCTGCACCTGTTCGGTATAGTAATAGTCGACCTTGCCGTCCGGACGGTAGATCACCGTATCGAGCCGCGCATCCGCATAATAGGGATGGCGGACCAGCCGTTCGAATGCGGCCGGTTTCCCCGCTTCGAGACGCCGGTTGCGCGCCACCTGCCCCTGCCGCAGCACGCTGTTGCGCACGGCCGCCGTATCGAGGCTGTTCAGCGCCGCAAGCCGCACCTCAGTATCGACTTTCCGGATCCGGAAGTTTTCCAACGCGGCGCTGTCGCTCGTCTCGGCCAGCAATCCCGTCACCGTCTTCCGGCGGCGGCCCGTATAGGCCAGGCGCTCCCCGGCCAGTTCACGGAGTCGCGCGTCGTCGGCCACATAAACCTCGCCGTAAACCCGCCCGGGCTCCTCCGTCAGCGAACGGATATAGGCCTCGCGCGCACGACCCCCAGCCTCGGGGTATTCACCCTCGACCCGCGTATAGATCTCCCCGCCGGGCAGGACATCAACCCCCTCATAGCGGTAACGGGGGGCAAGATAGTCGTTCAGGTGGTCGAACTTGTCGTCCGGATCGGGCGTATAGGTCGTGTTGGCCTTCACCGTCCGGTCGGTCGCATAGACATACCGGCGCAGCGAGCCGTACTGGCGTTCGCGCTCCCGCCGGGTCGTCCACCCGACCCGCTCGTCGTACATCGCCTCGTCGGGCGTCATGCGCTCCAGCCGCGCCGAGGCATCGCCGTATTTCGCCCGGTCATCGGCCACACGCTCCATATAGCGGCGGTAGGCTCCCTTGTCGGCAAACCGCTCGAAATAGTCGGCACTGTCGACAATCCGCCCCACATAGTCGTCATAACGCCCGTATTCGCGCTGCTGCATCGTGCGGAACCGCTCGCCGCTGTAGACCAGCGGATCGAACGTCAGCGTATCCCCGCCCTTGAGCAGCTGCGGATCCAGCACCAGCTGCCAGTCGCGGTCCTGCAGCGTCTGCGGTACCGAAACGATGAAGTCGACGTTGATCTTGCCGTTGCGCTCCACGAGGTTGCGGCGGTTCGCCGCCGAAATGACCACCTCGTCGATGGCGATCGACATCATCTTCTCGCCCGAAACGGAATCGACAGCCACGGGAGTCAGAAAGAGTTCCGTACCGTCCTGCCTGCGATAGGTGATGATCTTCGGACCCCGCGCCGTATCGGCGGCACGCTCCGCAACCTCCCGCTTGCTCTGCGCCGGGAGGTAGACACCCACTTCGGGGTCGCTCTTGGCCAGTTTACGGATATTCCCGCATCCCGCCAGAAAGGCTCCGGCAAGCACTGCCGCAGCCGCATATTCCATCCATTCTCGACGTTTCATCTTCCCGGAACGGATTTAATTCATTTACGCTGCGTATCGACCGCCCCGTTGACATCGACCGTAAAGACCCGCCGTTTCCCGCCGGGCGAGGTCTGGATCTGGCGCAGGACGAGCGTGGCCCCGGCCATCCAGCTCTCGTAGGGGACCTTCATCTCATAATTGAACACCCGGTCGGTTTTCCCGTCGACGTTGATCGTCAGGTGAGGCTGCCGCTCGGCCCAGTAGGCTCCCGAAAGTTTCTGGCGCCGTTCCATCATGTGCTGCTGGTAGCGGCCGTTGATGAGGATGTGCGGGAAGAGCTTCACCGACCGGCGGTCCGCCGTACTGAGCTCGGGAAGAATCATCCAGCTCTGGGACCGCGTCACGGCCCGGCGCGAGACCGAAATCTCCAATACCATGTGCAGTTCCCCGTTACGCTCGGCCAGCACCTTGCGCGTCACGGCCACATCGCCGACAATCTGCGCCCGGAGCGACACCCCGGCCAGCAGGAATACGAGTAGCAAGCAATATCTTTTCATGGGACGATCCGGTTATTTCTTGGAGTTGAACAGATAGACGAACGAAACGCCGAATTCGGTAGGGATCGGCAGGATCCGCTTCCGGTCGGTATAGGAGGCGGCTTTCGGACCCCGGACAGGCTCCGCATGGTAGCTGAAACGTGCCAGGCCCGCTCCGGCCGAAAGTTCGATGTTCCAGTGCGGGCTTACATAGAACTGATAGCCCAGGCTGAACCCGGCCCCGAAGAACGAACCCTTGTAGTAATTGGTTGCCAGGCCCGTCAGGATCCGGTCCCCGATAAAGGGGAGCTTGAAACCGCCCACCTCCAGCTTGCCGCCGATGACATGGAACCCGAAATAGAGCCGCGTGTACTTTTCAGTGACCCAGTAGCGGTATTCGGGACGCAGGAACCAGTGCCGGATCCGATTGTCCGCACCGATGGTCCAGGGGTTGTAGTTTGTCGTCAGGCCGATCGTCGAGTGTTTGCTCACGGCCACCTCGGCCCCGAGGTTCGGGGTCGTCGCCATCCAGTAAAGCACGTTGGTCTTTACGGCGACCTGCTGAGCCGCAGCCCCCAGCCAGCAGCCCCCGGCCAGCAGCAACGTCAGAATGATCTTCTTCTTCATCAGTACCAGAATTTGATTCCGTTTATCGAGCCCGGAATCGGGTGGAAATCACCGGCTCACCCTCCTCCTCAGTCGATTATTGGCACAAAATTGGAGATAAAACGAAGAAATAACAGTATCATCTACGATACAATACGCCAAAAAAAGGCCCGTTCCCGCGATCGGGAAACCGTCTGCCGACCGGTGCGTTCCCGCAATCCGGCCCGGCCATACCCGTCCGGCCCGGCCATACCCGTCCGGCCCGGCAAGCCGTTCCCGCCCTCCGGCTCAACCTGCCGCCCTGCCATCGGCCAGTCGTCCGGCCCGGCAATCCTCCGTTCCGGCCAGCTGCCCTGCCTGCCGCCTCGCCCTCTGCCCTGCTGCCCGCCCTGCCCTCCGGGGATACCGCACAAAAAATGAAGGGCGCCTCACGGCGCCCTTCCCCATCAAAAATTAACCCTTAAAAATTATCCCCGTTTCGGAAGATGTCCGAGAGATAATGGTGCAGATAGTACAGATCCGCGTCCCCTTGTATCACCTCCCGCATCAACAGATCTTCGTCTTCGGAGATGCCGTTGTCCGAAATCTCGTTTTGGTCCATATCCTCCATAGGCGTTGTCGTTTTAAGAGAGTTGTCATTCATATAACGCACCCCCGGGGAGGATTATTGTACGACTCAGCAAAGAATCAGATTTTTTTCCTTGATCATGCGCCGCAGGTTGATCAGCGCATAGCGCATCCGCCCCAACGCGGTATTGATACTCACGTCGGTCTGCTCGGCGATATCCTTGAAGCTCAGGCCCGAGAAGTAGCGCATCATCACGACTTCGCGCTGCTCCGGGGGCAACAGCTCGACCAGGCCGCGCACGTCGCGTTCGATCTGCTCGCTGACCATCGAGTCCTCGACGGTCCGTTCCGCGAGCCGGAGCGTCCCGAGCATGTCGTAACCCGCCTCGGATTCGCTCACGGACTTGTCCTGGCGCTGTGCCCGGAAGTAGTCGATCACCTGGTTGTGGGCGATCCGCAGAATCCACGACAGGAATTTGCCGTTATCCGTATAACGGCCTTCGTCGATCACGCGCACGGCTTTGATGAAGGTTTCCTGAAAAATATCGTCGGCCAGATCCCGGTCCTTGACCATCATGTTGATGTAGTCCCGAACCCTGCGGCTGTGACGTTCGATGAGTTGTGACATAGCGCTCCGATCCCCGGAAAGGTAGTGATTAAGCAATACCCGGTCACTTAATACTTGCACGTTCATACTCTTTTTCCCAATTAGTTACAAAGAGTAGAGTCTTTCCCGATAGGCAATCTTTTTTAAGCGTTCTGTCAAATCTGCAATAAATTCCAACTCTCCGCCCGTTCCCTGACGGGGGATTTACGCCGACAAGGTAGTGATATTTCCCGAAAAAAACAAATTTTTCTACTCCTGCGAACATTTCGGGGTCCGCCCCGCAGGTCGGAGCGCAAAATCCGGGCCAGGAAAACAAACCTCTCACTTGACCGGCTCCACGTGGATGGCGATCATGGTCCCCTCGCCGAAACGCGCCCGAAGCCGTCGCTCGATCTCGACGGTCAGGGCATGGGAGTGCTCCACGGTCATCTGCCCGTCCATACGGACGTGCACCTCGATGGCGATCGAGGCGCCGATGCGGCGCGTGCGCAGGTTGTGGGGTTCGCGGATCTCGGGATTCGACGTAACGATAGCGAGGATCTCCTGCTCGACATCCTCCGGCAGCGACTGTTCGAGCAGTTCGCCCAGGCCCGTGCGGATGAGGTCGAAGGCGATCTTGAAGATGAAGACCGCCACGATCAGGGCCGCAATGGGGTCGGCGATCCGCCATTTCGCGCCGAGGAAATAGGCACAGCCGATTCCGGCCAGCGTCCCGAGCGACGAAAGGGCGTCGCTGCGGTGGTGCCAGGCATTGGCCACGACACTCGGGCTCTGGAGCGCACGGCCCTCCCGCACCGTATAACGGTAGAGGATCTCCTTGGCCAGGATCGAAACAACCGCGGCGATGAGCGCCACGGCGCCCGGCCGCGGAAGGCTGCCGCCCTCGACGACGACCCGAATTCCCTCGATGCTGTTGAGCAGGATCCCGGCGCCGACGACGCCGAGCGCCAGGCTGATGATGATCGTGGCGAGGGTTTCGTACTTCCCGTGTCCGTAGTCGTGGCCGGGATCGCGGGGCTTGGCGGAGATCCGCGCGAAAGCGATCACCACGACATCCGTGGCCAGGTCGGAGAACGAATGCACGGCATCGGCAACCATGGCACCGCTTCGGCCCAGGACACCGGCCGCAAGTTTCAACAACGACAACACGAGGTTGACCACGAACCCGACAAAGGTGACGTGGTAGATTTTCCGTTTCCGAATTTCCGCTTCGTTCGACATAAACTCAACCGTTTAGCTGTTTGGGCAGGAGCCAAAAGTACGAAAAAATTTGATTCGTGACGTCGAAAAAAGAGCCGGTCCGCCCAAAAGTCCGCGCCGGAGCCACAAAGCCCGACTGGCGCACGTTCCCGACCCCACAAAACAGGGCGGCACCCTGCTGGCTGCCGCCCTGTTTCCAGTTCCGGTCCGGACCACGGCGAAGAGCCGCCGTCCGACAATTCCGCCTCCTCGCCGGAGACTAATAGCTGCGCGCGAAGAGCACGCGGCGGTGCGACGGCTTGCCGGAGAAGACGCAGACGCCCTCCTCCTCGGGCGCGTCGATCGGAATACAGCGGATCGTGGCCTTCGTGGCATCCTTGATCGCCACTTCGGTCTCGACCGTGCCGTCCCAGTGCGCCGAGATGAAGCCGCCCTTGGTTTCGAGCACCTCCTTGAACTCCTCCCACGTGTCGACCTTCGTGATCATCGACTCGCGGAAGGCCAGCGCCTTGCGGTAGATATTTTCCTGAATCTCGGTCATCAGTCCCTCGATCCGGTCGACAAGCCCCTCCTGCGGCACGGTCTCCTTTTCGAGCGTGTCGCGGCGCACGAGCTCGATCGTGTCGTTCTCCATGTCGCGCGGGCCCATGGCCAGACGGACCGGCACACCCTTCAGCTCGTACTCGGCGAACTTGAAGCCCGAACGCACGTTGTCGCGGTCGTCGATCTTCACCGAGATGCCCTTGGCCTTCAGCCCCTCGGCAATGGTCTCGAAGCGCTTGCGGATCTCCACGAGCTGCTCCTCGCCCTTGTAGATGGGGATCATCACCACCTGGATCGGCGCCAGTTTCGGCGGCAGCACCAGTCCGTTGTTGTCCGAATGGGCCATGATGAGCGCCCCCATCAGGCGGGTCGAAACGCCCCACGACGTAGCCCATACGTATTCGAGCTTGCCCTCCTTGTTGACGTACTGCACGTCGAAGGCCTTGGCGAAGTTCTGACCCAGGAAGTGCGACGTACCGCTCTGCAACGCCTTGCCGTCCTGCATCAGCGCCTCGATCGTCAGCGTATCCTCGGCCCCGGCGAATCGCTCGTTGGGCGACTTGTGGCCCACGACCACCGGCAGCGACATCCACTCCTCGGCGAACTTCCGGTAGACATGGATCATCTTCGTAGCCTCCTCGATGGCCTCTTCGCGGGTGGCATGGGCCGTGTGGCCCTCCTGCCAGAGGAATTCCGCCGTCCGCAGGAACAGCCGCGTGCGCATCTCCCAGCGCACGACATTCGCCCACTGGTTGCAGAGGATCGGCAGGTCGCGGTACGACTGGATCCAGTTCTTATAGGTGTTCCAGATAATCGTCTCCGAGGTCGGGCGCACGATCAGCTCCTCTTCGAGTTTGGCGTCGGGATCGACCACCACCCCTTTGCCTTCGGGATCGTTCTTCAGCCGGTAGTGGGTCACCACGGCGCACTCCTTGGCGAAGCCCTCCACGTGGTGGGCCTCCTTCGAGAAGAAGGATTTCGGAATGAAGAGCGGGAAATAGGCGTTCTGGTGTCCCGTCTCCTTGAACATCTTGTCCAGCGCGTCGTGCATCTTCTCCCAGATGGCGTAACCGTAGGGTTTGATGACCATACATCCGCGCACGGCCGAATTTTCGGCCAGCCCGGCCTTCACCACCAGGTCGTTGTACCACTGCGAGTAGTTCTCGTCCGATTTGGTGAGGTCTTTGAGTTCCTTTGCCATTGTCTATTTTGTTTTTACATTCGTTTCGTGGCGCAAATATACAAAAAAATAAAAGGTCCGCCACGAAGCGGACCCTATAATTCAACTTTGCCGGGACTCAGAAACGGAAGTTGAGCGTCATGGCGATGTAGTGGCGCGTCAGCGAAGTTTCATAAGCCCCGCTCCAGGTCTTCAGATCGCCCGTATCGTAATCCTGGCTGAAGAAGAGCTGATAGCCGTTCAACCTGTCGGAGACGTTCTGGTAGGCGATGTCGAGCGACACGCCGCGCGACAACGACACCCCGAGTCCCGCCGAGACATAGCAGCTCTCATAGGTCACCGGCATCCCGGTATTGACCCCGTACGTGTAGGTATCGCGCTCCTTGAGCATCGAGTCGGTGAAGCCGCCGCCCACACGCAGCGCCAGGAACGGCAGCGGACGGATCTCGGCACCCACACGCAGGGAGTTCGTCGCCTGGAAATTGTGCTTGAATTCGGCCTTGTAGTCCTCCGTCGAGAGGTCGTTGTAGCGGGGAACGTCCTTCATGCGGATCCCGTTGTACCAGTCGCGCTCGTAGTCCACCGACACGATGGCGAAGTTCCCGAACGTGTACGACGCCCCGAACATCAACCGCGCCGGCGAAGTGAAACTCCAACTGTCCGGACCCTCGTTGGTGGCCGTCGGGGAGTCGTTCCCGGCCTCCACACCATGGACCGGGCCGTTGTTGATAATATCCTCGGTCTGCACGATGCACGTCGTGATCCCGGCCCGATAGGAGTAGTCGAGCGAATAGTAGGTCGGCGTGTGGAAAGCCGCACCCAGCCGCAACCCCGCGATCGGGCGCACCACGACACCGAGTTTGAGGTTGACACCGCTGCCGTCGATCGTCATCCGCTGGTAGAGGTTCATCATTTCAAGCTGATCGGTCATGTCCTCCCATGCACCAGTCTCCCGATTGAAGGACTGCGCCACGCCGTTCGTGTTGAAATAGCCGTACTCCTCCTGGTAGGTCATCGCCGTGCGCTTGTAGACGCTCTGGATGCCGAGCGTGGCACCGAAGTAGACGATGTTGTTGATGTTGCCGCCCAACGAGATGTCGAACTCGTTGATCGAACCGCTGTTGACCACATCCATCGAGTGCAGCACCGAGGCATTGCCTCCGATGCGCGCCACTCCCCAGGGGTTGTTCCCGCCATCAGCAAAGTAGTCGACCATATAACCGTCATAGCCCAGTGTCGCGAGCCACACGCTGGGATGCAGGTCTTGTATCGGAAGAGAATAACTATCATCCCCATTCTTAACAGGCCGCGTCCCCCAGGAGTTCAACTGCTGGGAGAAGATATCCCCGATGGTCGGCATCAGCACCGGCGCGCCGTTTCCCGCCGAGGGCTCGAAAAGCGACTCCGAAGAGAACGAGTAGCGCGTATTGAAGTCGGCGATGCGGTTGAGCCCCAGTCCGAAGGTCAGGCTGGTCAGCGCTCCGGTGCCGCTCTCGAAGACATTCAGTGCCACACCGATATTGGCAAATGCGAAGCGGGTCTTGTTGTTGTTCTGCCACGTGGCGGTCCCGCCCGTCGAGGCGTGCGACACGCTAACCAGCGGTGTGAAGGAGAATTCGCTGCTGCGGTACATGCCCAGCCCGGCCGGATTGAGCGACATCGACGTAAGGTCGGCGCCGAGCGACGTGAAGGCCCCGCCCATTCCCATGGCCCGGGCCGTTCCGAAGAGGTGCGTGCGGCTCAGTTCGGCGAAATCCGACGCCCAGAGCATGTCGCGGTTCACCACCGATCCCCCGAATCCGTAGTTGATCTGAGGATCGGCAGTTTGAGCCCGGAGGGGCATGGCGGCAAGCGCCGCAAGGCACAAAATCCCTATTTTTTTCAAACCTTTCATATCCAAACCTTTTTGAGAAACCGAAAACTACCGGCTGCCCCGGCTTCCGCCGCCTCCGGCCGACCCGCCGCGCGAACCGCCGCCACCTCCGTAGCTGCCACCCATCGAGCCGCCGCGCGAACCGCCGAAACTGCCGCCGCTGTTGTAGCTTCCGCCGCGCGAGCCGCTGTTGTAACTCGGAGTCCGGTTGCTGTCGTTGTAATTGTTGTAGTTGTTGTAACTGTTGTTGTTGCGGTTGCCGCGGGAATTGTTGCCGAAGGGGCTGTTGTCCCGGCGGCTGCCGTAACGGGATTCGTAGGAGGTGCTGCCCCTGCGGCCGCTGTTCCCGCGCGAGGAGTTATAACTGCCGGATCCGGCCCCGTACGTGCGTCCCGATGTCGCCCGCCCGGGCGTATAGCCCCGGAGGTTGCGGCCGCCCGGATTGGCGTAATAGTTCCGGCGGGGTACACTCCCGTGCCACCCGGGGCGCCAGTGCGGATGGCCGTGCCAGCCATACCACCCGTGCCAGCCGGGCCCCCACCAGGGATCATACCACGAACTGTACCACGGCCGCCAGGGGCTGTACCACGAATAATACCAGGGATTGTACCATCCGAAACTCCAGCCCCAGCTTCCGACCGTAAAGCTCGGGCCCCAGGGCCAGTTCCAGCCGTAATACCAGGGATCGCAGAGAATGGTTCCGCCCCAGGTTCCGAACATCGACGTGATGTACTTGGGCTCGACCCAGACCTGGTCTCCGGAGATCACGATGTTGTAGAAGGCGGGATCATAGGCCGACGCATAGGTGAACGCCGAGCTGTAGCGAGCATTGAGATAACTCGACGGCATCTTGTAGGTAGGCGATTCGAACCCTCTCAGACGACGGGCATAGGCGCTTTCATAATCGTCGGCGAGAATGCTCTCGTAAGGGTTCGCATCGGAAGAGGAGTACTCATAATAGCGGTTTTCGGCCGCAGCGGCTTCGGCCTCTGCGATCCGGGCTTCCCACTGGGCCTTGCGAGCTGCGGCTTCGGCACGCTGCGCTTCGGCTTCGGCCTGCTGCTTGCGGGCGATCTCGGCACGGTTATGGACGGCGTAGAGATCGTCGGAAGCGTAACCGGCCGAAGCCTGGTAGAGCGACGAGCATCCGACCGCTCCGACCATCAGGAAGGCTATTCCGATTAAAACCTTGAACTGTTTCATAGCGCACAAATGTTTGCGTTAGTTTCTTGCTTAAGAAACGAAAATCATACCGACTTTCGTATCATTCTACCCAATAAACGGAGCAAAGCCCCGAATACTGCATTTAGGGATGTCTACAAAGATAGTCTTTTTCGGAGTAAAAAGAGGCTTCCGGGGCATTTTCGGGGATAAATTTCGGTTCCGGCGCATTTTTTTTGCCAAGAACTGTAAAAAAATAAAAAATATATCTATATTTGCAGTCCCAAAACGAGAGTTTCGGGGGGGGGCGGAGGTGAGCGAGGTGCGACAGCGCCAAGTTCAACAGCCCAAAAAGGAGAGATGCCGGAGTGGTCGATCGGGCCGCACTCGAAATGCGGTGTACGGGCAACTGTACCGGGGGTTCGAATCCCTCTCTCTCCGCCAGACAATGAGGATGTTACGATGAGTAACATCCTCATTTTGTTTTAGTTGCGCATCTAACTGTTTGATTGTTTGTCCGTTCAGCGTCCCTTTTTTGCTGAATATGACTACTCCAGGACGGCAAACAACTGATTATCAAC
>CALUNH010000024.1 GCA_944321965.1 uncultured Alistipes sp.
TCCGCCTTGAGCGGAAATCCAGGATCATCATAGCGCGAAACCGAATCCGATCCTTTCGGCTTCCCTCCACCCATAAGGTCCGCATCTTAGCCGGGTGGATTCCCGCTTTCGCGGGAATGACCGGAGAGGGAGAATTGGGGATTGAAAATTGAGAATTGAAAATCAAGGAAAACAGGCAAACCGAAGGCTTCGGCCTGCTGCGTCACTTCACCCGTCCGGAAACGCCTTACCCGTCGGCACCTTCCTACTGCTGGATCTTCACCAACTGTTCGCGGTAGGCGTTCAGGATCCGCGATTTGGAGATGAATCCCCGGTAGTGGTTCTGCTTGTCTACCACCGGCAGCATCCAGGTGTGCTTGTCCTCGAACTTCTCCATCACGCTCTGGATCGATTCGTGTTCGAGGATCTTGTCCGGCGGGGGGATCATGTAGTCGGAAATCGGATGTCCGTACTTTTCGTGCTTGAACATGTCCTCGCGCAGGTCGTCCAGCTGCACGACGCCGAGCAGGCGTCCGAAATTGTCGATCACGGGGAAGATGTTCCTCCGGGCCGTGGAGATGATGTGCACGATGTCGCCGAGGGTCATGTTCTCCTTGATGCGCAGGAAATCGGTCTCCATCAGTTCGTCGAGTTTCAGGAAGACGAAGACCGACTGATCCTTGTCATGGGTGAGCAGTTCGCCCTTCTGGCGCAGCTGCTTGGTGTAGATCGAGTCGGGATCGAGGTAGTAGTTCACGGCGAAGGAGATGCAGGCGGTTGTCATCAGCGGGATGAAGAGCCCGTAGCCGTTGGAGAGTTCGGCGATGAGGAAGATCGACGTCAGCGGGGCGTTCATCACCCCGGCCATGACTCCGGCCATGCCGACGAGCGTAAAGGATACGATTGAGATGTTCCAGTGGAACAGAAGGTTGCAGACCAACGCCAGGGAGGCTCCGGTAAAGGCTCCGACGAAAAGCGACGGTGCGAAGGTTCCTCCGACGCCTCCTGCGGCGTTGGTCGAGGCCATGGCGATGACCTTGAAGAACATCGTGGCGATGACGAAGAGGACGACGACCCAGTCGATTTCCCGGAAACGGTAGAAGAGCGAGTTGTTGAAGAGTTCCTGTGCGTTTCCGTGCATCAGGGAGGTGAAACCCTCGTATCCTTCGCCGTAGAGGGGCGGGAAGATGAAGATCAGGATTCCGAGGATGGTTCCGCCCCAGATCCATTTCTTGTATTGGCGGTCGATTTTCTTGAAGAATCCGCCGATTCGGGAGTTCATCGAGGTGAAGTACCAGGCCATGAGTCCGCACAGCACGCCGAGGAGGATGAACAGCGGGATCTGCCAGAGTTCGAAGGCATCCTCGGGGGCGAGGGTCACGGCCAGAATGGGGTCGAACCCGCGGAGCATGAAGGACATGGTGGTGGCTGTGATCGATGCGATGAGCAGCGGGATGACCGATGCGGCGGTGATGTCGAGCATGAGGATCTCCAGGACGAAGACCACACCGGTGATCGGGGCCTTGAAGATGGCGGCCAGAGCGGCTCCGGCTCCGCAGCAGAGCAGCAGCGTGGTGTGCTTGTAGTTGAGGCGTGCGAGTCGTCCGATGTTCGAGCCGATGGCGGCGCCGGTGAGGACGATCGGGGCCTCGGGACCCACCGAACCTCCGAATCCGATGGTCGTGGCACCTCCGACGATCGAGGTCCAGCAGTTGTGCGGGGCGATGTGGGAGTTTCGGCGCGACATGGCGTAGAGGACGCGGGTGACGCCCTCGGAGATGTTGTCGCGGACGATGTACCGGACGAAGAGCGTGGCCAGGATGATACCCACGGCGGGGTAGATCAGGAAGAGGAAGTGTGCGCTGTCGACGGGGAACCAGTTTGTCAGTCCGGTTTTGATCGCATAGAGCAGCACCTCGAAGAAGTAGGTTCCCAGCCCGGCGAGCACACCGACCACCACCGCCAGCAACATCATCATCTGGCGGTTCGAGAGCCTGCGGGTCAGCCGCAGGAAGGCGGCGTAGATGCGGTCGGCGCGGAACTCCATAGGGGCGGAACGATCAGTGTGCGAGTTTGTCGGCGTAGAGGCGGGCCTGTTCGTCGATCAGGGCCTGGTCGTCGAAGTAGTCGATCTTCATGGCGCGACGCACGTCCGCAAGGGTCTCGGCTGCTGCGGCGCGGGCCGTTTCGGAACCCCGGCGGAGGATGTCGTAGACTTCGCCGATGCGGGCCTCGTAGTAGTGGCGGCGTTCGCGGATCGGATCGAGCGTTTCGTTGAGGATGGCGATGAGCAGGCGCTTGACCTTCACGTCGCCGAGACCTCCGCGGCGGTAGTGGGCCTTCAGTTCGTCGAGCGAGGCGTAGTCGGGGAGGAATTTTGCGAAGTGCTCCGGGCGGCTGAAGGCATCGAGGTAAGTAAAGACCGTGTTGCCTTCGACCTTGCCGGGATCTTCGACGCGCAGATGGTCCGGATCGGTGTACATGCCCATGACCTTTTTCTTCACCTCGTCGGCCGTATCCGAGAGGTAGATGCAGTTTCCGAGCGATTTGGACATCTTGGCCTTGCCGTCCGTGCCGGGCAGGCGCAGGCAGGCGGCGTTGTCGGGCAGGAGGATTTCGGGCATGGTGAGCGTCTCGCCGTAGACCGTGTTGAACTTGTGCACGATTTCGCGGGTCTGCTCGATCATCGGCTCCTGGTCCTCACCCACGGGGACGGTCGTGGCCCGGAAGGCGGTGATGTCCGATGCCTGGCTGATGGGGTAGGTGAAGAACCCGACGGGGATTCCCTGACGCTGGGTGGTGTCGCCCTCGACGGCTCCCTCGGCGAATCCGCGCATCTGGATCTCGGCCTTGACGGTGGGGTTGCGCTGCAGGCGCTGTACGGTGACGAGGTTCATGTAGTAGAAGGCCAGTTCGCACAGCTCGGGGACCTGCGACTGGATGAAGAGGGTCGATTTTGCGGGGTCGAGACCGACGGAGAGGTAGTCCAGGGCCACCTCGATGATGTTCTGTCGCACCTTTTCGGGGTTGTCGGCGTTGTCGGTGAGGGCCTGTGCGTCGGCGATCATGATGAATATGCGGTCGAAATCTCCGGAATTCTGGAGTTCTACGCGGCGTCGGAGCGAGCCGACGAAATGTCCGAGATGAAGCCGGCCTGTGGGACGGTCGCCGGTGAGTATGATTTTAGCCATATTCAGAAAGTGTACATTTTAACGACAAACATACGAAAAAGCGGGCGGGCGACCTAAAAAAGTTGTATGATATAGATTAATTTTATATCTTCGCTCAGGAAAATAAACGTCCGTTATGACCATCATTCAACTCGAATACCTGTTGGCGGTAGCCAACTGCGGCAGTTTTTCGCAGGCTGCCGAACACTGTTTCGTGACGCAGCCGTCGCTGAGTATGCAGATCAAGTCGCTGGAGGAGGAGTTGGGCGTGGTGCTTCTGGACCGTTCGAAGAAGCCGGTAATACCGACGGAGGCGGGCGCCGTAGTGCTGGAGCAGGCGCGTGAGACGCTCAAGGCCTACAACTACATCCGGGAGGCGGTTGCGGAGCTGAAGGGCGAGACGGCCGGGAAGCTGCGTCTGGGTGTGATTCCGACGATTGCGCCCTACCTGCTGCACAAGTTCATTCCGACGTTCGTGCGGGAGTACCCGAAGGTGGAGCTGGAGATTTCGGAGATGATCACTTCGGAGATCGTCGAGGCGCTGAAGCGCGACCGGATCGACGCGGCGCTGGTGGCGAGCGGCACGTGCGGGGAGGGGATCTTCGAGCAGGAACTTTTCAACGACCGTTTTTATGCGTATGTATCCCCGGAAAACCCGCTCTACGAACGGCAGAACATCCGCATCGAGGATATCGACCTGAAGGACCTGGTGATCCTGAGTCCGGGCAACTGTATGCGTGACCAGATCATCGAGCTGTGCCAGGCGCGTCGTTCGATGCCGACGCACTACTCGTTCGAATCGGGTTCGCTGGACACGCTGATGCGGATCGTGGACTGCACGTCGTGCCTGACGATCATTCCGGAGATGGCCGTCGAGTACATTCCGGCGGACCACCGCGACCGGCTGAAGACGCTGGCCAAGGGTGCGATGTCGCGCAAGATTGCCGTGGCGGTTCGGCGGACCTACGTGAAGAATTCGATCATCCGGGCGTTGACCGACACGATCCTGCATGGTGTGGCGGCGAAATCCGAGGCATAGGGTCCGGATGCCTTTCGGCCGATCCCGCGCGGGCAAAGCGCCGAAAGGTCCGTTTGTCGGCTCACGAAGGCGCTGTTTTCGAGGCTGAGGGGTGAAAAATTTTTAAAATATGATTCTATTTCGTACCTTTGCAAGGTTATAGACACCTATTGAATATTTATGGACAAACTGATCGAAACGATCGTCAGCGCGATTGAAGATAAAAAAGGGAAAAATATCGTATCGTTGGACCTCTCGGGCTTCGACGGGGCCATCTGTTCTCATTTCGTGGTCTGCAACGCGGATTCCACGACGCAGGTGGCGGCCATTGCCGACGGCATCGAGGAGAAGGTGCTCGAAACGCTGGGCGAAAAGGTCTGGCGCATCGAGGGACAGCAGAATGCCCTGTGGATCGCCATGGACTACATGGATGTCGTGGTTCACATTTTCCAGACGGAACTGCGCAGTTTCTATCGCCTTGAGGAGATGTGGGCCGATGCCCCGATGGTGAAATACGAATACGAAGCGTAAAAACTTATGGCACAGAATCAGAACAAACATATCAATAATCCGAAAATGAACATGCCCCGGTTCTCGCTGTTGTGGGTCTACGGGGTGATTGCGGCGCTGATCGTGGGTTACTACCTGTTCAACCCGTCGGGCGAGCAGCCCGTCGAGGGCAACTGGACGATGGTCGAACCGATGGTCGAGGCCGGGGATGTGGAGAAGATTCTGGTGGTGAACAAGGACCAGGCCCAGATCTTTCTCAAACGGGAATCCGTTGCGAAATACCGCAGCGATTCGATCGAGAAACGCTTCCGGCGGCTGCCGGAGACCGGTCCGCAGCTGGTCTTTACGATCGGGTCGGTGGATTCGTTCCGCGAGGACCTGAATGCTGCCGAATCCCGCTCGGGGGCGAGCGTCCCGGTGGAGTACGAGAACCGGCGCGACGACTGGACCTCGCTGCTGGTGAATCTGCTGCCGTGGGTGCTGATCATCGGGGTGTGGATCTTCATCATGCGCTCGATGGCCCGCGGGGCGGGCGCCGGGGGCGGAGGCGGCATCATGAATGTCGGCAAGGCCAAGGCGCAGGTCTTCGACAAGGACAACTCCAAGCGGGTGACGTTCAAGGATGTGGCCGGGCTGGAGGAGGCGAAGGTCGAGATCATGGAGATCGTCGACTTCCTCAAGAAGGCCGACAAATACAAGGAACTGGGTGCCAAGATCCCGAAAGGGGCGCTGCTCGTGGGCCCTCCGGGAACGGGCAAGACGCTGCTGGCCAAGGCCGTGGCGGGCGAGGCGAACGTTCCGTTCCTCTCGATTTCGGGTTCGGACTTCGTGGAGATGTTCGTGGGCGTGGGGGCGTCGCGCGTGCGCGACCTCTTCGAGCAGGCCAAGCAGAAGGCCCCGTGCATCGTCTTCATCGACGAGATCGACGCCATCGGCCGTGCGCGCGGCAAGAATGCCGGTTTCTCGGGCAACGACGAGCGTGAAAATACGCTGAACCAGCTGCTGACGGAGATGGACGGTTTCCAGACCAATACGGGCGTGATCGTGCTGGCGGCGACCAACCGCGCGGACATCCTGGACAAGGCGCTGATGCGGGCCGGGCGTTTCGACCGTCAGATCGAGGTGGGGCTTCCCGACGTGAAGGAGCGCGAGGAGATCTTCGAGGTGCACCTGCGTCCGTTGAAACTCGATCCGGCGCTGGACCGTTCGTTCCTGGCGCGCCAGACTCCGGGCTTCTCGGGCGCCGACATCGCCAACGTCTGCAACGAGGCGGCCCTGATCGCGGCTCGCCACAACAAGAAATACATTTCGAAGGAGGACTTCCTGGCGGCCATCGACCGGATCATCGGCGGCCTGGAGCGCAAGAACAAGATCATTACCGACGAGGAGAAGCGCGTGATCGCCTACCACGAGGCGGGCCATGCCACGGTGAGCTGGATTCTCGAAAATGCCAGCCCGCTGATCAAGGTGACGATCATTCCGCGCGGGAAGGCGCTGGGTGCGGCGTGGTACCTGCCCGAGGAGCGTCAGATCACCACGCGCGAGCAGCTGATGGACGAACTGGCGGCGACGCTGGGCGGGCGCGTGTCGGAACAGCTGACCTTCGGGGAGGTGTCGACCGGGGCGTTGAACGACCTGGAGCGCGTCACCAAACAGGCCTACGCCATGGTGGCCTACTACGGCATGAGCGAAGAGGTCGGGACGCTGTCGTATTACGACTCGACGGGCCAGAGCGACATGTCCTTTACGAAGCCCTACTCCGAGAAGACGGCGCAGCAGATCGACGCCGAAGCCCGGGCGGTGATCGACCGGGCCTACGAAATGGCCGAAAAGGTGCTGAAGGAGCACCGCGACGGTCTGAAGGAGCTGGCGGAACTGCTTTTGCAGCGCGAGGTGGTCTTTACGGAGGATGTGGAGCGGATTTTCGGCAAGCGCAAGAAGGATATCGAGCGCGAACGGCGTGAGGCTGCGGCGAAAGCCGGGGCGGAAGGCGCCTCGTCGGAGGCTTCGGCGCCGGACGGCGATGAAAAGCGCTCCGGAACGCGGAATGCTGCCGTTTCGGCCGCGGGGACCCCGGAGCAGCCGGACGTGAAGAACCCGTCAGGTCCGGAATCCGTCTCATCGAGCGATTCGAAACAGAAGTCGTGAAACTTGTTTGACCCTTGAAAACCGATGAGTGAAAAGATGAAGAACCTGGGGGTCCGCACCTTGAGCGGTGCGGTGCTTGCGGTGGTGGTCCTGGGGGCCATCCTCTGGTCTCAGTGGAGTTTCGGGCTCCTGCTGGCGGTGCTGCTGGTCGGCGGCATGACGGAGTTTTACTCCCTGGCCGGAAAACGGGGCAGCCGCCCGCAGCGGTTTGTCGGACTTGTGGCGGGCCTTGTGCTCTTTGCGCTGAATTTCGCCTTCGTCAGCGACGACATCCAGATCCTGGGCTTCGCCAACCGGGCCTTCGGCTGCGGAATGGCCTTTCTGCTGCTGCTGTTGCCCGTGATGTTCATCTGTGAACTCTACCGCCGGGGCGAGGATCCTGCGGGCAATATCGCCACGACCGTGCTGGGAGTGGTTTACGTGGCGATGCCGCTGTCGCTGATGTGCTACGTCCCGATTATTGCCAGTGAGACCTGGAGCCCCTGGGTGATGCTTTTCTACATCTTCATCATCTGGGCGAACGACGTCTTCGCCTACCTGGTGGGAATGTCGATCGGCCGCCACCGCCTCTGCGAACGCCTTTCGCCCAAGAAATCGTGGGAAGGTTTCTTCGGCGGGGTTATCGGCGCCGTGGCGATGGGTCTGGTCGCCGCCCGGGTGCTGGAAGGCAGTTATGCGGCATGGGGAGGTCTGGCCTTCGTGGCTTCGGTTACGGGGGTGCTGGGCGACCTGGTGGAGTCGATGTTCAAGCGGGCCGCCGGAGTCAAGGACTCCGGGACGCTGATCCCCGGCCACGGAGGGGTTCTGGACCGTTTCGACGCCATGCTGCTCTCTGCACCGTTCGTCTTCGTCTATATGCTTTTCGTCATGTAACCGCAAACCTTACCGTATTATGAGAATCAACAAGGAAGGATACAAGATTATCGGCATTTCGGGGGCTGTCTGCCTCCTGATCTGGTGGCTTTTCTACCGGATGCTGGTCAACGAATCGGGAGTTGCCCTGCTGTGGGGCGGTACGATATTCCTGCTGCTGTTCTGGTTCTTCATCGTGGCGTTCTTCCGCGAGCCGCGGCGGGTGCGGATCCATGATGCCGATCTGGTCTTTGCGCCGTGCGACGGCCGTGTGGTGGTGACCGAGGTGGTGAAGGAGACCGAATACCTGCAGGAAGAGATGCTGCAGATCTCGATCTTCATGTCGATCACGAACGTCCACATGAACTGGGTTCCGGTGGGCGGTGTCGTGGAGTATTTCAAATACCATCCGGGCCGTTTTCTGGTGGCCTGGCACCCGAAGTCGTCGACCGAGAACGAGCGGACGACCACGGTGGTGAAGATGCCTTCGGGCCAGCGGGTGCTATTCCGTCAGGTGGCGGGGCTGATCGCCCGGCGGATCATCTCCTACATGAAGGTGGGCAATCCCGTGGAGCAGAACAGCGTCTGCGGGTTCATCAAGTTCGGCTCGCGGGTCGACATCCTGATTCCGAAGGAGAGCGAGCTGCTGGTCGAGATCGGCGACCCGACGGTTGGTTCGCAGACGCCGATCGCGCGGCTGCGCAGGGTGGCGGACAACCAATAACCCGGAAGCCATGCAAACGACGCCTCAGACGGTTCTGAAATTCATCGTGGGCGCGGCGATCGCTACGGCCGTGCTTTTTCTGGTGTGGTATTTCTCGTCGATCGTCGTCTATATTCTGGTTTCGGCGGTGCTGGCCGTGATGGGGCGTCCGCTGGTGAAACGCCTCTCGGAACTGCATATCCGCAGTTGGCGGGTTCCGCGCTGGCTGGCGGCCCTGGTGACGCTGGTGGTGATCTGGGCGATCTTCGCAACGTGTTTCTCGCTCTTTGTGCCGCTGGTCTTCAACAAGATCAACCAG
Organism: uncultured Alistipes sp.; assembly: GCA_944321965.1. Lineage (GTDB taxonomy): Bacteria > Bacteroidota > Bacteroidia > Bacteroidales > Rikenellaceae > Alistipes. The sequence goes on from CALUNH010000024.1 coordinate 8,700, forward strand.
TTCGCGCATGTGGACTTCACGGCCGTCATGGAGAGCATCGGCGAACCCCTGGCCCGTGCGCAACACGACCTGCAGCGCCTTTTCTCCCTGCCCGAGAGCACCTTCTCGCTCTCCGAGGAGTTGACCGATGCCCTGCGGGGAATCATCGACTTCGATTCGCTCAACCGGGTCTTCTCGTCGATTATCAACGTGGTGATCTCGTCGGTGATTGCGATCTTCTCGATTTCGTTCATCACCTTCTTCTTCCTCAAGGAGGAGGGCCTTTTCTATACGATGGTAACTTCGGTCTTCCCGGAGCACTACCACGAAAACATCACCCGTGCGCTGGATTCGGTGACGCTGCTGCTGGGCCGCTACTTTACGGGCATCCTGTCGGAGAGCCTGCTGCTGACGATTGCCGTATCGCTGGTGATGATGGCCTTCGGGATGAAGACCGCGGATGCCGCCTTCATCGGCCTAACGATGGGTATCATGAACGTCGTGCCCTATGCGGGCCCGCTGATCGGCGGGATCTTCTCGGTTTTCGTGGGGATTGTGACGCCGATTGAGGGGATGCCCGTGGGTCATACGGTGCTGGTCATCATCTGCTCGCTGCTGGTCATCAAGGGGCTGGACGATTTCGTGCTGCAGCCGACGCTCTATTCGGAACGGGTCAAGGCCCATCCGCTGGAGGTCTTTCTGGTGATCCTGATTGCGGGGTCGCTGGCCGGGATCGTGGGGATGCTGCTGGCGATCCCCTCCTATACGGTGCTGCGGGTCTTCGCCAAGGAGTTCTTCTCGCAATTCAGCCTGGTGCGCAAACTGACGGAAAAGATCTGACGATGGAGCGTGTGATCGAGGGGGCGAAAAGAGATGCCGGGGCCGGGAATCACGGGGCCGGGAGCCACGGGGCCGGGAAACATGGGGCCGGGAAACATGGGGCCGGGAAACACGGGGCCGGGAAGCGGGAAACTGCTTCCGAAAAGTGTGTGGTCGAAGGACCGGTGGCACATGGACGGCAGTTGGGTCGCGAACTGGGTTTTCCGACGGCCAATCTGGCGGTTCCGGTGGATTTGCCGCTTTCGGACGGGGTTTACCGTTCGCGGGTCGGCATCGACGGCTGCTGGTACGACGGCATGTCGAATCTGGGCTGCAATCCCTCGGTCGGAGGGGCCGAACGACGCCTGGAGACCCATATTTTCGATTTCTCGGAGGAACTCTACGGACGCTTCTTGCGGGTGGAGCTTCTCGAAAAGATCCGCGACGAACGCCGTTTCGCCACGGTGGAGGAGCTGCAGGCGCAGATTGCCGAGGACAAGGGCGTCGTGACGGCACTTTTGAAGAAATAGGACCGGCGGTCTCCGGCAGCGGAAATGTTCGCTGCGGGCTGCCGATGTCGGGATAAATAAAATGGAAAACAACATGTTTTTGGACAACACGCTTCCCTACAAGGTAGCCGACCTGTCGCTGGCCGAGTGGGGACGCAAGGAGATCGAGATCTCCGAACACGAAATGCCGGGCCTGATGGCCGTTCGGCGCAAGTACGGACCCCGCAAACCGCTCAAAGGGGTGCGGATCATGGGATCGCTGCACATGACGATCCAGACGGCGGTGCTGATCGAGACGCTCGTGGAGCTGGGCGCCGACGTGCGGTGGTGCTCGTGCAATATCTTCTCGACGCAGGATCACGCTGCGGCAGCCATTGCGAAAGCCGGGGTTCCGGTCTTCGCGTGGAAGGGCGAGACGCTGCCCGAATACTGGTGGTGTACGGCGATGGCGATGTCGTTCCCGGGCGGCAAGGGCCCGCAGCTGATCGTCGATGACGGCGGTGACGCCACGCTGCTGATCCACAAGGGCTACAAGGCCGAGAACGATGCCGCGACGCTCGACTACGCCCCCTCGTCCTACGAGGAGGAGGTGATCCTCGACACCTTGAAGCGGATTCTGGCCGAGGACCCCGAGAAGTGGCACCGCACGGTGGCCGAATGGAAGGGCGTGAGCGAGGAGACCACGACGGGTGTCCACCGCCTCTACCAGATGCAGGCTGCCGGGGAGCTGCTCGTTCCGGCGATCAACGTGAATGACTCCTGCACGAAGTCGAAGTTCGACAACCTCTACGGGTGCCGCGAGTCGCTGGCCGACGGCATCAAGCGCGCGACGGACGTGATGATTGCCGGAAAGGTGGTTGTCGTGTGCGGTTACGGCGATGTGGGCAAGGGCTGCGCGCGTTCGATGCGCTCGTACGGCGCGCGGGTGATCGTCACGGAGATCGACCCGATCTGCGCCTTGCAGGCGGCGATGGAGGGCTTCGAGGTGAAGACCGTGGAGAGCGCCCTGGCCGAGGGCAACATCTATGTCACCTGCACGGGCAACTGCGACATCATCACGCTGGAACACATGGAGCGGATGCGCGACCAGGCGATCGTCTGCAACATCGGCCACTTCGACAACGAGATCCAGATGGCGCGCCTGGAGAAATCCGCAGCCGTGAAGACGACGATCAAGCCGCAGGTCGACAAATATACCTTCCCCGACGGCCACTCGATCTTCATTCTGGCCGAGGGGCGTCTGGTGAACCTGGGCTGTGCGACGGGCCACCCGTCGTTCGTGATGTCAAACTCCTTCACGAACCAGTGCCTGGCGCAGATGGAGCTGTGGGAGCAGGACCTCAAGGTGGATGTCTACCGCCTGCCGAAGCACCTCGACGAGGAGGTGGCGCGGCTGCACCTGGACAACTTGGGTGTCGAACTGACACTCCTGACGAAGAAGCAGGCCGACTATATCGGCGTTCCGGAAGAGGGACCCTACAAGGCCGAGCATTACCGCTATTGAGGTAGGGCCTTTATGCGAAAAGCCCCGGGAGTTTTGCTCCCGGGGCTTTTGCATTCAAGCGGTCGGCGGTCGGCAGTCGGCAGTCGGCAGTCGGCAGTCGGTGCCGGGGTTGCCGGGACGCCCGATCCGATCAATACCCGAAGATCTCCTCCTGCGAGACGGTTCGGATGGGTCCGAGCGTCTTGAGGAAGTTGAGGTCGAGGTTCTTGATGTCGCCCAGAATACCGTAGGTGTAGGGGCGATCCTTGACCCACTTCTGCTGCGTGGCCTTCACGTCGTCGAGCGTCATCGTCTGCACCTGCTCGAAAACCAGCCGGTCGGGATCCTCCGAGAGCCCCAGACGGCGCAGGGCAAGGTAGGAGTTCAGGACGCCGATTCCCGTGGTGCGGTCCGTGCGCAGGCGGGAGATGATGGCCTCCTTGGCGATGTGGAAGGCCGCATCCGATTCGGGCATCTGGTTGATGATCTCGTCGAAGGCCTCGATGGCGGTCTGCATCTTGTCGTTCTGCGTGGCGATAAAGGCGATGTAGCTGTAGCTGTCGTCGGCATAGGAGGGGGTTCCGAGCCAGGCCTGGGCCGTGTATGCCAGACCGCGGGCCTCGCGCATCTCCTGGAAGCAGATCGAATTCATGCTGCCGCCGAAGTATTCGTTGTAGAGCGTGATTTCGGGTTCGTTCTTCACGTCGAACGCCTCGCCGCGGTTCGAATACTGCAGGTAGTAGAGCTGGTTGGCATCGTACTGGGCCAGCACGACGCTGCTCTTGTCTGTCGGCTGCATTTTCGGGTGGCTCTTTTCGAGCGGGGTCAGCACTTCGGCGGCCTTGTGGCTCTCGGCGAGGAGACCTTTCACCTCGTCCTGCGCCATCGGGCCGTAGTAGAGCACCTCATGCTGCTTGCTCATCAGGTCGCGCACGCGGGCCAGGAGTTCGTCCGAACGGAGTGCCAGGATCTCGTCGTTTTTCAGCGTTGCACGGCGGATGAAATCCTCGCCGTAGATGAGGTAGGTTTGCAGCGCGGAGAAGTTGCTGGCCTGGTTGAGTTTGGCATCGGCGCGGGACTTGATCAGGTCCTGCTTGAGGTTTTCGAGGATGGACTCATCGGCAACGGCCCCGGCAATCAGCCCTTCGACGATCTCCATGGCCTTGGGCATGTTCTCGCTCAGGCCCGAGATCGTGATGAAACTCTGGTTGCTGCCGGCCCGCATCGAGAAGGAGCAGGCGATGTCGTACATCCCGGCGGCGATCTGCTCGGCACTCATGGCCTCGGTTCCGAGATACCCCAGGTAATCGAAGGCCAGCGAGAGGGCCGGATCGCTCTCGAATCCCTTGTCGAAGACATAGCGCAGCGTGAAGATGTCGTTCAGTTCGTTCTTCTTGTAGAGGACATGGATTCCGTCGCGGAGGTCGAACTGCGCCATCTCCTTCCGGTAGTCGACGAAGACGGGCTCGATGGGCTTCACCTCGGAGCTCTGAATCTCGGTCAGGAAGGCGCTCTGCATGTCGCGGTTCGTCACGATCGGGGTGATCTTCGGAGCGGCGATCTTCTGCACGCTCTTGTCCTCGCCCTGACGCTTGTAGACGATGGCGTAGCTGTTTTCACCGAGGTGCCGGTTGGCCCAGTCGACGACATCCTGCTTGGTGATCTTCGACATGCGGTCGATCTGCGCAACCTCGTCGGCCCAGTCGGTCCCGGCGATGAACGACTGCACGTACATGTCGGCGCGCGAGTCGTTGTCCTCGTAGGCCCGCATCATGTAGAGCTTGAAGTTGTTGATTGCGGCCTCGATGAGTTTCTCGTCGAAATCGCCCGAACGCAGTTTGGCCACTTCGCCGAGGAGCAGGTCGCGGACCTCTTCGAGCGACTGCCCGGCCTTGGGGATGCCTCCGGCGAGGAACGTGCTGTAGTCGGGCTGGCCCGAGAATCCGCCGTAAGCGCCGAGGACCTTCTGCTGCTGGTTGAGGTCGAGGTCGATCAGTCCGGCCTGCCCGTTGTGGAGGATGGCGCTGGCGATCTGCGCGACGTCGTTCGGGTCGGTCGAGCCGCCCGGCAGGCGCCAGCCGATCATCACGTTGGCAGCCTCCAGCCCGTACACCTCGCGCACGACGGGTTCGGTGATGGGCTCCTCGGGCTTGAACTCGAGTTTCGGCAGGTTCTCGTTGGGCTGCATGTCGCCGAAATACTTGTCGATGGTGGCGATCACCTCGTCGGGATTCAGGTCACCCGAGAGGCAGATGGCCATGTTGTTCGGCACGTAGTAGGTCTTGTGGTAGTTCCGCACGTTGGTGATCGAGGGGTTTTTCAGATGCTCCTGCGTACCGAGTACGGTCTGCGTGCCGTAGGGGTGGTTGGGGAAGAGCGCGGCGTCGAGGGCCTCCCAGACCTTGCGCGCGTCGCGCGTGAGCGACATGTTCTTCTCCTCGTAGATGGTCTCCAGCTCGGTGTGGAAGCCGCGGATCACGGGGTTGCGGAAGCGGTCGGCCTCGATCTTCGCCCAATTCTCCACCTCGTTCGAGGGGATGTCCTCGACGTAGACGGTCATGTCCTGCGAGGTGTAGGCGTTGGTTCCGTTGGCGCCGATAGCGGCCATGAGCTTGTCGTACTCGTTGGGGATGGCGATCTTCGAAGCCTCGTAGCTGATCGAGTCGATGCGGTGGTAGATGGCGGCGCGTTCGGCCTCGTCGGAGGTCTGGCGGTAGACCTCGAAGAGCTGTTCGATCTCGTCGAGCAGGGGCTTTTCGGCGGCGTAGTCCGAGGTTCCGAAGTTGGGCGTACCCTTGAACATGAGGTGTTCGAAGTAGTGGGCCAGCCCGGTAGTTTCGGCGGGGTCGTTCTTGCCGCCGACGCGCACGGCGATGTAGGTCTGGATGCGGGGCGTCTCCTTGTTGACGCTCATGTAGACCTTCAGTCCGTTCGGAAGGGTGTAGATCCGGGTGTTCATCGGATCGCCCTTGACCGTTTCGTACTTGTACTTGCTGCACGCGGAGGCGAGCAGGGCCAGCACGACGACGGCCAGAGTCAGCACTTTTTTCATAGGGATATTGTTTTATTTGAAAAGGATTGGTTTCAGAAAAGGCCGGTCAGCCAGTTGCAGAGTGCGGGCCAGGTATCGGCGACGATGTGGACGAGGATGCCGACCGCGACGATGAGCTTGATTCCGGTTCCGACGAAGAAGGAGAGGAAGGATCCGAATCCGACGACGAGGGCCTTGGCGAAATCGCTGCGGTCGTTGACGAGTTCTCCGATGACTGCGCCGACGAAGGGACCGAGGATGATCCCGACGGGTCCGGCGAAGAATCCGACGAAGATGCCGATGGTGGCGCCGATGGATCCGGCGCGGGAACCTCCGAACCGTTTGGTCATCCAGGCCGGGAGGAAGTAGTCGGCGACGCTGACGGCGATGCAGACGGCGAGCCAGATCCAGATGGCTGCGGCGCCCATCTGCGAATAGGAGGTGAAATAGGAGCAGAGGAGTCCTCCGTAGGAGAGGATTGTCCCGGGAAGGACGGGGACGATACACCCTGCGATACCGAGTATCGCGAGGATGAAAGCGCATATCGAGAGCAGAATATCCATGGGCGGGTCGGTAGTCAACCGGAGACAAAGATAGGTATTTATACGAAAAAATCTCCTTCGGGAAGGAGATTTTTCCGGGTTTTCGCCATGCGGCCGGTTCGGGGGGGGTTACTTGACGAGTCGGTTTGTGGCCGTGTCGGGGAAGATGACCCAGGGCCGGAACTGCTTGGCGTCCTCGAAATCCATCAGGGCGTAGGAGGCGATGATGACCACGTCGCCGACCTGGACCTTGCGGGCTGCGGCACCGTTGAGGCAGATGCAGCCGCTGTCGCGTTCACCCTTGATGATGTAGGTTTCGAAACGTTCTCCGTTGTTGATGTCCATGATCTGGACCTTTTCGCCTTCGATCATGTTGGCGGCCTCCATCAGGGCCTCGTCGATGGTGATGCTCCCCACGTAGTTGAGATCGGCCTGGGTGACCGTCACGCGGTGGATTTTCGATTTGATGACTTCGATCTGGAATTTCATTATCGGATACGTATGTTGTCGATTAAACGGATGTCGCCGGCCTGTACGGCGATGCAGCCCTGAATGCGGTCGGTATCGCTCCAGACGCGGACCTCCTGCATCGTGCGGGCGTCGACCGACTGGTAGTAGATGACCTTGAGCAGGGGGTTGCTTTCGACCTCCTTCACGACCCATTCCTTGAGGGTTTCGGGGTCGAGCGTGTGCGACATTTCGGCGGCACGGCGCAGCGTGGCGTAGATGTGGGGTGCCGCGGCGCGGTGCGGTGCGTCGAGGAGCTGGTTGCGCGACGAGAGGGCCAGTCCGTCTTCGCCGCGGACGATGGGGCACTCGACGATCTCGACCGGGAGGGCGAGTTGTGCGACCATGGCGCGGATGACGGCGATCTGCTGGAAATCCTTTTCGCCGAAGTAGGCGCGGGCCGGGCGCACGATGTCGAAGAGTCGGCTGACGACCTGGGCCACGCCGTTGAAGTGTCCGGGGCGGGTAGCACCCTCCATGACCTTGTCGATCTGCCCGAAGTCGAAGACACGGGTGTTGGGTTCGGGGTAGATCTCCTCGACCGGGGGCATCAGGACGAAATCGGCTCCGGCCTCTTCGAGCACGCGGGCATCGGCCTCCGGGGTGCGGGGGTAGTGCTTCAGGTCGTTTTTGTCATTGAACTGCGTGGGGTTTACGAAGACGCTCACGACGACGGTCGGGTTTTCACGCCGGGCGCGCTCCACGAGCGAGCGGTGTCCCGCATGGAGGGCACCCATCGTGGGGACGAAACCGATCCCGGACTGCTCCGTGCGATCGAGTTCGGCGCGAAGCTCTTTGACGCTTGTAAATACTTTCATCTCTGTAAGATTACCGAGTTGCGGGGGCAAAGGTAGAAATTCCCGCAGACATAACGAAGGAAAATCACAAAAAATGCACTATCTTTGGCGGAAACTAACGTTTTCATACGCATGAAAAGGCTTTTTACCATTGCAACCATGAGTATTACGATTTGCGCCGCCACCTCGTGCGGCGGGGGGACGAAGGGCGACGCACCGTGGATCGTCGACCGGTTCGACGACATTAAGGTCATCCGCTATGAAGTTCCTGGTTTCGAGGCGCTTCCGCTCGAACAGAAGGAGCTGGTCTACTACCTTTCGGAAGCTGCGAAGTGCGGCCGGGACATCCTCTTCGACCAGAACTGCGTGGCGAACCTGCCGGTGCGCCGAACCCTTGAGACGGTTTATGAAAACTACGCCGGGGACCGCACGACCGCGGAGTGGAAGGCCCTGGAGAAGTATCTCAAGAAGGTGTGGTTCGCCAACGGCATCCACCACCACTATTCGAACGACAAGTTCACGCCGGAGTTTACGGAAGGCTACCTGCTGGACGTTATCGAGACGATCCCCGAGGAGAAGTTCGGCGAGCTGAACGCCCTGCGGGAGATGGTCTGCGTGGCGATTTTCGATCCTGCGAAGTACCCCACGCGGCTGAACCAGCGGGCGGGCGACGACCTGCTGCTCACCTCGTCGAGCAACTATTACCGGGGCGTTTCGCAGGCCGAGGCCGAGAGCTTCTACGCCGGGATGGCAGCTGCCGACGCCAAGGACCCCGAACCGGTCTCCTACGGGCTGAACAGCCAGCTGACGAAGGACGACGCCGGGAAACTCGCCGAGCGGACGTGGAAGGTCGGCGGCATGTACTCCGCGGCCATCGAGCGGATCGTCTACTGGTTGGAAAAGGCCGAATCGGTAGCGCAGGAGCCGCAGAAGTCGAATATCGCGGCGTTGATCGCCTACTACCGGAGCGGCGACCTGAAGGAGTTCGACCGCTATAACATCGGTTGGGTGCGGGATACGGTTTCGAACGTCGATTTCGTGAACGGCTTCATCGAGACCTACGGCGATCCGCTGGGCTTCAAGGCGTCGTGGGAGGCGAATGTGAACTTCGTGGATTCGGCGGCCTGCCACCGCACGGAGGCGATCTCGTCGAATGCGCAGTGGTTCGAGGACCACTCGCCCGTGGACCCGCAGTACCGCAAGAAGGAGGTGAAGGGCGTTTCGGCCAAGGTGATCACCGTGGCGATGCTGGGCGGGGACTGCTACCCCTCGACACCGATCGGCATCAACCTTCCGAACGCCGACTGGATCCGCAAGGAGTACGGCTCGAAATCGGTCACGATCGACAATATCACCTATGCCTACGACCAGGCGGCGCACGGCAACGGCTTCAACGAGGAGTTCGTGCTGCGGGCCGAGGACCGGGCGCGGATGGACCAGTACGGCAAGCTGGCCGACGACCTCCATACGGACCTGCACGAGTGCCTGGGCCACGGTTCGGGGCAGCTGGCGCCGGGCGTGACGGGTTCGGAGCTGCGCAGCTACGGCTCGACCCTGGAGGAGGCGCGTGCCGACCTCTTCGGGCTCTACTACCTGGGCGATGCGAAACTCGTCGAGCTGGGACTCGTTCCGTCGTTCGACGTGGCGAAGGCCGGTTATGCCGACTACGTGATGAACGGCCTGATGACGCAGCTGGCGCGCATCGAGCCGGGCAAGAACATCGAGGAGTCGCACATGTGCAACCGCAAACTGATCTCGGAGTGGTGCTACGAGCGCGGCAAGGCCGAGAACGTGATCGAACTGGTGAAGGAGAACGGCAAGACCTACGTGGTGGTGAACGACTTCGAGAAGCTGCGCGGGCTCTTCGGGGAGTTGCTCCGCGAGGTGCAGCGCATCAAGTCGGAGGGTGACTACGAGGCGGGCAAGGAGCTTGTCGAGCGCTACGGCGTGCAGGTGGACCCGACGCTTCACAACGAGGTGCTGGAGCGCTACGCCGCGCTGCATATCGAGCCTTACGGCGGCTTCGTGAACCCGGAGTACGAACTCGTCGAGCAGGACGGCAAGGTGGTCGACGTGAAGATCAGCTACCCGGCCAACTACGTCGAGCAGATGCTCCATTACTCGAAGGATTACTCCTTCCTGCCGAACGTCAACTGACGCGGCGGGAGGGGATCGACAGAAGGGGCCGTGCATCCGCACGGCCCTTTTTTTGTCCGGAACCCGGGCAAAAAAGACGCACCCTTGTTAAAGGAGTGCGTCCCGAAGTTCCGGAATCCCGGGAATTACTCGGCGACCTCTTCGAACTGGTCCTTGCCGACGCCGCAGACGGGGCAAACCCAGTCTTCGGGAATCTCCTCGAATGCCGTTCCGGGGGCGATGCCGCCGTCGGGATCGCCGACTGCCGGGTCGTAAACCCAGTCGCAGACTACACAACGATACTTTTTCATCTTTTTCGTGTTTTAAATGGTGAATAATGGTGTGGATATGCAAATAGATTGCCGGGATTACTCCGGCCGGTTTTCGGCAGTTTCGGCCTCCTCTTCCTCGTCGACGTCATCATCGTCGGGGCGGTTTCCGCCGGGCGGGGTGAGTTCGGCGACCAGCCGGTCGGCATCGGCGCACGAGACGTAGAGCCGGTCGTCGTAAATATCGGTGATTTCGACGAAATTGCGCCACTCCGAGGCATAGATCCTCACGCGGTCGAGCCTCCGCAGGTCGATGAAATGCCCGTAGTATCCGAAGAATCCGTAGCCTCCGAAGATGGGCAGGAACCACTTCATGCGGCGGTTGTCGACGCGGCGCACGGAGGCGATTTCGTTGCGGCGGATCTCGGTGATATCCAACAGACAGCGCACCTCGATGCGATCGTCCGAGACGACGATCTTGCGGGGGATCGAGAGGGCCATCAGGGCGATCAGGGCGACGATGAACGAGGTGAACCACGCCGAGAGATAACCCCCTTCGTAGAGGTGGTAGAGCGCCCAGCCCAGCAGTGCGAAGACGGCCAGGTAGAAGATCGACACGTAGATCGTGTGACGGGAGAAATGGTATTTGTAGACGCTCTTCATCGGATATTCGGTCGGGTCCTGGGGGCTTTTCGGGGGTTGTCCGGTCGGGGTTATTCAGGTCTCTATCGGTCTTGCGCTTCGGCCTCTTCGGCCTCTTCGCGGGCCGCGAGGAGGGCCTCGGCGATGACGAAATCTTCGGGGGTGGTGAGTTTGAGGTTGCCGCGTTCGCCCGGTACGAGCGAGACGGGGTAGCCGGCGGCTTCCACGACCGAGGCATCGTCGGTGAAACTGCTTCGGAACTCTGCGCCGTAGGCTTCGCGCAGGAGCCAGTTCCGGAAGACCTGGGGGGTCTGTACGATGCGCAGGCGGCTGCGGTCTACGGGATGCGAGCGGGGATCCGCGGCCTGTTCCGATCCGGCCTCCACCTCGCGGAACGAATCGACGGGCTCCACGACGGGAATGGCGGCTCCGTACCGGGCTGCGGCTCCGACCACGCGGCGGATCATCTCCGCCGTGCCGAGCGGGCGCACGCCGTCCTGGACGGCAATCAGGTCGGGATCGCTCTTCAGGGCCTGCAGGCCGCAGCGCACCGAGTCGAAACGCTCGGCGCCACCCGCCGCGATGCGGTGGGGCGCGACGTCGAAGCGGGCCTTGAGGTTCTCCCAGAAGGGGATGTGCCGTTCGGGGAGTACGACGACGATCTCGGCGCCGGGCAGTGCCGCGGCGAAGGTGCCGATCGTGCGGGCCAGCACGGGCTGGCCGCCCAGCAGCCGGAACTGCTTGGGAATCCTCTCTCCCATGCGTCGGCCGCTGCCTCCGGCGACGATAATGACTGCGGTGCGTTCCATGAGCGGACTATTCCTGGGTTTCGGTAATCGGGGCTGCAGCCGCTTCGGGCAGCGTGAGCGAGTCGAGTTGGGTGATCCGCTCCTCGGGTTTGACGTCGCCGTTGAGCTCGGCCATGATGCGGTCGCGGACGAATTCGAACCCGGCACGGTTCTCCTTCGAGATGGGTTCTGCGGGTTCCGAGGGGATCTTCAGCGGGTCGATGGGCGTGCCGTTCTTCCAGACGCGGTAGTCGAGGTGGGGGCCCGTCGAGGCGCCGGTCGAGCCGACGTAACCGATCAACTGGCCCTGCGAGACGCGCGTCCCCTTCGAAATACCCTTGGCATAGCCGCTCAGGTGGAGATAACCGGTCTGGAGGTTGCCGGGGTGCTTGATTTTGAGCGTGTTTCCGCCGCCTCCGCCCCAGCCCTTGAAGATCACCACGCCGTCGGCCACGGCGTGTACGGGGGTACCCTTCGGAGCGGCGTAGTCGACGCCGGTGTGGGGGCGGTAAACCTTGTAAATCGGGTGCTTGCGGGCGTAGGTGAAGCGTGAACTGATGCGCGAATACTTCAGCGGGGCCTTGAGCATCTGTTTGCGGAGGCTTCCGCCGTCGGCCTCCCAGTACTGGATCTTGCCGCCCTGGCGGAACGGGATGGCGTAGAACTCCTTGCCGCTCTGGACGAACTTTGCGCCCCAGATGCGTCCGATGCCGACCGAGACGGTGTCATCGATGAATCGTTCGTCGTAGATCACCGTGAAACTGTCGCCCTTCTGGATGCCGAAGAAGTCGACCGTCCACTGGTAGATGTCCTCCATTTCTGCGGCCAGGGCGAAGGGGAGCTCCTGCTCCATGATGGCACCCCAGAGCGAGGAGTTGATCACGGCGCTCTTTTTCGTGCGGCGCAGGGTGTACTCCTTGCAGTCCTTGCGCACGGAGACCGAGTCCTGATTGTGGAATCCGAAGACGACGTAGTCGGTCACGGAGGTTTCGTAGACGAGCCAGTCGAGGTGGGGGGCATAGAGCGAGTCTTCGTGGATGAAGGCCGTGTACTTGTGTCCGGCGCGGATGTTGCGCAGGGGGAATATCTCCCGGGAGGTTTTGTCGAGCCGGTCGACGACCGCGGCCGAGACCCCGAAGCGGTTGAGGATGCCGCCCATGGTCTCTCCGCTGCCGACCTCACCGGTTTCGGTCCGGTAGTTGTCGGCATCGATCCCGTAGAGGAGGTTCCGGGGTTCGGTTGTTTCGGCGTTATCGTTGTCGGTTTCGGCGTTGCGGCCGCAGGCGGCGGCTCCGAGCAGGAGCAGCGCGCACAGAAGAGTTCTCGGATTTTTCATAGCTACGGGCAAAGATACGAAAAAAAACGGATTGCGGAGAGGCTCCGTCCGGGTTTTCGCGGGGGTTTTCGTGAAACCCCTTCTGAAGCCCGGAGCGTAGGGATTTGCGGTTGATTTTGTCTTTTAGGGGGTCGGGAATGGCCTGTTTTGCGGGGTGCGTCCAGATTTGCGGCGTTAGGTTTGGCGGTCCGGATAATAATTCCTATCTTTGAAGGTTATCTGTTCAAAGCGGTAAGAAGATGCTCAAATGCCTGCTCGCGCCTGCGGCCTTTCTCTATAAGATGGGGGTGACATTCCGTCACCGTCTCTTCGACTGGGGGCTGCTCAAGAGCGAGAAGTTCGACATCCCGATCATCTGCATCGGCAACATCACCGTCGGCGGGACGGGCAAGACCCCGATGGCGGAGATGGTGATCGCCTACATGTCGCAGATGCACCGTGTGGCGCTGCTTTCGCGGGGCTACGGACGCCGTACAAAGGGCTATCTGGAGGTGCATGGTGATGCGCATTACCGGGATGTGGGCGACGAACCGCTGCAAATCAAGCTCAAGTTTCCGGAAACGGTGGTCGTGGTGTGCGAAAAACGTGCGGAGGGGATCCGCCGCCTGCGCGCCGAACACCCCGAAGTGGACCTCATCGTTATGGACGACGGATTCCAGCACCGCTACGTGGAGCCGAAGGTCAACGTCGTGATGATCGACGCCACGCGCCCCGTTCAGCACGACCGGATGCTTCCGGTGGGTACGCTGCGCGATCTTCCCGAGGAGCTGCACCGGGCCCACTATTTCGTGGTGACGAAATGCCCCGAACACATGGCGCCGATCGATCGCCGGATCCTGCGCAAGGTGCTGATCCAGGTGGCCTACCAGCGGGTCTACTTCACGCGCTTCGAGAGCTTCATGCCCCAGCCGCTCTACGCGGACGAGGCGGTGGATGCACCGTTGACTTCGGGCCGGGAGGTGATTGCCCTGTCGGGGATCGGGAATCCGGCGCCGTTCCTGAAGTCGCTGCGCGAGCGCTACAAGGTGGTCGCGGAGGTGACGCTGGACGATCACCACATCTACAAGGTCCGGGACATGAATGCCCTGAAGGCGCTGTTGGAGAAGCATCCCGGGGCGGTGATCGTCACCACGGAGAAGGATGCCGTGAAAATGACCAACCGGGCGAAAATCCCGTCGGAAGTCCGTCGGGCGCTCTACTACCAACCGATCAATATTTCATTCATAGAGGATTCGGCAACGGATTTTCTGCAAAAACTGGAAGAAGATGTTAGAGGAAATTAAACGAACCGCCGCCTTTATCAAGGCGCAGACAGAAGATTTTGCTCCCGAGGTGGGAATCGTACTGGGAACCGGCCTGGGCGGCTTTGCCGACGGAATCGAGGCGGTCCATACGCTGGAATACAAGGATATCCCGGGTTTCCCGGTTTCGACGGTCGAGGGCCACAAGGGGCGCCTGATCTTCGGGCGGGTCGCAGGCCGCCGGGTCGTGGCCATGCAGGGGCGCTTCCACTACTACGAGGGTTATACGATGCAGCAGGTGACCTTCCCGATCCGGGTGATGCAGCAGCTGGGCATCCGCTACCTCTTCGTGTCGAACGCTTCGGGCGGGATCAACACCTCGTTCCGGGTGGGCGACCTGATGGTCATCACGGACCACATCAACCTGATGCCCAACCCGCTCATCGGACGCAACATCGCCGAACTCGGCCCCCGCTTCCCGGACATGCACAACTGCTACGACAAGGATCTGATCGCCGCGGCGACGCGGATCGCCGAGGAGGAGGGAATCAAACTGCAGTACGGCGTCTATGTGGGCGGTACGGGCCCGACGTTCGAGACGCAGGCCGAATACCGCTACTTCAAGGCTATCGGGGGCGATGCGGCGGGCATGTCGACGGTTCCGGAGGTGATTGTGGCCCGACACATGTCGATTCCGGTCTTCGGGGTCTCGGTGATCACGAACTGCGGGCTTTCGGACGAGGTGGGCGACCACGAGGACGTGCAGCTTCAGGGCCGGAAGGCCGGCGTGAAGATGGAGCGGCTCTTCAAACGGATGATCGAAAATCTGAAATAAGGGAATGGTAAACAAGGTGATCTTGATCGGCAACGTGGGCATGGACCCGGAGGTCCGCACGTTGGAAGGCGGGGCGAAGGTGGCCCGCGTGCGTCTGGCGACGACCGAACGGTTGTACGACCGTCAGTCGAACGAGACGAAGGAACACACCGAGTGGCATACGATCACGCTGTGGCGGGGTCTGGCCGATGTGGTGGACCGTTACGTGCGCAAGGGCACGCAGATCTATGTCGAGGGGCGCCTGCGCACCCGGGAGTGGATGGACAAGGACAACAACAAACGCTATACGACGGAGATTCTGGCCGATACGATGAACCTGCTGGGCCGTCGCTCGGACAATCCGGCTTCGGACAGCGCTTCGTCGGGCTATGGCGCACAATCGCAGGGAGGCTACCAGCAGGGGGGGTACCAACAGGGTGGCTACCAGCAGGGCGGTGCTCCGGCGGGAGGATATTCGCAACCGCAGGCTCAACCCCAATCGCAACAGCCGGTGACGCCTCCTGCGGACGATCCGGACGACCTGCCGTTCTGACGGAGGGCCCGTGCAGAGGGCCCGTGCAGAGGGACTGTCCGGAGGGAGCTTTCGGAGGGTCGCCCGTTCGGAGGGGCTGTCCGGAGGGAGCTTTCGGAGGGCCGGCCGTTCGGAGGGGCTGTCTGGAGGGAGTTTTCGGAGGGCCGGCCGTTCGGAGGGGCTGTCTGGAGGGAGTTTTCGGAGGGCCGGCCGTTCGGAGGGACTGTCCGGAGGGGCTGTCTGGAGGGTCGGCCGTTCGGCGGGGTTGCCCGGAGGAAACTTTCTGCGAGCCCGTTCTGAGGAGGGCGTTTGGGAGGTGCGATCGGGAATTCCGGACCGACGAACGATGTTCTGAATGATACTTTTCACCCCTGCCGGTTATCCGGCAGGGGCGTTTTTTGCCGGGTCCCGCCGGGAAGGCTGGAGGCTGTCCGTTACGCTTTTGTCCGGATCTTCAGCCGCTCCCACAGCCATTGCGGGATCAACTTCCAGCCGAATACCAGCCAGGCATAGCGGCGGTCGATCACCACCCGCCGACGGGGTTTCCGCAATACCTGCATGATTCTCCGTGCGACCTTTTCGGTGCTCATCAGCATCGGGTAGCACCCGTCCCCGGCGAGCAGGGGTGTGGCGACGAATCCGGGTCGGATGTCCGTAAACCGGATTCCGCAACCCTCCATGCGGGCGAGTTGCGTGAGGGCGTCGATGTAGGTGTTCTGCATCCGTTTGGTAGCGGAGTAGGCGGGCGCGGCTCCGAGGCCACGAGTCCCGGCAATCGAGCTGATGACGGCGATATGCCCGCCTCCGCGGCTGCGGAAGTACCCGAAAGCGGCGACGACCATCCTGACGAACCCTTCGCCGTTTGTTCGGAGGGTTTCGATCTCGATGTCGGGTCGGAGCCGGGCGTTTTGGCTTCCGATTCCTGATGAATGGAGATAGATGTCCATGCCTCCGAGGCGTTCGATGAGTTGCTTCAGCCGTTCGGTGGCATCTTCGCGGGTGATGTCCAGGGGTTCGATTTCGACCTGGGCGGGAGCCTCGGCACGCAATGCTTCGAGAGCTTCGAGCCGCCGTCCGGCAACTCCTACGCGCCATCCTTCGCGGATGCAGAGGCGGGCGGTTTCGAGACCGATGCCGGAGGTTGCTCCTACGATGACGATCCGTTTCATGACAGGCTGGTTTCCGGTTTTCTCCGGACAAGATACGACATGTCTTCGGGTTTTGCAACCCGGGCGGGCAGAAACCGCCATCATCGAAAGGAAAAAGTTCCGCGGCGGGATTTTCGGGATGTTTCGAGCGGAGTTTATTCGAGTTCGTCGGATTTGTACTGCACACATTCGATACCCACGCGGCGCAGGAGGTCGAGTCCCTCTTCCGAGCGGTAATCATCGGAATATACGACCCGTTTGATTCCGGCCTGGATGATGAGTTTCGAGCATTCGATGCAGGGAGCGGCGGTGATGTAGAGGGTCGAACCGTCGCAGTTGTTTGCGGACTTGGCGACCTTTGTGATGGCATTGGCTTCGGCGTGGAGGACGTAGGATTTGGTTTTTCCGTTTTCGTCCTCGCAGATGTTCTCAAAGCCCGAAGGGGTACCGTTGTAACCGTCGGAAATGATCATCTTGTCCTTGACGATGAGAGCTCCGACCTTTCGGCGGACGCAGTATGAATTTTCGGCCCAGATCCGCGCCATGCGGAGATAGCGCAGGTCGAGTTGGTGTTGTTTTTCTTCCAGGTAACCCATGGTTTTCGGTTTTTGTCGGTTATGAACAGGTCCGGAAAGCGCTGTTTCCAGCGATCTTCCGGACCGTTTTTATTCAGTCGTTTTTTGGGTGGTAGGGCCGCAGACGGTCTGAAACCTGTTCTGGCTCTATCCCCCACAAAAGGGTTTTCTTAAAGCCCCATCCCCCACAAAGGGTTTTCGTGAAGCCCCCCTGGGAGGGGCAACGGACGGTCTGAAACATGTTCTGGCTCTACCCCCCCCCCACAAAAGGGTTTTCTTAAAACCCTTAGAGCCCCTTGCCGTGGCAGTTTTTGTACTTTTTGCCGCTGCCACAGGGACAGGGATCGTTTCGTCCGACCTTCTTCTCGACGTGCAGGGGCATGGGTTTCTGCCGCTCCTGCTGCCCGGCCTGCGCCGCGGCCTGCATTCTCGAAGCCTGGAGCTTGTTGACATCGACCTTGGCCCGGCGTTCCCGCTCCATCTGCTGACGCTTGGCTTCGTCGACGTTCTGGTCGCGGACGGGGATGTAGGCCTTGTTGAGGATCGAGAGCACCTCGCGGTTGACCTTGATGAGCATCTTGGAGAAGAGCCCGAAGGATTCGAATTTGTAGATCAGCAGGGGGTCCTTCTGCTCGTAGGTTGCGTTCTGAACGCTCTGGCGCAGGTCGTCCATTTCGCGCAGGTGTTCGCGCCAGGCATCGTCGATGGAGGTGAACATCACGACCTTGGAGAAGACCTTGTAGATTTCGGCACCGTCGGTTTCCTGACACTTGCGGAGGTTGACCGGGACGTTGTATCCGAGGTGACCGTCGGTGATCGGGAAGTAGATGTTCGAATCGAGCTGGTCCTTGCGATCCTCGTAGATGCGCTGCATGACGGGGCGCACGGTGTCGGCCACGGCCTTGGCACGGCGGGCATAGGCCTCCTTGAGCGCCTTGACGATGGCCTCGACCAGTTCGTCGGGTTTGGCATCCTCGTAGGCGGCCTGATCGATGGCGGGCTCCACGGCGACCTGACGGATCAACTCCATGCGGAACTCGTCGTATTCGATGCCGCGGCACTCCTCGACGAAGTTGTCGGCGAAATCGTACATGATGTTGTTCAGGTCGATTTCGATGCGTTCGCCGTAGAGGGCGTGGCGGCGGCGGGTGTAGATGACCTCACGCTGGGAGTTCATCACGTCGTCGTATTCGAGCAGTCGCTTGCGGATTCCGAAGTTGTTCTCCTCGACCTTCTTCTGGGCGCGTTCGATGGCCTTGGTCATCATGCCGGCCTGAATCACCTCGCCCTCCTTGAGTCCCATGCGGTCCATCATGGTGGCGATGCGTCCCGATCCGAACAGACGCATCAGGTCATCTTCGAGCGATACGAAGAACTGCGACGATCCGGGGTCTCCCTGACGTCCTGCACGACCGCGCAGCTGGCGGTCGACGCGGCGGCTTTCGTGGCGTTCGGTACCGATGATGGCGAGACCTCCGGCCTCCTTGACCTCGGGGGTGAGCTTGATGTCGGTACCGCGGCCGGCCATGTTGGTGGCGATGGTGACCTGTCCCGAGCGTCCGGCTTCGGCGACGACCTGTGCTTCGAGGGCGTGCTGCTTGGCGTTGAGGACGTTGTGCTTGATTCCGCGCAGCTTGAGCATTCGGCTCAGCAACTCGGAGATCTCCACCGAGGTGGTGCCCACGAGGACCGGACGACCTTCGCCGACCAGTCGGACGATCTCCTCGATGACGGCGTTGTACTTTTCGCGCTTGGTCTTGTAGATGAGGTCCTGGCGGTCGTCACGGATGACGGGACGGTTCGTGGGGATAACCACGACGTCGAGTTTGTAGATGCTCCAGAACTCCGAGGCCTCGGTTTCGGCCGTACCGGTCATACCGGCCAGCTTGTGGTACATGCGGAAGTAGTTCTGGAGGGTGATCGTGGCGAAGGTCTGCGTGGCGGCCTCGACCTTGACGTGCTCCTTGGCCTCGATGGCCTGGTGCAGGCCGTCGGAGTAGCGGCGTCCTTCGAGGATACGTCCGGTCTGCTCGTCGACGATCTTGACCTTGTTGTCCATGACGACGTACTCGATGTCCTTCTCGAACATCGCGTAGGCTTTGAGCAGCTGGATGACGGTGTGCACGCGCTCCGACTTGACGGCGTAGTCGTTGATCACCGCGTCGCGCTTGGCGGCCTTCTCCTCTGCGGAGAGGGCGCTTTTCTCCAGTTCGGCGACCTCGGCGCCGATGTCCGGGAGGACGAAGAATCCGTCCTCGTTGAAGTATTTCGACAATACCTCGTGACCCTTGTCGGTCAGCTCGACGGAGTTGAGTTTCTCGTCGATGACGAAGAAGAGGTCGTCGGTGATTTCGGGCATCCGGCGGTTGTTGTCCTGCATGTAGATGTTTTCGGTCTTCTGCATGAGGGCCTTGACACCCTGCTCCGAGAGGTACTTGATCAGGGGTTTGTACTTCGGGAGTCCCTTGTGCGCGCGGTAGAGCTTGATGCCTCCCTCCTCGGTTTTGCCTGCTGAGATCAGCTGCCGGGCCTCGGCCAGCAGCTGCGTGACGAGGTTTTTCTGCAGGTTGTAGAGGTGGTCGATCGAGGGGCAGTACTGTTCGAACAGCTGGTCGTCGCCCTTGGGCACGGGACCGGAGATGATCAGCGGGGTGCGGGCGTCGTCGATCAGCACGGAGTCGACCTCGTCGACGATGGCGAAGTGGTGCTTGCGCTGCACGAGGTCCTTGGGCGAGGAGGCCATGTTGTCGCGCAGGTAGTCGAAACCGTACTCGTTGTTCGTACCGAACGTAATGTCGGCCATGTAGGCCTTGCGTCGGGCGTCGGAGTTGGGCTGGGTGTCGTCGATGCAGGCGACCGAGAGTCCGTGGAACTCGTACATGGGGCCCATCCACTCGGAGTCACGTTTGGCCAGGTAGTTGTTCACGGTGACCATGTGCACGCCCTTTCGTGCCAGGGCGTTGAGGAATACGGGCAACGTGGCCACGAGGGTCTTTCCTTCACCCGTCGCCATTTCGGCGATCTTGCCCTGGTGGAGCACCACGCCGCCGAAGAGCTGGACGTCGTAGTGGATCATGTCCCACTTGACGTCGTTTCCGCCGGCCATCCAGTGCGTGGCGTAGACGGCCTTGTCGCCGTCGATGGTGACGAAATCCTTCGTGGCGGCGAGTTCGCGGTCGAAGTCGTTTGCCGTGACGACGACGGTTTCGTTCTGCGCGAAACGGCGGGCCGTATCCTTCATGATGGCGAATGCCTCGGGGAGGATACGGTCGAGGATCTCCTCGATCTTCTCGTCGATGCGTTTGGTGGTGTCGTCGATCTCCTTGGAGATCTTCTCCTTCTCTTCGAGCGAGGTTTCGGGCTTTTCGAGTTCGGCCTTCAGTTCGACGATGCGGGCCTCGTCGGCGGCGATGAAGTCTGCGATCTGTTTCTTGAGGTCTTCGCTGCGGGCGCGGAGTTCGTCGTTGGAAAGGGCTTCGATCGTCGGGTAGACGGCCTTGATTTTCTGCAGATAGGGTTCGATCAGTTTGCGGTCCTTGTCG
Source organism: uncultured Alistipes sp. (assembly GCA_944321965.1). Lineage (GTDB taxonomy): Bacteria > Bacteroidota > Bacteroidia > Bacteroidales > Rikenellaceae > Alistipes. Next base: position 29,390 of record CALUNH010000024.1, read on the forward strand.
GCTTTCGAACCGAAGAGGGCTTTGATGATACTGGCAACTATATCCATAAGTTTCGAGTTATTTTCGGATTTTCGGTTGTAAATCTTACAAAGATACTCATTTTTTGGGAAATGCGAAAAAATAGAGGCTTTACCTGCAACCTTTTCCCGGATTTCTGCAGGGAGCATCCGGAAACCCGGAATTCCGGATGCGGTGAATGGGGCTGCGGGTTTCCGAAGAGCGGCCCGGCGGCCCGGCCTGCGGCAGTTGCAGCCAGCCTTTTGTTGTCGGATTGCTATCGTTCGGGGCGTATCCGGGCGATCCGGCGTCCGACGGGGCATTCGGCACAGCGTCCTGCGGCACAGTATTCCGTGGCGAGCTGCAGCAGGGCCTGGCTTTCGAAGGCGTTGCCGGGGCGGACTCCGGCATTGATCCATTCGCGCATGTAGCGGTTGTCCTCGGCGGGGAGGCGTTCGAGGAGCGTGAGGGCGCTGTCGCGCAGCCGTTCGCTGGAGGTGTAGCTTCCGTAGGCGAACTGGAGGACGGCCACGAGGTTGATTCCGATGATGTTGGACTTGAACGCTCCGATCCGTTTGGGCCGGGAGTCGCTTTCGGCCCCCGGGATGAAGTGCGTCCGCCAATATTCCGAGGCTTCGATGCCGAAGAGTTTGCGGACCTCCTCCTCGGACCGGCAGGTCATGGCGCGGTCCATGATAAATTCGTCCTGGGCGAAGAACTCCGCGGCCTGCGCCAACCGCAGCACGGGGTGGTTCGCGGGCCGGATCTCGGACAATTCCCACACGGAGACATCCAGCGGCCGGAGTTCGTATTTGGCGGCGAGATGTTCGAAGTGGCGGCGGAGATTGAGCGTGTATTCGTCGTGACGGTAGAGCTCCAGCAGCCCCGAGACCCCGAACAGCATCGCCTCGACGGCATGGGGGACCTTGCGTTCGCGCAGGACGATCTTGTAGGGGACCCTGCGGGCCAGTTCGAGATAGGCCTCCTGATTGCGGCGGTCGCCCAATGTGCGGAAATAGAGCAGGTAGAAGGTCTGGTTCCAGTTTTGGGCGGATTCCGCGTGGAGCGCCTCGACGGTGCGGATCTTGCGTTGCAGGCGGTCGAAGATCAGGGCGGTGAAGAGTTCCGTGCGCTGGAGCGGGTCTGTTGCCGCGAGGAATCCGCCGCAGGCGTGCTCTCCGGCCCGGGCTTCGAGCCGCCGGATTGTCTGCTCGACGGCATTGCCCGTTCCGTGTCCGCTCTTTTTGTCCGCAGGCCGGTCCATGGTCAGAGCATGTTGAGTTCGAGCAGCGCCTCTTCGGACATCATGCTCTTGTCCCAGACGGGATCGAACGTGAGGATGACGTTCACCGACTTCACGCCCTTGACCTTGGCGACCTGCAGGTTGACATCCTCGACGAGCATGTCGGCCATCGGGCAGTTGGGGGCCGTGAGGGTCATGCGGATGGTGGCCACGCCGTCGGGCGTGTAGTCGATTTCGTAGACCAGACCGAGATCGTAGATGTTGACCGGGATTTCCGGGTCGTATATGTTCTTGAGCGTCGCAACGATCTCCTTCTCGACCTCAAGAATCTCTTCGGGTGTCATGTTTTCCTGGTTTTCATACATTGCCGGTCGTCCGTTCCGGTTGCGGGGCCGGGCGTTCGGTGACTTGTCGGAGGGTTATTCCGCCTTTTTCGGGGTTTGCACCCTGGCTTCGGCCTTGGCCTCGAAGGCCAGGGCGTAGAGCCGCATCTGCTTGACCATGGCCAGCAGTCCGTTGGCGCGTGTCGGGGAGAGGTTGGCACTCAGCCCGATGGCGTCGATGAAGTAGAGTTCGGTGTCGAGAATCTCCTTCGGGGTGCGTCCGTTCAGCACGCGGATCAGCAGGGCGATGATCCCCTTGGTGATGATGGCGTCGCTGTCGGCGGCGTAGTAGACGCGGCCCTCGTCGAGGCGAGCGTCGACCCACACGCGCGACTGGCACCCCTGGATGAGGTACTGTTCGGTGCGGTGTTCGGGCGCGATTGCCGGGAGGGTTTCGCTCAGTCCGATCAGGTAGTCGTATTTGTCGAGCCAGTCGTCGAATACCGAGAATTCCTCAATGATTTCATCCTGAATCCTGTCCATATTTTTTCTGTTTCAACTTCCTTTTCCAATATCCGGTCCATCCGTCTCCGGTCCATCCGTCTCCGGTCCATCCGTCTCCGGTCCATCCGCCTCCGGTCCGGCCGTTTCCGGTCCGGCCGTTTCCGGTCCATCCGCCTCCGGTCCGGCCGTTTCCGGTCCATCCGTCTCCGGCCCGGCCGTTTCCGCTGCCCGGGCCGATTATCTCCCGCGGCCCCGGTCTTCCGTTTT
>CALUNH010000025.1 GCA_944321965.1 uncultured Alistipes sp.
AAATTTTCTGATGTTTGTAACTTATTGATGTTTAATAATTAAAACATTGTCGGAGAATTTTTCTCCGGACACTAGTGATCCCGGTTTATGAATCTTTATTCCTGCAAGCTTGCACTTAGATAACGCGCGCCGCCCCTCAAAAGTTTCGTCCGCAAAGTGATGTGGCAGTGGTTGGCGTCGGTTGGCGTCGCAAGGGTGGACAAAATCGTGCAAACAATTCTTCAAAAAGAATCCATCACGACATATTTTGTCATGAAACTCTTTTATCTTTGTGGAAAAAGAGTACGACCCATGACACTCGTTGATCAAATACGCCGCATGGTGATCATCGTCAGCAAACTCCATGGTGCAGGATACGTTCCCGCCGGCGAACTGGTGGATTACGTGACCCAACGGATGCATTCGCAGTACGCCAGCTCGTCCGGATGCACGCTGCGGACCCTGCAACGGGATTTTCAAACCATCGAGGAGTTGTTTGGCCTCACGATTCGGCACAACAAACTGCGCGGATATTACCTTGCGGAACAGGTAAGGAGCGGTGCAGACTATGGCGAGTTGTTGCTGAATTTCGAGATTCTGAATGCCATCGATGCCGACAGCGACATCCGGCAGTACGTACTGCCGGAACACCGGCGCAGCCGCGAGATCCCCTATATCCCGGAGTTGCTCGAAGCCATCCGTGAACGGCATCCTGTCGTTTTTGACTACCAACTGTTCCGACACGAAGGGAAGATCGTACACCGGGAGGTAAAACCGCACTACCTGAAGGAGTCCCAGCATCGCTGGTATCTGATCGGATACGTCGAGTCCGACGAAGGCGACTCGTTGCGCTGCTTCGGCATGGATCGCATTTCGCACCTGCTGATAAAGAATCGGGAGCGCTTCGTTCGTAATGAACAGATCGATATTCCGGCGCTGTTTCGGGAGAGTTTCGGTATCTGGAACAACCCGAACGATCCGGTCGAAGAGGTCGTATTGCGATACGATGCGTTGGACGGGGCCTTCATCAAGACCTTGCCGCTGCATGCCACGCAGGAGATTCTCGAAGAGAGGCCCGACACGTTGACCATCCGCCTGCACGTACGTATTACCAACGACTTTGTCATGGCCCTGTTGGCCCGCAGCCGTTCGCTGGAGGTCATACGCCCCGCCTCACTCCGACAACGCATCTACGATACCTGCCTCGGGGCAGCCGGTCGCAACAAACCTACGGGAGATGAACAACGAGCGATTTTGGAATGAACCGGCCGGACGGCGGCTCGCTGGCTGTCTGGGAGTGTTGGTTGTTGGTGGTGTGGCATTCTGCCTGATCTGCCTTGGCTTTTACTACCGTAATCGGCAGGCGCCTCCCCGGCGGGAGAATCCATGGCGGAACTACAATCCTTCGCGTCCGATAACCGATGTCAAGGCGTTGGATTACGATCGTCGGTGGATTCTTTATCGGGACGAAGAGCCGCGGAAATCGTTGCGGACGTTCTCCTGGCCGATGGACGGTCGGATGTACGACGACCCGGCCAACTGCTACGAAGACTACTACGAAGAGTTATATGAATATTATCATGATTAAATAACAGAACTTTAGTTTATGAAAGGGAAACGTGAATTTACGGAATCGGAGATCGCCCGACTTCGGGAGTTGATTAGGGAACGAGTGCAAGCCTCGAAAGGAAAACAAACGCAGATTCGGAACAAGATGCGCCGTATCGGATTTTACGGGCGGGACGATTGGGGAATTCAAGATTGCCAGCTTGAAAATCTCGATGGACTGATCCGTTCCGGCCAAATCACGGTTACTGGCGCAACAGTGCATCGACCGACTGGGGTTGCAACCAAACCCGGCGGACGGGAACAGAAGGCGAACGAGGTTGCCGAAACAGATGAAGGAGCGGAAGAATTGGGCTGTCCTGATCTCGACTTCAAGAGTATCGACAACCTGCGTCGCAACGGCTTCTCCGGATTTGTCTCCGTAGCTGCATTAAGGCAGGATTTAACACAGATTCCGGATATTCGGGGCGTCTACATGGTCGTTCGGCAGATCGGGAACCGGCCGCAATTCCGTGCAACGGGAAGCGGAGGGCATTATAAAGGGACGGATCCTAACGTTCCGATTGAGAAGCTCCGCATGAACTGGGTGGAGGAGACTTGTGTCTTGTATATCGGAAAGGCCGGAGACGAGCACAGCCATGCTACCCTGCGGAGCCGTTTGTGGCAATATTTGCAGTTCGGGGCAGGGAAACCGATAGGACACAAAGGCGGACGCTACATCTGGCAACTTGAAGATGCGGAGGATCTTCTGTTCTGTTGGAAGCCGCTGCCATCGGGCAATCCTCCAAAGGAGGAAACCGCATTGCTCGCAGCATTCAAATGTCAATACGAGGGACAGCTGCCCTTTGCCAATCTCAAATCATAAAAGAACCTGCTTAAATAACGTGGCGGCGGGGATCTGCAATAGACCCTCGCCGCCACGTCTTTTGTCTATAGTCGGTTTATGCCGTCAGCACCTTGCCGATACGACGCATCTCGCGACTGATGTTCGCCTCGGAGATCTTCGCATAGCGCCGTGTCATGTTCGTATTCGTATGGCCCAGAATCTTGGCGATGATGTCGATCGTATTCTACGATATTGAGAAATATTCTCTAATTTTGCGAGTCTAAGATAGCCCTGTTAATATATGATTCAATCGAAAACTGCAAGAATACTGTATTCTATCATTGCGAGTGTTATCATTATCCTCTTCTGGAGAAACATAGGCTTTGTAACATCACTTCTTGATATACCGGGCAACTCTATCCTCGGACTGTCGATAAAGGCATTATTCCTTACTCTTGCTGTTTTGATGTTGACGATCGTCGTAATTAAACCGAAAGGACTGTTTTCTTTCCTCGGGTTGAGTGGAAATATGCTCAAAGGATTCGGGATCGCACTCCTGTGCGTGCTACCTTTTTATCTTGTATTCCCTTTGTTCGGAGGCCTCAATACAGAGTTGACTTTCTCCGTGATTTATGATAGAGCGATCCTTACCGGATTCAAGGAGGAGTTGGTATTCCGGGCCTTTATGTTCGGTTTACTTTTCCGATATGCAAAAACAGGCTTCTTCTGGGCAGTTATATTACCGGCTCTTTATTTTGGCTCCGTGCATCTCTATCAGGGGCACGATATTCTTTCAGCTCTTGCAGCTTTTGGTGTAACCTTTATCGGCGCACTCTATTTCAGCTGGATGTACATCGAATGGAATTTCAATATATGGATTCCTGCCGGATTGCATATACTAATGAACGGAGCATGGTTTATTTTCACTATGGAGGGGACAGAAGTTGCGGCAGGAGGCTTGATTTCCAATATTGCACGAATGATCAGCATTGCATTGGCTATTGCCTTTACAGTCTATTATCATAAGAAGAGAGGTGAGAAAGTCTTTGATTATCCCATTTGGAGATTCTAACTTTTCATATCTGTCTTCAGCACCGGAATGTTACGGAGTAAAATAATGCCAATCAGCGAAACATAGCTTAATCGTGACCTGTTTTCGGTCCGGGCAAAAAAGGTCACGATTAAGGCGTGAAATACTTGCTGCCTTTTGCGTCAACAGGAGTGGGAGAATACAAGAGAAAGCCTTGCATATCGCTGATATACAAGGCTTTTTGCTTTCTATCGGGGTTTCTTTCTGACCCCCTCTGGAGCGGAAAACGGGATTCGAACCCGCGACCCTCAGCTTGGGAAGCTGATGCTCTACCGACTGAGCTATTTCCGCGTTACGGAGTACAAAGATACTCCGAATTTTTGAAATGACAAGTTTTCGGCCCCTGAAAAATGCCTTATCCGAGCACTTTTTTCAGAGCCTTCAGATTTTCAGAATTTTCCACCTGCTTTCCGTTGGGCGAGTAAAGATCCTCCAACCGGTTGCGGAAATGCTCCTCGACTTTCGAGCGTACGATCTTCATCGTACTGTTGACCAGTCCGTTCTGTTCGGTGAAGGCCTCATCGACGATGGCCAGTCCGGCCGGGAGCCAACGCTCGGGGAATTCCCCGGCATAAATGCCTCCCGCCCGATACTTGTCGATTTCGGCCGCCAGAATCCGAGCTGCAGCGGCCGGACGCTCCTCTCCGGCGACCTTGCGCTGGTCGAGTTCGCGGCGCAACGCCTCGGCGTTGGGCACGACGATCGCCCCGGTGAAGGGATTCTGGTTGTTGTGGATGATGATCTGGTCGATGAACGGCGATTTGTCGACGATTGCCTCCTCCATTCCTTCGGGGCTGTACTTCTCGCCGTCCGAGGCGATCAGCAGGCTCTTGAAACGCCCCAGCACATAGAGGAACTCATCCTCCGAGACATACCCCATGTCGCCGGTGTGGAGCCATCCGTCGCGAACGGTTTCGGCCGTGGCCTCGGGATTCTTCCAGTAACCGGCCATAACGTTTTCGCCGCGGATGATGATTTCGCCCTTCTGACCGCGGGGCAGTTCGCGGCCCTCCTCGTCGACGATCTTCAGGTCGAGCGGGATCAGGATCTTGCCCGACGAACCGAAGCGGTGCCAGTGATACTTCGGGGAGTTGGTCGAGATGACGGGCGTGGCTTCGGAGAGCCCGTATCCCTGGAACATCGGGATTCCGATGGCGTAGTAGAAGCGCTGCAGCTCGGCATCGAGCAGCGCCCCGCCGCCCACGAAGAACTTCATGCAGCCGCCGAACGCCTCGCGGACCTTGCGGAAGAGTACGGCGTCGAACAGCGCCACGGCGGGCCGCAGCAGACAGCGCCACCCTTTTCCGCGGTTGTAGCCGTCCTGGTTGTAGACGTATGCCGTGCGGAGTCCGAGGCGGAACAGCCACTCGGTGAAGGCGCCTTTGGCATGGATCGAACTTTCGATGTTCTTGCGGAAATTCTTCGCCAGCGCCGGAACCGACAGCAGGAAATGGGGCTGTACTTCGCGGATGTTGAGCGGGATGTTCTTGAGGGTCTCCATGGGGGTTTTGCCGATCTGGACCGTGGCGACCGAGGCTCCGCAGGCGATCATGATGTAGAATCCGACGACGTGGGCGAAGCAGTGGTCCAGGGGCAGGATGATGAGCGTGCGGTAATGGGGCGGGATGTCGATGCGCGACAGCGACTGCTCGACATTGGCCGTGTAGTTGCGGTGCGTAAGGACGACGCCCTTCGGATCGGCCGTGGTCCCGGAGGTGTAGGTGATCGTGGCGTAGTCGTCGTTCTGAATAGCCTGTCCGATCTTCAAAAACTCCTCCCTGTGCTTCGAGAGGTAGTCGCGTCCGAGGCGCCGGAGGGTTCCGTAGGCGGTTTCGCCCGCTTCGAGGGGGATGTGCCCGAGGACGATGACGTGTTCGATCTGCGGGAGTTCGGCGCGGATGCGGCGGATCTTCGGCAGCTGGTACTTCGAGACGAAGAGGGCCTTGACCTCGGCGTGCCGCAGCCGGAACAGCAGGTCGTTCGACTCTTCGAGTTTGACGGAGAGGGGTACGCTGACGGCTCCGGCGTAGAAGAGTCCCAGTTCGGAGATGATCCAGGCGTTGGATCCTTCGGCGAGGATGGCGACCTTGTCTTTGGGGCGGATGCCGACGGAGGCGAGACCTGCGCCGACTTCGAGGGCCAGCTCTTTGGTTTCGGCATAGGTCGTAGGCTCGAACTTGTGGTGTCGTTTTTCGAGCAGGAAGGTCTTTCCGCCATACTTTTCGACGGAGGACTCGAAGAGGTCGATGATGGTTTTCTTCATGGTTCTCAATCCATTTTCAACACGGCGAGGAATGCCGACTGGGGGACTTCGACGTTGCCGATCTGGCGCATCCGCTTCTTGCCTTTCTTCTGTTTTTCGAGGAGTTTGCGTTTGCGGGAGATGTCGCCGCCGTAACATTTTGCGGTCACGTCCTTGCGCACGGCCTTGACGGTCTCACGGGCGATGATCTTGGCGCCGATGGCGGCCTGGATGGCGATATCGAACTGCTGGCGGGGGATCAACTCCTTGAGTTTTTCGCACATCTTGCGTCCGAAATCGTAGGCGTGGTCGGTGTAGGTCAGCGACGAGAGGGCGTCGACGGGTTCGCCGTTCAGGAGAATATCGAGTTTGACGAGTTTCGAGAGTTGGAAACCCGTCCGGTGGTAGTCGAACGAGGCATATCCCTTGGAGATGCTTTTCAGCTTGTCGTAGAAGTCGAAGACGATCTCCGAGAGGGGCATGTCGAAATTGACCTCGACGCGGTCCTGGGTGATGAAGGTCTGGTTTTTCATCACGCCGCGCTTGTCGATGCAGAGTTTGATGACGTTGCCGAGGAATTCGGCCTTGGTGATGATCTGCGCGAGGATGTAGGGCTCCTCGATCTTGGCGATTTTGGTGATTTCGGGCAGTCCCGAGGGGTTGTGGACCTCCAGGACGTCGCCCTGGGTGGTGGTGACGCGGTAGGAGACGTTGGGCACGGTGGTGATGACGTCCATGTCGAATTCGCGGTAGAGGCGCTCCTGGATGATCTCCATGTGGAGCAGGCCGAGGAAACCGCAGCGGAATCCGAATCCGAGTGCGAGCGAGCTTTCGGGTTCGAAGGTGAGCGAGGCGTCGTTGAGTTGGAGTTTTTCGAGCGAGGCGCGCAGGTCCTCGTACTGGTCGGCCTCGACGGGATAGACACCGGCGAAGACCATGGGCTTGACATCCTCGAATCCGGCGATGGCCTCCTGCGCGGGGTTGGCGACCGAGGTGATCGTATCGCCGACCTTGACGTCCGAGGAGGTTTTGATTCCCGAGCAGATGTAGCCGACATCCCCGGCGCGGATCTCGTCGCGGGGCTGCATCTTGAGTTTGAGCACGCCCACTTCGTCGGCATCGTACTCGCTGCCGGTGTTGAAGAACTTCACGTGGTCGCCCTTTCGGATCGTGCCGTTGAAGACGCGGAAATAGGCGATGATGCCGCGGAAGGGGTTGAACACCGAGTCGAAGATCAGGGCCTGCAGCGGGGCGTTTTCATCGCCCTTCGGGGCGGGGATGCGGTGTACGATGGCTTCGAGGACCTCCTCGACACCCTGCCCGGTCTTTCCGGAGGCGAGCAGAATGTCCTCCTCCCTGCATCCGATCAGGTCGATGACCTGATCCTTCACCTCGTCGATCATGGCGGATTCCATGTCGATCTTGTTCAGCACGGGGACGATTTCGAGGTCGTGTCCGACGGCGAGATAGAGGTTCGAGATGGTCTGTGCCTGAATACCCTGCGTGGCGTCGACGACGAGCAGGGCGCCTTCGCACGAGGCGATGGCGCGCGAGACCTCGTAGGAGAAGTCGACGTGCCCCGGGGTGTCGATCAGGTTGAGCGTATATTGCTGGCCGTCGCGGGCCGTGTACTCCATCTGGATGGCGTGGCTCTTGATGGTGATACCCTTTTCGCGTTCGAGCTCCATGTCGTCGAGGACCTGGGACTGCATTTCGCGCTGGTTGAGCGTATTGGTTTTTTCGAGCAGCCGGTCTGCGAGCGTGGATTTGCCGTGGTCGATATGGGCTATGATGCAGAAATTGCGGATATTTTTCATACAAGCGGGTGAAATCTGTGCAAAGATACTAAATATTTTGAATTAGAAAGGAGTGGAAGGGTCAAAAGGATTTGTAAGAATAATTAAAAATATTTACATTTGCGGACCACAACCACAGGAAAAGTTCAGGTCAGTATGTTGAGCAGACAGATCGCATCGAAACTCCGGGGCTACGAGACCCCGTTCTACCTTTACGATACGGCGTTGTTGCGCCAGACGCTGGAGAGCGTCGTATCGGAGTCTAACAAGTACGGCTACAAGGTGCATTACGCCATCAAGGCGAACTACGACGACCATTTGCTGGGAATTATCCGGGAGTACGGCCTGGGGATCGACTGCGCGAGCGGGAACGAGCTCCGGAAGGCGGTCGAGGCGGGTTTCGACCCGAAGGGGATCGTCTATGCGGGCGTCGGCAAACGCGACAAGGAGCTTCGTTACGCCATCGAGCAGGGGATCCTGGCGATCAACTGCGAATCGATCCAGGAGCTGGAGCTGATCGACCGTTTCTCGGCCGAGATGGGAAGAGTGACGGATGTGGCGCTTCGCATCAACCCGGATATCGACCCGAAGACGAACCACTGCATCGATACGGGCCAGGCGGACAGCAAGTTCGGCATCTCCTATGAAGAGGTGCTCGAACACGCCGAGGAGCTTCGCACGCTGGAACATATCCGCATCATCGGCCTGCACCTGCACATCGGCTCGCAGATCCGCGAGTTGCACGTCTTCGAGAACATGTGCAACAAGGTGAACGTCATTGTCGAGAACCTGGAAAAGCTCGGTTTCGAGCTGCACTTCGTGGATGTGGGCGGCGGCCTGGGCGTGAACTACGACGTTCCGGAGAACGAGCCGATTCCGAACTTCGCGTCGTTGTTCTCGATCGTGCACAACCACCTTCGCGTCGGCGACCGGGAGGTACACTTCGAGTTCGGGCGTTCGATCGTCGCCGAGTGCGGGGAGCTGATCACGACGGTGCTCTTCAACAAGACGACGGCCACGGGCCGACGGCTGCTGATCGTCGACGCCTCGATGACCGAGCTGATCCGCCCGGCGCTGTACGGCTCGTACCACAACATCGAGAACATCACGGCGGCGGACGACGCCCCGCGGACGAAATATACGGTCGTGGGCACGGCGTGCGAATCGACGGACGTCTTCGACGAGAACGTGACGCTGCGCACGACGCAGCGGGGCGACCTGCTGACGATCAAGTCGGCCGGAGCCTACGGCATGTCGATGGCCTCGCGCTATAACCTGCACGACCTTCCGGGTGCGGTCTACAGCGACGAGATCAAGTAGACGACTACCCTGCTCCGATGAAGGCGGCCCGGTGGCCGCCTTCCTTATGTTTTTACCTTGCGAACGAAAATTTTTCAGCCATGTGGTTGACCCTTGCCTTTACCTCGGCCGCGCTGCTCGGCTTCTATGACGCCGCAAAGAAGAAGGCGCTCACGGGAAACGCCGTACTTCCGGTGCTGCTGCTCAATACGCTCTTTTCGACGCTGTTTTTCGTCCCGGCGATCCTCTCCGCGGAATTCGGTCTGGGATGGTTCGACGATACGGTGCTGGCCTCGACGCCCGGCACCGCCACGGCGCACGGACTGGTGATCCTCAAATCGGTGATCGTCCTCACGTCGTGGATCTTCGGCTACTTCGGCATGAAGCACCTGCCGATCACGATCGTGGGACCGATCAACGCCACGCGGCCCGTTATGGTGCTTGTCGGAGCCTTTTTGATTTTCGGCGAGCGGCTCAATGCCTGCCAGTGGATCGGTGTGGCGCTGGCTTTGGTGTCGCTGTTTCTGCTGAGCCGGTCTTCCCGCCGCGAGGGGGTCGATTTCACGCACAACCTCTGGATTCTTTTTGTAGCTCTTTCGGCCCTTACGGGTGCCGTGAGCGGGCTCTACGACAAATACATCATGACGCGCCTCGACCCGGTTTTCGTGCAGAGCTGGTACAACCTCTACCAGTTTCTGATGATGACGGTGGTGGTTGCCGTGCTGTGGTGGCCGCGGCGGGGCCATACGACGCCGTTCCGGTGGAGTTGGGCGATCCCGCTGATCTCCATTTTCCTGACGCTGGCGGACTTCGCCTACCTCTATGCCCTGCAGGAACCGGATGCGATGATTTCGGTGGTTTCGATGATCCGGCGGGGATCGGTGGTGGTGTCGTTCCTGTGCGGTGCGGTGTTGTTCCACGAACGGAACCTGCGCTCGAAAGCCGTCGATCTGGCCTTCATCCTCGTGGGTATGGTCTTTCTGTGGCTCGGCTCTCGGGCTTAGCCCCTTTAAGAAAGGGGGTCTATGGGCGGAGGTGGCTTCATTCGGTTTCCGATCCGGTTCCGCGCCCGGTTAAGAACCGGGTTCTATGGGCTGCTGAGCCTTTGCGGGGTTTCCGAAGCCTTTACCTGCCCGGCTAAGAGCCGCCCCTTTAAGAAAGGGGTTCTATAGGCTGCTGAATCTTTAGCGGTTTCCGAAGCGTGAATCCGCATACGACCGACCGTCGGGAGCGGTGATTTGCTTTCGAACCTTTTGGGCATACCGGGACCTCTAAATACGGTCATTTAGCCCGGTTCCGCATTCTCGTTCGAAGCGGATTCACATCGTCTTTCGGATTGTGAGCCCGGAGCGGGAGGCTGAAAAGGTTTGATCTTTCTGCGCCCGCTCAACACAATCCGGAAGACGATGCCGCAGAGAACGATTTGCGGATGGTTTTGGTGGCACCTTTTGCCACCAAAAGGTGCCCGGCTAAGAGCCGGGTTTTAGGGGCTGCTGAACCTTTGCGGGGTTTCCGGAGCCTTTACCCGCCCGGCTAAGAGCCGCCCCTTTAAGAAAGGGGGTCTATAGGCTGCTGAATCTTTAGCGGTTTCCGAGCGTGAATCCGCATACGACCGACTGTCGGGACCGATGAAGGGTTTCCGAACGGGCCTTGAATTTATAAAAAAGGAGCGGACCGCACAGGCGGTCCGCTCCTTCCATTTCTTCAACCGATACTTTAGATCAGCTTCTCCAGCCGGTTGACTGTCTTGGCGATCTCTTCGTCGCTCGGTGTGTAGTCCTTCAGGGCACCGGCCAGATACTGCTCGTAGGCGTAGAGGTCGATGACGCCCGTTCCCGAGAGGTTGAAGAGGATGGTCTTCGGCGTTCCCTCCTCCTTGGCCTTCTGAGCCTCACGGATTGCTGCGGCGATGGCGTGGGTCGACTCCGGAGCGGGGATAATCCCTTCGGTCTGGGCGAAGAGCACCCCGGCGGCGAGGGTCTCGACCTGCGGCACGGACTGTGCCTCGATCAGCCCGTCCTTGAGCAGCTGGCTGACGATCGACCCGGCACCGTGGTAACGGAGACCTCCGGCGTGAATGTCCGAGGGCTGGAATTCGTGCCCGAGGGTGTACATCGGGATCAGCGGCGTGTATCCGGCGACATCTCCGAAGTCGTACTGGAACTTTCCGCGGGTGAGCTTCGGACAGCTCGACGGCTCGACGGCCACGACGCGGATCTTCTTGCCTTCCGTGAAGTTCTTGCGCAGGAACGGGAATCCGATACCGGAGAAGTTGCTGCCGCCGCCGAAGCATCCGATGACGATATCGGGTTCGGCATCGGCCATCTCCATCTGCGTGACGGCCTCCTGTCCGATGACGGTCTGGTGCAGCAGCACGTGGTTCAGGACGCTGCCCAGGCAGTAGCGCGTGTCTTCGGGGCGGCGGAGGGCCATCTCGACGGCCTCCGAAATGGCGAGTCCGAGGCTTCCCGAGCAATGGGGGTCGCGTTCGAGGACAGCGCGGCCCGATTCGGTGAGCGGCGAAGGCGAGGCCACGCATTCGGCGCCCCAGGTATTCATCATCAGGCGGCGATAGGGTTTCTGGTCGTAGCTGACGCGGACCATGAAGACCTGGAGGTCGATTCCGAAGTGCTTTGCGGCGAAGGCGATCGAGGCGCCCCACTGCCCGGCCCCGGTTTCGGTGGTCAGGTGCTTGATCCCCTGCTTGTAGTTGTAGTAGGCCTGCGGCACGGCGGTATTGGGTTTGTGCGAACCTGCGGGCGAAACGCTTTCGTTCTTGAAGTAGATCTTCGCGGGGGTGTCGAGGGCCTTTTCGAGTCCCGTGGCGCGCACCAGCGGGGTCGGTCTCCAGATCTTGTAGATCTCCTGCACCTCTTCGGGGATGTCGATGAAGCGTTCGGTGGACATCTCCTGGTCGATGAGCTCTTCGGCGAAGATGGCCGACATCTGCTCCTTGGTGACGGGTTTTTTGGTCGCGGGATGGAGCGGCGGGAGGGGTTTCGTGGGCATGTCGGCCACGATGTTGTACCATTGGGTGGGCATCTGGTTCTCGGCGAGGCAGAATTTTTTCGTTTTCATGGTGTCTGTAAATTTGAGTTATTCGGTATTTTGAGCATTCGTATAAGAAAAAACCCGTTGCTTACGTTTCGTAAACAACGGGCTCCTGTGTATCTTCGGTGATTTCACCATACATGCGACGGGGCGCACTCATTGTTCACGAGCGTCGGGGAGTGCCACCACCACCAGTTCTGTATGTTGAAATTGCGTACCATTTCTCGGTTCGGTTTCTGCAAATATAAAACGCGGAATCGGGAAAAGCAAATTTTTTACGAATTATTTTCGATACCTAAATATAAAGGAAAATCCGGGGATGAAATCGCGCCGCAAAACGGGTGCAGTTTCGGGAAAAATTACTATTTTTGCGTGATAATCTGCAAAATCAAAATTCGACGATATGAATATTTCCTACAACTGGCTCAAACGCTACCTGGCGACGGACCTTTCGGCCGAGAAGATTGCCGAGGTGCTTACGGACATCGGCCTGGAGGTCGAGGGTTTCGAGAAGATCGAAACGGTGAAGGGCGGCCTTGCGGGGGTCGTGGTCGGCGAGGTGCTGACGTGTGAGGACCATCCGGATTCGGACCACCTGCACGTCACGAAGGTGGATGTCGGAGCGGGCGAACCGCTCGGGATCGTCTGCGGAGCCCCGAACTGCCGGGCCGGACTGAAGGTGCTGTGCGCCACGGTGGGTGCGGTGCTCTACCCCAACGGCGGCGACGAGGAGTTCAAGATCAAGCGTTCGAAGATCCGCGGCGTGGAGTCGCTGGGGATGCTCTGTGCCGAGGACGAGCTCGGTATCGGGACGTCGCACGACGGCATCGTGGAGCTCCCGGCGGATGCACCCGTGGGGATGAGCGCCAGGGAGTACCTGCACATCGAGGACGACTACCTGATCGAAATCGGCCTGACCCCGAACCGGGTGGATGCCGCCTCGCATATCGGCGTGGCGCGCGACCTGGCGGCGTGGCTGCGGAGCCGCGGCGAGGCTGTCGAGGTGCAGTGGCCGGACGTTTCGGCCTTCGCCGTGGACAATCACGACCTGGAGGTGAAGATCCGGGTCGAGAATACGGAGGCGTGCCCCCGCTATACGGGCGTGACGGTCACGGGCTGCAAGATCGGCCCTTCGCCCGAATGGATGCAGAACTGCCTGCGCGCCGCGGGCATCAACCCGAAAAACAACCTGGTGGACATCACGAACTTCGTGCTGTTCGAACTGGGCCAGCCGCTGCACGCCTTCGATGCCGACAAGATCGAGGGGCGCGAGGTGGTGGTCCGGACCTGTGCCGAGGGCACTTCGTTCGTGACGCTGGACGGCGTGGAACGCAAACTGACGGACCGTGACCTGATGATCTGCTCGGCCGAACGCCCGATGTGTCTGGCGGGCGTCTTCGGGGGCCTGGATTCGGGCATCAGCGACACGACGACCAACGTCTTCATCGAGAGCGCCTACTTCAACCCGGTTTGGGTGCGCAAGACGGCCAAGCGTTTCGGACTGAACACCGACTCGTCGTTCCGCTTCGAGCGGGGCGTGGATCCGAACCTGCAGCTCTACGCCGCAAAACGGGCCGCACTGCTGATGAAGGAGCTGGCCGGGGGTACGATTTCGAGCGACCTCCAGGACAACTGCCCGCAGCCGGCTTCGGATTTCGTCTTCGACTTTTCGATTTCGCGGGCCCGGATGCTGATCGGCAAGGAGATCCCCGAGGAGACGATCCGCACGATCCTCGCGGCCCTGGAGGTGAAGGTTCTCTCGGAGCAGGGCGACGTGCTGACGGTGGCCGTACCGCCCTACCGCGTGGACGTGCAGCGTGAAGCCGACCTGGTGGAGGAGATCCTGCGCATCTACGGCTACAACAACGTGGAGATTCCCGCACGGGTCCGCTCGACGCTCTCCTATGCGCCGCGTCCGGACCGCGCGAAGCTGATGAACCTGGCGGCCGACTATCTGACCGACAACGGTTTTACGGAGATCATGTCCAATTCGCTGACGAAAGCCTCCTACTACGATGACCTGACGGCGTACCCGGCAGATCGCTGTGTGCGGATCCTGAACCCGCTGAGCGCCGACCTGAATGTCCTGCGCCAGACGCTGCTGTTCAACATGATGGAGGCCGTTGCGCTGAACATCAACCACAAGAACGGCGACCTGATGCTCTACGAATTCGGCAACTGCTACTTCTACGACGCCGCGAAACGCACGGATGAGAACCACCTGGCAGCCTACTCCGAGGAGTACCGGCTGGCTATGGCCGTGACGGGGACGACCGAACCCCAGTCGTGGAACACGAAACCCGAAAAGGCGTCGTTCTTCACGCTGCGGGCCGTGGCCGAGAAGCTGTTGCGCCGCTTCGGACTGGACATCTACGCGCTGAAGACGGAGCCGCTGCAGAGCGACCTGTTCGGTGAGGGGCTTTCGGTGGAGCTGAATGGCAAGCCGCTGCTGCAGATCGGCACGGTGTCGCCGAAGATCCGCCGCCGCACGGATGTCAAGCAGGAGGTCTACTACCTGGAGATGAACTTCGAGGCGCTCTGCAAATCGACCAAAAAATTGAAGATCACGGCCGAGGAGCTGTCGAAATACCCGGAGGTAAAACGCGACCTGGCGTTGCTGGTGGACCGGCAGACGACCTTCGCGCAGCTGCGTGAGGCGGCCTTTGCCGCGGAGCGGAAACTCCTGAAGCGCGTTTCGCTGTTTGACGTCTACGAGGGCGACAAGCTCCCCGAGGGGAAGAAGTCCTACGCCCTGAGCTTCGTGCTGGAGGACAAGAGCCGCACGCTGGACGACAAGACCATCGAGCGGGTGATGTCGAACCTCACGCGGCAGTTCGAACAGCGCTGCGGCGCTACGGTCCGTGCCTGACGGGGTGGTCCGTGCCTGACGGGGCGGTCCGGGTCTGACGGGGCCGGAATGCCGATATGAACAGCTTATGAACAGGGGTCGCCTGCTTGCGGGCGGCTCTTTTTTTGCCCGGAAGAGCGAAAAAACGGGACGATCAGGTGGCATAAACCATATTTTATGCGTAATTTTATGCGACCCAAACAGCAAAGAACGATGAGAACACGAAATCTGACCTGGCTATGCGCCGGGCTGCTGACCTTGAGCGGTTGTGCCCCGCAGGGCGGATCGCAGACCACGGAGACGACGACTGCGGAGAATGCCGTGATCGAGACGATCCTTGCACGCCGCAGCATCCGCAAGTACACGGCACAACCCGTCGAACGCGAAAAACTCGAACTGATCGTGAAGTGCGGCATCAATGCCCCGAGCGGTCTGAACAAACAGCCGTGGGAGGTGCGTGTGGTGGACGACGCGGCCTACATCGACGGCTTGACGGCACTCTACACGAAGGCCAACCCGAAGGCAGCCGAGGACCCGAATTTCAAGAACATGTTCCGCAATGCCCCGGCGGTGATCTTCATCGCGTCGCCTGTGGACGGTAGCGGACAGCTGGATTGCGGACTGCTGGGTGAAAACATGGTTCTGGCGGCGCAGTCGCTGGGGCTGGGGAGTTGCTGCCTGGGCGGTCCGACGCGCTTCATGACGGATGCGGCCGAGGCGGCGCCCTACCTCGAAAAGTTGGGATTCTCCGAGGGTTACAAACTGCTTTACGCCATCGGTGTGGGCTATCCGGACGAGGCTCCGGATGCCAAGCCGCGTGACGAATCGAAGGTCCGCTTCGTCGAGTAATGCCCGCTCCGAGGCGACATACCCGACCGAAACGGACGGTCCCTTCGCCGGACCCCGAACTCTTCCCGACAGAAGCGGCTCCGGAGCGTGAAAACGCTCCGGAGTCTGCTTCGAAGGCGGAGAGCGGAGCCTCCGCCTCGCAGCAGACCGGAACTCCGGCTGCCGCCCCGGCGGCGGCTGGTGATCTGGAGCCGTTGTTTGCGCGGCTTGCCCGCTCGGAGTTCCGGAGCCGCTTCCGACTGCGGACGGCGGAGCGGGCGTATGTGACGGAGAAGGGCCTTGCGACGATCCGGCGCCATGCTGCGGATTTCGTGCATGGGCGCCTGGCCGCGGCCTTTCCGCCGAACGACGGACGCCAGACCCCGATGCGGGGCCACCCGGTTTTCGTGGCGCAGCACGCCACGGGGTGCTGCTGCCGGGGCTGCCTGAGCAAATGGCACGGCATTCCGGCGGGGCGTTCGCTGACGGAGGCGGAGGAGGCGTATGTCGTCGGCGTCCTGATGGCGTGGATCGAACGTCAGATGGCCCGATAGTTGTGGCGGGAATTCACTCCGCCCGCCTCTGTACCTGCCACTCTTCGGGAATGCTCCGGCATTTCCCGGTATACGAATACCCTCCGCTTCGAATCTTCCGACCGAATCTTTAATTCCACCTACGCACGATGCCGCCGCGCAAGATCATACATATCGACATGGATGCCTTTTTCGCCGCGGTGGAGCAGCGCGACAATCCGGCCCTGCGGGGGCGTCCGATTGCCGTGGGGCACGACGGGCCGCGAGGTGTGGTCTCCACGGCGAGCTACGAGGCACGCCCCTACGGCGTGCATTCGGCGCTCTCCTCGACCCTGGCCCGGCGGCTGTGCCCCGATCTGATCTTCGTTCCGGCGCGTTTCGAGGTCTACAAGGCGGTTTCGCAGCAGATCCGCGCGATTTTCCACGAATACACCGAGCTGGTCGAACCCCTGTCGCTGGACGAAGCCTTCCTGGACGTGAGCCATGTCCGATCCGCGACGCTCGTGGCGCGGGAGATCAAGGCGCGGATCCTTGCCGAAACGCACCTGACGGCTTCGGCGGGGGTCTCGGTCAACAAGATGCTGGCGAAGATCGCCTCGGACTACCGCAAGCCCGACGGACTGTTCACCATCGCCCCCGGCGAGATCGAATCGTTTGTGGCGACGCTTCCCGTCGAACGCTTCTTCGGCATCGGGGCGGTGACGGCCGAACGGATGCACCGCCTGGGGATCCGCACGGGTGCGGACCTGCGGCAATGGGAGGAGTCGGCGCTTGTGCACCAGTTCGGGAAGGCGGGGCACGCCTACTACGGCTATGCGCGGGGGATCGACGAGCGGGCCGTGACGCCGAACCGGGTCCGGAAATCGCTGGGCGCCGAGACGACCTTCGCGGAGGACCTGGACGACCGGGTCCGCTTGCAGCAGGAGCTGGACGGCGTGCGCGAAGAGGTCTGGGCACGGCTCCAGCGCCACGAATTCCGCGGCAAGACGGTGGTTCTGAAACTCAAATACGACAATTTCCGACAAATCACCCGCTCGAAAACCCTGTTGACGGCCATCGAGAGCGAGGAGCAGCTGTCGCGCATCTCGGAAGAACTGCTTGCCGGGGTGAATTTCCACGGGCGCAAGGTGCGGCTGATCGGCCTCACGGTGGGCAACACGCCCGAAGCCTGCAGCGACTGCATCCAGCTGCGCTTCGATTTTTGACCCCCCCCCTTGCTTCCCGGCAGCCTCACCAGTTGTCGGTCTGTTGCCCGCCCGACACGCCAACCGGCTCGCCGTCTATAATCGCGGCAGCACCTGCGGGGGCTGAATGGTGACGTAGGGGGTCCCGTTGTCGTCGCAGGTCGAGACGATCCGCACGGCCTTCACGGGACGGTCGGGACGGAGCGTCGCACTCCCCTTTTCCAGATCGACCGCACGCTCGAACCGCACGCCGTCGTAGGATACTTCGGCATAACCGGTCGTGATGATGGTCTTGGGCAGCTGCCGGTTTCCGGTCTGGAGGAACATTTCGCGGCAGACCACGGGCTGCTCGAAGGTATAGAGGATCCAGTCCTGCTGGCGGCAGGCGCGCCGGGTGCGCGATAAACCGCGGTAGGCGGCGGCATTGGCGCAGGGGAACTGCGCGCTCTCGCCCATCGAGGTTTCGATCACCAGGGCCGGCCGGATCGTCCGCCAACGCGAATCATCGGCCGCATAGGGGCTCCGGGCCATACCGTAGCGGGTGTAGAACCGGTATTTCCAGGGCTGGTCCGTGCGGACGGGCCCCGTGTAGCGGTGTTCGGTGTCGGAGCCGTCCACGAGGTAGAAAATCGCGGATCCGTCGTCGGCCGTGACGGTGAAGAGTCCGCCGGATCCCGTGGTTTTCGGGGCGGCGTAGGCGACCTTCGGCGGGAACAACCGGAAACGGATCCCCATGGCGGCCATCCGCGGGTAATGGATCTCCTTCAACTCCTTGTAATAGGTATCCCACCCTTCGGCATTGCCGCTCCAGGCGATGCGGGCGAGGGCGCAGATGCGCGGGAAGGTCATGTAGTCGAGGTAGTCGGGCTTCTCGGGCTCGTGCGAGACATAGGCCTCGCTCCAGAAGGCCCCGGACAGCCCGGCGATCCGGCTTTGCTGTTCCGGGGAGAATCCGGCGCGTGCGAGGTCGAACCCGTAGACCTTGCGGGCATCGAAGACGGCGGCCCAGTCGTGACCGTCCTCGCGGGCGCTCTGGCGCATGTCGAAATAGAAGTATTCGCCGGGCATGACGACGGTTTGATACCCCTTTGCCGTGGCGTCGAGGCAGGCCTTGAGGCTCTCCCAACCGTGTACGCGGCTTTCGCGGGTGAATTGGCCCGTGCGGACGGCCTCGTTCCAGACGGCGGGATGCTTGCCGTGGCGGGCGAGGATGTCGGCCATGCGCTCCATGAAGAGATCCTCCAGCTGGTGGGGGTCGCTCATGCCGCGCTGCCGCATCAGGGCCTGACAGTCGGGGCAGCGTTTCCACTGCGACATGTCAACCTCGTCGCCGCCCACATGGATGTACTCCGAGGGGAAGAGTTCACAAATTTCCCCCAAAATATCTTCTAACAGCCGGTAGTTCTCCTCGCGGGCCACGCACCACGCCGAGCGGTAGTCGTAACCGTTGGTCGAGAGGGTGTCGGGCGGATAGTTGCAGCGGATTTCGGGATGCAGCGAAGCGATGTTGCGGCTGTGGCCCGGGAGGTCGATTTCGGGGATGATCTCGATGTTGCGCTCGGCGGCGTAACGGATCAATTCGCGCATTTCGTCCTGCGTGAAGTAACCGCCGTATTTCTCCGACCACTTGCCGTATACGGCCCTCACGGGCGAGTCTCCGCCGCGGAATCCGCCCACCTCGGCCAGCTCGGGGTGCGAACGGATCTCGATGCGCCACCCCTCGTCATCCGAGAGGTGCAGGTGCAACTTGTTGATATTGTGGTATGCCAGCAGGTCTATATAACGTTTTACTTCCGCTGGTCCGATCCAGGTTCTCGCCACGTCGAGCATCATGCCCCGATAGGCGAAGCGCGGTGCATCTTCGATTTCGGCGCAGGCCACTTCGGTCCCCGGAGCCAACCCCTGCCGGGCGTAGACGTCGGATGGCAGAAGCCGCAGCAGGGCCTGGACGCCGTTGAATACCCCACCGTAAGCATTACCTCCGATGCGGATATGTTCCGTCGTGATCTCCAGGCGGTAAGCCTCTTCGTTTTCATCGCTCGCCGGGGTGTCGAGCGTCAGCACCACGGCGCCGTCGCCGGTGCGGTCGCTGCGGACCTCGCAGCCGAGGTATTCGGCCAGGTAACGGGCCAGCGGCTGCAGCGCCGCATCGGCGGCGATCGTCGTACCGGGTCCGAATGCGAAGTGTCCCGGGCGGGGCGTGCGATGTCCGGTGGCGGGCTGAGCCGACGCCAGAGAGAGCCCGCCGCAGAGGAGAAGACAAAGGGTCGTGAGCGCTTGTTTCATGTCGGGGAGCGAATTTGTCGGAAACAAAGTTACGATTTTTTCGTCGAAAACACTACCTTTGCAGGAACGGGAAATACGATTAGGATATGGAAGACAAACGTCTGGAAGCTACGGCCCGGCTGCTGGAGGTGATGAACACCCTGCGCCGTGAGTGCCCGTGGGACCGGGAGCAGACCTTCGAGTCGCTCCGCAGCAACACCATTGAGGAGACCTACGAACTGGCCGATGCCATCACCGACCATAATTTAGAGGGTATCAAGGAGGAGTTGGGCGACCTGCTCCTGCACGTGGTATTCTATTCGAAACTGGGCGAAGAGGAGGGCGCCTTCGACTTCGGAGATGTGGCCAATGCCTTGTGCGACAAGCTGATCTACCGCCATCCGCACGTCTATGGCGACATCCATGCCAATACGCCCTCGGAGGTAATGGCCAACTGGGAGGCGCTGAAACTGCGCAAAAAGAACCGCAAGAGCGGTACGCTGGGCGGGGTCCCGCGGTCGCTGCCGGCCCTGGTCAAGGCCTACCGCATGGGCGAGAAGGCCGCCGGTGCGGGTTTCGACTGGAAACAGAAGGAGGATGTCTGGGAGAAGGTGCGCGAAGAGCTGGGCGAGGTCGAGAACGAGATGAAATCGGGCCGCAAGACCGATCTCGAAGCGGAATTCGGCGACCTGTTCTTTGCATTGGTCAATGCGGCGCGGCTCTACGGCGTGGACCCCGAATCGGCCCTGGCCCGCACGAACAACAAGTTCCTGCAACGCTTCAATTACATGGAGGAACAGGCTGCGGCTCAGGGTCATGTGCTCCACGATCTGACACTCGACGAAATGGAGGCCCTCTGGCAGGAAGCTAAGAAAATGGAAAATTGAAAATGGAAAATTGAAAATGGAAAATTGAAAATGGAAAATTGAAAATGGAAAATGGGTGTGCGACAAGCATATTGCGATTCCGCAGCAAATGGTCCGGATCGATTTTCCAGTTTCTTTCTTTGCCGCAAAAATGGCTTCTGATAAATAGACCGCTATAAAATAAACGGACCGCGCAAAACCCGTCGGGGAACTGCGGAGGTCCCAAAACGGAAAAAAACAGATATGGCATTGATCCGTAAAGTCCGCGGTCACGAACCCGTGATCGGCGACAATACCTTCCTGGCCGAGACGGCCGTCATTCTGGGCGACGTGACCATCGGCCGCGACTGCTCGATCTGGTACAACGCCGTGCTGCGCGGCGACGTGAACCGGATCGTCATCGGCGACCGCACGAACATTCAGGACGGAGCCGTCCTGCACACCATCTACGACAAGGCGAAACACCCCTCGCAGACGATCATCGGAAACGACGTCTCGGTGGGCCACAACGCCACGATCCACGGCGCCGTGATCGAGGACAACTGTCTGATCGGCATGGGTGCCACGGTGCTCGACAACGCCCACGTCCCCTCGGGGTGCATCATTGCGGCCAATGCGCTGGTGCTGTCGAACGCACAGCTGGAGCCCAATTCGGTCTACGCCGGGGTCCCGGCCCGCAAGGTCAAGGAGATCACCCCCGAACAGCGCGACGAAATCGTCCGCCGCACGGCCCACGACTACATGCTTTACGCCTCGTGGTACGGGGAGGAAGCGTAACTGCCGTCTCCGCTCCGGGGTGCTGACACCCGGCTGCCCCGCTCTCCGGCGAAGCCTGCGGGGGCCCGCAACAGCCCTGCTTTCCGATGAAGTTTGCGGGAGCTTGTGACCACCCCGCTCTCCGGCGGAATCCGAAGATACCCGCGGCTGCCCCGCTCTCCGGAAAAATCCGCGGACGGGCCGGGCCGAAATACCGAAAAACGACCATGAAACTGCAATCGAAATACGCCGATGTGGTGCTGAACCTGCTGGTTGCCGTGGCGATCAGTCTGGTGGTGAACTTTTCCTACGTACTGCTGATGCTCGTGGACCTGAACAACGAGAGCGCCCAGCAGCAGAACCAGCCCAGAAGGGCCCGGGTCCGGCAGGATGAAGCCCGTCTCGCCGTGCATCCCGACGGCTACGGATACCTGGTCTACGAAAACGGCGACAGCGTTTATGTCCCGGCACAGCGGATGAACCGCCTGCATCTGGCCCCGGGAGACCGGATCGTGGCCGAACTGGCCCCGCCGCGGCGTCCCGGCGCCCACCCGATGATGCAGAAGGTGTTGACGCGCAACGGCAGCGAATTCGATTACAGTACGCTCTACAACCGCCCCTCACGCAGTACGGAACTCTTCCTGCAGTTGTTCTACTACCTGGTCGTGTCGTTCGTCATGCTCTCGATCCTCACCTCCGTGCGGCGCAACTATTCGATGTCGCTCTACCTGCGGCGCTGTTTGTGGTGCTGCGTGGCCGCCGCGGGGCTCTACTGCGTGGCGCCCGTCACCGAATGGCACTCGGGGCGTATCCTGCTCAACTGCATGAGCGGCCGGATGTTCGACTACATGCTGCTGCTGAAGTGTTCGTTCGCCGTCGTGGTGTCGATGCTCTACGGGCGGATCTACGTGCTGCTGTCGCAGCGCCAGGCCGTGGTCGTCGAGAACGAGCGTCTCAAGAACGAGAACCTCACGACACGCTACAACATGCTCGTCGGGCAGATCAACCCCCACTTCTTCTTCAATTCGCTCAATTCGCTGGCGATGCTCGTGCGGGAGCGCCAGGACGACAAGGCCCTCACCTACATCGACCAACTCTCCTACACGTTCCGTTACATCATCCAGAACGGGCAGACGACGCTCATGACCCTCGAAGAGGAGTTGAAGTTCGTCGAGGCGTACAGCTACCTCTTCAAGATCCGGTATGCCGACAAGCTCTTCTTCGACATCGACGTCGAGGCGAAGTACCTGTCGTGGCGGCTTCCGGCGCTGTCGCTGCAGCCGCTGATCGGCAATGCCGTGAAGCACAACACGATCACGCGCAGCAATCCGTTCCACATTTCGATCCGCACCGACGGCGGCTGGCTGGAGGTCTCGAATCCGAAGATCCCGAAACTGGAGCCCGAACCCTCGACGGGAATCGGGCTGGAAAACCTCGGCAACCGCTGGCAGCTGATTACGGGGCGCCGGATCGAGATCCTCGACGACGGGAAGACGTTCCGGGTGCGGATGCCGCTGCAGAATCCCGAAGTGAAAGCATGATGAAAGCGCTGATTATCGAAGACGAGACCGCCGCTGCGCGGAACCTGGCGGCCATTCTGCGGCAGACGGCCCCGGAAGTGGAGATCGTGGCGACGCTGGAGAGCGTGGCGGAGAGCATCGACTGGCTGCGTGCGAATCCGCAGCCGGATCTGCTCTTCATGGATATCCACCTGGCCGACGGCGATTCGTTCCGCATCTTCGACGCCGTGGAGATCACCGCGCCGGTGATCTTCACCACGGCCTACGACCGCTATGCGCTCGAAGCCTTCAAGGTCAACAGCATCGACTACCTGCTCAAGCCGCTCAACGAGGCGGATGTCGAACGGGCGCTGGCCAAACTGCGGCGTCTGACCTCCGCGGAGCGCCGCAGCTACGGTTCGCGGGTCCGCACGCTGGCCACGGAGCACCGTGACCGCGAGGAGGTCTTCCTGGTTCACGTGCGCGACCGGATCATCCCGCTGCAGCGGGAGCGGATCGCCTACTGCTACACCTCGAACGAGCGTGTCACGGCCTGCGACTACGACGGCACGGTCTATCCGCTGGACCGGACGCTCGAAGCGCTTCAGTCGCTTCTGCCCGAGTCGGACTTCTTCCGGGCCAACCGTCAGTTCATCGTGGCCCGGCAGGCCGTGAAGGAGATCGTCGTCTGGTTCGGGAGCCGTCTGGCGCTGCACCTGACGGTCGAGACCCCCGAGCGGATCATCATTTCGAAGGCCCGGGTGCCGGAATTCAAGGCGTGGCTGCGGTCGGTTCGCCCCGGGGAGTAGTCGGTTGACCGTCGGCTTCGGGCGTTTGACCCGGTTGCCGACACCGATTCCGGAGTTTGGCCCTACCTTTGCAACAGAACTCCGGAGGGTGTCGGACGCGGAAGCCGACACACCGGATCCAACCGAAAAAAGTCCAACTGTAAAAAGTAAAGGTTATGAAAAAGCAGATTTTTGCGGCCGTAACGGCCCTTTGCCTGATGGCTACGACGACCCTTTTCGCTCAGGAGAGCAAACCGCAGGCTCAGCCCAAGACGCCTCCCACGGCCGAGCAGATCGCCCAGCGCCAGACCGACCGCATGACCGAGCGTCTGAACCTCTCCGAAGAACAGGCCAAACAGGTCTATGAGGTGAATCTGGCCCAGGTCAAGCAGATGCAGGCCATGCGCGAGAAGATGCGTGAAGCCCGCAAGGCCGAGGCCGACAAGATGAAGTCGATCCTCACGACCGAGCAGTTCATGGAGTGGTCGCAGATGCAGGGCCCGCGTCCGGGCCAGCAGGGCAAGGCTCCCCACCACATGAAGGGCAAGAAGGGCCCGAAACATGGCGACTGCCCGAAGGATTGCCCGCGCAAGGATTGCCCGCGCAAGAAATAGGGGAATGCTGAAATCCGCAGCCGGAAGCTGCCGGAGGGGTGTCGGTCCGGTCGACTGACGCCCTTTTTTTGTCGATTCACCGGATTTTCGGTCGAACGACGGCTAAAAAAAAGTAAATTTGCGGGCCTGAAAGGCCTGTGCGCGGAGCGCCGGGAGGGTCGGTCCGTATCCGGACCGCTGCCTGCGGAGCGCCGCCGCGCGGCCCTGAAGACCTTGAATGACAGAGTTGCCTTGCTATTTACCAAACAAAAAAGATGAAACAGTTGCTATTGTCTACCCTGCTGTCTCTGTTTGCCGTGGCGGCGTTTGCCCAGAAGGGCAGCGTGACGGCCACGATCGTCGATGCGGAGACCGGAAACAGTGTCGTGGGAGCGGTGCTGACCGTGGCTCCGACCAGCGCTCCGGAGAAGAAACAGGGTTTTGCGTCGGGCTACAGGGGCGCGGCGTCGATCTCCTCGCTGGCCTACGGCGAATATGCCCTTACGGTGTCGTTTATCGGCTACAACAACCTCGATACGACCTTCCGGCTCTCGACCCCGCGCCTGAACCTCGGGACGCTGAAACTCAAGCCCGGCGTACAGATCGAAACGGTGGTCAAGGAGGTGAAGGCCATGCGGACGTCGCAGAAGGGCGATACGGTGAGCTACAACGCCGGGGCATTCAAGGTGACGAACGATGCCGACGTGGAGGGGCTGCTGAAGAAGATGCCGGGTATTACCGTGACGGACGGCGTGGTTGAGACCCAGGGCGAGGAGATCAAGAAGGTCTTCGTCGACGGCAAGGAGTTCTTCGGCGAGGACGTCACCACGGCGATCAAGTCGCTGCCGGCCGAGGCTGTCGACCGCGTGGAGGTCTACAACAAGCTCTCCGATGCCGCGGAGTTCTCGGGTATGGACGACGGCGAAGGGTACAAGGCCCTCAATATCGTCACCAAACCCGGAATGCGCCAGGGACAGTTCGGAAAGCTCTACGCCGGATTCGGTTACGATGCCGAGACGACCACCGAAGACAAGTTCAAGTACCTGGCGGGCGGCAATGCCAACATCTTCTCGGGCGACAGCCGTGTTTCGTTCATCGGGCTGTTCAACAACGTCAACCAGCAGAACTTCTCGTTCGAGGACATCCTGGGCGTCTCGGGCGGCGGTGGCGGACGCCGGGGCGGCGTGGGCCAGTACATGATGCGTCCGCAGAGCGGTGTGGCCACGGTCAACGCCCTCGGCGTGAACTACTCCGACACGTGGGGCAAGCGTGACCAGGTGTCGTTCCAGGGCAGCTACTTCTTCAACAATACCGACACGCGGAACCGTTCGACGACCGACAAGTGGTACGAATCGCCGATGGTGCCCGATACGCTGATGACGCGCGGCTACTCCGACACGAAGGGCTACAACCACCGTTTCAACGCCCGCCTGGAGTGGAAGATCTCGGAGAACCAGAACCTGATGATCCGTCCGCGCTTCAGCTACCAGTCGAACGACCCGGTGAGCACGACCACCGGCTGGCAGTTCGGCGCCCCGGAAGACGGAGGCAGCGGATACAGCTATACGGACAACTACAGCGACGGACTGCGCTACGGTTACAATGCCGGGGGAAGTGCCGTCTACCGGGCCAAACTGGGAAAGGACGGCCGCACGATCACCATCGACGGGTCGGGCAGCTATCAGGACAATACGAACAACTCGGATTCGTGGTCGAATATCCAGTCCAGCTCGGAGGATCGCCCCGAGGTGCTGGCGGGTGCCGAGGGTGAAATTCCCTTCACGTGGGATCCCGCGGCCTATCTGACGCGCCGCTACCTGCGCAACATGGCACCGTCGTCGTCGTACAGCGTGCGCGGAAACTTCACCTACACCGAGCCGGTGGCCAAATATGCCCAGATGAGCCTCCAGTACCGCATGTCGTACAATTCGCAGGAGCGCGACAAGAAGTCCTACGTCACGGCCGACGACTTCGCGATCGCCGGGCTGGCCCCCGACCCGCAGCTGTCGAACTCCTACCGGAGCGGCTACCTGACGCAGAGCGTCGGCCCGGGCTTCCGCTATGCGAAGGACCGCAGCCGCTTCATCGCCAACGTCTATTACCAGCGTTCGACGCTCGACGGCGAGGTCGTGCGGGGCACGGCCGAGGAGATCTCGCATTCGTACAACAACGTGACCTACTTCATGATGGGCGAGTTGAACATCAACCGCGAGAATTCGCTGCGGCTCTTCGTCTCCTCGTACACCGACAGCCCGACGGTGACCGAACTGCAAAGCGTCTTCGACGTGTCGGATGCGCAGAACATCACCCACGGAAATCCGAACCTGCGCCCCACCTACTCGCACCGGCTGAATTTCCACTACGTGAATTCGAACGTCGAGAAGGGCCGGACCTTCATGTGGATGTTCTCGGCGCGGACGACGCAGGACTATACGGCGACGCATCTGGTGCAGAGCACAAGCTCGAATCCGATCAATATCCAGATCGACGACAAGCTCTACACCCCGAACTACTACTCGACGACGACGAACCTCGACGGTTACTGGCAGTTGCGCACGCACCTGAGCTACGGACTTCCGATCGGGTTCCTGAAGTCGAACTTCAACATCATGGCGGGCGTGACCTATACCACGACGCCGAGCATGTTGGGCGGAGTGGTGAATGCCGACGGCAGCATCACGGGCGGCGAGCGGAACGATTCGGAGAATCTGGGCTACGACTTCCGGGCCGTACTGGGCAGCAACATTTCGGAGAATGTCGACTTCACGCTCTCGTGGAACGGCACCTACAACGAGGCCACCAACTCGCTGGGAGCGTCGAACGTGAAGAACCGTTACTTCAACCATACGGCGCAGGGCAATCTGAAACTGGTCTTCCCGCTGGGCTTCACGCTGACGGCGAGTGCCTCCTACACGCAGTACCTGGGCTTTACGAACGACTACGAGGAGGATTACCTGTTGTGCAACGCCTGGCTGGGCAAGAAGGTTTTCCGCAACCAGCGGGGCGAGATCATGGTCGGCGTGAACGACCTCTTCAATCAGAATACGGCCTTTGCCCGCACGACGGGATCGGGCTGGACGCAGAATGCCACGAACAGCGTAATCGGACGTTATTTCATGGTTCAGTTCACCTACAACCTGCGGCGTTTCGGCAAGAAGGGTTCGCAGAATATCCGCGACTACGAAGGAATGGATACGCCGCGTCGGCGTCCGGGGCCCGGAGGACCTCCTCCGATGGGGCATTTCCATTAATCGACACAAAAACAGCCGGGCTGCAAACCCGGCTGTTTTTCGTTGGTTCCCGAACGGGAGCCCCGGCATTTTTATCATAGCCCCTCCTTCATCATTCGAGGTTCCGGATTCCGGTGTTTTTCTGCGCTTGTCTCATCCGCAGCTCCCGGCGGATCACCTGATGGGTACCGATGCAGGCCAGTCCTCCGTAAACGACCGAGAGGATCACGAGCCATTTGATTTCCCGGAACACCTCGGCGGTCGATGCCCCCATGGTCTGAATGCGGATGAAGCCGTTGACGCCGTGGCTGCTGGGCAGGAGCTGCCCGAGGTTGTAGAGCCAGTCGGGAATTCCTTCGCGGGGATACGACACGCCGCTGAGCATCAATACGGGGATCGAGGTCCAAAGCAGGAGCAGGAGCGAATTCTCGCGGTAGCGGAAGAGCGTCGAGACGGCGATTCCGAGGGCGATGCAGGCCGCCATGTAGACCGTCATGAAGAGTCCGACGGTCCAGGGATCCCCGTTCATCGGGAAGTGGAACAGCCGGTAGTGTACCCCGAGGACATAGGCGCAGGTCACGGCGTAGATCAGGGCATAGACCAGCGAGCGTCCCGCGACGATCGGGAGTGTGGACATGCGGCGGCGGCCCGGGGGGCAGAGTTTGTGGTAGAGCCCGAATTCGCGCCACGTACCGCCGACCATGCCGATTCCGATGAGCATTGTCTGCTGGATGATGACCATGATGATGGCGGGCATGACGAAAGTCCCGTATCCGAGGTAGGGGTTGAAGAGGTTGTGCGACTCGTAGATGACGGGTTGTGTGGTGGCCTGGGCCTGGGGGATGTTGGCCCCCTTGGCGATCAGCCGCTGGAACTGGACCATGGCGCCCGTTTTCCCGATGGCGGTGACGAGCTCCTGGAATGCCTGGCGGTACATCAGGAAGTAGCTGGCGTCGCAGTAGACGGCCACATCGGCCTGCGAACCGCCGAGGAGGCATCGTTCGTAGTCGGCCGGGATGTAAACCACGCCGTAGATCTTGCGGGCATGGAAGAGCTCCTTGGCCTCCTCCATGGAGGTGGGGGTATAGGCCGTATAGACGTTGGGCCCGGCGTTGAAGGCATCGATCAGCGCACGGCTCGTGGGGGTGCGGCACTCGTCAACCACACCGAGCGGGACGTTGCGCAGGACCTGCGAACCGTACGCCAGCGAATAGACCGTGGTGTAGATCAGCAGGGCGAAGATCAGCACGAGCATGACGCCCTTGTCGGTGAAGATCGTGTGCAGTTCGTTGCGGATGACGGCACCTGTCTGCCTCCAGTAGGAGGCTATTTGTCTGGAAAAACGGTTCATATCACAATCTCCCCCAGAATTTTTCCTCCGTAGCGACCCGTTTCAGACGGGGCAGACAGAGCAGCGGTAAGACAATGAACAGCGACATCCAGCAGAGGTCGGGCAGGGAGTAGACCCAGGGGGTTCCGCGGAGCATCTGGTCGACGAACAGGTCGGTGTAGAAGGTGAACGGGAAGATGCAGCTCACCCACTGCATGGGTTCCCACATGGCCATGATCGGGAAGGTGAGGCCCGAGAAGGTGAAGGCCAGCACGGAGTATCCGCCGCCGATCGAGAGTGAAAGCCGCAGATTGGCCAGCAGCGAGACGATCAGCACCGAGATCGACTGGTAGCTCAGGATGAAGAGCAGCGTTCCGACGAGGATGACGGCCAGGCTTCCGTTCAGGGGAGTCCCGACGACCTTGAAGTTGATGACCAGCATGACGAGCGAGATGAGGAACATCACGGCGGTGATGGGCAGGACCTTGCCGATGAGGGCCGCCCAGATCGAATCCCCTCCGGTTTGGAGCCAGTCCCGGGCCGTTGCGTTCTTGAGTTCGGTGCCGATGGCGAAGATGGTGGTCATGACGACGAAGATCATCAGCATCATGGGCATGAAGCTCGGGGCGAGGTAGTAGCCGTAGTTGATGTGGGGGTTGAAGAGGACGTGCTTGTCGAAGCGCACGGGCATCAGCTGGGCCATGGCCTGGGTTTCGGTGAGTCCCTGCTTCATGAGCAGCTGCAGCTGGATGCCGGCCGAGAAGGTCGTCACGGCGGTCTGAATATCCTTCGAGAGGAGTCCGTTGACCGTAATGTTGGTTCCGGAGACGTAGTTTTCCAGATGGGTCTGGGTGTTGCTCAGGATCGATTTCTCGAAGAAGGGCGGGACGAGGACGATGGCCATGACCTTTCCTTCGCGCATGAGCCGTTCGCCCTCGGCCATGTCCTGGATGCCGTATGCGACCAGCGCCGTGGGGGTTTCGTCGATCATCTGGACGACCTTTCTCGACAGCGCGGTGTTGTCCTGGTCGAGCA
>CALUNH010000026.1 GCA_944321965.1 uncultured Alistipes sp.
CAAAAAACCGTGTAATTGACTATATTTCAATAATTTCAAAGAACTATTTATCCACTTTTACGGGACAGTAATGAAATTAAACTTCCAATGGCAAATCTGTTCGCTTTTCATCTTTGGCTTTCAGTTAGGAAATAATATCCGATTCAATGAAAACAAACTCAGTAAAATTTCTTATCCACGCTCAACATACCCGCGTGGGCGTTGTTTAAGGATATCCAAGCCCAACATACCGCTTAGTAAACAGGGCTGTGTATTGGTCCAAAAGACGATACGGTACTATTAGTCAGAGAATACCCAACAGAACGGCTACAGCATTACCGAACACTACAACCTTCACAAACAAATTTCTATAAATCACATCGGTGTTAACAAACCCGAGACATCATTATCTTTACGAAAATAATCCGCATATATGGGTATCTCAGACGCAGCCATTCTCCAGTGCATCCGTAAACTCGACGAGGCAGGGTCATCTTGGGCAGCTAACAGATCGTGGACTCCTAACGTCTGCGTCTACATCCACGTCATATTCAAGGTACCACAATTGCAAACCTATATGGTTGAAAAACTGTGACAGTTAAGAAGATTCGAGCGCCACTATATCACGAACAAGGACAACATCCTCATGAAACTTCTACAACGTAGAAAATGAGCAACTGATGTACACCTCCTTCGATGGGATCCTGCACACCCAAGACATCTCCGCCATGAAGACGAACATTTCTCTGTCGCAGGTCTTCCAATGTAAGGCAAACATCTATTTCATCAAGAAACAGACGCCCATCTCGGATTGTTCATAAAAATAAACAATGCTGAAAATCAACATTATTCAACAAAGAACAATCCACCAGCACGATAAGACATACGGGAGGATTGTCTGTTTTCAGCGTAGAGCTATCGCCCCGGTTATCGGGCTGAAACGAGGAGAGCTGGTTTAACGGATATTGAGCAAGACGAAATTATCAAGAACGGTCTGTTGTGCGATTTGCTGAAGGTACTCTGCCAGTGAGGTTGGCAGATCGGCTGTAAATTCCGTCCGATAAGGCTTCCGGAATAGCGTCGTGAAGATGACATTTGCCGCCAGATAGCTCCCCGGAACCGCCGGATGGTAGTTGTCGGAACGGTAGAGTTCGCACTCGGGTCGTTCCCGGCGCACCTGTTGCCAAGCCATCCCTACGGGCGCACACCAGGCGTCGTTGTCGTATGCCATTTCAAGATAGCTGGTCTTCAGGCGTTCCTGCATATGTTCATAGTCGTTGGCCAGAGGATAGTTTGCTACCGGTTTCCGGTTCCCGAATTTATGCCCCCACGTCATATAGAAAACTACTTTGGCTTCGGGAGAACCGACATGGGCCAGGCTATCCAGTGCATGCGCTGCCGGATAGACTTTCTGAATGACCTGGCGTGTCGACATGGCCGGGGCCGTGCTCTGCTCCTGCAGTACGATATAGTCCCAGTGGCCCGAGATCAACGCCCGGATCAGTTCCGGGTTTTTCAAATGGCCCGAAAATCGCTCTCCGCCCTTCAGGAAACGAGTACAGGAGAGCTTTACCCCCTGCGAGGCCGCAATCTCCCGGACCATCCCGGGAAGGTCGTTGAAATAGGTGAAACTGTTGCCGATCCACAGGATGCGTATCGAATCCTGTTGTTGCGCGGCCATGCTGATCGGAATCAATGCGAGTAATACTCCAAGAAGTTTGCGTATCATCTTTTGGGGAAATTAAGTTTGTTGGAGATCGTTGCTGCCGAAGAAATACTTTGGACATCCGAATCTCCAAAGGTAAAGGTAGTGATTTTTGGCTGATACGTTTGTACGTCCCGTCTCCCGAATTGTCCCTTCCGTATCTTTCAGGGGGCTTGAAATTCCGAGATCGTGCTTTTCTCCGCGGTCGACGCTTGTGATCTCCCGATGTGTCCGGGTTCTTTTCTCCCGGGGAAACCAGGCCCTGCGGCGAGACCTTACCATGCGCCAAAAACGCAAACTTTTGAGACGCGCAAACAAAAGACAACCCCGAAATTCCGCTTTCTTTGTATCCGAAACCAACCAAATCCGACATGATGAACAGCTCCTCAAAAACAAATCTCTTCTTTCGCTGTGTGAGACTCCTGTTGGCCGGAGGACTCATCGGCTCGTTCCTTTCGGCCTGTGCGGACGATAATGTCGCATCGTCCGATGATGGATTCGCCATCACCAACATTGCTCCGTTGAAGGCATTTTACGATTGTTATACGCTTACGCAACTTGACCTCCCGGGCAAGGGCTTCGAATCCGGGGATGTCGTTCAGTTCATCGACACCGGTGTCTCGCACAATACCTATACCTTGTCGACCGAACGGACGGACGATGGTTTGACGGTCGCTCTTCCCGGCAATCTGGTCGCTGGAGAGTACGGGATCTATGTTGTGCGCCGGGGTATTCGATTCCTGTATGGCACAAGTTATTTCGGACGTCTGGACAACCGGAATCTTACGGCGCAGAATCACCCTCGGTTGTTGATGGACGCTGCGGGTTTCGAAACCTTGAAGGCCCAACTGGCAACTGCCGATCCGGAGTCGCTGCTGGCGCGGATGCATACTGAGTGTATGGTGGTGGCCGATGCATGGGGAATGGCCTCTGCAGACCTCGCTTTTCAACTCGATGCTTCGGGGAAACGTATCCTGACTGTTGCACGAGAGGCTCTTCTGCGAATTTTTTCCTGTGCGTACGCCTATCGCGTGACCGGGGATTCGAAGTATTTGGAACATGCCGAGCATGATCTGAATACGGTTTGCGGATTCGAGAGTTGGAATGCAAGACGTCATTTCCTCGATGTGGCCGAACTTTCCGTAGCTGTGGGGTTGGGATATGACTGGCTTTACGGGGATCTGAAACCCGAAACCCGGGCCAATATCGAACGCGCCCTGCAGGAATACGCCTTTTCTCCCGCAGAAAACGGGATTTGGAACCTCAATTTCTATGAGTCGGGGAGCAACTGGAACCAAGTCTGCAACTGCGGCATGATCTGCGGTGCTTTGGCCATCTACGAGGTCTGCCCGGCCCGGGCCGCTGCATTGATCGAGAAGAGTATCGATTCGAACCTCAGCATCCTTTTGGACATGTATGCCCCGGATGGGAATTATCCCGAAGGGTACAGCTATTGGGGATACGGTACGACCTTCGAATGCCTGATGGTGGCCCTTCTGGAGAGTGCAGTCGGGACAGACAACGGTCTGAGCGCCTCGCCCGGATTCTCCCGGACCGGCAACTACATGCTCCACATGGTCGGGACAAACGGCTGCTTCAACTATTCGGACAATGGGCCGTCGGCCTATGCCGAACTCCCGATGTGGTATTTCGCCGACAAACTCAAGGATCCTTCGCTGCTGTTTTACGAGCTTTACATGCTTAGGATGCAGCCGCACCGTAGTTCGTGTGCCGAGAAACGGCTACTTCCGATGGTGATGCCGTTCGCTAGCCGGCTGAATCCCGAAACGGTTCCGGCACCGGCCGACAAGGTTTGGACGGGAAACGGAAAGACTCCGGTCGCACTGGTCCGTACTGCCTGGACCTGGGGCTCGGAAGACAAGTTCCTGGGACTGAAGGGCGGAAAAGCGGCCACAAGCCACGGACACATGGATGCCGGAACATTCGTCTACGATGCCTATAACGTGCGGTGGGCCATGGACCTTGGCAGCGAAGACTATACGAAACTTGAAATCAATATCGGGAACGGGCCTACGTGGGACAGTTCCCAGAATTCACTCAGATGGGATGTCTTCCGGTTGAACAACAAACAGCACAATACACTGACAATCAACGATGCCAAACACAATGTAGAGGGCTTTGCGACCGTGGTGTCGGCCATTGACTCCGAAACGGAGCAGGGGGCGGTTTTGGATCTTACGCCGGTATTTGCCGGGGAAGCTGCCGCGGTGCAACGCACCGGAAAGATCGTCGACAGTCGCGATCTGGTGATCCTCGACGAGATTATTGCCCGCCCGGACAAGGAGGCCCGAATCCGCTGGACGCTGGTTACGGAGACCACGCCGACGGTCGAGGAGGACGGGATCACCTTGACGGCCTCCAACGGGCGGATCATGCGCATTACGGCCGAAGCCGGGGTCGGGATCACCTACGCGAGCTTCCCCGACGAACCGTCGACCGCTTACGAGACTCCGCTCCCAACCGTCAGCATTGTGGGCTTCGAGGCAACCGTTCCGGCCGGAGCGAGTGTCTCTTTCCGGACCGTTTTCACCCCAGTGCCCTAAAGCTCAAAAGTTGGGTGTGAATTGGCGTTTGCCGGGAAAATCCCATTCGGGGTTCCCGGCAAATCCACCGTTTTTCTCCGGAATCCGGGCTTGGACGGCTCCGTTTCATCGGATTTTCGTTATATTTGTTCATAAGACTTCCTCCTTTTCCAACTTCGTCCCCGAATGAAAAGACCTCGTTTTATCCCTCTTCCGATCGTCCTTTTGTGCTGGTATTTTGCCCTGTCCCCTCTCGGAACGAAAGCGGGTCCGCAGTTCATTCGACACCTGCCCAATCTGACAATCAATGCTTTTGCTCAGGACTCCATCGGTTATGTGTGGATTGCCACGGGAAACGGTCTTTGTCGCTATAACGGGCAGATCTATTACTACTATCAGAATGAGCCGGATAACCCTTCGTCGCTGCCCGACAACCGGATCCATGCGCTTCATACGGCTCCCGACGGGGTTTTATGGATCGTCTCCGACAGCGGAATCTCCACTTATGACTCTATGCACGACTGTTTCAGACATGTCCTATGCCGAAAAGGCCTGCATGGAATCGCCGCTTCCGGGTCCCGGGTTCTCTGTTACGGCCCCGGAGGCATGGTGCTTCTCGATACGGCCGAGGCGTCGGTAATTCATCAGGCGTGGGATGCACAACACTGTCCCGATGTGCTCGAAGCCGACGGGAACGGCGATTTTTGGGGCGCACGTTCCGGAAATCCCGCCTCCATGCTGCGTTACGGCCCTAATCTAGCCGTGTGCGACAGTCTTGTTCTTTCGCACAAAACCGCTTTTTACAGCAGTTGTCACGACCGGAAAGGGCGTATCTGGTTCGGGATGGAACAGGGTATTTTTGTTCTCGACCCCGTTTCGGGGAAGCCTGCCGACGATCCGGCCTTGCTCAGGTTTCTAAGATACGTCTCCGACTATTGCGTGAGTATGCTCTTTTCGGACCGTTCCGGAACGGTCCATATCGGAACCCGGGGCGATAATATCCACACGTTCAATACGTCGAACGGAGATGCTGAATACAACATTGTCAACCGTTTCCAACTCAGCTATACGAGCGATTTCCGGTGCGGTTTCAGCGATATGGAGGGGAACGTCTGGATCGGAACGGGCGACCGTGGCTACTCTGTAAGACATGCTCATCGGAAAAATTTTACGGTTAGAGGCCGCCTGGCCAAACTTACCCAGGGGAAGTATATTAATGCCATTACGCTCCGGCAGGATGGTACGTTGTGGGTTGGCAGCCGCTACAAGGGATTGTTGGCCTACAACAGTCGGAATCCGGTTGCTCAATGGTACAGCATTGCGAACTGTGCGTTCATGCGCCAGATCGCCAGCAATGGAATCGAAGCGCTTTATGCCACTTCCGATCAGCGGCTGTGGATCAATCTGGCAGACCGGATCGTCGTCTGTGACACTCGTCTGACCCGGATCACCGGGCATGAATTGCTGCCGGAGAGATTGGCCGTTAACCGTTTCTGTGAGGATTCCGACGGGAGAATGTGGGCGGCGACGCGCAACGGACTGGTCGTGTGGAATCACTCGGACTCGACCATGCGGCTCTTTTCAGACCGTGATGTCCAGGATGTCGTGCATCTC
Organism: uncultured Alistipes sp.; assembly: GCA_944321965.1. Taxonomy (GTDB): domain Bacteria; phylum Bacteroidota; class Bacteroidia; order Bacteroidales; family Rikenellaceae; genus Alistipes. Next base: position 5,842 of record CALUNH010000026.1, read on the forward strand.
GACGACACGACCTTGCTCGCCGCCGTCTCCGGAGCGGGGATCTTTGAAGTCGACACGCGCCGTCTCCGCACGCGCCGCTGCTTCGAATCCTCCGACAGCCTCGTGGTCCGAGGACTGCGGAATCCGTCGTGTCTTTTACCGGGGAACGACCGTTCGCTCTGGATCGGAACCCGGTCGAACGGCCTGCTGCATTGCGATTCCACCGGTCTCTTTTCCTCCTATACGCTCGGCAAGGGGCTGGCCAGCAACGAAATCTCCGACCTGGCTCAGGATGCCAGCGGGAATTTGTGGGTGAGTACCTCCTACGGGCTTTCACTTCTGACGGCCGGGGCCGATCACGTCATCAACTATTTCCAGTCCGACCGGTTGCAGACCCAGCAATTCTGTCCGCATTGTGTCCTCGCCACGCCCTCGACCCTCTATTTCGGCGGAAATCTGGGACTGGCGCAGTTCTCTCCGCAGCGGATCCTCTCGCAAATCTCGAAACGACCCGTACAACTCATATTTCAGGAGATCCGTATCAACAGCGTCGCCCAGACGCCTTCGGAAAACGGAATTCTGACCCGAGCGCTCAATGATACCGAGCGCATCGTCCTCAACCACAAGCAGCGCAATATCGATATCGCCTACGAAGCTGTAGCCTTCCTTTCGCCGGAGAAGATCAGTTTTGCCTATCGTCTCTGTGGGCGCAATGTCGACAGCGAGTGGAAATATGTAGACAATCTCCGCAATGCCAGTTATGCCCATCTGCCGGCCGGGCGTTACCTCTTTGAACTGACGGCCCGGAACCCCGACGGATTCTGGAATGCCGAACCCCGGCGTCTGGAGATCATTATCCGGCCCTCTCCGCTGCTCACCTGGTATGCCTTTCTCTTCTATATCCTGGCCGTGGGAGGAGGCGCTTGGTTTGCCAATCGTTTTTATCTCCGGCGGAAACTCCAGAAGATGGAACTGCACCTGGCCCGCACGGAACTCGAACACGAAAAGGAACTGACCAACCTGAAGATCAATTTCTTCACGAATATTTCGCATGAACTGCGTACGCCGCTGACACTCATCTACGGCCCGGTCAACATCCTGCCCGAGGTGACCGACAAAAACCGGATGCGGGAGCTGATCGCCCTGATCAACTACAACATCCAGAAACTGCTCGACCTGGTGGATCAGACCCTCAACCTGAGCCGTATCGAAAACGATACACTGCCCCTTTCGGTCTGTCGTCAGGATATTCTGCCCTATGTCCGCCGCCTGCTGGACAGTTTTGCCTGTTATGCCGACGAGAAACGGATCTCGTTGCGCTTGGAAAGCACTCCTTCGGACCGTTTCGTCGTTGCAATCGATCTCGACAAATTTGGGAAAATCCTCTCCAACCTGCTGTCCAATGCCTTGAAATATACGCCGGAGGAGGGCCATGTGGAGGTCTTGCTGAGTCTTTGCTCCGAAATCCCGGAGTCGCTGTCGGAAGCTCTTCCCGCCTCGCAGTATCTGGTCGTCAGCGTTTGCGACGACGGAATCGGCATGAGCCAACAGGATATCGACTGCATCTTCGATCGCTACCGGCGTCTCTCCCAAAGCGAACGGAGCGCTGTCGGTTCGGGAATCGGACTTCATTACGTCAAACAACTGTTGCGGGTCCACAAGGGGAGCATCGCCGCCGAAATCCGACCTTCGAGCGGAATGCGTTTTACGTTCGCCATCCCCGTGGACGAGTCGCTTTATGATCTCTCGGCCGAGCCTGCGATTGCGACCGAATTCATTGACGGAATGACCTCGGCAGCCGTAGCTCTCTATTCCGATCTCGATCCCGAGGAAGACCTCCCGAAACGGGAGGAGGCGGAGGAATCCTGCCCCAAACTGGTGATCGTCGAGGATAATCCGCAGTTGAGGCACTACTGCAAAATGATCTTCACCCCTCAATATCGGGTATTTACGACCGGGAATGGTCTCGACGGATTCGATCTGATCCAGGCCGAAATGCCCGATGTTGTAATTACGGATGTCCTGATGTCGAAAATGGACGGTTACGAACTGTGCCGTCGGATCAAGAGCGATTTCGTCCTGAGCCACATTCCGGTCATCATGCTGACGGCCAAAAGTTCCGACCAAGACAAGATCACCGGTTATCAGGAGGGTGCGAACGTCTACATTACCAAGCCGTTCAATCCCCGGCTGCTTCAGACCGTGGTGGACAATCTGCTCACTTCCCAGAAACGGATCCGGGAGATGATCCTGTCGCAGTCCGGCAAACCTCTCACCGATACGCGGGCAGCGGACTCCCCTGGCGACGAATTTGGAAACGGAATCCATCTCTCTTCGTCGGACCGGGCCTTTCTCGACAAACTGGGGCGCATGATCGATGAGAATATCTCCGACTGTACGCTCAACATCCATACGCTCTGTACCGAAATGTGCATGAGCCGGGCCAGTTTCTTCCGGAAGATCAAGTCGCTGACGGGGGTTACGCCTAATCAGTTTATCCTAATTTACCGATTGAACCGCGCAGCCGAGATGGTTCGCAGTCGGGAGTTCCGGCTTAACGAAATTGCTGATCTGGTGGGATTCAGCTCCCAATCCCATTTTTCTCGTTGTTTCAAGCAGCATTTCGGCGTCTCGCCAAAAGAGTATGCCACACGTGCGTAAAAAACGGGCTTTTGAGATTTTTGGACACATTTTTAAGACCCTCGTGACGGAGACTTCGCGCTACCGGGAATACTTTTGCTGTACAACAACCGAAAATCTCAACCATGAAGAAATTTCTGATTACCGCAGCATGTGTGCTGGCGATGGGGAGCTCGGAGGCGCTCTATTCCCAATCTCTTGCGGGGCAGCAGGCCAAAGGGTATCGCGGAATCTGGTATACGATTGGACAGGCCCGTTCGGGATTTGGAGACAAATATTCTGGCGGCCTGGGCACCTATACCATGAAGCACATCCCGGTGGCAATCTATTCGCCGCAGGCAGACAAGACCTTCTTCGCCTATGGGGGGACCCCCGAAACAGGCCGTAAATACCTGCTCTGCATGGTCGGGTGTTATGACCATAAGACCGGAATGCTTCGCCGTCCAGTAGTTGTCTGCGACAAGGGCGTGGACAAGGTTCACGATCCGCACGACGATCCCACCATCCAGATCGACCGCGAAGGGTATGTCTGGATCTTCGTGGCCGGACGCGGAAATACCCGTCCGGGAATCCGTTACCGCAGCCGGAAACCCTACGACATTTCGGCTTTCGACCGAATCAACGAAAGCATCATGGCCTATCCACAGATCCATTACCATCCAGAACGCGGTTTTTTCCTCTTTTTCACCCGCTACGACGGTAAACGCCGCCTCTTTTTCCAAACAAGCCAAGACGGGGTCGAGTGGACCGACTATCGGCCGCTGGCATCGATCATGGAGCCCGGGGAGACCAAGTCAGGGCATTATCAGTTCTCCACGCTTTGCGGTGATAAGCTGATGTGCTGTTTCAACCGGCATATCAACGGCAATTGCGATACCCGGACGAATATCTATTACATCGAATCGAAGGATTGGGGCAAAACCTGGACGACGGTTGACGGCTATCCGGTGACGTTGCCCGTCAGCCGATGGCACGACGTCTCCCTGGTCCGGGATTTTCAGTCCGAGCATCGGAACTGCTACATTAAGGATATCAATTTCGGGACCGACGGATATCCCGTCATCCTTTATCTTACGAGTGACAATTACTTGACAGGACCTAACGGGGGTATCCGACAGTGGCAGACGGCGCATTGGAATGGACGGGAGTGGATTTTCAACGATCTGACGACTTCGACACATTGCTATGACAGTGGAAGTATCTGGATCGACGACAAAAATGTCTGGACGGTGATTGCTCCGACGGCTGTCGGCCCGCAATACTGGGGAACCGGCGGCGAGATGGAGATGTGGCGCAGCCACAATCGAGGGAAAAGCTGGAAACTCGTCCGACAGCTGACGCACAACAGTCTGCGAAATCACTCTTATGCCCGGCGTCCGCTCCATGCACATCCGGATTTCTACGCTTTCTGGGCCGACGGCAATCCCGAACGCCTCAGCATTTCGTATCTCTATTTCTGCAACGATCGCGGCGACGTATTCCGGATGCCTTATACCATGGAGCACGAATGGCAGAAACCGGAACCTGTAATTGACGGGAGACCTCTCGACTGAATCAATCAATACTAAAATCTTAAAATTTTCAATCATGTTCAGAAAACTTCTTGCAACTCTGGCTTTTGGCATCCTCTTTTCGGGAATTCCTCATGTTTCAGTAGCGGGCCGAAAAGCCGATACGGAAATCGCCAATCGGGTAGCTCAGTGGCAGATCGACAATTTCGGAAAATACATAACTTCAAAATCGGGGAAACGGCGCGATCAGAATTGGGTCAACGGTGCGCTCTATCGCGGCATGGTAGTTTGGGCTCAGACCTCGGGTTATCAACCCTGTGAAGATTTTGTCTTGAAGATCGGTCGTAGGACAGGCTGGAGCATGGATACCCGCCCGTATCATGCTGACGACATCTGTGTCGGGCAGGCCTACCTGCTACTGTACGAAAAGTATCGCGATCCCGCCATGCTCGCACCGGTGAAGGAGCGGGCCGATACGGTGGTAGACTATCCAGCTAAAACAAAACTCCACATTAAGGCTAAAGATGGGCAAAAACGCTGGAGTTGGTGCGATGCTCTTTTCATGGCGCCTCCGGTCTATGCGCAGTTGTCTAAAATCACAAATGACCCCAAGTATCTGCAATTCATGAATGCGGAGTTCTACGCCACGACCGGGAAACTTTATGATCCCGAAGAGAAACTTTTTTACCGTGATGCAAGCTTCATGGATATGCGCGAACCCAACGGACGGAAGGTCTTTTGGAGTCGGGGCAACGGTTGGGTTTATGCCGGTCTGGCCATTTTACTGGAAACCGTACCGGAAAGCGATCCTTCGTATGATTTTTATCGGCGGCTCTATCTCGAAATGACCGAAGCCATCCTTGCCTGTCAGGATGAAAACGGTTCGTGGCGCCCCAGCCTGCTCGATCCCGAGGTCTATCCGACTCCGGAAAACAGCGGCTCGGCCTTCTTTACCTATGGCCTTGCCTGGGGTGTCAATCACGGAATTCTGAAGGGCTCGGTCTATCGCAAGGCAGTGAAACGGGCCTGGAAGGCCTTGTGCTCCCATGTCCGGGAGGACGGCCGCATGGAATACGTACAGCCCGTGGGTGCCCGGCCCCGCATTACCAAGCCGGATCAGACCGAAGGATATGGAGTCGGAGCCTTCCTGCTTGCGGCCTCGGAGATCGTGAAGATGTAATTCAGTCCGGAATCCCGTCTGTGGAACGGATGCGATTCCTGGACAAAAAAGAGAGACGGGTATGAACAAAGATCCCGGCATACCTTGGTATCTTTGAATAACCGAACCAACTACCATAAACCCATGACAACCCTTAAAACCCTATTTGCAGGATTGCTGTTGTTCTCCGGTTGCGGAGTCGTCCTGTCCGCGTGTTCAAACGATCCGGCCGTCGAAGCTGCCGATCGGGTCGAGATCACCGATCTGGAGGAGACGATCCGATTCTCCTATGATGCATTGGAGCCGGTGTCATTCCGGATCTCGGCGAACAAAACCTGGTCGATCGCCAAGGACAACCTCGACTGGCTCGATGTGTCGCCCATGAACGGCAGCTCAAAGAGCCCGGCAACCGTCACTCTCTGTCCAGTCGCCAACGACGATCTGGAACGGTCCGGGACTTTCACGCTCTATGCCGGGGCCTACTCGAAGAAGGTGACCGTAACCCAAGATGCCTTCCCAATCGTTCCCGAAATCACAGTCCGTTCCGGGCTGGATGGCGGCAACACACTTCATTTCGGATATACCGATGCCGCACCGGTCGGATTCACGATCTACAGCAACGTTGCCTGGACGGCCCGGACCGAAGGTCTCGACGACTGGGCCGAAGTCACTCCGCTTTCCGGAGAACGCAAACAAGAGACGGAGATTTTCGTAACACCTCTTCCCAACGAAAGGGATGCCCGCACGGGTACGGTCACTTTTACGGCTGAAGGTTTGGAAGAACCGCTTGTCGTAACCGTCATGCAAGAGGCTGTTGATCCGACTCCCCTGCTCTTGATTACAGGAATTACGGACAACTTGATCACCTTCTCCAATACTCCGGAAGCCCCTCAATCGTTCTTTATCCAGTGCAATCGCCGATGGGAAATTCGGCAGGAGGGACTCGACTGGCTGACTGTCGAACCGACCTCGGGCCAGAGCAGTCTGCTTCCCGTAGAGGTCCGGCTCTCGGCTCCGAACAACGAAATCTACGAACCGAGAACCGGAACACTGACTCTGCATGTTTTCGACAACGCTATTGCGGATGTAACGATTACCGTTACGCAGGAGGCCAACAAGCGGCTTCTCGCACAGTGGACGATGGACGATACAGTCCCTTGGAAGACCTACAATCCGAATTTCGAGAACACAGGCCGTCTGGATGCCGACCTACCGGAGGGAACCACAGCTACGGCTGCTTGGATGCAGGTCAATGAGACGGACAATACCGATGAGGCCTATACGGCGAGATTTAAGATTAGCAATGACGGAACGGCTTACAGTTTTGGCAATATCTGGGTGGATGATCATTTGTTGATCTATGTTCCCGTGACCGACATGGCGGCCAATTCGGTGGTGAATATCCGTTATTCCGTGGCGATGAATTCGGCGAAGATGCCGCGATTCTGGATCGTCGAATGGTCGACCGGCGACGGGGTTTGGACCCCGACCAGCATCTCGTCTCTGCCGTGGTTAGGAAAAAACGGGCAAAATACGAATAATATGTTCTTCGATGCGACCTATGCCATGCCCAATGCGTCGGCAGATTTCAAGTCTCCATACAAATACATCGACATTAATGAAACGGCCACGATTCCTGTTTCAATCGATAATGGCAGTTTATGGTTCCGAATCCGGTGTTCTGATGCCACACACGTCAGCGAATCTTCCAGAAATGAGCGTACTGACGGTATATATAGCGGATGGATCTTCCTGAGTGGGTATGGACGTGGTAATACGTCTCCGGAGGAGAGAGCGATTTCAATCTGGCAAATCAAGTGACGCACCGCCGCACGGACTGCCGACGGCCAAATCCCGTCAGGGGAGAGAAGCCGTCGGCAGTCGGGCCCGTCGCAATCCAAACAACGAACCCAATATGAAAAAACGATTTACCATTCTATCGGCCGGGAGTCTGTATATGCTGTGCATGGCCTTGCTGACTCTCATGGCGAGCGGTAGCGAAGCCAAAAATCCGGTGGCTCCGAGTCCGATGTTCCGGATCGAGGGCCGGGTCGTCGATTCCGACGGTTTTGCCGTCGCGGGGGCGACCGTCACGGTCCAGGGCTCGACGGCGGGAACCGTGACTGACGCACAGGGGCAATTCCGCCTGGATGTCGCCCGGGGAGCGCTGCTCGAAATCTCCTTTCTGGGCTATGAACCCCGGAAAATCGCCGTGAACGACGGGAAACCCCTCACCGTGACGCTTACCGAACAGTCCCAGCAGGTCGAGGACATTGTCGTCATCGGATATGGTGTGCAGAAGAAGGAGAGTGTCCTGGGGGCTATTTCACAAGTCGGCAACGACGAACTCGTCAATTCGGGTACCGCCAATATCACCGATGCTATCACCGGCAAGCTCTCGGGTGTGACGAGTATTCAGACCAGCGGACAGCCGGGCAACAACGATGTGAAACTCTATGTCCGGGGCGTGTCGAGCTGGAACGGTTCCGACCCTCTGGTGCTGGTCGACGGTATCGAGCGTAGTTTTTCGGATATAGACCCGAACGAAGTGGCGACGATCTCGGTGCTCAAGGATGCCTCGGCAACGGCCGTATTCGGCGCGAAAGGGGCCAACGGCGTTATCATCGTCACCACTCGAACCGGAAACGTCGGTAAGCCTAAAATGAACATTTCACTCTCCTACGGATTGGATTTCCCCACGAATCTGCCGGAACACATCAGCTCTGCGACGACCGCCGAGTTGCTGAATGTAGCATTGAAAAACACACAGAGTTTCAGTTCGTTGATTCCCCAATGGCAGATCGACGAATATGCCCATCCTTCGTCGCTGGTCAATTCGATTCGCTATCCGGATACCGACTGGTTCGATCTGACCATGCGGACTTGCACCCAGACCGTCAACGCAAACTACAACATTTCGGGAGGTTCGCAGCGTGTGAAATATTTTCTTTCGCTCGGATATAATCACGAGGGATCGATCTTCAAGGATTTTTCGGAGTGGACTGCGGCCAATTTCCGCTACGATCGGATCAACTATCGGTCAAATTTCGATTTCGACATCACCAAAAGCACTCGCTTGTCGGTCAAGGTTGGCGGGGTGTTGGGAATCCGTCAGACTCCGACCGGAGCGAGTGTTTCCGGACTCTTCAACATGATGTATTCGGCCTCTCCGATGATGTTCCCGGCCAGTTATCCCTCCTGGGTGCTGGAGATGATTCCCGATCCGGACTATCCTGACGCCACCGGAGAGCGTTTGTCCAGTTCGAAGGGCAGTTTCTACGGCAATGCGAAGACCACGCTCAGCACGGGGGATTTCCAGCAGACAACGAGCAACAAACTCTATACGGACCTCAATTTCGAACAGAAACTCGACTTCATAACCAAAGGACTAAGTGCCAAAGTTAACGTATCGCTGAGCACCTATCATTCCCGGGTCTCTCAACAGGCCACTAGTGCCAATCCCATGTACTATATTGACTGGGATGCCTACGATTCCGGGGAGGGGAATCCCTGGGTCCTCTCTACGCTCAGCGATTATGTATATGAAAAGGACCCCTATGCCATTACGACCGGAGTCATGGAGGACAACTATTATACGACGTTCTACTGGGAAGGGGCGCTGAACTACAACCGTACCTTCGGAGACCATACCGTGACGGCACTGGCGCTTTTCAACCAGCGCGAGAACATTAAGGTTGTGGATTTTCCTTACCGGACACAGGGGCTTGTCGGTCGCATCACTTATGACTATCGGCATAAATACCTCTTTGAGTGTAACATCGGGTATACCGGATCGGAGCAGTTCTCACCCCGGCACCGTTATGGATTCTTCCCTTCGGTGGCGATTGGCTGGGTCCCCTCGCAGGAAGGTTTTTGGAAACGGGCGATGCCCTGGTGGACGAAATTCAAGATCCGCTATTCCGACGGATTGGTCGGCAGCGACAGCGCTTCCGAACGCTGGCTTTACTACACGAGTTATATCAGCGACAGCGACGGGAATATTTTCGAGGACAAGAGTGCCAACATGGATGCCCAGTGGGAGGAGGCACGCAAACGGGACCTCGGAATCGAAATGGGTTGGTTGGAGAACCGGTTGACGTTGAATCTGGATCTCTTCGACGAACGGCGTACCAATATGTTGGTGGCGCCCAACGTCACGATGCTCGTGGGCACCGATTACAAGGAGGTGAACCGCGGCAGCATGAAAAAACACGGACTCGACATCGAGCTGGGGTGGAATGACCGGACGAAGGGTGGATTCGGATACCACTTCACAGCCCTGCTTTCGCTTAACGAAAACCGGATCACCAACTATGAGGATTCGCCCTATGCTCCCGAATACCAGAAGGTTGCCGGGAAGGCCTTCCAGGGGCAGACCAACGGCATGAGTGTCGTCGACGGAGGCTATTACGAGAATGTCGACGACATTCACAACTATCCGGCCTATTCCGACAACTGGCTCTATGTCAATGTCGGCTCCTACAAGTATCTGGACTATGCGGCCGACGGGACGTTGAATGCGCAGGATCTGCACGCCATCGCGGGTAGCCAGTATCCGCCGCTGAGTTGCTCGTTCCGGGGCGGTTTCGAGTACAAGGGACTGGAGTTCAACATGCTCTGGATTGCGGATTTCGGCAAATACGTCAATTACAACAACAGTTGGGAGATCGAGTTCACCAAGGCCGACTACCGGCTTTCACAGTCCCAACTGGACTATTGGAGCCCGACCAATCCGGGAGCGAACCATGCGACGCTCGTTTTTGGCGGTTCGTCCGGGCATCCCATGTACTCGTGGGCCGGAACGAACGGAGCGGGAACTACCATGATGCTCGAAGGCCGGACGTGGCGGAAAGCAGACTATGTTGCGCTCAAGGAGCTCTATCTGGGCTACACGTTCCACTCCAAACGGTTGTTGCAGCGTGCCGGGTTCCGGAACCTGAGTCTCTACCTCACTGCCACCAACGTGCTGACGCTCTCCGATCTGATCGAAGGCGACCCCAAAAGTACAACCTTCACAACCGGGTTTTACCCTATGATGACCAGTGTGAAACTGGGTGTGAAAATCGGATTCTAAAGAAAAAGCCATGAAAAAGACGATTGTATCCTTGCTGTTGGCCCTCGCCGTGGGGAATACGGGTTGCAAATATCTGGATGTGGATCCCGAGATGGGCCTGGACGAAAATCAGGTCTTCACCGTATGGGACAATTTCAAGTCCTATTACTACAACATCTACGTGACGCCGACGGGTATCCATTGCAGCTATCCGCTCTATCTCGACATGAATGCCCGACGCTATACCTGGTACCAGTTCACCGATCTGAGCGATGCCGGACGTCTGCTGCGGAGCCAGCAGATCAAATCGGGGACGATGGGCGAGAATGCGGCGGAGTTCACTACCTCGACTGCCGGACGGGCCATCTCCTACTCCATGTTCCGGATCATCCGCGTATGCAACAAGTGTATCGAGAACATCGACCGCGTGCAGCAGGTCAAACAGGCGGACCGGGACGACCTGTTGGGTCAGGCCTATTTCGTCCGGGCATACGCCCATTTCACGCTGTGCCGGATTTTCGGCGGGATGCCCTATCTGGACAAGGCACTCGGTGAGGATGACGAGTGGGATATGAGCCGCCTGACCGCCTGGGAAACTTATGCCCGGTGTGCCGAGGATTTCGACCGGGCCTACGACTGTTTCGTTGCAGCCGGGAAGGTCCGCAGGGATGCCGTTCCCGGATCGGAAGGTCATTTGGAGAGTTCCGACATGCCCTATCCGAACGGAGTGGCCGCCAAGGCGCTCAAGGCCCGTTGCCTGCTCTATGCCGCTAGCCCTCTGAACAACCTTTACGGAGAGGAGGATTGGAGCCGGGCGGCCGAAGCTTGTGGCGAAGCCCTTCAGATCGCTTTCCAGTACGGTTACGATCTGGTTCCAGGGGATGAGTGGACCAGCAATTTCTGGGGGACACCCTATACCAATGAACACATTTGGGCATGGAATTACGGGGCGGGAAGCTATTATCAGACGGACGTCTGGTCGGCGATTTTCGCCTATCCGCAGGCCAATTTCTCGAAATCCAGCGGCGATTGCCCGACTCAGAACTGTGTCGATCTCTTCGAGACCGTTTACGGGGATCCCCTGACGACCGAAACCGAACGGGCTGAAGCGATTGCGGCGGGACATTACAATGAACAGGATCCCTACGCGAACCGGGACCCGCGTCTGGACATGACGGTCGTGCACGACGGGAGTGTCGTCTCGATGTGTCCGACGGGGATCAATATCTATTACGATCCCTCGACAGGCTCTTATCCGATGACGAAGATCAACGATCAGTCGCGGCAGTTTGGGATTGTCTGGGGTTCGATGGACAGCAAGTCGACCGGTTATTCGAATACGGGATACTACTGCAACAAGTGGTGGAACGGCGGTTACGGTTCGGGTGCTGCATCCAGGACGCACCATACCGATCCGCTGGTGCGGCTGGCCGAACTTTATCTGAACTATGCCGAGGCGGTCAATGAGGCGATGGGGCCCCGGGGTACGGCCGGGGGATGTCCGTTGACGGCCCTGGAAGCGGTCAATACGATCCGCCGTCGGGTCGGGATGCCGGACGTGCAGGAGCGCTTCACGGGGGATGCCGCAGCGTTTCGGGAGCGGATCCGCAATGAACGTTGTGTGGAACTCGCGTTCGAAGGGCACCACTATTATCATGACATCCGCCGCTGGAAGATTGCGCCGCAGAAGATGACTGCGACGCTGATGGGCATGTATGTCGAAAAGACGGAGGTCTCGGAGCAGTATCCCAGGGGCCGTATCTATACGCGCAGGGCTTTGCCGTCGAACCGCCAGGCAGCGTGGAAAGACGCCATGTACTACATTCCGTTCCCGACCGAGGAGGCCAACAAGATGAAAAACTTTGTCAACAACGAAATTTGGTAGAATCATACAGTCCGAGAACCATGAAGAACAACTGTACAACATATCTGACAGGCATTCTGACGATGTTTGTCGTGGCGACACTTCAGGGAGCCCCGCGATCCTCGGATCCGAAGAGCGGCAACGGCCGGGCGGATGAATCCGGGATCGTGACGGATTCGGCGCTTCGGGTGCAACGGTCGCTGCACATCGATCGGATGCTGGAACTGCCCTATGCCCGGAGTCTCGAAAAAAGGCTTTCGACGGGCAGTGCTTCGACCTATTACGAGGAGGATCTGGAGAAATATCCCTCGACGGATCTCCGGAACTCGTTTACGGGCATTGTGAACGGATTGACCGTCACCGAACGCAGCGGAATGCCGGGACTCCACTATGCCGAGGAGGGGCTCCGCGGATCGATCTCCAGCCGCGGGCTTACACCGCAGTTCATCGTCGACGGAATGCCGGTTTACCTCTCGCAGCTGCAGCTCGATCCGGAGGAGATCGAGTCCATGACGTTCGTACGGGACATTGCCGACAAGGCGCTCTTCGGGTCGCGGTCGGCCGGCGGGGTGATCCACATCACCACCCACCGCGGGTTGCCTGCTGGCCGCAGGATCCGGGTCGGATTCGAAAGCGGCGTGAGCGTTGTGGACCGCTGGCCCGAATGGGTGAACGGCGTCGAGTATGCCCGTCTTCAGAACCAGGCCCGTATCAACAGCGGATACAAGCCGACCTACACCAATTCGGCGATCGAAGGGTTCATGCTCCGGGATCCGAACAGCCTTACGACCCCCAATGTCGATTACCGCAGGATGATGTTCAAGGATACGAAACCCTATTACAAGGCGAACGTCGCATTCGACGGCGGTTCCGAACGGCTTTCGTACAGCGCCTATCTGGGATATGCTGGAGAGGGCGACATTTTCAAGGCGGGCAGTACGGCAGATTTCAACCGGCTGACGGTTCGTTCCCGGCTGAATGCGGCCATTACGCACGATCTGGCGATCGATTTCGGATTTGCCGGAGGGTTGAGTTTCCGACGCTCACCGCGTTACGGAAACAGCGGATCGGCTTCCGTCTGTGAGTTTGACAAGGCCTTTGCTGATGCGGTCCGTACTCCGGCTGTCGAGTTTCCGCTGATCGTCTCCCGGGACGAGACTACCGGGAACACCGTTTACGGCGTCAGCCAGAACTACGTAACGAATCCTTACGCGGCTCTTACCGAAAACGGTTTTTTCACCGAGAAGGGACGGTCGGGGACGGTGACCGCTTCGCTGACCTACGATCTGCACGCATTGCTCAAGGGATTGAAATTCCGCTCGTATGTGGGTCTCGACGTCTTCAATATGACCCGCATTGGAAAGAATCCAGACTATACGGCGGTCATTTACGATCCGACCGACGGCTCGATGATCAAGACCTCGCATGAGGGAACGCAGGTCTCGGGCAAGTCTATCATGGGGAAATGGACCCATCAGGGATTGTTCCTGCACGAGAAACTGAGTTACGACTACCATGAGGACGACCATCGGGTCGGAGCGGCGGCCGTTTTCTACCTGGAGAGTATCGAACGCTCGGGGAATACCTTCCGGGAGCGTCAGCAGTCTCTGGTCGTCTCCGTCGACTATGCCTTCCGGGAGAAGTATCTTTTCCAGGCGGTGGTCAACTATGCCGGTTCTTCGATGTTCCGGCCCGGGAAACGCTACGCCGTGTTCCCGTCGTTCGGGGTCGGCTGGGTTCTCTCCGAGGAGTCTTTTCTGGCCGACTGCCGATGGCTGGATTTCCTGAAGGTCCGGGCGCAGGCCGGGGTTCTGGGATACGACTCCTTCGGAACACAGGGCCTCTACGAAGACTATTACACGAAAAGCAAGGGGATCAATTTCGGCCCCTATACGACGAATTACCAGTGGTTGGGCTCCACGAACCGATACCAGTCCTACGTCAATACCATCTCGCGGCTGGGCAATCCCGATCTGAGTTGGGAGAAACGGCGGGAACTGACCGTCGGATTCGACGCCATGCTGTTGCGGCGGAGGCTCTCCGTCGAGCTCAACTATTTCAGCATCAAGCGAGACGGGATCATTACCAACATGAGTTCCGTACTTCCGGACATCTGGGGAATGGACGGTGTGGGGACCTACGAAAACTACAACGATATCCGCTATCGGGGTTGGGAAGCCTCGCTCTATTGGTCCGACCGGATCGGCCGGGTCGATTATACGATCGGAGGGAGTGTCTCGACCCTTCGGGGCAAATATCTGAAGTACAATGAGCGTGTCGTGTATGACTACCAGCGGGTCACGGGATCCGATGTCGGTTCCTATCGCGGATATGTCTGTCTGGGCAAGTTTGCGAGTCAGCAGGAGATCGACGCCTGGCCCCGTCAGCTCTTCGATGAGGCGGTTCAGGTCGGGGACCTGAAGTATGCCGATCTGAACGGCGACGGAATCGTCGACAGCAACGACACCCGGGTCATCGGGAACACCATGCCCAAAGTGAACTACTCCGTAAGCCTCAATATCCGTTACCGGCATTTCGACCTGACGGTCGTCGGGACGGGCCGGGCCGGGTTCGATACGCCGTTGACCAACGACTGGTACTGGAACGGCTGGGGGACGGACAACTATTCGGCCTTCGTCCGGGACAACATCGGCGGCGATTACCCGCGGTTGTCCTATGTCAAGTCGAACAACAACTTCCAGAAATCGACCTTCTGGCTGCGCGACGGCGGTTATTTCAAGATCCAGAACATCGAACTGGGTTACGATTGCCGGTTCCGCAGTACCTCGGCCTTCCGGGGGCTGCGCATTTTCCTGCGTGGCGCCAACCTCTGGACCATCAGCGGGATCCAGGATGTCGATCCCGAGAACATAGACGCCGGGGTTACCGAATATCCGCTTTACCGGACCTTTACCGCCGGATTCAAACTCACTTTCTAAACTTTGAGTGTCATGAAGAAAATATGGCTTGTGCTGATCGCCGCATGGATGCTGTCCGGATGTTCGGACTTCCTCGATCCGCTGCCCAACGGGCACTATACCGACCGGAATCTCGGCGAATACCCCTCCATGATCCGGGGATTCGTCGAGAAGAGCTACGATCTGCTGCCCACCTCCTATACGAAGGCGGAGTTCCTCTACCTCGACGGTGCTACGGATGATCTGGTCATCACCTCCCAGACCCATGCGATGCGGCGGTTCGCACTCGGGGCGGGGACGCCTGCGAGCGATCCCTTCGCCACCTACTGGGCCCGGGACTACCAGGGAATCATGTATGTGAACCGTTTCCTGGAGAATGACCTGGGACTCAACACCCGTTATCTGATCAACGACGAACAGAACCGACTTCTGCAGCGTAATCTTCAGGGTGACGCCTATGCGTTGAGGGCGTGGTGGCAGTACGACCTGCTGCGCAAGTGGGGCGGTCGGGCCACCGACGGACGGCTGCTGGGATTCCCGATCGTCACCCGGCCAGTCGATGTATTCGAGGCCGATCCCGATGATTTCGAGCGTGCAACCTATGACGAGTGCGTGGCCCAGATCCTTGAGGATTGCGACCGAGCTCTCGAATACCTTCCAGAAGCCAACCGGGACTGGCTTGCGACCAATACGAATCTGGAAGGTGCGATCCGCTGGCATCGTTTCGACGGCGTGGCAGTCAAAGCACTGAAGGCTCTGGTCTATTTGCAATGGGCTTCTCCGGCCTTTAATCCGGAAAATGACCTGACTCGTTGGGAGAAGGCTGCACAATATGCGGCCGAGGTGATGGATTTCAAACTCGAACAGGACGGCGCTTACGGATTCGATCCTGCCGCGGGTTTTGCCTGGACCGATCCCAACAGCCCCGAGATTATCTGGTCGTCCGATTACGTAAAGGGCAGTACGCTGGAAAAACTCTTCTATCCCGGCGGCTTCCTCGGGACCGGATCCTTGGGGCCGACTCAGGAGCTGGTTGATGCGTTTCCGATGGCCAACGGTTACCCGATAGATCACGAACTGGGGAATTACGATTCGCGCAATCCGTATGCGAACCGGGATCCGCGCCTTTACCAAGCCGTTTATTGCCACGGTGCCGAGGTTCGGCGCCCTTCGAACGACGAGGTGATGTACGAGTTTGACATGTCGGTCGGCGGGGCGGACGAAGCGGGTGGAATCAACAATTCAATGACCAACTATTACATCCGCAAATATCTCTATGCGGGATGGAACGGCAATGACGATGCCATCCAGACCATGCCCAAATCCATCTTTTTCATCCGTTGGACGCACATGTGTCTGGCCTTTGCCGAGGCGGCCAACCGCGTTTCGGGGCCGACCGCCGAATTGCACGGATACACCGCGAAACAGGCGCTGGGCTTTTTGCGCAGCCGTGCGATGAGTGACGGAACACCCGGTGTCGGAGCGGAAACCGACCCCTATCTGGATGAGTGTGCGGCTGCTGGCAAGGAGGCGTTCGAGGCGTTGATCCGCAACGAGCGGCGCATCGAACTGTGTTTCGAGGGGCAGCGTTTCTACGACCTGCGCCGCTGGGCGACGAGTGCCGCACCGCTGAACGGTTCGGTGAGCAAACCCGTGATCACGGCGACACAGATCTCCCGCTCCGAGGTGGAGAAACGCTCCTATGCTTCGCAATGGCTCCCCATCCCCTATACGGAAAAGACCACGATGAAGAACATGCTTCAGAACGAAGGCTGGTCCAACTGGGAATAAATACAATCGTGCGATATGAAAAAACTGAAATTCATTCTATTGTCTGGCCTGGCTGCGCTGACCGGCTGCTACGACGACTATGTCAAGGACTACGACTACAGCGGAGTCTATATTGCCTATCAGTATGACCTGCGATCCTTCATCGTTGGCGAAGGCATGTCGTTCGAGATCGGATCGGTGTTGGGCGGTGTACTTTCGAATGACCGGGACCGGTCGGTTTACTACACTTTCGACGATAACCTGGTGACGGGCAACCTTGCACCCTATTACGACGGGACCTCCCCATTTACGGCCTGGCAGGCCATGAGCGGCGCCGTTTCGGCCTCGGGGATCAGCCAGTCCTATGTCTCGGAGGCGATAAAGGCCAGCCCGATCCGGGCGTTCACGCCCCTGCCGCGGGAGTACTACTCGGTCGATGCCGACCTGAAGATGACCATTGCACGGGGCCGTCATACGGGAACCGCCATCCTGAAGGCCGACTCCGTGGCCTTGTTGTCCGATCCGGAGATGAGCCACGAACCCTATTACGCCATTGGATATCGCATCACGAGCGCCGATGCCGATACGGTCTTGTTGTCCAAATCCTTCGAGGTGATCGCCGTGCGTTATGAAAACATGCTTTTCGGTCACTATTATCATGGGGGACGGAGTTTTACGGTCGATCCGTCGGGTCAGGTATCGGACCTGAAGGTGTATCCTACGACCATTCCCAGCGAGGAGGGTACCCATGCCGTCTATACGCTCACGACGGTGGCTCCGGACGCCGTGGTTACCGATTATATCGGAAACGGCAGCAAAAGCGGTTCGTTGCGGCTGACGCTTGATCGGGACCGGATCTCGGTTACATCGGAGACGGTGGCCGTCGAGGATCTGGGCAGCAGTTACAATCGGGCGCAGCTGCTTCAGGACCGCAAGATCTTCCTGCACTATCGCTATCCTAACGGAGACGGGACCTATACCGAGGTGATTGATACGCTGAGTTTTCGCAACCGGATCCGGGACGGTGTAAACGAGTGGCAAGACAGCGATCCGACGCATTACGAATAGCGAAAAGATGTTGGAAAGCATGACGAAACTACTGCTGAGTTGTCTGACCGTTGTGGTGGGCGGTGCGGCTTACGCCGGATCGCTGAGTCCCTTGCGGGAGGCTTTTGTCCGGGTTGCGGCCCTGTCGTATGCTTCTGACGATGATCTTGCGCGCCGATTCATCGCGTATTCCGATTACGGGCGGGCCAACGACGTGCTGCAGTTGCAGCTTTACACCTCCGTGCACCTTCCCGGAGAGGAGGTGGAGCGTCTGCTCGGACTGATGGATGAACGGGGGTGCTGGCGCGATATCGACTATACGGACCAAACCCGCGGACGCTGGCAGCCGACCCTCCATCTTACCCGGCTTCAGGCCCTTGCTAAGCTCTGGGCGGCACCCGATTCGGAATATAGCCGCGATCCGCGGTTATGCCGAGCCTTGCACGCGGGAATCGGCTGCTGGCTGCGTCTCGACCCACGCTGTCCCAATTGGTGGCACAACGAAATCGGCGTTCCGAAAAAACTGGCGACTGTTCTGTTGATGCTCGGCGACGAGGCCTCGCCCGACGAGATGGCGGGAGGAGTGCGCATTCTGGATCGTTCGCCTTTCGGCCGTACCGGACAGAACCGGGTATGGCTTGCGGGCAACAACCTCATGAAGGGGCTGCTGACCGATGACGAAGAGCTGGTGGCCCGGGCCCGGGATACGATAGCTTCGGAGATATGCCTGACGACCGACGAAGGGATTCAGCCCGACTGGTCGTACCATCAGCACGGACCGCAGCTTCAGTTCGGGAACTATGGTCTGGCCTATGCCGAAAGCCTTTCATTCTGGTTCCGGGTGCTGGAGGGAACGCCTTATGCCTTTTCGGATGCGGCATACGGGATTTTGCGTCATTTGCTGACCGAAGGGATTGCCCGGAGTGTCTGGCGCGGTATCATGGATCCGAGTTTCTGCGGGCGTCAGGTGTTTCCCAATGCCGGGCGGGGAAAGGCTTTTTCGTTGGCCGTAACGGCCCGGAATCTGGCTGCGACGCGACGCCCCGGAAGTCGGGAATTTACCCGCATGGCCAATCGCATTCTCCGTCCAAAACGTCGCGAGGGCGCAACCGGCAGCCGTTATTATTGGCGTTCGGATGGTGGAATTTATCGTACCGGGCGGTGGTATGCTTCGGTCCGTATGCATTCCGAACGCACGGTCGGCTTTGAAATGACTAACCGCGAGAATCTGTTGGCGCACTTTTCGGCTGACGGGGCCCTGTTGAACATGCAGCACGGTGCGGAATATGAAAACATCTTTGCCTGTTGGGACTGGCGGCGGATTCCCGGGACCACAGCCTACGATGACGGCCTTCCGATCAAGAGCAGCGATGCGATTCCGGAGAAGCGGAACCGCACCCGCCGGGTCGGCGGGCTCGCGGCCGACGGGATGCTCTGTACGACGATGGAACTGAACCGAGACAGTCTCCGGGCCCTCAAGTCGAATTTTTTCTTCGGCCGCTGCGGAGTGGCTCTGGGCTGCGGGATCCGCAGCCTGGATCCGACTCATCGGACGCTCTTTACGACGTTGGAACAGAATCGCCTGCGGGGCGATGTCACGGTGGGTTCGGTCGACTGTGTCTCTCGGTTCGAGGAGGAGGTTCCGACAGCCCGGAATTTTCCGTCGGGTACGGTTCGGTGGGTGCATCACGACAAGCGGGGTTATCTCCTGCTCGACGGGCCCGATTTACGGCTTTCGACCCTCGGACAGTCCGGTACGTGGGAGCCGATCGACCCGTTTTACCGAGATTGTCCGGATTCGGCCCGAATCTTCAAATGCTGGATCGAGCATCGCCACGACCGTTCCGACCGGTATGCTTACGTGCTGCTCCCGGGGCGGAGTGCAAAACGGACCGCCCGGTTGGCGGAGAAGTGCCCTGTACAGGTACTGCGCAATGACACCTTGTGTCAGGTGGTCCGGTCCGGACATCATCTCTGTGCCGTATTCCATGAGCCCGGATCGGTTGTCGACGGAAAGGTCGCACTCCGTACCGATGCCCCGGCCATTCTCCTGTTCGATACCCGCAGCGAGCGGATCCGCATCTCCTCCCCGTCGGCCCGGAGCGTGCATGTCATCCTGCGGCGCGGAAAGCGCTGTCGCTCCGCCGTTGTGGAACTTCCGCAGGACGCTGCGAACCGCGGAGCGACGGTTTGCACCCGATTCAAGAGACATAAACCCTAATACTTCAATCCATGCGAATCAGTTTGTTTTTCTGGGTCGTCTTGTCGATGTGGGCGACCTCCTGCGACAAAACGTCGGACGACCGATACGATCCTGCGTACTACAAGAATCCGATCACCTCGCAGAAACTCCCGGATCCTACCGTCATCCGCGACGGAGACACGTTTTATCTTTATGCAACGGAAGCCATCCGGAATGTGCCGATCATGAAGTCGAAGGATCTGGTCAACTGGACGTTGTGCGGCACGGTTTTTTCCGAGGCGACCCGTCCGGACTTTACCGAAGGCGGTGAGGTGTGGGCTCCGGACATTCATTACGTGGGAGATCGCTATCTGCTTTACTACTCGTTGTCCTCGTGGGGCGGGGTCGAAGATTGCGGAATCGGCGTTGCGGAGGCCGAGACTCCCGAGGGGCCGTGGATCAACCACGGCAAACTCTTCATCAGCCGGGAAATCGGCTGTCTCAATTCGATAGATCCGTTCTTCATTGAGGAAAACGGGAAAAAATACCTTTTCTGGGGGAGTTTCCGCGGCATCTGGGGCGCAGAGCTATCCGATGACGGGCTTTCCTTGCAGACGGCGACCATCCAACAGGTTGCCGGAACCGCTTTCGAGGCGACCTGCATCCACAAAAGAGCGGGTTATTACTATCTTTTTGCCTCGATGGGCAGTTGTTGTTCCGGGATGAGCAGTACCTATACCGTGGTTGTGGGGCGATCCGAGCACCTGTTCGGTCCCTATGTAGACCGGCAGGGTGAAGGGATGCTTACAAACCATTACGAGCAAGTGTTAACCGGCAGCGGGGAGTTCGCGGGCCCGGGACACAACGCCGAAATCATGACTGACCGGGATGGCGTGGACTGGATGCTTTATCACGCCTATTGGGTCAATACGCCCGGAAACCGTACCCTGATGCTCGACCGGGTGAACTGGGAGGACGGCTGGCCCGTTGTTCATAACGGAACCCCTTCACGGGGCACTGCAGCACCCCGGTTCTAAACACTTAACGAGAGGAGAGGGCATTGTCTTTCCCAAATACTATAAAAAGAGACGAATTGTTCTGTTCATATGAACAATTCGCTCTTTTTTACGAAACCATCAGTGAATAACAATAAAAGAAGGCCTGCCGCGAAAGTGTTAAGCCCAGCAATCCCGGACTTCAAGTGGAATATTCCCCATGATATGAAGCATGTTCTTCGTTCCGGATCATAGCCGAAATACTGAAAAAATCAGATCGTTTTCTGTGAGTATTGCGGTTTTAATCATAATAGTTGCTTCGAAGGAATTAGCATTTTCCTACAAAAACTAATATTCTGCCAGACAAACGAGAGCACGTGTAGAAAAATAAGATTTTCCGAGAAACCGATGTCTTCGCATCGGACAAAGAAGAATCATAAATTGTGATAACCACTTCCATTATGATGATGCCGAAACGTTAATCCATATGCTACTGAATAATGCGTTTTCATACTTTTAATTGTCCATAAAAACCAGGCAGTAATTCAAACGAATATGGTCATTTTGCCTCTGCAACGTAAATCGATTCGATTTATCAAATTCAAACATCCGAAGGGAAAATAATTCATTTGACTAATCTCCGTTTCTGGATAAAACTGCTGCTCGAAGGCATTGGCTGAGAAACTACTTCCCAGCAGGGAGCCGTTGGCCACAATTCCCTGTCCGTGGTCAATGAAAGTTACGCCGTAGATTCGGCCTGCAGCATTGAGGCGGAATACCGCATCTACGCCCTTGTTGTATAATCGCTCGCAGAACTCCGCCCGGCTTGAACACCGCGCCATGCCATCCGCAATCTTTTCCCGCAACTCATCAAGTGCTCCGGGCTCCTTCAAGGCCATTTTCGACCGTTCATAATAGCGTTGCAGAGCCTCATATCCGACATCCTTCCCAATGCGGCTTGACTTGAACGGCATCCCGATGCCATAACCGTCATCAGTCAGCGCCCCGTAAATCATTCCGGCATAATCACGTCCGTTGATGGTCCCGGTTCGCTCCTCGGCCGAGACATTAAAGGCTTCAAGCAGCGTTCGCCACTCCCCAAAAGAGGCGCAGCGTTAATGCCGCAAGTACGACCTTACGGTGGATGAAACCTGTTGCTTGACATCGCCCTTCTGATAATCTACCTTGCGCAAGCCTTCCCGGTCCTGCAGCTCCTGGCCCTTGATGCTCGGGTGTAGCCCGTATTTTTGCTCGAGGTCTCGCGTAATCTCTACGGAACGTCGGGCCTCGAAGTCATGAGGCAGTTTCCGACCATTGCGGTCGATACGAAGCGACACGATATGCAGATGTTCGCGGGCAATATCCCGGTGTTTGAAGACGATGTAGGGTTGTTCGCCATATCCCATTTGCTCCATATATTCGCGCACAATCTCGCCCAGTTGCTCATCGGTCAGGCGGTCCTCGGGCGAGGGGTTCAGCGAGACATGGAAAACCGTGTTGGTCGTGCGTCGGTTCGCCAGCAGGAAGGGTTCGAAGCTGGCCATGCACCGCTCGTGGCTCATGCGGCCTGCGGTATCGAACGGATCGAGCATCCGATTCCAGCAGAGCACCTCAGCCTGTCCCCGGTTGACCTTCTCCTCGTTGTAGCGGATAGCGCCGCCGACGGTTGCGCCCGTCCTTATATTCGCAACCATCCTTCGGCCTGTTTGGTAAGATTCAGAATCTCGATACTCAACGCTTTCAACTCGCGGGTATGCTGTTCCAACGCAGCGATCTGGCGCGGAATCGAGACATTGGAGAAGTGGCTGTTGATGGCTTTGACTACCTGGTTATAGTTGTTCCCGACACGCTGAAACTGGAAGTAAAGGTCATTGAGGCGTGTCAGAAATTCCACCTTTGAAGGATCGCGACGGATGACTTCGAAGCGCTCGGCAAAGAGTCGTTTGACGATGAACTGGCTGCGGTTGTGTTCCAATCCGGCGGCAGCAAGCATCTGCCGGAAACGGATCTCCTGCTCCTCGTTGAGACGGAACGAGTATTTGTAACTCGGAGTTTGAGATTGGGGGTTGTGTTTTCGCTGAAAGGTCATTCGATAGAAGATTTGGGGTTCGACTTGGGAGAACACCGCCCGCCTCGCAGAGCGAGCGTTTTTGTCGGACAAACCGCCGGTTGTCGGACAAAAACACAGCTCGCTCCCGTCAGGCGACGGGTACAGTTCCGGCATTCGCAGAGGACAATTCCTCTCTCGAAAAAGCATCTCCGAAACAAAAAATCTCGGGCGGATTCTCTGCTGCAATATTACGAGGATCTTCAGGGATTAAAAAGCGCGATTGTCGGCCATGCCAGGCCTCCGGAGGACATCGGGGCGGGAATTAGGAGTCTTGTCGTATCTTGTGGCGGAAACTCTCCATCAGTTCGTTTATTCATGTGAAGAGGCCGAAATGAAAACATGCGAGAATGGTGTTTTGAGAAGATCCGCACATGAAATCAACCATCTATGAATGGATGTAGCCAATCTATCGTTTCCACTGCTGTCCGGAGAAATTTTACCATAAAGTAGGTTGCTCGACAGAACCCGCCTCCGGAACACTAACGGGAGT
>CALUNH010000027.1 GCA_944321965.1 uncultured Alistipes sp.
CTGTTGTATTCGCGGCGCAGTTCGTCGACCTTTCCGTCCCGCAGCTGTCGTTTGACGTGCCGTCGGATCTCGTTGATCTGGTCGATATGTTCAGAGCAGATCATCAGGAACGTCCCGATATACTCCTCCTTGACCCGGTCCGAATCAATGAGTTTCTTGTTGACCTCCTTCAATTTGCCGTTCGTCTGTTCGAGTCTGGCGTTCGAGACGTGCAGGTCCGAATTGGACTGTTGCAGGGCGGTCCGGGCGGCACTCAGCCGGTTCCGCTGGCGCGTAATATAGAGGACAACCCCCGAAAGAATCATGACCATGGCGATGACGAGCCAGGTGACGGTACGGTTGAGCCGTTCCAGCCGACTTTTGTGCTGGTTGTAGGCCTGTTCGATATCGGCCAGGGCTTTGGCGTCCTGCCACGGCCGCAGCCGGGAGTTGAAGAACCGGGTGTCATCCATGACAATCCGCATGTAGCGCATCGAACGTTCGGCATCGCCGTAATGGATGAGCAGGTTGTGGGCCAGTTCGTTGAGCGAGATGTTGTCGCGCACGGCGAGTTCGATGTCCGTGCAGGCCGAACGGGCCTGCCAGATCATCATCTTCTGCGTATTTCCCTGCAAGCGGGCAATCAGGGCCAGCTGGTAGGCGGCTTTGGCGTAGTCGTGGTCCGACGGCGTATGGTTCTGCAAACGCATCAGGGCGATCTTCTCCGCCCGGTTGTAATCCTGTTGCTGGATGGCCTCGGCGGCCTCGAACTCCAAACGGATGTCGGACCCCGGTTCCATTGTTTCCAACAATTTCCGCCGGTAGAAATTTTGCCGTTGTGCGGCCATCTGTCGGATTTCGTCATCGAGGGAATACAGCGATAATTCATCGTTGAGTTTCCGTTGGGCGAGGTAATAGCTCTCCAGCTGGCTGTGGCTCAGGGTCGTGGTGTCGACTTCGTGGGCCAGTGCGTTGTGGGCCTCGAAGTAGAGACCCGAAATGCAGTAGAGATAGGCCAGGCTCAGATAGCTTTCGTTCCGCAGGTCCCAGTCTCCGAGACGCCGCGCCACCTCGATATTGCGGTTCTGGTAGACGATGGCCGAATCGAACTGGTAGGGGCGGTATTCCGCCGCCAGCTCCTTGTTGATGTCGTAACGGCGCCGGTCGGTCATGTCGGCCCGCTGCAGCAACTGTTTCAACGTTTGGAGACGCTCCTCCTTTTGTGCGATGTATTCGTCGCGCCGTTTGAGTTTGGCATCGACGTTGGCGATCTCCGACTTCAGGATCTCATCCGGGGTCTGTGCGTCGAGTTGCAGCGCGAGGAGCAGAAAAAAGAGAACGGAAGCGATTTTTTTCATCTGGCAGCAGGTTAGGGTCTACACAAAGATAACGCAAAAAGTTCGGAATCGCGAAATTTTGCCTATCTTCAAATGGTCGTAAGGAGGTCTTGGCGTGCCCTTGAACGGGGTTTTTAATTTATTTGAATTTACAAATCCGGTCAGGTTTCTGTTGTGTAATTGACTGACATATAGTGTATTGTCGAATTGCTCGGTTTACAATCTGGTTATATCGGTTTTCGGAAGCGATTCGCCTTTGCTACTTTTGATTCGGGCGGAGCGGCTGACGCGCGGTGCCCTCCACCCGGAACGAATCCTAAAATTAATTAAATGAGCTTACTTATGGCAAGAATTTACCCAAAGTATGGTCAGGGGCTGGTAAAGGCGCTGGTGTATCTCCTGCTGTTGTGCGGGACACTCGGTGCATACGCCCAAACCCCCGTCCTGAAGGGCGTGGTCCGGGATCAGGACGGAAATCCGCTCGTCGGAGTCACCGTGATCGAGAAGGGCACGACCAACGGAACCTCCTCCAATACGGATGGCAGTTACACCCTTTCGCTGCGGGGTGCGAATCCGGTGCTGGTTTTCCAGTCGATCGGCTACGCCTCGCAGGAGTTTTCGCTCGGCAAGGGGCAGACCCGGCTGGATGTGACGTTGAAAGAGGACGCCATTTCGCTCGATGCCGTGGTTGCGATCGGTTACGGAACGGTCAAGCAGAAGGACCTGACGACGGCCGTTTCGATCGTTTCGACCGAGGATCTCGATATGCGTCCGATCACTTCGGCCTCGGCGGCGCTCCAGGGCAAGGCTGCGGGTGTGCAGGTCATCCAGCCCAACGGCCAGCCCGGTTCGGGCATGATCGTGCGGGTGCGCGGCGCCTCGTCCATTTCGTCGAAGAACGATCCCTTGTATGTGGTCGACGGGGTTCCGGTCGGCGAGGGCAACTACGCCATCGAGTACCTGTCGCCCAACGACATCGAGACGATCCAGGTGCTCAAGGACGCCTCCTCGGCCGCCATCTACGGATCGCGGGCCGCGAACGGTGTCGTCCTCATCACGACCAAGACGGGGGCCGGATCGCGCAAACCGCGGATCGAGGTCTCCTCGATGATCGGTATATCGCGTGTGACGAAGACCTACGACGTGCTCAATTACCAGCAGTACCGTGAACTGATGGAGGAGACGGGGGCGGTCAAGGGGCTTCCTGCCGACCTGAAGGACGAGACCGACTGGTTCGACGAGACCTATCAGACGGGAGTCAACCAGAACTACCACTTCTCGGTGTCGAACGGGAATGACCGGACGAGCTACAACATCGGCGGCGGCTACAACAAGGAGACGGGTATCTTCTCGGTGGCCTACAGCCAGCGTTACAACGTGAAGGCGAGCGTTCAGTCGGACCTTTTCAAATGGATTTCCGTCGGGGCCTCGACGACCTATTCGCGTTATGCGGGCAACGGGATTACGACCGGAACAGGGTCGAACCGTGCCGGTGTGGTCTTGTCGGTAGTCAATACGCCGACCTACGCGAAGGTGTGGGACGAGGATAACCCCGACTGGTACTGGACGAAGTTCTACGGGGCGAACATCACGACCCCGGCCGAGAACCTCGCCCGTACGGAGAACAACAAGACCCAGACCGACCGTCTGATTCTGAGCGGGAACGTCACGCTGAAGTTCCACAAGAACCTGAATTTCAAGTCGACCGTATCGATGGACCGCCGCTGGGTGCATTCGTTCTCGTTCCTGGATCCTATCAAGACGTCGCACGGGCGTACCACGCACGGGTCGGCTTCGGACACGCGGTCGGATGACATGCGGATGGTTTACGACAACATCCTTACCTATCAGAATGTCTTCGGCCGCCGCCACCATCTCGAAGTGATGGCGGGCACTTCGGCAACGGTCTCCGTATGGGAGGAGCTTTCGGGGAGCCGCTCCTACTTCTCGTCCGACTACGGCAACGTCATCATCGGCCTGAACGGCGGCAACAACGGCGGGCTGCGCGGCCAGAGCCAGAGCAAGTCGGAGTGGGCGATCATGTCCTACCTGGGCCGCGTGTCGTACAATTTCGACGACAGATACCTCGTAACGGCGAATTTCCGGGCCGACGGTTCGTCGAAACTGGCTCCCGGGCATCGCTGGGGATATTTTCCGTCGTTTTCGGCGGCGTGGCGTCTTTCGGGGGAGGAGTTCCTGCGGGATGTCGAGTGGCTCGACGACCTGAAGGTCCGCGCCGGATGGGGCCAGACGGGTCTGGACGACTATGCCTACCTCCAGAAGTACAACACGAACTACTACGACTGGACGGATTCGAAATATGTCGATGCCACGCCGACTGTCGGTTCGCGTTCCAATTTGAAGAACGACGACCTGACCTGGGAGACCACCACGCAGACCAACGTCGGAATCGACCTCACGGTGCTGAAAGGGCGCCTGACGGTGAGCCTCGACGCCTACTACAAATATACGAAGGACATGCTCATGAGCGTGCCGCTGCCGTCTCCGAACCCGTCGATCTACCGCAACGAAGGCGAGATGTCGAACAGGGGTTTCGAGGTGGTCGTCTCGTCGCGGAACATCGTCAAGCGCGATTTCGAGTGGTCGACGGACTTCAACCTCTCGCTCAACCGCAACCGGCTGGAGAAACTCCAGCACCAGCAGGTCTACTACTATACGCAGACTTCCGAGTCGGTCAAGGATTACGTCGTCCGCATGACGTCCGGGCAGCCGCTGTCGATGTTCTGGGGTTACAAGGCCCTGGGTGTGGACCCCGAAACGGGCGACATGCTCTATGAGGATGCCGAGGGGAATCCGACGAACCAGCCTTCGGACAAGGATAAACGCTACATCGGCAATGCGAACCCGAAGTTTACCTTCGGCATGACCAACAATTTCTCGTGGAAGGGGCTGAACCTGAACATCCTGCTGACGGGTTCCTACGGCAACGACATCTACAACGCCTCGAAGATCGAGATGGTGGGCATGAACGGCGGCGGGAACCAGATCACCGACGTGCTGCGGCGGTGGCGGATTCCGGGGCAGATTACCGACATTCCGCGTGCGGGCTCCACGACGAACATTCTCAACTCCACGCGCTGGGTCGAGGACGGCTCGTACATCAAGATCAAGAACATCACGCTTTCGTACGACATCCGTTCCCCGAAGCTCCAAAAGGTGAACATATCGAAAATCCAGCCTTATGTGACGCTTCAGAACTTCTTCACCTTCACCAACTATTCGGGCTACGATCCTGAAATGAGCGAGTACAGTTCGGCGACGAACATGGGTATCGACTGGGGCACCTATCCCAATGTGAAAACCTTTGTCTTCGGCCTGAACGTGATCTTCTAACCAAACCAAAAACATCGAATCATGAAAAGATACATCATGCTGTTGTCGGCGCTGGGGGTGTTGTCCGCAGGCGTATCGTGCTCGCTGGACAAGTACCCGGAGATGAGCTATCACGAGATGAATTACAGCGACCCGGATGCGGACAGCGACAGCGGCGCACAATACAAGACCCGCGAAGACATCAAGGCGCAGCTCGATGCCCTGTACAGCGGCATTCGGGGCAACATTCAGGAGAGCGGTTATTCCGACCATCTGATCTATACCGAGGTGCGGGCGGACAACGCCTACGGCGGCACGGCCGGACTGGAACTCGCGCAGATCGGGTCGAACACCATGGACGGCAGCAACCCGAACATTGCCCGGGACTGGAACTTCTACATGAACCAGGTCGGCAAGGCCAATCAGGTGATCTGCTTCATCGACGACATCGAGGATCCGAGTCTCACGGAGGAGGAGCGCAAGCAGTGGAAGGCCGAAGCGATGTGCTGGCGGGCGTTCATGTGGTACAACATGTCGCGGCTGTGGGGCGAGATTCCGATCGTGAAGGAGGTTCCGCCGGCCATCACCTCGGACAATGTCAATGAGGTCTATCCGATGTACTATCCGGCGCGAGAGACGCTGGACGTGGTTTTCGAGAGCATTCTTTCGGACCTTGAATTCGCGAAGGAGTACGCTCCGGATCCGGATCCGTCGGACAAGTTTCTCCTGACCAAGGGCTTTGCCTGCGGGATGCTGGCCCGGGTCTATGCGGAGCCTCAGGTCCGCGACTACAGTCTGGTGGCGAAGTACTGCGAGGAGGTCGAGAAAATGAACTACGAACTTACGGAGCGTTACGGCGAGATGTGGTCCTACGACGAGAACGATGCGGTGCGCAACACGTCGGAGTCGATTTTCGAGGTGACCTGGACGCGGACTTCGGGCAACTGGGTCTGGATGATGTTCCACTGCAACGCCTACAATCCGGACGACAGCTATACGTGGGCGAAGTGGTGCACGCCGTCGCGCAACCTGATCGCCGCCTACGAGGCCGAAGGGGATACGGAGCGTTACAACGCCTCGATCATCTACGACGAGTGTGCCTGGAGCAACTACTATCCGAGCAACAACTACGCCTTCATGCACAAGTGTCCGACCAATGCGTCGAGCTATATTCTGATGCGTCTGGGCGAGATCTACCTGCTGCACGCCGAGGCGCTGGCCTTCCAGGACGACATCGACGAAGCCCTGATCTGGCTGAACAAGATCCGCAAGCGGGCCAAACTTCCCGAATACAAACGGACGGACATTGCGTCGGCCGAGGAGATGCGCGACAAGGTGCTGCACGAGCGTCGGCTTGAGCTCTCTTTCGAGGGACACCGTTTCTTCGATCTGGTCCGTTTCGGCAAGGCTGCCGAGGTGTGCGACGGCGCCAATGTGCAGGGTTCGCCCTCGTATGACGCCTACGTCCCGACGCGCCGTCCGATGACGGCGGAGACGGTGCTGCTTCCTGTACCTACGGCACAGATCGACAACAATTCCAATCTTACGCAAAATCCCGGTTATTGAACCGGCTCACCAAATCATCAAATGCCATGAAACATCTGAATATATTTACCGGAGCCCTTTTTCTTGCCGTGCTGGGCTTCATGTGCTGCAACAACGACTCCGTGGGCGATGCCGGTTCGGAGCCCGGCGGGCCGTCGGCCCCGGTAGCATCGGACGTGGAACTCTACGTGACCACGGGTCACAAGTCAATGCTTTTCAAACAGCTGCCGCTCGATTATTGCGAGAATGATCCGATGTCGCCCTACGAGATCCGCCTGCGTCCCGAGGAGCGTTATCAGGAGATCGCGGGGTTCGGCCCGGCCATCACCGGTTCGACGGGTTACAACCTGCAGAAGATGACCCCGGGTGACCGTGAGAAGATTCTTCGCGAGTGCTTCGATCCCGAGAAAGGTTTGGGTTTCAGTATGGTGCGCGTCTCGATCGGCGGCAGCGACTTTACGCTCGGCGAATACACGTGGTGCGACCAGGAGGGCATCGACTTCTTCGACGTGCATCCTTACGACCGTCGGGATGTCTTCCCCGCGCTGAAGGAGATTCTGGAGATCAACCCCGACGTGAAGATCATCGGCACGCCGTGGTCGTGCCCCCGGTGGATGAAGGTCGGGATCGACGGCGAGAGCGAATACAACGGCTGGACGAGCGGACGCCTGAATCCGGCCTGCTATGAGGATTATGCCGAGTATTTCGTGATGTGGATCGAGACGATGGAGTCCGAGGGCTTCCCGATCTACGCGATCACGGTGCAGAACGAGCCGCTGAACAAGGGCAACTCGATGTCGCTCTACATGCCGTGGGAGGACCAGGCCGCCTTCATCAAGGTCCTCGGCCCGAAGATGCAGGCCCGGGGACTCAAGACGAAGATCCTCTGCTACGACCACAACTACAACTATGACAATGTGGCGGGTCAGGAGAATTACGTCGTGAAGCTTTTCGGCGACGAGCAGGCTTCGCAGTACATTGCCGGGTCGGCCTGGCACAACTACGGGGGCAACGTCAGCGAGCTGGACAACATCTCGACGCTCTACCCGCAGAAGGAGATCTATTTCACCGAGGCGTCGATCGGTTCGTGGGGCTACAACTTTTCGAACAACACGCTCGGGGAGTTCGAGAGCATCTTCCTGGGGACGATGCAGCGAGGCGGGAAAGGCGTCACGCTGTGGAACTTCATGCTCGACGAGAACGGGGCGCCGAACCGTCCGGGCGGTTGTCAGACCTGCTTCGGAGTGGTGGACATCTCGTCGGAGGATTACTCCTACGAGTCGATCGACCGCAACAGCCAGTATTACGATCTGGCCCATTGTTCGAAGGTCATCAAGCCGGGTGCCGTCCGCATTGCGACCAACGGCACGGAGATCACCGACGTGAAGTACATGGCTTTCGAGAATCCCGACGGGTCCTACGCCTTCGTGGCGGTCAACCGGGGCAGCGACAGCCGGAAACTGACCGTGAATGACGGCCTCCGTCACTTCTCCTACGATATTCCCGGGAATGCCATTGCGTCGTTCCGCTGGGGCAAAAACGAATAACATCCAAACGACATGCGCAAGATGAAAACATTCATGAGACATATGGCCTGGGGATTTCTGGCCGTGGCATTGGCCGCGTGCAGCAAGGATCCCGAATTCGAGACCACCGATGTGGGTCCGGTTCTGGAGAAGATCGCCTTCGACGAACGGGCTTCGATGGGTGACATCATCGCCTACGAGTTCCGCATCAGCGATCCGCTGCCGCTTTCGACGCTCGATGCCGATCTCTATTTCGACAACGATCTCGTCGCGTCGGCGTCGCTGCGGGTGAAGAGCGACGGTATTTATCGCGATACGCTTTCGGTTCCCTTCTACAAGGAGATCCCCGACGGCGAGGCCACCGTGGTGATTACGGGTCGCAACATCCGCTTCGGGGAGACGCAGCAGCGTTACAAGGTGCGAGTCGAGCGTCCCGACTTCGATCATCTGACCTTTGTTATGGACGGAGAGGAATACCGGATGGAACGGATCGCTCCTTATGAATACGCCGTGACGGACGATTTTCCGCAGAAGGCCAAGGGTTACATCGAGGCACCGGCTTTCGCGAGCGGGGAAAAGATCACCTTCGGCTGGGATGTCAATCAGGTGATCTCCGGGAGTACGACGCTGATTCCCTTCTCGCAGTCGAATGCCGGGGAGTGCACGATATCGTTCAATACGCTGACGTTTGCGGCGTCGCCCTTCACGAAGCTGCTCTTCAACGGCGAGGAGATGTCGATGGTGGACAACGACAATTACAGTACGGTTGCCATGCTGACGCAGGGCGTGCAGTACGAGATTTCGGGGATTCCCGATTTCGGGTCGTGGGATGTCGACCGGGACTTCTTCGAGCGGGGTGACGAGTCGCAGCCCGGGGTGCTGACCTTCCTGCCGATGTCGGGGCAGTATAAGGTGACGGCGAACTTCAAGCACAACTACCTGAAGATCGAGGCGATGAAGTCGGCGACGGAACTTGCGGTGCTCAATGGCGACGGTTCGGGAGCCGTATGGGCCATCGGCGGCAAATCGGTGGGCAAGCCTTCGCTGAACAACGCCTACGACTGGAAGACGGAGAGCGGCGGGCTGTGCCTGGCACGGGTCGGTTCGACGAAGTATCAGCTGACGCTGGTCGGGGGCGTGTCGATCGACACGAAATCCGTAGACTTCAAGTTCTTCCACCAGAAGACGTGGGGCGGGGAGTTCGGCGGCGGCAAGATCACGACGACAAGCGAGACCTTCGTGGCCGGTGAGAATGATGGCAATATCAGACTGGCCGAGGGCAAGACGCTCAAACCTGGCTATATCTATCGGTTCATCCTCGACGTAACGCCCAATGCCGCGGATACGAAGCTCTCGACGGCGGTGCTGACCGTGGAGGAGATCGAAGGTGAGCTGCCCGCCGCCGACCTCCGGGTCAACGGTCAGGCCATGACGCAGTCGGATCTGGACAACTATTCGATCGATCTGGATCTCGTACAGGGTGCGGAGATCACCTTCTCGGGAGCGGACATGTTCGAACCGGCGTGGTGCAATCCCGACTTCTTCGATGCCGTGTCGCAGACGCCGCGGCTGGTTCCGGTGAGCGGCAAATACCGCATCACGGCCAACCGTTCGACGAAGGTCATCGATGCGCTGGTTCTCAAGTCCGACGGCAGCGGTTTGGCGACGCTTTCGGACGACGGCCACGGCGCCATCTACTACATCGGTTACGGCATTGGCTCCCCGGCGGCGGTGAACGAACCCGGGTGGACGACCGAAAAGGGGATCTGCATTCCGGAGTATGCGCCGCAGGTCTACAGGATCACGGCGCAGGCCGGACAGAAGGGCAGCACGGTGCTTGGCCAGCGTTTCCGCGTGAGCGAATGGAGCGGGAAATTCTTCAAGGGGCGCAACTGGGACGGCATTACGCCGATGACGCTGGCGCCCGGGACGGAGGAGCTGCTGTGGATCAACCCCAACGACAACAATCTGGAGGTAGCTCCGGGCGTCACGCTCGAAGAGGGTGCGACGTATGAGCTGACGGTCGACCTGACGGGCGGGAACAGCCATCCGGTTATCACGTTTGTCAAGAAATAGCGGTCTACGACGCAGGGAGTGTATCCGGGGATCGGGTACACTCCCGTTTTCACCAACTAAAAAGCATATTTTATGAGAACATTTTTCGGTATTTTTTCGGGTTGGCTGTGCCTGACGGTCGGGATTTCGTGTTCGGGAGCGGGGTCGTCGGGGTCGTCGCTTCCGGCGTATCGGGATGAAAGCCGTTCGTTGGAGGAGCGGGTGGAGGATGCGCTCTCGCGCATGACGCTCGACGAGAAGGTGGCGGTGCTGCACGCGCAGTCGAAATTTTCGTCGGCGGGTGTTCCGCGTCTGGGGATCCCCGAATTGTGGTGCACGGACGGCCCGCACGGCATCCGTCCGGAGGTGCTTTGGGACGAATGGGACCAGGCGGGTTGGACGAACGATTCGTGTACGGCCTTTCCGGCGCTGACGTGCCTTGCGGCGACGTGGAATCCCGCGATGTCGGCCCTCTACGGGAAGTCGATCGGCGAGGAGGCCCGTTACCGGGAGAAGGACGTGCTGCTGGGCCCGGGCGTGAATATCTACCGCACGCCGCTCAACGGCCGCAATTTCGAATACATGGGTGAGGATCCGTACCTGGCGTCGCGGATGGTCGTGCCCTACGTTCGGGAGATCCAGAAGAACGGCGTTGCGGCGTGCGTGAAGCACTTTGCACTGAACAACCAGGAGACGCGACGGATGTCGGTCGACGCGGTTGTCGACGACCGTGCGCTGCATGAGATCTACCTTCCGGCCTTCGCGCCGGCACGCGCAATGCCTATGACAATTACTACCTGGCTCAGCCCTACCTGGATCTCTTGCGAAAGGGCGAGGCCGATGTGCAGACGCTGGACGACAAGGTGCGGCGGGTGCTGCGTCTGATCTTCCGCACGGCGATGAATACGCAGAAACCGTTCGGATCGTTGAACAGCCCGGAGCATCTGGCCGCGGCGCGTCAGATCGCGGGCGAGGGCATGGTGCTGCTGAAAAACGAGAACGGGACGCTTCCCCTGGATGCCGCTGCGATGAAGCGGCTGCTGGTCGTGGGTGAGAATGCCGTGAAGATGATGACCGTAGGCGGGGGTTCCTCGTCGTTGAAGGTCCGCCACGAATGTACGCCGCTGGAGGGACTTCGCGCAGCGGCGGAGGCTGCCGGTTGCAGGGTTGTCTACGAACGGGGTTACGTGGGTGATCCGAGCGGTTCGTACAACGGCGTGACAACGGGCCAGGACCTCTCGGAGCGGCGCGATGCGGAGCGCCTGATTGCCGATGCCGTTGCAGCTGCGAAGGAGGCCGATGCGGTGCTCTTCGTCGGGGGTCTGAACAAGAGCGATTTCCAGGACTGCGAGGGCGCGGACCGCAAGGAGTACGGGCTTCCCTACGCGCAGGATCGGGTGATCGAAGCCCTGGCGGCAGCGAATCCGCGGCTGGCGGTGGTGCTGGTTTCGGGCAATGCGGTGGCGATGCCGTGGCTGGATCGGGTTCCCGCGGTTCTGGAGGCGTGGTTCTCGGGTTCGGAGGCCGGGAATGCGCTGGCGGATGTCGTATTCGGCAAGGTGAATCCTTCGGGGAAACTGCCTTTCACCTTCCCGGTGCGGCTGGAGGACAATGCGGCCCATGCGGTCGGAGAGTTCCCGGGCGGGGATACGGTCCGTTACCGGGAGGGGCTCTTCGTGGGTTACCGCTGGCACGAGATCCGGGAGATTGCCCCGTTGTTCGCCTTCGGCCACGGTCTGAGCTATACGACGTTCTCGATTTCGAATCTCCGGCTTTCGGCCGACCGGATGGCATCCGACGCTTCGCTTACGGTGCGTGTCGACGTCACGAATACGGGCGAACGGGCGGGAGCCGAGGTTGTTCAGCTCTATGTCGGGGATGACGAGTCGTTTGTCCAGCGCCCCCTCAAGGAGCTGAAGGGCTTCGAGAAGGTGTCGCTGCAGCCGGGCGAGACGCGGACGGTGGCGTTCGAGATCACGCCCGCGGCATTGAGCTACTACGACGATACGAAGTCGGCCTGGAGGGCCGAGCCGGGGGCCTTCACGATCCATGTGGGTGCGGCTTCGGACGATATCCGGCAGACGGGACATTTCGTACTCGAATAAAACCGCAGACATGGTTCGGATAATGTTTCGACATGCGATTTCCCGGATCCGGGATCGGATTCTTCCGGTTTTCCGGGTTCTGTGCGGGGCGGGGTTGTCGGTGACGGCTCTGTCGGCCGCTGCGGGCGATATGGGACCGGGGTTTCTGCTGCTGGTGAACCGCGACAATCCCGGCCGGACCTACGAGGGGATCGGCGCCCTGAGTGCCGGGGCCTCGACGCGCCTTTTGCCCGACTATCCGGAGCCGTACCGTTCGCAGATCCTCGACTACCTGTTTAAACCCCGCTACGGGGCGTCGCTCGACCACCTGAAGGTGGAGATCGGCGGCGATGTCAATTCGACCTGCGGCACGGAGCCTTCCCACCACCGGACCCGGGCCGAGCGGCCCGACTTCACGCGGGGTTACGAATGGTGGCTGATGCGTGAGGCGAAGCGCCGCAATCCGTCGATCGCATTCGACGTGCTGCAGTGGGGTGCTCCGGGCTGGATCGGCGGCGGGCGTTTCTATTCGCAGGAGAATGCGGATTTCGTGACCGAATTCATCCGGGGTGCCGATTCCATCCACGGCCTGAAGATCGACTACGCGGGGATCTGGAACGAAACTCCGTATGATCCGGAGTATATCAAGATGCTGGCGTCGACGTTCCGCCGCGCGGGGCTTGCAACGAAGATCGTGGCGGCGGACGAGGTTTGCGCCTGGACGGTTGCGGACCGGATGCGGGAGGATGCCGCGCTGATGGATGCTGTCGACGTGATCGGCACGCACTATCCGCCCGCGGGGAGTACGAAAAATGCCCTTTCGACCTGCAAGCCGCTGTGGGCAAGCGAGGAGGGTGCCACGATGCCCGACCGCTGGGAGGCGGCCAAGCATCTGATCCGCCGCTTCAACCGCGGCTATACCGAAGGTAAGATCGTCCGGCAGGTGGTGTGGAGCGTTGTCGGGTCCTATTACGACCTGCTTCCCGTGCCCGAATCGGGACTGCTCAACGCCCGGACTCCGTGGTCGGGGGCCTACGAGTTGAAACCGGCCCTGTGGACCGTGGCGCACTACACGCAGTTCGCCCGGCCGGGATGGGTCTACTGCGAATCGGCGTCGCGCTACGACAGGGACGGAGAGATCAGTTATGTGACGCTCTACGATCCGGCGGGCGAAGACTTTTCGATCGTCGTGGAGACGGTCGATGCCGATTCGCCGCGGAGGCTGGAACTGGAGATCGGCGAGGGGCTCTCATCCGACACGCTGTACGTGTGGCGGACGGATCGGACCGCCTCGTTCGAACGCATTGCGATGCTGCAACCCGTGGCGGGTCGGATTTCGTTCGAGGCGCAACCGGGTTCGATTTACACGCTGACGACCACCACCGGCCAGCGCAAGGGCGACGAATCGCTGGTGACGGCTGCGAAAAAGCCCTTTCCGTTCCCGTACCGCGACGATTTCGAGACCTGCGAACCGGGGCGCCAGCCGCGTTATCTGAGCGACCAGTCGGGCGTTTTCGAGGTTGTGAAGCTGTCCGGCCGGGGAAAGGTGCTGCAGCAGGCGATCCCGCAGCGCGGCATCGAGTGGCTCTACCACGTCAATCCCGAACCGCATACGCTGATCGGCGACCGCACGTGGCGCGATTATGCCGTCGGGGTTGACGTGCTGCTGCCCGACGGGGAGTCGTCGGCCGTGGTGATGGGGCGCGTGAACGCCATGTACCAGCATACGCGGACGCTCCCGAACGGCTACTGGCTGCGGGTCCGTGCCGACGGCCGCTGGGAGTTGGGCAAGACGGAGCCTTCGCTGTTGAACGGCCATCTCGACTTCCGGAAGGAGTGGCCGGAACTGTACGCGCGCTTTACGGACCGCGACCAGTGCCTGCAGCTGTCGTATGCCGACCTGCAGGCGCTTCCCGACGAGCGGAAAGAGTCCCTGCGGAAGGTTTTCGACCGCATGGCTTCGGAACCCGACCCGGAACATCTCTTTCTCGAAGCGCTGATCTTCGGGATGTACGACCTGCGGCGCGAGGGCACACTGGCCCGGGGCGGGTTGACGTGCACCCGGGTCGCTGGCACCGGCTCGAACTGCGATTCGAGGGCGACCGCATCGCGGCCCTTGTCGACGGAAAACGGCTCGCGCAGCTGCACGACGGGACGTTTGCTGCGGGAATGGCCGGAATCGGATGCAGTTATGATCCCGTATGTTTTGACAATCTGACGATCGAATAAGGATGAAAAGATATCTTGTTTTGATGCTGGGCCTGCTGCTCGGCACGCCGCTTTTTGCGAAAACCCCGCCGCAGCGGGAGCGGGAGTTTTGGGTGGAGTCCCTGACGCGGATTGCGGGCCCCGTTCTCGAAAACCTGAGCCGCGGGACCCTCCGGCAGCGGATGCCTTTGGAGTTCCGCTACCGGCAGGACAGTGCACGCCTCTCCGATGTGATGGTTCTCGAATGCTTCGGCCGGGTGATGTACGGCATCTGCCCGTGGCTGGAGTTGGGCCCCGACGATACGAAGGAGGGGCGGTTGCGTGCGCGTTACATCGATTGGGCGGTGCGTTCGCTGGAACAGATCCTCGACCCGGCGTCGCCC
This sequence comes from uncultured Alistipes sp., assembly GCA_944321965.1. Classification (GTDB taxonomy): domain Bacteria; phylum Bacteroidota; class Bacteroidia; order Bacteroidales; family Rikenellaceae; genus Alistipes. The sequence goes on from CALUNH010000027.1 coordinate 14,451, forward strand.
GACCGGGCGAATTTCCGGCAGCACCATCAGCCGCTGGTCGATGCCGCGCTGCTGGTCCAGGGGCTTCTCCGGGCCCCGGAGCAGGTTTGGGGGCGGCTCGACGAAACGACCCGCCAGCGCCTGTATGCCGAATTGCGCGCGTGCGTCGAGATCGAGCCTTACGTCAACAACTGGCTGCTCTTTCCGGCCGTCATCGAGGCCTTTCTGCTCGACAAGACCGGGACGTGCGATCTGGACCGGATCGAGTACGGCGTGAAGAAGCACATCGAGTGGTACAAGGGCGATGCGTGGTACGGCGACGGCAAGGATTTTCATTATGACTACTACAACAGCATCATGATCCACCCGCTGCTGTACGATATCCTGACTGTCCTGGCGCGGCACGACCTGGGCGACCATGAATTCCTGCAGGAGGAGACGCGCCGTTTCGGGCGGTATGCCGCCCAGTTGGAGCGCATGATCAGCCCCGAGGGGACCTATCCCGTGATCGGACGTTCGCTGGCCTACCGGTTTGGGGTGCTCAACACGCTTTCGCGGGCTTCGCTGCTGGGGGTCCTGCCTGAATACCCGGCTCCGGCACAGGTGCGCTGCGCCCTGACAGCCGTCATTTCGCGGCAACTTGCCCGCAAGGAGAATTTCCGCGACGGATGGTTGCAGCTGGGCTTCTGCGGCCATCAGCCCGAGATTGCCGAGGGGTATATCTCCACGGCGAGCCTCTACTTCTGCACGTCGGTCTTTGCCGCGCTGGGGCTTCCTGCGGAGAGTGCCTTCTGGAGCGATCCCTGCCAGCCGTGGACTTCGGTCCGGGCCTGGGCCGGCGACCCGCTGCAAATCGACCGTTCCATGACTCACAACTGAACCGTATGACCCGAAGAAGTCTGTTTTTTATCCTGCTGCTGACGCTCTTCTCCGTCGGCGGCACCCGGGCGCAGGCCCCGTCCCAAACCTCCCGGCCCCAGTCCCGGACCGAAAAGCCGCTGGCCGAGATGATCGAACGGGCTTTGGAGCGGGCCCGGGAACAGTCGCTGATCCTGTCCCGGGCGCTCGAACCGCTCGAAGGCCGGCTTCCGAAGACGACCGACGATGCGGGGCGTCTGGTAACTTCCGATCCGGGCTGGTGGTGCTCCGGATTCTTCCCGGGGGTGCTGTGGTACCTCTACGAGGATTCGGGCGACGAACGCCTTGCGGCGTATGCCGAAATGTTTACCCGGCGGCTTGAAGAGGTGCAGTATATCACCGACAACCACGATGTGGGGTTCATGCTATTCTGCAGCTACGGCCACGGCTGGCGGCTGAAGGCCCCGGAGTCCTACCGGCAGGTGCTGCTGAACGGTGCGGCATCGCTTGCCACGCGCTACGACCCGCGGATTGGGCTGATCCGCTCGTGGGACTTCAACCGCGAGCGCTGGAACTACCCGGTCATCATCGACAACATGATGAACCTCGAACTGCTGTTGTGGGCATCGCGCGCATCGGGGGATGCCCGCTACCGCCGCATGGCCGTGAGCCATGCGGACAAGACGCTGAAAAACCACTTCCGCCCGGACGCCTCGTGTTACCACGTCGTCTCTTATGATTCCCGCGGCCGGGTCGAGAAGCGAGAGACGTGGCAGGGCCTGCACGACGAATCGGCCTGGAGCCGGGGTCAGGGCTGGGCGCTGTACGGTTTTACGTACATGTACCGCGAGACCGGACATCGACGTTATCTGCGGCAGGCGGTGCGTGTGGCCGACTACCTGCTCGGACACCCGTCGATGCCGTCGGACGGCATTCCGCCCTGGGACCTCGACGTTGCGGATCCGCAGACGGCGCTGCGCGACGCTTCGGCCGCAGCGGTCATCGCCTCGGCGCTGGTCGAATTGAGCGACCATGTCGAAGCACCGCGCAGCGCCCGTTATCGGGCCTTTGCCGAACGTCAGCTGCGGAGCCTCTCTTCCGAAACGTACCTGGCAGCGCCGGGCGAGAATGGCGGATTCATCCTCCGGCACAGCGTCGGCTTCTACGCCCAGCATTCCGAAGTGGACAAGCCGCTGACCTATGCCGATTACTACTATGTCGAAGCCCTGCTGCGCATGAAACGGCGTCTGGTACGTTAAACCGCATCCCTGTTTGATTGAAAGCGGCCGTTCCTGTCAAAGGAACGGCCGCTTCGTGTCTCCCCGGAGTCGATCTCTCCGCCGGTCGGTCGGATTGCGCTGTTCAGAGAATCTGCGTCCAGGAGCTGCAATCCGCCATTTGCCCCGGCATGAGGAAGACCGTGAAGCGGACGGTCGTGTCGAGCGGCAGTTCAGCCTCGAACCCGAACATGGAGATGCCCGGATTCTCCGAATCATAGCTGTTGACCGGTGAGGCCGGACGGCGGTACACCTCGATTCCGACGGGCGTCTGAATCCGGAGATACAGCCGTTTCGCGCCTTTTTCCAGCAGGTAGACGTGGTCGCCGAGCTCCGTGATCGTATCGGCTTCGGTCATCATGTTCCAGCGCATCCGCGTGAAGCGCTCCCCGGTGGTGACACGGTCCTCGACGACCGCGCAGGCGTTATCGGCCATCGCCACGGCCCGGACCGACTCCTTCACCCACGGCGGGCATACCGGCGTAAGGTCCGAAACGGCATACATCCGGCCCGGTGCCGTTTCGCACGAATCGATACGGCAGTATCCCGCCACCCGTTGTTTCCGGCCGTTGAACGTCAGCGTGTTGTGTGCGAAGTTGTTCAACCGGAAGACATCCCATCGCTGGCTCTCCTGGCTTTTGTTCCACAAATCGACCCCGGCCTGCTCGACACCGTGATAGGGTTCCATCCCGAGGTCCAGGGCCCAACGGATCCCGTCAGCTTCCAGATAGAACGATCCCGCATCCATGTGGGCGTGGTTGACCGACGGCGACCCGGCCTTGAACCCCACGAAGAGGGCGTCGGGATCGCTCCACGAAGTGCGCATGGTGCAGACCGGGTTGCTTCCCTGCCCGATCCAGAAGCGGTTTTCGGGTTCTTCGGGTGTGGTGAGTATCGCCCCGGCTCCGGCGCCCCACAACAGGGCGAGGGGCAGCAGCCGGTTTTCCAGGAAGCGTTTTTCCCGGTCGTTTTCGAGGGCCGGTTTCTGGGGCAGGAGCAGCGCGGGGTCCTTCGTTCTGGTGTAAAACCAGAACGGGGTGGGCGAGAATCCGAGCCGCGGTTCGCAGTCGGCATAGCAGAAAAGGTTCCCGGCGGGAGTGACCATGTGCTGCGAATAGGCGCCCGTAGCGAGGAAGCCCGGCATCTCCGAGAGCCCGAAATCGGACCCGAAGCAGCGTTCCAGCGCATCGAGCAGCAGCACGTTGAACGAGGTTCCGTAATCCCAGTACCCGGGCCCTTCGGGATAGGCCCCGTCGGGAGCATACTCCTTCATGGCGAGCGGAACGGTCTCGACGGCCTTGTCGATAAGGGCAGTCGCCAAGATCGGGTCGCGTTCGAAGACGGCCAGTGCACCATACGTCAGCCCGGCGTTGCAGACCTGGTTCCAGTTGTTGGCGGCGCTGTAGAACCAGCTGTTTTTCTCCTCGCGGGCCGGTTCCAGCCCCTTTTTCACGATCGCGGCGGCGATCGTCCTTCGGCTCGATGGCGACAGGCGGTCATAGAGCCAGTCATAGCCGATGGCCATGCCGAGTACCATCTCCGCGACATCGAGGAAGTGGCCGGGATTCCAGTCCGGGAATGCCGCCGCCGCGAGCATTTCGGTTTCGGCGCGGCGGGCATATTCGTCCCGTCCGGTCATCCGGCAGGAGTAGGCGAGGAAGAGGATCCTCCGCAGGGCTTCGCGGGAAGTGGCCAGCAGCCTTCGTCCCTCGACGCGGTATGCTACGGGCGGCAGTGCGGCCATCCGGTCCGATTCCTCCAGAATGGCGGTGTGCAGGAGCGTCCAAAGCGAATCCTGCCCGATCCGGAGGAGAAGCCGCCCCTCACCGCCCCGCGGCAGCAGCAGTCGCGGGTGGGGCGGGAGTTCGTGTTGCGAGGTGACGGGTTCGCGGCACACCCCCTGCCATGCGCCCGATACGAGCAACAGTAATAGCCAAAAGATTTTTTTCATGTCCGAGGGTAATTATTCTTTGTTTTCCGGCCACTCCATCCGCCGGGGCAGCCCCTGTCCCCGCTTGACGCCATAAAAGTTGCGTATTCCCTGCGGGGGAATGGAGTGGCGTGTATCTGCTTTCGTGTTCATCTCTTCGGCCAATACGACCGTTGCGCCCTTGGGGATCGAGACGGTGTGGTATCCGCCGCCTTCGGAGACGATATGTCCCCGATTGCCTTCCACCCGGCAGACCCTTCTCCAATCCGGGAGGAAGATCCGCAGGGGTTCTCCCGATTCGTTGCGGATCTTCACCCAGCGGGTTTTTCCCTCTTCCCGGCGGGCCGAGACCACGAATCCGCCTTCGGCCCGCAACTCGCGGAACGAACACTCCCGCCAGGATTCGGGCACGGCCGGAAAGATCCGCAACGCCCCGTTCCGACTTTGGAGCAGCATCTCCGTAATGGCAGTTGCCGCGCTCAACGGCGTCTCGATCACCGGATTCTTCCCGTCGCACTCCGTATAAAAGGTGTTGGGCAGGAGCAATCCCATTCCGATCGGTTCGTTGAGAAAGTGTTTCAACAAGGCATGGGCCTTTTCGCCGTCACCGAGCAGGGCATACAGCGAGGCCCCTCCGGTGTAGGAGTATCCGGCCAGTTCCCGTCCGTTGTCGATCCCGAGCCAATGGGCCAGCGAACGTTCGAGCAGGATCCGGGTCTGCGGATCGTCCGGATCGCAGAGATGGAGCGGATAGAATGCCAGCAGATGCGAATAGTGGCGGTGCGACTTGTCGACCGGTTGATCGGAGGCGATCCGGTATCCGTTCTCATCGACCGGGGCAGGGTGGAGGCGTGCCAGCAGGTCCGCCCGGCGGGCGCAGGCGGCAGACTGTACGCCGGTACGGTCGGAGAGGGCGATCAGGGTGGTGAGCAGCCACCGCAATGCGGCCAGGTTGTAGTTGCTGTTGGTGTAGGTCCTGAATCCGTCGTACTCGGGCGACTCGGTGTCGAGCAGCTGGAATATGCCGTCGCGCTCTGCGAGGTGCGGCTCGTAGATACGGAGCAGCGCCTCGGCCTTGGGGACGACCCCTTCCGCGATCCGCCGCCAGTCCACGCCCGAATAGCGCAGGCAGGAATAATAGGTATGCAGCGCCCAGGCAAAGTCGCCGCAGCGGGCCGGGTCGTGGGCCGTGAGGATCTCCTCGAACCGTTCGTCAAGCAGCTTTACGTAATTGGCAGCCTGTTCCAGACGGTTGGTCGCCAGCGTCGACAGGTAGGTGAGCTGCACGTTGAGATTCCACCAGATCCCGGGCCACTGGGTTGCCTTGTAAAAGGTCCCGAGGCAGTCCATCACGGGACCGTCGGGATGGGAGCAGGCCGCCAGTTTGTAGAGCTGGATATGGTAGAAATTCTCCATCTGCCGGTCGGGGATGTCGATCATTCCGGTGGTGTAGTAGGCGTTCCACCACGCCGCCGATCTGCGTTCCAGTGTCGCTGCTCCCGTAGCGGCGGCCTGCTCCACCTCTTTCCGGGCCTCGACCAGTGAACGCCCCGCCTGCGGCACTTCGTTTTTTGTCGAGACATACAACACCGAACCGACATCCGAACGCTCCTGCCGCCAGTAGGTAGCGTAATCGCCGCCAGCCGTAAGCGGATGGACGCTCCAGCCCTCCGTTTCGCGGGCTACGAGTTGTGGCGCAGGGTTGTCCTCGTAGTGCAGTTGCTCTTTCAGATGGGGGAAGACCTGGATCCGTGGTGACCGCGGGCTTCCCGGCTGTAATTGCCAGGAGCAGGGTATGTCGGTTACGGTTTCGACTACGTTGACCTCCCGGTCGTAGGGCGTGAAGGCCCGGATGCGGATGTCGCCCCGTTCGGTGTGGAGCACTCCCGTCAGCCGGGCATTGTAGATGTCCAGTTCGAAGCGTCCGTCGAGAATCCGGGCCTCGGGAAACAGTTTCATCCTGCCGACATCCATCCGGCAGAAATCCGTCATGACGGAGGCCCCTTTCACTCCGATCGAGCTTTTCCGGTCGGGAGCTCCGCGGTGATCCGTGACGTCGGGCCGGCTCAACCACAGCGTCAGGGAGTTGTCGAGCGAATCGACGTAGACCATCATTCCGATGCGGCCGTTCCCCAGAAAGGCTCCTTCGTTCCATTGTCCCGGGAGCTGTTCCCAGATCATCGATTGCGTGGCCATGTACGGAGCCGGATCCTCCGTCCGACGGGCGGCATGGGACTCCGCGGCAATCGCCAGGATTGCAAATATCAACAGATGTTTCATTGTTCCAACCGGTTGAGCGTGTTTTTTCAAAATTAAAGATTTCGGCCAAGAACAACAAGCGGCTCGAAGCAATTGGGAAACGGATTTCGTGTTCCGAAACGCAAAATCGGCCTCCGGTGCCGTTTCGGGGCCTTCGACGAACCGCCCGGACGATTTATTTTGGAAACCGTCCAAGCCGGGAGGTTTTTCTGCCCGGGCCTGTTCCCGGGCGCACAGTCCCGCTTCCCGCCCCGTTCCTCCGATCGTAAAAGCTCCGGTCCGGTTACCAAATTGCCTGCCCTGGAACCGGTCAGTCGACTGTAAAACAGCGCTATGTCAAAGTCCGCATCTTACAAAAACACTCCGGGGCGGGGATTTTTCCCGAATCGGTTGTAACTTTGTATCAAACCTTCGGGGAATTCAGTTTTCTCCGCCAATCTGCACAATCACCATGAACAAAACCATCCGATCGGGAGTCACCTTTCTGTTTCTGCTGTCGGGACTTTCCGGGCTCCGGGCGGCGAATGCCCCGGAGCTGAAACTCTGGTACCGGCAACCGGCGACGACGTTCGAAGAGACGCTGGTTCTCGGGAACGGACGCCTTGGCGCCTCGGTGTTCGGCGGCCCGGCCGTTGACAGCATCTACCTGAACGACGCGACATTGTGGACCGGAACCCCCTCCGAATGCCGGACGACGAACGGGCACCAGGTCGTGCCGCTGATCCGCGCGGCGCTGGCCGAGGAGCGTTACGACGTGGCCGAATCCCTGCAACACTTCCTGCAGGGGCCTTATTCCGAATCCTACGCTCCGCTGGGGACGCTCTATATCCGTTCCTTTCCGGGCGGAGCGTCGCCGACGTCCTACTGCCGCGAACTTTCGCTCGACCGCGCCGTGGCGACGACCCGGTTCAAGGTCGGGAATACGGCCTGCGAACGGGAATACTTCACCTCCCATCCCGACGAGGTGCTGGTCATCCGTCTGAAGGCCGACCGTCCCCGCAGTCTCTCCTTCGATCTGGGCTTCGGCAGCCAACTCAAACACCGCATCCGGATCGACGGTGACCGGTTGATTGCTTTCGGCGTGGCCCCGGCGGGCGACCGGACGCACTATCGGCCCGGTCGGGACGATGCGGCGGACTTCTCCGGGGATCGGGGTATCCGCTTCGCAGTGGTCTATACGATTGCGTCGACCGATGGCCGCAGGGTCTCCGACCGGGACGGAATCGGGGTCCGGGATGCCCGTGAAGCCGTCATTCTGGTCTCCGTTGCGACGAGTTTCAACGGTTTCGACCGGGATCCCGCCACGGAGGGGGCCGATTGCCTGTCCGAGGCCGAAATCCGGATCGAAGAGGCCCGGCGACGGAGTTTCGGCGATCTGCTCCGACGCCATACGTCGGATTACCGGGCCTTGTTCGACCGCTTCGATCTGCGGCTGGGCGACGGTTCCGGTCCCGACCTGCCGACCGACCAACGGCTCGAACGCTATGAAACGGGCGCGGCAGACCACTACCTGGAGCGGCTCCACGTGCAGTTCGGGCGCTATCTGCTGATCAGCTCTTCGCGCACGCCGGGCGTTCCGGCCAACCTGCAGGGGATCTGGAATCCCTACATGGAACCGCCCTGGCGCAGCAACTATACGATCAACATCAACCTTCCGGAAAACTACTGGCTGGCCGAAAAGAGCGGACTGCCGGAGATGCACGAACCGCTGATGGCGTTCATCGGCAATGCTGCCCGGAAGGGCGCCGCGACGGCCCGCGATTTCTTCGGGACACGCGGCTGGGCGATGTGCCACAACAGCGACATCTGGGCCATGACCCACCCGGCCGGGAACTACGGCGACGGACGCCCCTGCTGGGTCAACTGGTACCTGGGCGGGGTCTGGCTTTCGACGCACCTCTGGGAACACTACCGCTATACGCTCGACACGGCATTTCTTCGGGAACGGGGTTATCCGCTGATGAAGGGGGCCGTGGACTTCTGCATGGACTGGTTGGTGAAGGACCGCGAGGGGTATTGGATCACCTCGCCGTCGACCTCGCCGGAGAATACCTATGTCACGGATACGGGATTCCGCGGCGCGACGCTCTACGGCGCAACGGGTGATCTGGCCATGATCCGCGAACTGATGGGGGCGTATATCGAGGCCTCGGAACTACTCGGCTGTGATTCGCTCTACCGGGAGCAGGTCCGCGGGGTGATGGAGCAGCTGCGGCCCTATCGGATCGGGAAGAAAGGGAACCTTCAGGAGTGGTACCATGACTGGGAGGATGACGAACCCACGCATCGTCATACGACCCACCTGTTCGGGCTCTTCCCGGGGACGCAGATCTCGCCGACAGGCACCCCCGAACTGGCCACCGCGTGCCGCCGCACGCTCGAACTCCGCACCGACGAATCGACGGGTTGGGCAATGGGGTGGCGGATCAACCTCTGGGCCCGGCTGCAGGACGGCGAACATGCCTACCGGATGTACCGGCGGCTGTTGCGTTATGTGGCACCTTATGATGATGGGACGGGACGTCACAACCGGGGCGGTACCTGCCCGAATCTGTTCAATGCGCATCCGCCGTTCCAGATCGACGGGAATTTCGGCGCGGCATCGGGCGTCATGGAGATGCTGATGCAGAGCCACGAGGGGTACATACATCTTTTGCCGGCGCTTCCGCAGGCGTGGAGCGAGGGCTCTTTCCGCGGGCTGAAGGCTCCGGGCAACATCACGGTGAATGCCGTCTGGCGTGAGGGCCGGGTCCTGCGGTCGGAATTCTGTTCACCGACAGCGCAACGGGTCGATGTCCTTGTGAACGGGACCCGGCACAATTTGGCACTGAAGGCCGGGCAGCGTATTGTGCTGAATCTCTGAGACGGGAGTGCCGGTTATGTGAATATCCTTTTTCCGGTCTTCCCGGTTTTTTTCAGGCTTTTCCGGTTTCCCTGGTTTCCCGGACATGCTGACCGCAAGACAGAGGGAGGAAATCAAGAGATTACCTGATTTCCTCCCTCTGCCCTGTTTGCAGTGTGTAGGGGGCACCCGCCTACACCGTAAAGATTATCAGTATGATGCGCAGAAGCAGAGCTTCGTCCACCGATCAGGAACCTTCACAATCGCATCGAATAGCATCTTGCCCGCCTCGATCACTTATACAGTTCTTGAGGAACATTCCGAAATATGAGATATCATCGGGTGATGCCCGGCCAGTCATCGGTGCGAAAGGGCGATGCCAATAACCCGGAGGCATTCGTCAAATCATTGTCGCATGGATTGTCCGCCCATCCGTAGCGCACCGCAACAGGCTCAGGAACCGCTTCGCTGAATACTGTGATTCGATTTTTGTCGAGAATCCAGGCTTTTGCCCGAAAGAATTTCCGGTCCGCTCCGGCAATCGTGAATCCCCGGAGATAACCGTAAGGGTTGTTGTCCGCAGGTCGCAAACCGCCGTCGGCGACGTCGAACGTGAGGATAAGACGGCTTCCGTCGCGCTTCTGAGACCTGTAAACCGGTCCGGATGCAATGACGTCCCGGTCGTAGGCCACCTTCAGGGCACTCCGGCAGAGGCGACAGCCGACATCACGCTTGTTGCGCGGGTGGATGTCGTCGGCATCACCGAGGTCGGTAATGACAGCCTGTCCGGTAGCCGGAAGAACCAAAGCGTTATTTTGAGCCTCTCGCAATTCTGCCCAGGAACTTTCGGACGGCTCGATGTCGATGGCTCCATAACCGGCCAACTGTACCCACAAAAATGGAAACTCATAGCCCCATTTGGCTCGCCAGTCTCCGATTAATTTTGGAAAAAGATCCCGATAACTCCATGCCCGTGGGGCGTTGTTCTCACCTTGATACCAGACGACCCCCCGAATGGCGTATCCGACCAGGGGATGAATCATGCCGTTGTAGAGCAGCGAGGCAAAATTGTTCGGATGTGTGGCATCGATGGTGGCACCGTACATTGCTGTTGTTGCCGAAGGACGGTATTCCCAGTCTCCGGCCAGCAGGTAACGTTTTCCTTCGACTTCGAGGTACAATTCCGCGGCATTACCCCAGATGCCACCGTCCGCTACTCGATCGAATATCTTGATTACGATAAGATTCTCTCCTGCGCGGAGCACTCCCTTCGGGACTGCATAATGGCGAGGCAGGTTGTATCCGTTCGTTGCTCCGATTCGCAGTCCGTTCAGATAGGTGACATCGGCATCGTCTACGGCCGGAAGCGCGAGCAGGGCCTGTTTTCCGGCGGCGGACTCCGGAAGCGTGACTGTCGTGCGAAACCAGACATTGCCGTTGACCGCTGCGAGTTCATTGTCCCAGAGTTTCGGGACCTGCATCTTGGCCCAGTTTTTCTGTCGAGCCGCAACCTCCGGCCGAAACCAATGCTCCCTGTCTCCGGGATCGTTCCGCAAGGCGGCTTCGTAACGTTCCCAGTTTCTCAGGCTTGCGCCCATGGCTTTCCGAGTGTCGTGCCGGTCGGCGTATTCCCGGTATTGCGTTGTCGTCCGCATTGTCTCCCAACTGATCCATGGTTCGATATCCGTTCCGCCCCATGAACTGTTGATAAGACCAACGGGCACGCCCGTCTCCTGCCGTATGAATTTGCCGAAATAGTAGGCTACGGCTGAAAAGCTCCGGGAAGTTTCCGGTTTGCATTCAACCCATGAACCAGCCTTCAAATCCTCTTTCTCGTCGGGAGAAACGGCTTTTCCAACGGTTAGCAGCCGCAGTTCCGGACAGGTCGAAGCTGCGATCTCCTCTTCGCATCCTGTCGTGGAGCTTAGCTGCCATTCCATGTTCGACTGTCCGCTGCAGAGCCACACGTCTCCGAGGAGGATATTGCTGAAATGAAGTTCGTTGTCCCCGCTCCGGACCGTCATTTCGTAAGGGCCGCCGTGAGGCATGGCCGGAAGTTCCGTCTCCCAACGGCCTGTACGATCGGCTTTCACCGAGACCTGCGTATCGTTGAATAAAATGTGGACTGATTCGTTTCGCGCGGCCCATCCCCAGACCCGGATCGGTTGTTCTCGTTGGAGAACCATGTTGTCGCTGAAAAATTTCGGCATCCGGATTTTCGCCGCTCCGGTTTGCAGGGCGGCGACCGCAGCCAGCAGCAGAATAAACCGTTTCATGGATGACAGAGTCTTTATTGCATTTTTTGAAATCCTTCGGCCTTTACATGCCAGCATCTTGGGAATCCCGGAACCGGACCTTCCGAACCCTCCCATCCTCCGGCCATCATGGCCACGGCAGTCAGCAACCCTCCGTTCGAGGGAAAGTAGGGAAATGGACCACCCGTTGCAAGGCCGTGGACATCGAATTGGAAATTTTCCGAATCGTACAGCAGCATCTCTACGGCCTGTCCGGGACGTCCGCATCGGGCGGCAGCCATCGCCAGCATCGGAAAATCCCAGCCCCATACCCGATCGAACTTCCAGGTGTCGAGAATCCGATCGAGCGTTCTTTCAAATATAATGCGGTCCACTCCTGGTCCGGGAAGCATCCCGTAAATTCCCGCCAGTGCGGGATGTTCGAAATTGTAGCAGCTCCACATCTCGGGGATTCCCTCGTAAGTGACGTAAGTGCCCTCCTGAACGGGCAGCGGAGCCAGCCGTTCGAGTATGTTGTCCCAGTGTTTGTCACGCGGTATTCCCAACCGTTCACGCCAGATCTGGGCAGTCTGGAGTCCGTACCGCCAGTAGGCGAGTTCGAAAGTCGGGTTTCGGGTTTCGAAGATGGGCGTATTCTCCGAAACGGGGCATAACGGCGGCCCCAGCACATATACGCCTCGGAGAGTATCGGGCCGGACAACGTCGGCCATGTATTCCGCCGTGGCAAAAACCACGTCACGCCATTTGGAGAGCGTCTCCTCCGTCGGTGCGAGACGGTAAAGCGTTTCAGCCAGATAGATCGGATGGGGTTGCTGCCAAATCAGGGTGGCATGGATCAGGTGGGGCCACTCCACATCCCGGTCGGCCGTACATTTGGGCCATCGGGCTCCGCGCATACCCTGGCGTGTAGCCCGTTTCCGCGATGTCGGCAGGAATGTTTGATAGATACCGAGAGCCTTTTCAGCCAGCTCGGGACGTCCCCAAAGCAGAAAGTGGAGTTCATGCCACCAGATCATTTCGAAGTGGAAGCGGCCATGCCAGCCATTGTTCACCAGTCCGCTCTCCTGGGGCGGCCAGGACCCCGCACCGTTCAAGCGCAGCAGTCGTTGGGAGAGAACGATTCGCCGTTCGAGTTCCCTCCAACGGGAATCTTCGCTTTCGGAGAGGTCAATAGCTGCCCCCGAAAGCCAGTAGTCGTGCCACATCCGTGCACTGCCATCCGACAGTTCCGCCATAGTCGGAACCGGCTCCACGACTGTATCTGGGGAGAATTCACAAACCAGCGAAAATCGGTTGCCATAACCGGGTTGCAACATGAAGCGGTGCGATTTGTCTCCGGGAGGTACGATCCGACCCGGAACACCTTCCCAGCGTAAGGCGACCTGGTAGACGACCGTATCCATCGAGCGTCGGATCGATGCGGTCGTATCGGTCGCCGCCAGCAACATCGAATTATGGCGTTCCGGCCGGTCGTAATCGCCGACACGCTCGGTGATGTAGCGGTCATCGGCGTAGGGGAAATCCAGGAACAGTTGCATCCGCCCATCTCTCAGCAAGGGAGAGGTGACTTCCACGCCTATGGCGTCCCGGTCGGGATGGCAGGCCGTTCGGACTTCGACGGGAATCCCTTCGAGCGAAAAACGGCTGGTCACGATTCCGCTCCACAGTTCGGTATGCTGCGATACATCGTGCAGGTCATTTTCCGTCGCCTCACTTCCGTCGGTTTTGAGCAGCCGGAAACCCAGGCGTCCGAGATTGAAGCGGTGCGGGTTTTTCGCCAGCCAGTCGGAGATTTCAGGTTGCATTTCATCCGGGAGAGCCATGTAAATACGTTTTCCGCCGATTTCGACAGGGACACCCCGGTAGTATTGCCGCCGGGTTGTTTGGTCCTGTGGAAAACTGTGCCATCCCCAGTCCGACAGCGTATTGAAAGGTTCGAAAGTCTGGAGTCCCGTGATGTCCATCCCGAACGCGAACCCGCCGTTCCCGACTTGAGCCGGACTGCGAGGATTCGTGGCGTGGGTTACAATGTCGTGTCGGGAGACGATCTCTTTCCG
>CALUNH010000028.1 GCA_944321965.1 uncultured Alistipes sp.
TGCCCGATTCTACGGCACCACTCTCGCGGCCCTCGAAACCGATTCTCCGAAAAACTCATACCGTATAAACACGACATCGCAAAATGGCCGACAATAGCTACCTGCACTATGAAACGGTAACGCCTCTGCTGAAAGAGACACTCGGAATACTGATGAGCGAGGAATCGTTTGCACCCTTCCGTCTGGTCGGAGGTACAAACCTGAGCCTTCGCTACGGGCACAGAAAATCGGTCGACATTGACTTGTTTACCGATGCCGAGTATCGCAGTCTCGATTTTCGGGTATTCGAACGCTTTCTGCAATCTCATTTTCCATATTATGATTGCAGCGACACAACCTCTATTATTGGATTCGGCCGCGGATACTACATCGGACCGTCGGAACAGGAAGCCATCAAACTTGATTTAATGTATACCGATCCGTTTTTCAAAGCGGCAGACTGTATTGATGGTATTCGGATGGCGAGCATTGAGGACATAATTGCCATGAAGATGAATGTTGTATCGCGTGGTGGACGCAAAAAGGATTTCTGGGATCTGCACATGTTGCTGACCGAATATCCGCTGGCAGAGATGTTTGCGCTACACGCCCGCAGACACGAATGGGAGCACAACAAAGACGAACTTCTGGAGCGTCTGACCGACTTTCGCATGGCTGATGAGGATCCTGATCCGGTTTGCCTGCGGGGGCTGGACTGGAGCGACATCAAACTCGATCTGGTCGATGCCGTGGAGGCTTTTGCCGAAAGCCGATAATAAGTTTTTCGATCTCAATACAACTGCCTGCAGAACGAAAGCACAACTCGCAGTTGTAATTAGTACACTCGTCCGAGGAATGAACCACTCACGCAACATCACCAATTTGTGCTCCACAAGATGACACAAAAGGACCTCGGCCACCGAAAAGGTGACAAGCATGATGTTCGCTTGTTCAAAAAGCGCAGGATCACTCGATTTGGAAATATCCGATTGGGATCTGGGATCGAACAAAAAATAATCTATTGATTTATTTATATTTAAACTCATCATATCACTCTCGAAATTCGGCAAGAAATCCATAGGTTCGTTTCCAAATCGGTTGCAAAATCAGGAAATTTTTCGTAACTTTGTAACAACCAAGTGATACAAGGAAAAACAGCGAAAATAGGTTGTGGCCTATTCGGTGTACTTGAATTAGGGAATATTATAACACGTTGATTTATTGCGTGTTGTCAAGTAGATTCAGTTTCCCTTCTTTCCGCTCGAGATTCGCCCGTTGGGGTCTCTTTAATTGGACAAGCCCCTGTCACGTTGTGGCAGGGGCTTGTTGTATGACATCGGTTGCAGGCAGATCCGATGCCTGCGTTTCCGGACTTTCAGTTGAGAGGATGCGTGTTGTGGTTCACGTTTGCGCGTTCGCGGAGTATGGTGAGCGTCTCCTCCGCAATCTCCAACAGCGTCCACGACGTATTCAGCTTGCGCAGCCGCAGGCGTTCGCTGGCAATCCGCAGCGGTTCGAGTAGCCCGATAGCTGCGATGATGTAGGGCGGCAGCTTGAGGCTGTTGATTTCGTACTTCAACTGGTTGATGTAGTTCAGAAACGTGTCGTAGGTCGTTCCGAGCAGGTAGCGGCCGTAGAGTTCGAAGATCCGTTTGCAGTTGCGGTGCGAGTTCTCCCGTTCGAAGTAGACTTGTTTGAGCTCCTGTGCCAGGAGGATCCTCCATTTCAGGTGGTTGGGTACATACATATGTTCGGTTGTTTTGATGGTCTCGCCGTTGCAGGGTCGGATCTCCGGAGCGCTGTGCCGCGTTTCGAATGCCGTTCGGGCCTCTTCGCTGTGGCTGTCGCCTCTTCCGGATGAACGCCGGCCGGTTCCCTTCACCGGCAAAATTGCCGATTTATGGCCGTTCGGTCAAATACAACCCCAAGCTTCAGGGTTTTAATAATACAAAAAATTGCATTATTATACAATATTCAATTGCAAATATACGCTTTTTCTCCGTTTCGGAATGCTGGTCGGGATTGAAAATTGTAACCTGATTGATGTACTATGGGGATGTGGAATAAAAAGTCATCCTATTGACGTATCTTTGGGAAATAAATCTTTATATTTGTGCAAACCGTGTGAAAATCGTGTGTGATATGAAGTGGCGAATTTTTCTAATTTTAATCTTTTGTTTCCTGATGGCCGGTCAGTCTCCCGTGTGGGCCAAGAAACGCTCCAAAAAGAAAGACAAGACCGAGCAGACCGAAACCTCAAAACCCAAGGTCTCGAAGTACAAGAAAACTTTTTCGACTGAAAAAGGGTGCGTGACGGCTCAGGGCCCCTTTCTGACCCTGCACAAGGTCGGCGGAAAACTCTATATCGAGATCCCGCGCAAATACCTCGGACGTGAATTGCTGATTGCCGCTACGGTCACCGGAACGAGCGATACCGACGTGGCAACGATCGGCTACAAGGCTCAGGACCCGTTCCATGGTCGGTTTGTCGAGCGTGACAGCAGCATTTACCTGGAAAAGATCGCCGTGCTGCCCGATCTGGACGTACCCGATTCGCTCAATGACCGGAATCTCCGGCTCGCCAATCTCGAACCCACCGTCTGGGGCGGCTCCAAGTGGTTCTGCGAATCGGACGACAAACAGAATATCGTCTTCGACGCCACGTCGCTCTTCCGGTCGTTCGACGACCTCTCGCCGCTGGGCTCCCGCTCGGCCATGGGGCTGACGATCAAGTCGAGCCTCAAGTCCGACCGATCCACCTTCGATCAGCTCAAGGCCTTCGACGACAATGTCTCGATCAAATCGACACTCTCCTACTCGGTCACCACGTCGTTCCTGGGGCTGCTCACCGTGCTGCGCGATGCTCCGGTCAACGTCCAGACCACGCATACCATTCTGCTGCTGCCCGAACGGAAGATGAAGTCCCGCCCGGCCGACAGCCGCATCGGCACCTTCCTGACCAATCGCAAGAGCCTCAATTCGCGCTCCGACAAGATCGAGACCTATTCGGTGGTCAACCGCTGGAGGCTCGAACCGCGTGATTCGGCCGCCATGCGCCGTGGCGAACTCTCGGAGCCCGTGCAGCCCATCGTCTTCTATGTCGACAGCGCCTTCCCGGAACTGTGGCGTGAGGCTGCCCGCTGCGGCATCCTGCGCTGGAACAAGGCCTTCGAAGCCATCGGTTTCAAAAACGCCGTCCGCGTGGAGGACTTCCCGAAGGACGATCCCGAATTTGATCCCGACAACCTGAAATACTCCTGCGTGCGCTACGTCCCGACGTCCGTCAGCAACGCCATGGGCCCCTCGTGGGTCGACCCCTCGACGGGTGAGATCATCAATGCCTCGGTGATCGTCTACAACGACGTCGCCAAGTTGATCAACAACTGGCGTTTCTGCCAGACGGCCCAGGTCGACGAGCGGGTCCGTGCCGTGCGCATGCCCGATGAAGTCATGGAGGAGTCGCTCGAATATGTCCTCGCCCATGAGGTGGGACACTGTCTGGGCTTCATGCACAACATGGCCGCTTCGGCCGCCTACCCGGTCGATTCGCTCCGCAATGCCGACTTCACCCGCCGCAACGGCACCACGCCGTCGATCATGGACTATGCGCGCTTCAACTACGTGGCCCAGCCCGAAGACAAGGGCGTGTCGCTCACGCCGCCCGACCTCGGCGTCTACGATTACTACCTGGTGAAGTATGCCTATGCGCCGATCTTTGAGGCCGCCGACATGGAGGAGGAGCGTCCCGTGCTCGAAGGCTGGATCGAAGAGCATGCCGGCGATCCGCGCTATCGCTATGGACGTCAGCAGGTCTCGTTCCGCTGCGACCCCTCGGCCATCGAGGAGGATCTGGGCGATGACGCCATGCTGGCCTCCGACTACGGCGTGTCGAACCTGAAGTACATCCTCTCGCATCTTGACGAGTGGATCCCCAATACGGACGATGCCGATTATCAGCATCGCGAGGAGCTCTACAAGGCTCTGTTGAAGCAGAATGACCGCTACGTGCAGGCCGTGCTTCTGAATGTCGGCGGTATCAAACTCTATGATCAGCCGGATCGTGCGCGGGCCGAGGCCGTCGACGCCGAACAGCAGCGTCGCGCCGTGCGTTGGATTCTCGACTGCATCGCCGACAGCGGCTGGATCGACCGCACGCCGCTGGGAGAGCATCTTTCGCTGCACGTGGCCAATCAGCCCGATTTCGTATCGGAGACCTTCTCGGATCTGCTCGACAAGATGAAGTCCGTGGTGCTGTCGGCCCACATCGCCCGTGGTGAAGCCTATACGCCTGACGAATTCCTCGGCGACATCTACGACCGGGTCTGGAAATCGACCCGCGCCAACAAACGCCTGACGGCTGCCGAACGAACGATGCAAAGCCAGTTCGTGGCGGCCTGTATCTCGGCCTTCGCCCCGCAGAGCAAGGCTCAGACCGGCGCCAAGATCCTCATGGCCGAGGCGGCTTTCCGTCCCTCGCTGCGTCAGTTCAGACTCCAGACCGAAATGCCGTTCGACGGGGAACTGCTCGATCGTGCCGTCACCGAATACGGTTGGGAGACGGTCGGCGAACGAATGTTCGGCAAGGCCGGTTACAACTGGCAGAAACGGGTGGGCATCAGCGCCATCGACGAAACCCCGACCTTATGGTATGAAACGGCCCGACGTTGCGAGCGTCTGCTCGCCGGCAAGGCCGTGTCGGCTCCGGCGGCCGACCGCGCCCACTACAGCCTGCTGTTGTATCGTCTGCGCAAGGCACTCTCGACTGATTGATTAACCGCGGAGCGAAATGGCTCCGTCCATAACCCATACTGCCTATGAAACGATTCCTAAATCTCTGTCTGGTCCGGCTTGCTACGCTGGCTGTCACTACGGGTACGGCTCAGAACGGAAGAGGTTTGCGAATTGTTTTGTGGCGGCCGGCGCCCGGATTTTGTGCTGGATAAGCGGGTGGTGGTAAGAACGGAACCTCTCCTGAAAATACGGAATGCCCCGGGGGATCTCCTCGGGGCATTCTTGTGTCGGGAGGGGTAGGGACGACGTGCCCGATGCCCCCGTCCGTTTGCTCAGTGGAGCTGGAGCGTCAGCAGGCGTTCCGCAAGCGGCGCATAGTAGGTGAGGACCTCTTCATCGGTGGGCGTATGCCCGCCCGGAAAGTAGTAGACCTGGTCGTAGTGTTCGCGGAAGAGCGATTCGTAATGGGCTACCGTGTCGTTCTGACCGAACAGCCCCCACACCCGGTCGCGATATTCCGGCCGGCAGTGGTCCCACTGGTGGCGTTGCAGGGCGGCGAATTCGTCGACCAACGCTTGATCGATGGTCAGTTGCTGGCGGCCGTCGGCCCGGGGTGTTTTGTATTCATGGGTGCCGATCCGTTCGCTCAGAAAGCGCGACATCTCCAGGTGCGGATTCCCCAGCAAGGCCGGCAGTCCGTTCTCCGAAACCAGAATCTGACCCAGAAACGAGCCGTTGCTGTTGCCAACCACGACGTCGGGATGTTCCGTCGCGCAGAGTTGCCGCAGAAAGTCGAGTGCCTGCTGCGGGTGCATCGGCAGATCGGGCGACACGACCTCGGCACGCCCCTCGAAATAGTGTGCCAGCACACGGGCCGGAGCGCAGGCTCCCGAGGCGAAGAAGCCATGCAGAAACAGAATTTTCTTTTTCATAGGATTCGATGCTCAAATCACGCTGCAAATATCGCACGAATTTCGGTCGGATGGTCTCGCAAACTCCGTTTTTTGCGGCTTTTCATGTCGCAAAGGCTTCGCGGACGGGGATGGCGAGTTGTTGCGGGAATGTTCGTCGGCCGAAACGGGGCACGACATCTCCGCTTTCCCCGATTGATTGTTGGGGGCTCTCCCGCTTTGAAAAAAAATGTTGTATCTTTGTAATGCTTTTTCCGATACGAGAAAATGGGACCCGAAAACTTCTCCGAACTCTTCGAACAGTACAAGCCGCGTTTCGAGGCCATGGCCCGAAGCTATGTCTGCGATCGTGTTGTGGCTGAAGATCTGGTGATGGAGAGTTTCTGCATCTACCTGGAGCGTTGCCGCGAGGGACGCATCGAGGATTGCCCCAATGTTGCAGCCTATATCTTCATGATCGTCAAGAACCAGTGTCTGAACTGGCTCAACCGCCGCAAACGGGCCCTGAATATCGCCCAGGAACTCTACGACGATCACATCCGTCAGATCGATCTCGAGATCCGCTCGTTGAACGGTCTGGAGGTCGAGGAGCTCTTTGCCCCCGAGATCGAAACCGCCATCCGGCAAACTCTCGAACGCATGCCCGAACTCCAACGGGAAATTTTCCGCCTCTTCCGCTACGAAGGCTGCAGTTACAAGGAGATTGCGGCCCGCCTCGGTGTCTCGCCGGCCAAAATCGATCACGAAAACCGGAAAAGCATCCGCATGCTGCGCGAAACCTTGAGCCGTCTGCTCCTGCTGCTGGGCTACGGACCCGGTGTCGGTCTGGCTGTCGATCGGATCCTGACGCATGTCCGGTTTTGAGGGGCGGACGAGAATGTGTTGAAATACAGACGGTTGATCAATATGCTGTGAGATTGTCTTATTCTTAAAAAATTTTATTTGCATATTTAGACCTTTTTTCCGGCGAATTCGTGCGACCCGCTTGTCTTATAAGCGTGGAAAAAGAATTGATACGTCGATACGTGAGAGGCGAGGCCTCTTTCGAGGAGCGGAAGCTGGTCACCGAGTGGGCCGCCTCCGATCCGCAACATTTCAAGGAGCTGGAGCAGGAACGTCGCATGTTTCTGGCCCTGACACTGCATCTGCCTGCCGCCGTTGAGGCTGCTGCCGACACCCGAACCTCCCGGACCCGGAACTTCACCCCTCGCGGACGTGTGATCCCCTGGCGCCGCGTCGTTCGCATCGCCCTGCAGACAGCAGCCGTGATCGCCGTGGGAGTGGTCGTCGGACTGTCGCTCTACAGCCGGAAGATGGAAACTCTCTCCGAGCAGATGCTCTCGATCCAGACCCCGGCCGGGCAGCGGATGAATACTACCCTGGCCGACGGTACGCAGGTGTGGCTCAACTCCAGCGCCCGTGTCGAGTATCCGATCCTTTTCGGACGCAACGAACGACGGGTAAAGGTCTCCGGCGAGGTGATGTTCGACGTGACGAAGGATCCCGACCGCCCCTTTGTCGTCGAAACCTATGCCTGCGACATCGAGGTTCTCGGTACGAAATTCAATGTCGTGGCCGACGAGGAGAACGGCCGCTTCTCTACCGCTCTGCTGCGGGGGCAGGTGCGCATCACCAGCCGTGTCGACGGACAGCAGATCCTCATGAATCCCGATGACGTCGTGAGTCTCGAGAACGGTAAACTTCGGCTGTCGCACATCGACGATCACGACGAATATCTCTGGCCTGAAGGATATATCAGCCTGAAAAACAAAAATTTCAACGATCTCGTCGAAGAGTTCGGCCGGGTATTCGGAGCCCGTATCGAGGTCGAGGGCTCCATCGAGGGCGCCGACCGTCGCTATCAATGGGGCAAGATCCGCATCTCGGACGGTATCGACGATGCATTGGAAATTCTCCAGGCCTCCTACCGCTTCACCTATACGCGCAATGTCGAAACCAATGAAATCGTGATCCGCTGATCCGCCGGGCAAAGTCTGCGGCCTGTCTCCGATGAAACGAAAAGAAACCGAATAAACCGAATGTCCAATCCTAAAACCGAAATGCCTATGCCGAGCAGGATGTAAGTCCGGAATCCTCTCCGCCCGAAGACGACAGATCCCCGAATGCTGCAACACTCGGGGACTGCGCGGAAAGATTCAAAAGTCAAAAGAAACCTACTAATGAACTTTATTACAAAAGTATGAATAATAATTTGATTCTTCAAATCAAACAGCTGTTCATGCCATTCTGTCTGCTGGTTCTGATGCTCTGCGGTACATCCGCGGCAGCCCAGGAGAACAAAACGCTGGTGACGCTCCAGGGTACCCAAACCGAATTGGCGGAACTGATCCGGCAGATCGAATCGCAAACCAACTATCATTTCGTTCCCAACCCCGACATCGATCTCAAACGTCCGGTGGATATTCACGTGAACCAGTGCCCGCTGGAGGAGGCTCTCCGGAAACTCTTCGAGGGAACGAACATCTCCTATCAGATCAAATCAAGCGGAGTGATCCTGCTTACGCCCGCCGCCCGTACAGGGCACGGTCCCTCGTCCGTTCGGGGCGTGGTGACCGATGCGCAGGGAATGCCCGTCATCGGAGCTTCGGTCCTGCTCAAGGGAACCACCGTCGGCGTCAGCACCGACATCAATGGCGCCTATGCCCTGGAAATTCCCGCTTCGGATGCTCCCGCCGTGCTGGTGGTCAACTTCCTGGGATATCAGCCCGTAGAGATGGCCGTGGGCAATCGCTCGGAACTCAACTTTACGCTGCACGAGGAGGCGCAGGCGGTCGATGCCGTCGTGGTGACCGCCCTCGGTATCAAACGCTCGGAAAAGGCCCTCTCGTACAACGTCCAGCAGGTCGCCTCGGAGGATATCGTCTCGAACAAGGATGTTAACTTTATCAACTCGCTCTCGGGCAAGGTCGCCGGTGTGAACATCAACGCTTCATCGTCGGGTGTCGGCGGCGCCTCGAAGGTCGTCATGCGCGGTACGAAGGGCATCGATCAGTCGTCGAACGCCCTCTACGTCATCGACGGCGTGCCGATGTACAACCTCTCGGGCGAGGGCGGTACGGAATTCGATTCGGCCGGTACGTCGGAGGCCGTGGCCGATATCAACCCCGAGGACATCGAATCGGTGTCGGTGCTGACGGGTGCCGCCGCTGCGGCCCTCTACGGAAGCCATGCCTCGAACGGCGCCATCGTCATCACCACCAAGAAAGGCAAGGCCGGTTTTACGTCGCTGACCGTCACCAGCACGACGGAGGTCTCCTCGCCGCTGGTGACCCCGGCATTTCAGAACCGCTACGGTACGGGTGACCCCCGCGCCAACAGTACCGACCGCAGCTGGGGTAAACTGCTCTCTGCCGCTGAACAATCGGGCTACGACCCCGTGGAGGATTACTTCCAGACCGGTGTGATCGGTACCGAAACCGTCTCCTTCTCGACCGGAAACGACCGCAATCAGGTCTATCTTTCGGCTTCGGCCGTCAATTCGCGCGGCGTGGTGCCCAACAACGCCTACGACCGTTACAACTTTACGGCCCGCAATACCACCTCGTTCCTCAAGGATCGCATGACGCTCGACATCGGAGCCTCGTACATCATGCAGACGGACCGCAATATGACCAATCAGGGCGTCTACTCCAACCCGCTGGTCTCGGCCTACCTCTTCCCGCGCGGCGAGGACTGGGAGTACATGCGTCTCTATGAACTCTACGATCCGTCGCGCAAGATCTATACCCAGAACTGGGTACAGTCGGACGACTACGCCATGCAGAACCCCTACTGGATCAACTACCGCAACCTGCGCGAGAACGACCGCAAGCGATACATGTTGAGCGCTTCGCTTTCGTACAAGATCCTCGACTGGCTGTCGGTGTCGGGACGCATCCGCATCGACAACGCCGTGAACAACTACACCGAGAAATACTACGCCTCGTCGAACCAGACCATTACCGAAGGTTCGAGCAACGGCCTCTACGGCAAAACCGTCACTCAGGACGAACAGTCGTATGGCGACCTGTTGCTGAACATCAACAAGACCTTCGGCGACGACTGGACCCTGAATGCCAATATCGGCGGTTCGTTCTCGAAGATGTCGCAGGATGCCGACAAGGTCCGCGGCCCGATCCGCAACGACGGTATTCCCAACCTGTTCAACGTCTTCCAGCTCGACGACGCCACCACGCAGCGTTCGCAGGCCGGTTGGACCGAGCAGACCCAGTCGGTCTTCGCCTCGGCCGAGGTCGGATACAAGGGGACCTACTACCTGACTCTCACCGGCCGTAACGACTGGCCTTCGCAGCTGGCCGGTCCGAAATCCGTCAAGACGTCGTTCTTCTATCCGTCGGTCGGAGCCTCGGTGGTCCTCTCGCAGTTGATCCCGAACATGCCCGAAAATCTCTCCTACGTGAAGATCCGAGGTTCGTGGGCTTCGGTGGGCCTTCCCTTCGCCCGTTTCCTGGCCAACCCCACCTATGAGTGGGACAACAACAACAAGGTTTGGGTCGACAAGTCGAACTACCCGATGTATGACCTCAAGCCCGAACGTACGGACTCCTGGGAGGTGGGTCTGACGATGCGTTTCCTGCGTCACTTCAACCTCGACGTCTCGTACTACAACACGAAGACCTACAACCAGACTTTCGACCCGCAGATCTCCGTTTCGTCGAAGTATTCGACGCTCTACGTGCAGACGGGTTCGGTGCGCAACCGCGGTGTCGAACTTGCTCTGGGCTACAGCAACGAGTGGGGACGCTTCTCGTGGTCGTCGAATTTCACCCTCTCGTCGAACCAGAACCGCATCCTCGAACTGGTCGACAACTACCGCCACCCCGAAACCGGTCAGCTCATCACCAAGGACCGACTCAATATCGGCGGTCTGGGGCAGGCCCGCTTCATCCTCAAGAAGGGAGGTTCGCTGGGTGATCTCTACTCGATTGCCGACCTCAAGCGCGACAGCGACGGAGAGATCTATACGGCCGCCGACGGTTCGATCGAGGTCGAATACAACGTCGACGATATCAAGCTCGGCTCGGTCTTCCCGAAGGCCAACATGGCCTGGCGCAACGACTTCCGATGGGGAAACTTCAACTTCGGATTCATGCTTTCGGCCCGTCTGGGCGGCGTGGTCTTCTCGCGTACGCAGGCTGCGCTGGACTACTACGGCGTCTCGGAGGCTACGGCCGACGCCCGGGATCTGGGATATGTCGAGATCAACGGCGGCGACCGGATCTCTCCCTTCGTCTGGTACGACACCGTGGCCAAGGGCGACGGCGTCCCGCAGTACTACACCTATTCGGCCACGAACTTCCGCCTGCAGGAGGCTTCGATCGGCTACACGATCCCGAAAAAGAAGCTCGGCGACGTGTGCGAAATCACCCTCTCGCTCGTGGGCCGCAACTTGTGGATGATCTACTGCCAGGCTCCGTTCGACCCCGAATCGGTCGCCACCACGGGCAACTACTATCAGGGTATCGACTACTTCATGATGCCTTCGCTGCGCAACGTCGGCTTCAATCTGAGACTTAAATTCTAAACCTTCCGGACCATGAAACAACGATTATACGGTTGGCTTCTGGCGGGTTGCTGCGCAGCGTCGCTGCTCGGTGCCTGCACGGCCAACTATCAGGACGACAATACGAATCCCTATGAAGCCACGGCCGACGACATGGCCAAGGACGATTACATGCTCCGCTCGACGCTGGTGGCCATGCAGGGGTGTGTGATCCCCACCGACGCCATCCATTACCAGTATGTGGAGTGTCTGATGGGCGGCTCCTACAGCGGTTATCTGGCCGACTCGGGCTCGTGGACGGGCAAGTTCTCGACGTTCGATCCCCAGCAGTTCTGGGTGCAGTATACGTTCAACAATACGATCCCCAATGTCTTCATCAACCTGGGCAATCTCCAGGCCCGAACCGATGACGAGGTGCTGCTGGCCGTGGCCGACGTGCTGAAGGTCGCCGCCATGCATCGCATCGCCGATATCTACGGTCCGATTCCCTATTCGCAGATCGGTGCCGACGGCAAGACCGAAGCTCCCTATGATTCGCTGCGTGACGTCTACATGCGCTTCTTCGAGGAGCTGGACCACGCCATTCAGATCCTCACCGCCCACAAGGACGAAACCTTCAGCGCCTATGCCGACAAGGTCTATTCGGGCAGTATTCTGCAGTGGGTGAAACTGGCCAATTCGCTGCGTCTGCGTCTGGCCATGCGCCTCTCCAACGTCGACCCACAGACGGCTCAGGCTCAGGCCGTGGCCGCCATCGGCCAGTCGGTCGGGACGATGACCTCGAACGACGACAACGCCTGGATGTCGGTCACCAAACATCCGCTGCGCGTGGTTGCCTACGAGTACAACAAGGGCGATTCTCGTGCCGGAGCCGATATCGTGACCTTCATGAACGGGTATGACGATCCGCGTCGCGAAAAATATTTCACCCTCTCCTCGTTCACCGACGTGGAGAACGACTATATCGGCGTGCGCACCGGCCTGCCTACCTATGCCGATGCCAAGAGTTTCTCGAATGTCAACATCGAGGAGGGTTCGTTCCTCTATACGCACCTGCTGTGGATGAATGCCGCCGAGGTGGCCTTCCTCAAGGCCGAAGCCGCCCTGCGCGGCTGGTACGGCACGCCGGCCGACGCCCGGACGTGGTATGAACAGGGCGTCAAGCTCTCGTTCGAGCAGTGGGGCAGCGCCGGAGCCGATGCCTATCTGAAGGGCACTTCCGCGCCGCAGGCCTACATCGACCCGAAGACCCCGGACAACAACGGCACCCCCGGTACGACGATCTGCGTGCAGTGGGACGACGCCGCATCGACGGAGCAGAATCTCGAACGGATCATCACCCAGAAGTGGATCGCCTGCTTCCCGCTCGGTCAGGAGGGTTGGGCCGAATTCCGCCGGACGGGGTATCCCCGCCTGATGGGGGCCGTCTACAGCTACGGCAGCGAAATCACCGACAAACAGGCCGGAGCCCGTCGCATGCGCTACCCCGAAAGCGAATACCAGGAGAACCGCCAATACCTCATGCAGGCCATTTCGGAGTATCTCAACGGCCCCGACAACCTCGCAACGAAACTTTGGTGGGATACGAACAAGTAATAAAACACTGCCCTTATGAATCTGAAAAATAGCATATCTCAAATGTTGCTGCTCGCGGCGGCGGCAGCTGTCAGCGCGTGTGACGACTGGACGGAGATCCGTTCTCTCGATACCGAGTCGCAGCGTCCCGATCCCGCCATCGAGGCCCGTTACGAGGCCGCCGTACGCGAATATCGCGCTTCGGATCACCAGCTGGTTCTCGGACGCTTCGATAATTCGGTGAAGGTTACGGCACTGCGTCCACAGCATATCGACGTGCTGCCCGACAGCCTCGACATGGTGATTCTCGCCCATCCCGATTCGCTCTGTGAGCGCGAACTGGAGGAGATACGGCAAATGCGTGCGGCCTATGCTACGGAGTATCTGTGCGAGGTGACCTATTCCCGCATTGAGACGCTCTGGGAGGAGGCCAATCGGACGGAGGAGGACGAAGCTGCCTCCGGCGATCTCCAGACTACGGACGAAACCGACGGCGCACAAGGTGAGGAGGAGCCTGGCGTGGAGCCCGAAACCGACGGATTCCCGGCCTTCTGCACCGAATATGTGAATTATATCCTCGGTCTGTGCGACAAGTGGGGATACGAGGGGGTGGTCGTCTGGTTCGACGGTCCGTCGCTCGACTTCGCGGGCGAGAGCGAACGCGCCCGGCTCGAGGCGCGTCGCCGGGCCTTCCTGGAGCCCGTGGCCCGCTGGCGCGAGAGTCAGACCGAACGGCGTCTGTTGATGGGCGGAAGTCTCGATCTGCTGGAGGACCGCTCCCTGTTGCAGCGTTGCGATTTCCTGCTTGCCGACGGACGACAGGCCGAAGCCCTGGGTGCTGCCGCCGAAAAATTCTTCCGGCTGGAAAATCTCGGGGTCCCGGCTGACCGAATCCTGTTGGCCGTATCGGCTCCCGATGCTGCGGGTGTCGGCGGCGTATTCGGGTCGCAGAGCGCTCTGACGGCTACTGCCGAATGGCTGCTCCAGCCCGCTGCCTCGGGTCGAAAGGCCGGCATGCTGGTCGACAATATCCAGAACGACTATTTCGATACGGGATTGATCTTCCGCAACGTGCGCGGCGCGATCGACATCCTGAATCCTTCACCCAAAAACTGACTCATCCGATGAAATCATCCTATGCAACCTTTTGCGGTACGGTCGTACTGACGGCCGCCCTGCTGGCGTCGGGGTGCAAGCGCGAGGATCCCGATCGTACCGAATTCGACAATCGCGTCTTCATGACCGACGTGACGCCCGTACGTCTGTTCGTCGAGCGGAATGCCACCGAAATGGAGGCTTCCCTTGCGGCCCGTACGGCCAAACCCGTCGGTGACGCCGTCTCGATCACCTACAGCGCCGACGAGAGCCTCGTCGACCTCTACAACGTCTCCAACGCCGCTGCTGCCCTGCCGCTGCCGGCCGAAAACTTCGAACTGGCCGACCCGGTGGCCCGGATCCCCGCCGGTGGGGTCTCGGCCTCGGAGTGCAAGGTGCGCTTCGTCGGTCTGGACGGTCTGGACTTCTCGCAGAATCAGACCTACGTGCTTCCCGTCCGCTTGTCCGATGCCACCGGAGTCGATATCCTCGCATCGCGCTGCACGAACTTCTTCGTGATCCGCGAGGCCGCCCTGATCAACGTTGTCGGCGATATCGAGGGCAGCTACCTCGACGTCAACTGGAAAGACCCTTCGCCCGTATCATCGATGTCGCAGATGACGGCCGAAGCACTGGTGCGCATCCGGAACTTCGATCAGGAAATCACCACGCTGATGGGCGTCGAGGGCAAATTCCTGATCCGTATCGGTGACAGTTCGTTCCCCTCGGATCAGATTCAGGTGACCAACGGCTCCTATTCGAAATTCCCGACCACGGGTAATCCGGCCAATGCCCTGCCCGTCAACCGGTGGGTACACATCGCCGTCACCTACGACAGCGGGAAGGTCTGCATCTATGTCGACGGCAAGCTCCAGTCCTCGGGCAACTGCGGTTACGGTGCTGTCAACTGGGGCGTCTATGCTCCGATCGACCAGGAGCAGAGCGAACGCGGCTTCCACATCGGATACTCCTATGAGTTGAAACGTCAGCTCCCGGGCGAAATCGCCGAGGTGCGTGTCTGGAACCGGGTCCTCACGGCCGACGAGATCGCCGCTCCGGATCACTTCTACACGGTCGATCCCGCGTCGGAAAATCTGGTGGCCTACTGGAAGTTCAACGACGGCGCCGGCAATGTCGTCCGCGACTGGTCGCCCTACGGCAACGACGCAACGGCTCCCGTAGCGATGAAATGGACGCAGGTCGAACTGCCCGAAAAATAGTGTGTCGGAATCTTCCTAAAACTGAACAACATGATCTTCAATAGCAATATGAATTTGATCGTCTCGGCGGTGGCGCGCCTCATGCCGCTGCTGGCCGTGGCGATGGTGGCCTGCTCGGAGGAGATTCAGCTCCCCGGAGGCGATACCGCCGGTTGGAACGAAACGGATCGCAGTTTCGGCTATCTGCGGCGGGCGGATGCGTCGGCCAACGTCTCGACGCTCGACATCTACGACGGTCAGGCCGCCGTGGAGTTCCAGTTCGGACTGACGGGAAATCCCCGCAAGGCCGTCGATGTGCGGCTTGAGGTCGACCCCGCCCTGCTGGAGACCTACAACAAAGAACAGGGTACCGATTATGCGCTCTTCCCCGAGCAGCTGCTTGCAATCGAGGAGGAGGGAAAACTGCTCGTGGCTCCCGGAAAACGTCCCCATCCCATGGCGCTGACGCTCCGTACGGACGAAAGTGTCGATCCGGCTGTGGAGTATGCCGTGCCGCTGCGTGCCGTCGTCGAGACTCCGGGCGTCGAAATGGACGAGGGGGCCGACTGGCATCTGCTCGTTGTGCGCAAGGCCGGAACGCGTCCCGATGCCGCCAAACCGAGCGGCGTGCGTACGATCGTCTACGTCGAGGTCAACGACTGCTCGCCCCTGAATGCCGCTCAGTATACGCTCAAAAACAGCGGCAAGCCCATCGTCGACATCGTCAACATCTTCGCCGCGAACATCAATTACGATGCCGTGACGCGTCGCGCCTACATTCACATGAATGAGAACGTCTCCCACATCCTGGAGAATCGCGACAAGTACATCGCACCGCTGCAGCGTCTCGGCATCAAGGTATGTCTTTCGATTCTGGGCAACCACACCGATGTGGGCCCGGCAAATCTCTCGGCGGCTCAGGCGGCCGATTTCGCGGCCCAGCTCCGCAGTGTGGTCGACGCCTACGGTCTGGACGGCATCGATTTCGACGATGAGTATGCAAGTTACTACGAGGATTCGAAGTGGACGGCTCCCGATGGCCTCGAAGCTCCGTCGTCGGCCAACTATGCCCGCCTGTGCTACGAGACCAAGCGCGCCATGCCCGACAAACTGGTGACGGTCTATCACGTGGGCCGCTATCTGGATTTCAACGAAAGGATCGGCGGTATGACGCCCGGCGACTTCGTCGATTACGCCTACTATTCGATGTATGGAAACACGCTGCTCGACGGTTGGGAGAACTTCCTCGGCATGGAGAAGTCGCAGTGGGGACCCTTCCCGTACGACATCTCGATCACGAGCGGTCCGTCGAACCAGATCCCGAGCGAATTGCGCATGCGTCAGCTCCGCAACGACGGTTACGGCGTCAATCTGCTCTACAACATGCGCCCGTACGACTATACGGAGATGTTCGGTATGATGGCCGATGAGCTGTACGACGACGAGATCCTCTTCACGGGCGAACTCTTCTCGAAAGACTGGTAATGAACCCAAAACTGCGAATCATAATGAAAAAATGGATATTTTGTCTGGCCGCAGCGCTTTTCGTCACCGCCTGCGGCAATGATGATGCCGACGTCACGAACGACAACGGCGGTCGGATCGAGATCGATCGTACGACGTTGACCTTCCCCGCAGCAGGCGATTCGTTCGAGGTGACGGTTTTATCGGAGGGCGAGTGGCGTCTGGCCGGTCGCAAGAACTGGTGCCATCCCTCGATGGAACGCGGCGAAAACGGGGCCGTAGTCACCTTTACGGCCGATGCCAATGCCGGTTACGACCGGCGCAGCGAGACCTTCACGTTCGTCTGCGGCAGCCGCACGATCGATCTGATCGTCAGTCAGGAACAGTGCAATCTGTTCGATGCGGGGTCGAAACGCCAATTTCAGCTCGGCCCTGAGGGCGGCGACGTCACGCTGGTCGTCTCGTCGAATCTCGATTACTCCTATCGTATCGAGAGCGGCGAGTGGCTCGTGGACCACAACGAGACCGGAACCCGCGGTCTGACCGAGGACTGGCTCTATTTCGAGGTGCCGGCCAATGATACCTACGGCCCGCGTGAGGCTCGGATCGTCTTCGAAGCCGAAGGAATGGATCCCGTGACGGTCACCGTAGCCCAGGATCAGAATGTCGGTATCCGGCTCGATCCGGACCGTTTCGAGTTCCAGGATATCGAGGCTCATCGTATCGAGGTCGAAGTATTGGCCAATGTCGCCTATACGGTTGAGATCCCCGAGGAGTGCGATTGGGTGACGCTCGTCGAAAACCCCGGAACGCGTGCCCTGGAGTCGAAAACCGTGGCCTTCGACGTGGCGGCCGGACGCTCGTCGCGCAACGTTACCGTGACTTTCCGCCAGACGGACGGCGATGCCGAGGCTTCGCTCTACATCAGCCAGTTCAATCCCAACGCGCAGCTCGTCTCGATCCCCGATGCCAATTTCCGGGAGGCGTTGCTCGGAGACGGATTTATCCTCGACGCATCGAGCGAACAATGCGAACTGACCGAAGCGGGGCAGAATACCACGGAGATCAACTCCCTGCCGGGCTGCGGCATCGAGGATCTGACCGGAATCGAGGCCTTTGAGAAACTTGAGACGCTCTTCTGTGCCATGAACAACCTGAAACGGCTGGATCTGAGCCGGAACACGGCCCTCAAGTCGGTTGTCATGTCGTGGAACCCGCTTGAGGAGATTCTCCTCGGGAATGCCGAAATTACGGAGGTCAGCCTCGCGCGTTCGCTCTCGACGCAGGGCTATCCGATGGTCTACTCCAAGCAGCTGAAGGTTTCGGCGGCGAAACTCGTGACACTCGATGTCTCCAGCAACTCGCAGCTGCAGACGCTCGACGTCTCGGAATGTCCCGCACTGAAGACCCTGAAGACCCGCGGATGTAAATACGGCAGCATGATTATCAAGATGAGCCGTGCGCAGGAGGGCGTTGTCTCCGTAGAGAAGGATTCTCCGACCAAAATCGAATATGTGGATTGATTCCGTAAGCCCCGCAGGGGTGATCGGTAAGGAGAGAGGCCGGCCCGTGGGGTCGGCCTCTTTTTTTATCGGCAGAAGATTATTCGACGATGTGCGGGTTGCAGCGGAGCGTGGCGTGACACGTCGGACAGACGGTGAGCAGCTCTTCGCGCTCCCAGTCCGGGGCCTGGGAGACCGGGTGGCGCCGGATCCGGTCGAGAAGCTGAGACGGCGGCGTGAACACCTGTCCGCAGGCCGGGCAGACGGCCTCCGGAGTGGATGACTGGCGGCCTGTGGCCAGATCCCATCGTCGGGCGATCGTGACCGTCGATTCCCGCTGCAAGCCGAATTCCGCCGCAGGTTCGAACAGACACAGCCGTCCGTCGCCCGATACGGCGGCCAGCCCGCGTCGGGTCGTCCGGAAGAGGCGCCCTTCGGCCAGGAAGGCCCGTTGCAGAATCCGGTTTTCGTGGAGGTCGATGAACTGCAGTGTCCCGTCAAGCTGGCGGGCGAAGAGGTAGCGCTCGTTGTCGGTCGGAAAGACCTCGTTCACGGCCCGGGCCAGGATCCGCGGCTCGGCCGTCCCGGGGTAGAGCCCCGAGACCAGCAGGTTGCGCTCCCCATCGAGCAGGAAGAGGTAGCGTCCGCTCCGCGTGCAGCCGATCGCCCTGCCGCCGAATGCCGTCTCGGTGACCGTCCCTGTGGCCAGGTCGACGATCCGTCGCTCACCCAGCAGAAGGTGTCCGAAGGGGTGGATGGCAAAACGCAGGGCGGGCAGCAGCGGTGAAGGATCGACGCATCGCGCCAGATCGTCCCACCGGTCGTTGAGGTAGACGAGGCGTTCGTCCACCAGATCGACAATGTCCCCGTCGCAGCTGACGAGGTAGCGGTTGTCGGGCGAGAGTGTCACGGGGCCCTTGAAGAGCAGTTCGCTGCGCGGGGCCTTCGGTGTGAAGCGCCGCAGCAGGTCTCCGTCTCGGGTCAGCAGGTCGATCTGCGGGGCGGGGTCGCTGATCCGGTCGCCGACGCAGGCTGCCACGAAGCGCCCGTCGTCGGTGTGACGGATGCTGATCCGCGAACCCGATTCGGGCCGTTCGGCAATCAGCCCGCCCCGGCGGTCGAGCAGCAGCAGGCTCCCCGATGCCTCCGCCTCCGAGAGCCAGATCCGGTCGCCGGTCGGCGAGACATCGCAGGTCGAGAAAAACCGGGTGTCGCGGCGAGGGATGAGTTTGCGGAGCGTCGATCCCTCCTCGGCCAGCAGCAGCTCCGGCGCGTACTCCTGCAGAGCGTTGATCCCCATGCTCACGGCAATGCATGCTCCGGCGTTGTCCGACGCAAGGGTGTTGATACCCCGGTTCCACGATGAACTGACGCGGAACGTCTTCAGCAGGCGCTGCAGGTCGTAGACCTGTCTGTCAGTCGACGAGTAGGCATAGAGCAGGTTGCGGCTCAGGGCCGTCACGTCGTGCAGCGAGGTGGTCGTCTCGGTGAGGGGATCGTCGCCGTACGGCTGCAGGATCTGGCACACCCCCGTATCGTCGATGGTCAGCATGCGATCCGGGTCGATCCCTCCGATGAAGCGCTGCGGGCCGTTCAGCTCCCGGCGGCGGAAGTCGCAGGCGGGTTGGCCGTGCCGGTCGTCGTACGTGCGGAGGTAGAAGAGATGGTTGACGGTCTGCAGGATGCAGCGCTCCTCGTCGGACGCCAGGATGTGCGGGGCGTTTGCCGCGGAGTACGTCCCGTCGAAGTTCGTGGCGTACTGGCGTCCCGTCGACAGGTCGATCCGGTAGAGGCCTGCATCGAGCGCCAGCCACAGATTGCGCCCCGAAGGACTCAGCTTCCCGTCGAGGGCCGCGATCGCCTGCCTGCCGAGGGCATCGCTCCAGAGTTGTCGCGGACCGCCGTAGGCGCAGTGTCGCCCGTCGGAGGAGAGGCTTACCCACGTTCCGTCGGGGATCTCCGTGTTCCGCAGCAGGGTCTTTCCCTCGAGGCTGTCCTGCAGAAACATCCCGCTGCCGGTCAGGAGGGCCTGGTAGCGC
Organism: uncultured Alistipes sp.; assembly: GCA_944321965.1. Taxonomy (GTDB): domain Bacteria; phylum Bacteroidota; class Bacteroidia; order Bacteroidales; family Rikenellaceae; genus Alistipes. The sequence continues at coordinate 20,020 of CALUNH010000028.1, forward strand.
AGGTCGTCGCTCGCCGCAAGGGCCACGATCGGCGTCGTGAGGGCGTAGCGGCGGCTGCGGCCCGCCTCTCGAAGATCCTCGATCCGCACCTCGCGGCGGTTCTTCCACAGCGTGAGCAGGCGCGAACCGTCGTTGCTCAGCAGCGGATCCGAGCCCGGTCGCGTCGATGCGTGGACGACCGTGTCGCAGGGCTGTGTAGCACTCAGCGCATCATGCAGTACGGCCGGGTTCGGCGGCGTCGCCTTTTCGATCAGGCGCCGCAGCTGGCTCGCCGGGTGGAGGTTGGCCCCCTGCAGCAGAAACTGCTCCCAACTGCAGCCCGGCCGGATGGCCGACAGATCGTTCTTCAGATTCAGCACCCGTTCGACCGGCCACTTCCCGGTGAGCCGCATGGCTTCGGCCAACCGGTCGAAATCCCGCATCAGATCCTCGCGGTCGAGCTGCTGTTTGCGGTAAAGATAGCGCGGATCGGTCAGCAGCGCGATCAGCTCGTCGTCGAAATCATGGGCCTCGCCGAGCGTGTCAACCAGAAGCCGGAAGGCCCGGTAGCGGCACCGGAACAGCTCCGAAAGCGCGTGCGGCGTGGACTGATCCTCGTAGAGCCCGGCCAGCAGCAGGTAGACGTGCAGGGCCTGCAGCGGATCTTCCAGGTAGAGGTGGCGGATGGCTGCGGCGAACTCCCCGTGGCGGATGCTGAGCAGGTCGCCCCATGGGCCGTGGCGCATCCGGAAGAAAAACGAAACGTCGCCAAAGAGCCTCGTCCACAGGATGGGTGGAATGCTCGGGGCCTGCGGGTCGGCAATCCATGCGTGGTGGCTTGTTTGCTGCAGGTGCTCCGTGAAGTCCTGGTCCCGGGCCAGCCCCCGCAGCAGTTCGGGTTGCGAAAGACCCCGGCGGTCGGCCGCAAAGAGCGAAAAGGCAAGCCGGATCAACTCGCGGTCGTGGTCGTGCGTCGTGACGAGTTGGTCGAGAGCCGTGCGGACCAGCGTCTCGAAATCGGCGGGAAATACGGCAGGCTCCTCGTACGAATGAAGCCGCTGGAGAAGATCCGCCAGCAGCGAAAGATAGACGGGACGTCTGTCCGACGCGGCTACGGCCTGTTCCATCCGGCGGTGTTGTGCGTCCGAAAGGGTGCGGTGCGACCGCCGGAGGCACTCCTCCACCATGCCGAGGGCATCGGCTTCGGGCAGCGTTTCGAGCGTCCGGATCTCGATCCGCCGGGGCTCGGGATTGAGGCGCGGATCGTCGCTCGAGGTCAGGATGATGCGTACGTCGGGACTTAATTCGCCGTCGGCCCACGCCAGACTGAAGAATTCGTCGGAGCCCTCGTCGCTCAACTGCTCCATGCCGTCGACGAGAATCAGCAGCGGACGGGACGAACTGCGAATCTGCCGCAGCCGTGTGCGGAACATCTCGCTGGCGGAGAGCGGTGACCGGGTGCCGGCGGGACCGTATCCGGGCAGATCCCGGCAGACCCACTGCTCCGGCGGGAAGAGTTCGCTCATGCGGGTCCAGATGCTGTTGAGCAGTCGCGAACCGTTTCGGGTCCGGTCCGTCTCCGCACAGAGGCGGAGAATCACCCGGTGCGTGTTGCGGCAGCGTTGGACGAGCGCCGCCAGCAGGGCCGTCTTGCCCGCTCCCGGGCACGACCGGAGCCACAGCGCATGGTTGGCCTGCGGATCGTGGAGATAGCGTTCCAGCGCGGAGAGCTCCTCCTCACGTCCGACGAGGAACGGATGGTCGGTTTCGATCCGGTCGAGGTGGATCTCCTCCTCGGTCGGCTCTTCCGGCGTCTGGGCGACCACACGGTCGATGATGCGGGTCAGGCGAGCGGTCATCTCCCGGCGGAAGCGCTGCCCGAACTCCGTGGTCTCGTACTCCGCAAAGGGGATCTCCTCCGTGAGGATGTTCTCCGCAGCCAGCCGACTGCGCAGCAGGGTCTCGAGGCGGCGGACCGGTGTCGCCTCCGGCTCTTCGTAGGTCGTCAGCCGTTCGGCCGGGATGTCGTGCAGGTGGCGGAAGTAGGCCACGACGTGTTCGCGGGCATCTTCGACCTGAAGGGCTCCGTGGCGGATTTCGAGCTCCGTGGCCGACGGCAGCGGCCCCTGCAGCCGCTCGAACAGCGCACGGAGCGGACGGTAGACCTTCAGATCCCAGTTTGTGTCGTCGAGGTATTCGTCCGTTCGCGGCTGCAGCAGGAGAACCGGTTCGGGGAGTTGGTTGGTGTCGGAGCGGTACCAGCGCTCGAAGAGGCGGAGCTCTTCGGCGGTTGCTCCCCGTCGGATGCATTCGCTCTCCTGGCGGGAGAGAACCTCGGGCAACGGTCGCCAGCCGTAACGCTCTCCTGTGAGAATGATGAAGTTGGGGCGCGGCGAGAGGCTGCGGCAACGCTCCAGCTCCTCGAGGCAGATCCGCATCGTACGGTTGTCGGAGCCGACCTCGCTGGTGATGCCCCAGCGCAGATCCACGTATTCGATCTGCCAGTGATGCGGTTCATAGCGGGCATTCAGATCGTGGAATATCTCCTGCAGCAGATTCCGCTCGCGGGTCATGTCGGCAAACGTGCTGCTGATGAAAAAGCGGATGTAGCGGTGTCGGCGTGTCATGGCGTGAAGAATTAGGCTCCGGTCCTGGATACAAAGATATCAATTCGCCGCGGATTCCCATGAAAAAGAGGAGTCTCTTGTATGGAAACTCCTCGTAGAGAACAGCAGTCGGTCTGTCGGCGTTTTTCAGCGCTTCCGAATGTCGGCGGGCTGTATCGGCACATCGTCCCGCCCGGAACCGTAGCTCCAGCCCTCCTGCTGCCGATTCTCGGCCCAGATCTCGTGTGCATGCTCTGCGATGGCCTCCTGAAGGCCGTTCTGATCGTCGGCCTGCACGACATCTTCCGAAGGGAGGATCCTCTGTGCGTTGGTTCTCCGTGTCGTGCTTGCTTGTTCGCCGAATTGCAGACGTGCGACCCGTAGCAATAATGTTTTTTATTTCATTCTGCTTTTTTTGCCGTAAATTGCATGCGGATTGTTCTTTTTCTCGGTCGGTTGTGTCGCAGATTCGGCGGATATGCGGGACCCCTTGCCGGGGGAGTACGGATTGTTGGGACGTTCGTTATGGACGGCAGAGATTGATCCCGCAGCAGCGGATTTAAGATAAGTATTTGCCTCCCAATAAAATTCAAGGCCGGATTTTTTGCATTACCGAACGGCCCTTGCTGGCTTTCCGCGTTACTCCCTGTTTGGCATACGGTATTGCAAAAGCAGGTAAAGAAATGAACAATCCAAACTTTTCTGCGTTCATTTTTTTTCTCGTTTTTGGGTGGCGGAAAAAAGTGGGTGAGACGCCGAAAAACAACGCCCCGAGAGAGGTGATCTTCGGGGCGTTGTTTTTATTTTTATTCGGGTTGATTGCTATTCCGGGTAGATCATCCGGATGGTGGCTCCGCCGTCAACGGTCAGCGTCTGGCCGTTGATGAAGTCGTTTGCCTCGTCGCACAGAAAGAGGCATGTACGGGCGATGTCTTCGGGGGTGCCGACCCGTCCCGAGGGGTGGAAGGCGTGATCCTCGGGGCGCAGTTGCTCCTCTTCGCGGACGTGGATCCAACCCGGAGCAATGGCATTGACCGTGATGTGAAGCGGGGCCAGAGAGACGGCCAGCGCGTGGGTTAGCGAGTAGATGCCGCCCTTCGAAGCGGAGTAGGCCTCGGTTCCGGCCTCGCTCTGCAGGTAGCGGGTCGAGCAGAGGTTGATGATACGGCCGTAGCTGTGGTTGCCGTTCTGCTGGCGGTGGAGCGCCAACTGGCGGGAGGTGATGAAGACCGGGCGCAGGTTGGTGGCGATTACCCGGTCGAACTCCTCGATCGACAGTTCGGTGAGGGGTTTGAAGAGGCTGATTCCGACGTTGTTGACCAGGATGTCGATGTCGCCCAGCGTATCGAAAATCTCCCGCATGCCCTTCTCGAGACTATTGGCATCGGTAACATCCAGCTGACAGAAACGGGCGCCGGTCTGGACGGCGGTTAGGGCTCCGAGGACGGGGTCAATGTCGCAGAAGACCACTTCATCACCTTGCCGGGCAAAGGCCTCGACGATTCCCCGTCCGATTCCGTGGGCGCCGCCCGTAACGAATACGCGTCTTTTCATGGTTTTCGGATTTTTTCACAAAGATAGCGCAGACCGGCAGCATCGTCAAGTTCGATTCCCTTTTTTGCGGGACATAAACCGGATGAGCAGTTTTTGGTAAGGATGCGTAGACTGTGTTTTGGTATTATATGTTGAATAATCGAATTTTCAGAAAATTGCCCGGTCGAGTTATGCCTGTCTGTTAACATTGTTTGAAATCTTTATTGGTTGTAATAATGTCTTTGTCGTTTGTATAGCTGGTCTTGGCAATTATTAGTCTAAATTGCGGAATAAACGTTTTCCTTTACTATATTTTCTCATGAGATCGCTTCTAAATAAGATGTATTTTTATTATATTTGATGTATAACCTTCTGCATATCTGATTGTAAGTAAATGTCTGATAGGCAAAACAGTTTATGTCATCTACTAACCGCAATGTTTTACAATTATGGGTCTGAAAATTGTCATATCTACATCTCGATTCGCCTCTGAAAAACAAGCCGCAATTGATAAACTTGAACTTATAAATATGGCTTTATCTACAATCAGAAATACGAAGACGCATATCGAATATATCTATGACTGCGAAAAAGAATCTACGATTTTCGGAATGTGTCCCAAACAAGATAATATCAATCAGAATGTTATTCCACAATGTGATTGGTTTATCTTGTTAGCTCCACTCCAACATGTAGGTGCCCAAACTGCTAATGAGTTATATGCGGCATATGCGGCTTCCACTCAAAACCAAAAACCCATTATCAGTGTTTTTTGTTGTAAAAATCCATTGGGAAAATCAACTTCAGAAGCATATCAAGAGGCTTTAAGAACTTCATATTGTTTGAAATCCTCGACAGATGTCAATATTGATGTATTATTGGAGGTTTTGCAACGAAAATACGGACAACAATCGAAACATTATGTGGTGGATTACGAGTATACAACGGATCACTCATCGCTTAAGAACAAAATAGGCGAACAATTTGATATGTTGTTGATCGAGCGGAAATTCAAGGAACTGCAGATTGATGGAATGTCTATTTGGGGACGGAACGTGTCTGCCCGTGCGCTCTATTATGATAAAAAACGTGCCCAGAAAAAGTATGGGTTTAATGAACAGCTATATTATCCTCGTCAAGGTGTAGATGATCAAATAAAGCAACTGATAAATGACGGATGCCGTATTCTAACAATTATAGGTTCGCCAGGTTCTGGTAAAACCCGCTGTTTATATGAGTATATACATCGTACTCTCTTGAATGAGCGAATTATTTTAATGCATCGTAACAACGTGCAGGATGTGATCGATCGGCTTAAAATTGACACAACTATCAACAAGGCCAATCTTTCCGCATCTCAAGAAGGAGCCGAAAGAGGTCAGAGGCTATATATCATAACCGATCAGGTTCGTGATGTATTCGAAATGGGAGGCGTAAGTGATCAAGATATTGAATTCTTTTACAAATCCATATTGGAAAATCGTCGTTATATATTTATATGTACGTCGATAAGTTCTGCATATGACAGTTTTCTGGGCCTTCATACGGGCGTGAAAAAATTGGTCGAAGAGAAAGTGGAATTATACAACAAATTATCCATTTTACCAATTGGAGAAGGGCGAGATGACGCCAACTTCATCAATTGGTTAAAATTACATTTTAAACGCCATCAGAATGGGAAAACAGTAGCTGATTATATTCCTAATCTGAATCACTACTGTCCCGTAAAAGCGGGCAAGTCGGTCTTTGAAATAGTTGAAACATAGTCTATTAGAAGTAATTTTTC
>CALUNH010000029.1 GCA_944321965.1 uncultured Alistipes sp.
AAGCCAGATCCAGGCCGAATACCACTGGATGAAGTCCGCCGTCACCTCCCGCAGCGGGCGGATCTCCCCGAGATCGAGCGTCACGTCGACATCGCACGCCAGGAATCCCTGCCACCGCGTGCCGTAACTCCACGATCCCCGCACACCGTCGGTCAGAGCCCCGTCACCGCCGGCTGCGTACTGCTCGCTCCACGGCGCGGCGTAGTCGACCCGGCAGCCCCGGGCCAGGTGGTCGGTCTCGGCGAGCGATTCGGGCCGTTCGCCCTGTTCGTGTGCCAGGTCGAAGGTCCGGTAGCCCGCCGCACGGGCCCGCCCGGTCAGCCACAGCGCCCGGCGGTGGAAATCGGCGTAATCCTTCCCCTCCGGCGTGCTCCACGCCACCTCCGCCAGCGCGAAAAGACGCGGATAAAGCATGTATTCGGCCTGCTCCGGCGTCGGGATGTACTCCGTCCAGAGGTTTGCCTGCACACCCAGCACCCGTTCGCGCCCCGGCATCGACGCCGGAGCCGGATCGTACGAGTAGACCTTCCGCAGGGGAAGATACCCCGAAAAGGCCTGCGGTTCGGTGGTCGGGTTGTCCTGGTAGCCGTCCAGATAGCAGTGCGAACCCGGGGTCATCACCACGTCGTGACCCGCGGCCGCCGCCTTCCGGCCGCCCTCCTCGCTCCGCCACGACATCACCACCGCATCCGGGGCCAGTCCGCCGTCGAGAATCTCGTCCCAGCCGATCATCCGGCGGCCGCGGTCGGCCAGAAAGCGCCCGATGCGGCGGATGGCGTAGCTCTGCAGCTCGTCGGTCGACGTCAGACCCTCGCGCCGCATCCGCTCCCGGCATTTCGGACAGGCCGCCCAAGCCGTTTTCGCGGCTTCGTCGCCCCCGATATGGATCATCACCGAAGGAAAGAGCTCCAGAACCTCCGTCAGGACATTTTCCAGAAATTCGAACGTCGCTTCGCTGCCGATGCAGAAATCGCCCGTCGTGCCGGACCGCCCGCTGCACGACAGCGCCGGGTAGACCGCCAGCACCTCCTCGGAATGGGACGGGAATTCGATCTCCGGGATGATCGTGATGTGCAGCGAGTCGGCACAGGCCACCACCTCGCGGATCTCCTCCTTCGTATAGTAGCCGCCCGAAGCATGCGGATCGCCGCGACGGCTGTAGCGCTGCCCGCCGTCGCGCCACGCCTGCCATGTCGCACCCTGTCGCCAGGCCGCCCGCTCGGTCAGCTCCGGGTAGCGGTCGATTGCCAGGCGCCAGCCCGCACCATCCGTCAGATGCCAGTGAAAACGGTTCAGTTTCAGCGCCGCCATCATCCGCAGCTGCTTCTTCACGAACTCCGTATCGAAAAAGTGGCGCGAGACATCCAGGTGCAGACCCCGGTAGGCGAAGCGCGGCGCGTCGGTGATCTCCAGCGCCGGAAGGCGGTCGCCGTAGCGGTCGTGAAGCTGCCGCAGCGTCTGGAACCCGTAGAAGAGCCCCGCCTCGTCCCGAGCGCTCAGCTCGATTCCCCGGCGGGAGATCGTCAGCCGGTAGCCCTCCTCCGACGCGGGCAGCCGGGCGTCGTCCGCTATCCGCAGACGGAGGGTCGGACGGTTGTCGGTCGGGTGGTTGTCGGTCGGACGGGGCGGGGTGGCGCTATGGACGGGCCGGAGGTCGGCGTCGAGCGGAAGTCCGCAGGCCGGAAGGCTGTGGCGCAGCCTTGCAACTGTCGTGTCGGGCGCCTCGATGCTCAACTGCAGGGGCTCTTTCAGAGGCAGGTTGCCCCGTTGTCGTTCGATCTGCATCGGACGCGGAAGAAGAACCTCCTCCACCGGAATGCGGGTTTGGCACGAAGTGCCGCTCAATAGCAGAAAGACCGGAAACAGTCGAAGAATACGCTTCATATCGGATTGAATTGCGTGGTCGTTGGGCAGTCTCTGTAAAGATACGAAAGTTTGCCCAAAGAAAAAAGAGCATCCCGTTCCCGGAATGCTCTCTGGAGGATCGGCAGTTGCGAAAAACTACCGCTTCGCAAACTGCATCAATTCCACGGCAGGACCATATAGCCCGTGTGGAGTTTTTGCTTAGAGTCAGTTGCGTATAAGATAACCCACGACATGTTCTCCTCGGCCTTGATGACCTCGATGGTTGAATTACCGTCCTTGTCGACAAGCGGAGTGGACATGAAAAGTCGTTGATTGTCCGGCGTTGAGTAGGTTAGCTTCATGCCATTTTTCTTGCCGACAACCTTCATGTCAAGAGTTTGATCGTTCGAACAAAGGTCGAAAATGCAATATCTATTACAGTTGTTGGTCGTCGTTGTTGCAAAAGCACCCCAGTAGGCGGTATACGTACCGTCATAATCATCATACCGGTATGCGAATTTGTAGGGGGCAAGTTCGTAGCTCTCCGAGAGGTTTATATTGTCCATCACGAACGTCTTTTCAGAAATCGCCTTGATCTGTTCGAGCATTTCGTCGGTGAACGGCGTGTCGGAGACTTCCGTCGTGATCGAGATCTCGGCCGTCAGTCCGCGGGCATCGGTGATCGTGACGATGACCGGGGATTCCCCCTCTTCCTGTCCTCTCGAACTGGCGAGAAGAACCGTCGTTCCGTTGTTGTCCAGTGTCGCCGATACCGTCTCCGGATCGGAACTTGCAACCGTGTAGGGATCGTTGCCTGCCGTGATCGTGAACGAACCGCTCGCCGGCTCACCCATCGGAAGGGTCAGCTTCATGCTGTTCCCGGCAACTGAGGTCGTCAGCTCGTTCGACTTGTAGACATGGACCGTCAGAGCCGTGTAGGCCCCGCCCTGATCCGAAACGACCAGGTCCGTATTGCCGTACTTGAGCCCCTTGATCCGGATCTCCGACCCGGAAATGCTTGCCTCCACGTTCGAGTCGTCGAGGACCGAAATCTTGTACTCCCCGGCTCCGTCGAGAATCTCGATGGTCTGCGTCTCGTCGATCAGCAGGTCGAGCGAATTCGTTTCAAGCGTCAGCGCCGGATAGGAGGGCAGTTCCGGATCCACTATCGGCGAAGGCTCCGGTTTTACCAGCGTGTCGTCATCGTCGCACGATACGCTCCCTACCGCAATCAGCAGGGCCAGAACCACATATCGCAAATAATTGTATTTCATTGTTCTCTTTTCGTTTGGGGCTTCCCGACCCGGGCCTCGGTCCGTTGCCCGGAACCGGTGCCGGGAAGCCGTTGGTTACTAATTCTTGTAGTCGGCGCTGTACTTGACTCCGTCGTATGCCAGCGGCTCGTCGAAGAGCGTCGTGCAGACCCGCTCCAGGGCTTCGATCTGCGTCATCTTCTCTCCCGAACTGGTACCTACCTGCGTCGTATCGTAGGAACCCGACGAATGGAAAGGATTCAAACCGTAGATGACGAGGCTCTTGTAGATGTCGCGGGTCTCTTCAAGCGCGCTTACGGTCGGCCACGACGGCGTATTGCTGTTGAAGTTGTAGTTGTAACGGGCGTAATGATCCGTCGCAAGTCCCGGAAAATCGGCCGCACTGCCCGGAGTCAATTCGCTGTAATCCACCATCACATAGTCGATGTAGTCGCCCGGCTGCCAGATCTTGCCGCTCGGGTCCTCGAACTTGCAGCCTTCGCTTGTCATCTCCCAGATCGCGCCCAGACGGTAGGCGATTACCCAGCGGTCGGGCATCAGCATCTTCACTCGCCACATCAGATCCGCGGCAGCTTCGGCCGTATTGGTGGGGTAGAAGCCCGTCGGTGCCGGATTCTGCAGCGAGGTGTACTCGTCATCGAAGAAGACTCCGTCCAGCGAATAGGTGTCGCAGATGATCTTCAGCTCCTTGGCAAAGGCCTCGGCCGTCGCCGGCATCAGATTGGCGACTCCGGCATGGGTCCAGTACGGCGTGATGGCCAGGATCACCTTGATACCCCGGTCCTGCAACGGCTTGATATACTTGTCGCGGTTGTTCAGGATGCTCTTGATCTGCTCGTTGACCAGCGCGTGTACCGTCCCCGTCGTCTCGTCCAGAATGAGGTTGTCCGAGAAGAGAACCACGGCGTCGAAGAGGTATTTGCCCGACTCTTCCAACTTGAAGCTCAGGGCGTTCAGCGGACTTACGTCGTTGGTCTCCAGAACGCAGAAAACCTTCGACTTGTCGGCGCCCTTGTCGCAGTCGCCCGGATTCTCCGTTACCTTCACGATGATCAGGTATTCGCTGTCCGCGGTGTTTATCTCCAACTCCCCCGAAACAACCTCCGCACGCAACGGAATGACATAAGTGGCGTTGACCTGCTGCTCCCCGCTCAGCGTGAAATGCAGCGTCGTGCCCTCCGAAGCCTGCGATCCGGCCTCCAGGGTGAGGACGCCCGCAGGCAGCGTTACCTGCGTCTCGGGAAGCACCTCGTACAGGTTGCCCGTGCGGTCGTTGTACGCCTCGACAAGCTCCGGGGCATAGACCAGCGATACCGTGCTCGCACTCCCGGACGGCTTCGTCGCCCGAACGTAGAGCGTGACCTCTCCCGTCCCCAGGGTCCGGACATCCAGCGATACGGAACCCCGCAGCGAATTCTCGTCCGTCAGGTAGCCCTTCTGGGCCGTCGTCGACACGATCCCGCTGTTGTCTGCCGGCTCCATCCCGATCTCCGTCTGGTTGCAGCCCCCGGCGATTCCCGCCGACAGCAGAACCGCCAACGACAGGACCTTGCGTTTCATGATTTCGTATGTTTTCATAAAGTTTTCCTTTCTTCGTTATTGTTTCCTATTTCGCGGGAAGTTCCACCGAATTCCATGTCAGCACCTTCGTCGCCGAGGCGTCGTTCCCATACGGCGAGTAGTCCTTTACCGCTGTGCCGTTGCCGTCGTTGAATTTCCAGTAGGCAACCAGATTGTAGTTCGTATCCGGATCGTAGACCTTGTAGAAGTGGTTCGTAGCGTTGATCTCCTCCTCGCTCAGAACCTTGTTCCAAACCCGGACCTCCGCAATGTCGCCGTCCAGGTAGCGCTCCTCTGTATACGAGTAGCCGATCCAGAAACTCCGGTTCGATTCCGTCTCTTCCTTGTAGTAGCGGCCCCAGTTGACATCCTCCGTGAAGGTCTTGAACGCCTGGGGCGTCTTTTTGACACCGTTGATGTAGACATTCACCTCATGCGTCGAACTGTCGTACGTCACGGCGATGTGCGTCCATTCGCCCTCCTTGACCGTCCAGTCCGACGAGGTGAGTTTCTCGTCGCTGGTCGAACCGTAGGGGCGTCCCACAACCTGAAGCTGGTTGTTCGGCGCCGTGTCGCCGAAACGGAGCAGGAAGTGCGCCTCGACGCCCATCAGTGTCGAAATGTTGCTGCCGCGCCCGTCGGCAAAGGCATCCACCTTCACCAGCGCTTCGGCCGTTATCTGAGAGAGATTCTGCAGCGCATAGGCGTTGTTCCACTTCGGAACGCAGACCGAATTCTCCCGCAGATTCGCTACCGTGTTGACCAGCGACGCCTCCTTCACCACGAAATAGACCGTCCGGCGGCTCGCAAGCGCCGCAACGTTGGAACCCTCGATCGATACCGGAAGCACGTAAACCTGCGTCTTGTCCAGCGTCAGCAGATTCTGGAAGCGCACCTCGACTTCGGCCGACGTCGTCTCCCCGGCCGGGATCGTTACCGTCGGTTCCGGAATCTCGTAGTACGTCTCCGGCAGCAGTACGGCTGCGGCCGAATAGGCCGTGTTGTACCACGCAACCCCTGCGGCATCGACCGCATAGGTGAACGTGACATCCGTCGAAACCGGCATCGCAAGCTCCGCCTGCAGCGTCCGCGTATAGCTGTCGGCCTCCTCCTCGACGTAGACCGAACCGATCTGATCCGTCGTATTGTAGATTTTGTTGTCGAAGCTCTCCATCTCCTTCTGGCACGAAACAAGCACTCCGGCTCCGGCCAGCATCACGAAGAGCTGTTTGATATGGCGTTTCATCTTCTTCGTCCTTTTTATTTGATCGACGGGTTCAGCGTCGTGATCATGTTACGCATATTCTTGTAGCTGTTGTCCGCGTTGAAGTAGTCGCCCGAAAAGTCGTAGACCCCTACGGCGCGGATCCGGATTCCCTGCTGCGGCATGTTCGCCCATGCGGCCACCGCATCCGTGGCCGGCGTGCCGTCCGTGTAGGTCGAATACTTGTTCGTGCCGACAAGCGGAAGCCCCGAAACAACCATTCCGTAACGGTCGGCACACTCCGGAAGGTAACCCTTCGTCATGACCGTCGTCAGCTCGTTCGAGGAGACCGTCGTGCGGCCGTCGAGCAGGATCATCGAACACTCCGACAGGATGCTCTGGTCGAGCAGGTTCTCCGGCGAGCCCAGGAACGTCAGTTCCACACCCTCGTTGCGCGAGCACCAGTCCTGCAGAATCCCGATGAAGCAGTTCTCGTTCTCCATGTACTCCTTCCGCTCGGCATCGTCCATGAGCGTCGTCGGTTTGCCCGCATAGCCGATGCAGATCCCGTCGTAGGGGTACTTCTTCAGCAGCGACAGCGCGTAGGAGAGCGAGTCGGCCAGGTAGGAGCGGAACGTCCGGTCCGGATCGTGCGGCGCAATGTTGTTCGTGTAGTCGCTCTTCATCCGGTCGAAGTCGATCGTGTAGATCACCTTCATGCCCTTCTGCTCCTGCAGTTCGGCAATCTGGTCCAGTTCGCTCTGCGTCAGCTTGTCCGGGTAGATCAGGCTCACCACGTCGATGCTGTCGGGGATGTCGCGCAGGTAGTGCGCCCGCGATACGGGCACCTTCACGCTGTTGTCATACCAGGCGTAGACCTGCGTGTGGTCGCTCTGGCGGTAGGCCCGCAGCGAGGAAAGGTATTGGGCATACAGCTCGGGATTCTCCTGCTCCACGTTGCCGTACTCGACCTTCAGGTTGTCCACGTCGGTCCAGTCGCTGCAGGAGACGAGCGTCAGCGTCGCTGCAAGCAGCAGCGCTCCTATGTTGATTCCTTTTTTCATCGTTCTCTTGAGATTTTATTCGTTAACCAGGTCCGGATTGCAGTCCCACCACGTGTGCGTCGAGAACCGGTCCCCGCCGTCGGGCAGGTCGCGGCCTACGGCGCGCGTCAGGTTGACTCCGTTGGTCTTGTATTCGTCCGAGGGGTAGGTCAGACGGCGGGCGAACTTCCCGGCGGCAACGTCGCCGCCGCTCAGGTTCACAGCCGTGGGCTGCAGTTTCGGATAGCCCGTGCGGCGGAATTCGGCCCACGCCTCATGCCCCAGCGGGAAGTTGGCGATCCACTTCTGCGTGATGATCTGTTCGAGCTGGAGCTTCTGGTCCATGTAGTTCCATGCCGGAACGCACTCCGTATCGGGCGTGAACGTATAGGTGCCGTTCGGGTCGTTGTAGGTCCCGACCTGGGTCTGGCTCGACAGGTAGCTGCCGCTTTCCACGCCCCACTTCGCAAATGACAGCTCCACGCCGCGGCGGTAGTAGTTCTCGGCCGTATCGCCCGTGTCCCAGCCGTAGAGCGCCATCTCGGCACGCAGGAACATCACCTCCGAAACGTTCATCCACAGAATCGGGTCGTTCTGCGCGATGTTCAGGTTCGAGTAGGCCTGGCCCTTGGCGATCGCATATTCGTTGCCGATGCGCAGACCCCAGTATTCGTTCGTGCGGCCCGTGATCGTGCAGGGTTTCGCATAGACGCTGATGCGCGGGTCGTTCCAGCTCTTCATGTAGTTCAGCAGGTCGGCCGAAATGCGCGTCTCACCGCCGTTGTACTCGTAGGCCACCTTGTAGAAGGGGTTGATGTTGATCCCCGAAAGGTAGGCGTTGTCGTCGTTCGACGCCATCACGCCCAGTTTGCCGTCCGAGGTGTCGATCGCCTCCCGGGCGCGCTGCTCCGCCGTCGTCGGGTCCGCGTAGACCAGACGCATCGCCATGCGCAGCTTCAGCGAGTTGGCAAACTTGATCCACTTGTCCAGATCCCCGGCGTAAACCTTGTCGGCCGCCGCCGAGATCGACGTCCCGCGGTGCTCCATCAGCGTGGCGACCGCCTCGTCCAGCTCCTCGAAGATCTTCGTATAGACCTCCTTCTGCGTGTCCAGCGGCGCCGTCACCTTGCCGTCGGTGCCGATCTGGCTGTAGGGGATCGGCCCGTAGGCGTCCGTGATGCGCTGGAACGCCGCGGACTTCACGATCTTGCCCACGGCCAGGATCGATTCGTCGCTCGTGGCGGCCTGAAGCCCCAGCCAGTTCGAATAGACGTTCGGAATCACGTCCAGGTACATCTTGCCCAGCCAGTCCTGCGACGGGTTGAAGTACGAGAACGACGTCGCCCACGACTGCGAATCGGCGAAATAACCGCCCCAGATACCGCCCAGCAGGCACTCCGTAAACTGGTTCAGGTGCTCCTCGGCCGGAATCACGTTATTCTGCATGCCGCCCAGCAGCGAGCTGATCAGATACTCGTCGCGCTGCATCTCGTCGGCGGTAACCTCCGCCCAGTTGCGGTTGTAGTCCATGTAGTCTCCGGTGCACGAGCCCAGCACAAGGCTCCCAAGCAGTCCCGCACCGAAACATATCTTGCTGTATATCGTTTTCATGATCCTTGGTTAGAATTTAAGTCTGATGTTGAAGCCCAGGTTCCGCGTCGAAGGCATCATGAAGTTGTCGATGCCCTGGTAGTAGTTGCCCGTCGTGGCCACGGCCTCCGGGTCGAACGGCGCCTCGCAGTAGATCATCCAGAGGTTGCGCCCCACGAGCGAAATCGTGATGTCCGCGATGTTCCAGAACTTCTCCTTCGGGATCGTGTAGCCGACCGACACCTCCTGCAGCCGGAAGTTCGTCGCCGAATAGGTGTAGTATTGCGGAAGTCCGCCCTGCGCCGCAACCACCGAGTACCAGTTCTCGGCACTGATCAGGTCGCCGTTGACCACCACGCCTCCGAAGTCGCGTGCGGCGGCCGAGGCCTCCGATACGCCGTAGTAGTCCATGTAGGCCTGCGTCGCCGAGTAGACGATGCCGCCCAGGCGTGCCGACAGCATAAACCCGAAGTTCAGGTTGCCGTAGTTGAAGTCGTTGCGCCAGGCGAGGTTCGCCTTCGGGAAGACCGAACCCAGCTTGATGTCGTCGACGTCGGTCGTGTTGCTGACCACCTTGCCGTCGGCATCCACGTAGACGTAGCCCTTGCTGTCGCGCCGCAGGTCGGCCGTCGAGTAGAGGTCGCCCAGCGAGCCGCCCTTCTTCAGCAGGAAGCGCGCGTAGCCCAGGCCGCCGATGTCCAGGCGGTCGAGCGTCATCGGTTCGTTCGTGATCGGGATCACGTAGCCCTCCATGAGTTCGAGGATCTCGTTGCGGTTGGCGCTGAAGGTGAAGTTCGACGACCAGCCGAATTTACCCCATTCGTTCGAGTAGCCCGCCGAAAGCTCGATACCCTTGTTGCGGACCGAACCCGTCTGGATGTACATCGTCGAGTAGCCCGACGAGGGCGAGATCCCCGGGTCGAAGGTCTGGTTGTAGGTCTTCGCCGTGTAGAGGCTCAGGTCGACGTTGAAGTGCTTCAGGAAGCGCGCCGTCAGACCGACCTCCCACGAATCCGTGCGTTCGGGCTTCAGCTCGCCCATCGGGTAGTGGGTCTTCGACGACCACTGCTGCGTGGCGTTGTCCCACTCGTAGGTCTGCTGCGCCAGGAAGCGCGGAATCGGAAGACCCACCGAGGCGAACGATCCGCGGAGCTTCAGGTAACCGATCCATTTCGGCATCGGAAGCGCCTCGGACAGCACCACCGAAGCTCCGACCGACGGATAGAAGAACGACTTCTTCACCGAGAAGTTGCCGGCCAGCTGCGAAGGCCAGTCGCTGCGCCCGGTGAGCGTCAGGAAGTAGGTGTTCTTGTATCCGGCCTCGACCGATGCGAAGACCGACTGCGTCTGGTCGTGGTAGCTCGACTGGATCCGCTTGGTCTTGCTGTTGTCGAGCTGCATGACGTTGAAGACGTTGGCGATGCCCGTCGACATGATCGGACCCTCGTTGCTGAAGAGGCTCTGCTGCATGTCCGAATAGGACGTACCGAGGTTGGCCTGCAGCGACCAATCCTCACCGAACGTCTTGTTGATGTTCACCAGCAGGTCGGCGTAGGTCTGCTTGTCGAGCGTGCGTTCGAGCATGAACGATCCCTTCGACAGGGCGTCCGAACTCTCGTTCGTCAGCGTCGAGTTCGACGTGGCGTAGAGTTTTTTCGTGTACTCGTTGTTCGAGTTGTCGATCCGCACGCGCCCCGAAACCGACAGCCAGTCGAGAATCTTGTAGCTCAGGTTCGCATTGAGCATGTAGCGGTCCTTCCGGTTCTCGCGCAGGTTCCGGTACGAGATCCAGTAGGGGTTCTGGCCCGTCAGCGCCGAAAACATCTTCTCCGGCCAGTACTGCGTGGCGATCTTGCGGTCCGAATCCCAGCGCTCGTACATCTGGATATCCTCCCAGTCGTTCCCGCGCGGGAAGAGGTAGGCCGTTACCAGCGGGTTCGAGTAGGTACCCTGGTTGACCATGTTCATGTCGCTCTGCTTGATGTACGAGGCGCCCACGTCGAGCGTCATGCGGTCCTGGAGGAACGACGTCGTGTTGCGGAACGTGAAGTTGTAGCGGTCGTAGTCGTTGTTCGGAACCATGCCCTGCGAATTGACGGCCGAGGCCGAAATGTAGGTCTGGTTCTTTTCGGTTCCCGTCGAGAGCGCCACGGTCTCGGTCGTCACGATACCCGTCTGCAGGAAGTCGCTGGCCGGGTCGTAGTCCCGCATCGTGGCCGAATTGAGGCGTGCGCCCCAGCTCTTGTCCACCGATGACGACGACGAGGCCTGACTGCCCGTGCCGTAGCGGTTCTGGAACTCCGGCATCCGGAACGGACGCAGGAACTCCGTGTTCTGCGACAGCGTCACGCTCAGCGAACCGGCCTTGCCCTTCTTCGTGGTGATGACGATGGCGCCGTTGGCGGCGTTGTTGCCGTAGAGGGCCGCGGCCGCAGCGCCCGTCAGCACCGAGATCGACTCGATATCCTCGGGGTTGATGTCGGCAATCGCTTCGGTCGTACCCCGCGAGTCGAACTCCGTGCCGCCCTCGTTGCCGAGGTTGAACATCGGGATGCCGTCGATCACGTAGAGGGCGTTCGACGACTGCGAAATCGCCTTGCTGCCTCGCATGACCACCTTCGACGCGCCGCCGACTCCCGACGACGAGGCGTTGATCGTCACACCGGCCACCTTGCCGTTGAGCGAGTTGATGAAGTTGGCGTCCTTGTTGCCGATGATGTCCTCGGAGTTCACCTGCTGGACGTTGTACGAAAGGGCCTTCTCCGAGCGCTTGATACCCAGGGCCGTGACCACGACGGCGCCGATCTCGGCCGTGCTCTCCTGCATCTGCAGGTCGATGGTCGTCTGGCTCCCGGCGATCCGCTCCTGGGTCTCGTAACCCACGTAGGAGAAGGTGATCCGGGCGCTCGATCCCGGAACCTTGATACTGTAGTCGCCGTTCAGGTCCGTGACGGTGGCGAAATTCGTCCCCGGAACCAGCACCGTCACGCCGATCAGCGGAAGCCCCGTAGCGTCGGTGATCTTACCGGTGATGGTCCGCTCCTGGTCGTCGGGATTACCCCCCCCCTTGTAGAGTACCACGCGGTTCTCCGCAATCCGGTAGGCGATGTCCGTGCCGCGCAGCACGCTGCTGACGACGGCATTGATGTCGCTGTCCGCAACGTGGACCGTCACCTTCCGGGCCACGTCGATCTCGTTGTTGTAGAAAAAGGTGTAGCTGCTTTGTTTCTCGATGCTTTTCAGCACCTGTTCCAGGGGCGTGTCGCTCACGTCGACCCGGATCTGCTGCGAAGCATTCTGTGCCAGCGCCTGTTGGCTGAAGAGGCTGAGAACGGCAACCGTCACTCCGATGGAGAGGCTCCGACGGGTCCGGGCACAAAATTTCAGGCAATAAGTTTTGAACTTATCAAAAGTTGTCATACCTTTACTGATTGATGAATTGATTGCCTCCAGCAGGTGGCCGCCTGCCGGAGCGCTTGTGGATTGATTCATTGTCGACAGCGGGGCTTCTCTCGGGAAGTCCCCGCTTTTTTTGCAGTTGGGGTTATCTCATAGGCAGTAGTTGGTTTTAGGCGGTTATCGGGGTGGAAGAGGCGCTCTCTACTTGAGAATGAGCGTATCTTCCTTGAGTTCGTAGTCGAAGGGCGTCGTGATGCGGATGACCTCCAGAATGGATTCCAGCGAGTCGTTGAAGTGGAATTCTCCCGTGAAATTCTTCTCCACGAGGCCGTCGTTCAGAATCACGACCTTGATGTGGAACTGGCGTTCGAGACGTTTGCACACCTCCAGGAACGGCGTCTGGTGCAGCACCCAGACGTTGTCCGTCCAGCGGATGCTCTCTTCCGATTCGCTCAGCGTGCTCAGCTGCATCTCCCCGCTGCGGGTGTTGTACGAGAGCTGCTGGTCGGGGACCATCCGCACGCTCCGGTGGCTGAGCTGGCTCTCCACCTCGACCGAACCCTCCAGCAGCGTCGTGGTGATCGTCTCCGAATCGGGGTAGCTCTCGACGTTGAATTTCGTGCCCAGGACCTTGATGCTCAGGTCGCCGACCCGCACCACGAAGGGGTGCTTGCTGTCGTGGGCCACGTCGAAATAGGCCTCGCCCGAGAGGAAGATCTCGCGCTGGCGGCCCGTGAAGCGGTCGGGGTAGATCAACTGCGCCCCGCGGTTGAGCGTCAGGCGCGTGCCGTCCTCCAGCGTGAGGCTGCTCACCTTCTCCCAGGAGTTGCTGTGAACCCGCATCTCGGCTTCCGGGCGCAGCAGCGCCGAAAGCCAGCCCGAGGCCAGAAGTACCACCGCCGTCGAGGCGGCTGCCAGCCAGATCCGGTAACGCCGGGTCCTGGCGTAGAGAAGTTTCAGGTGCGGAGCCTCTTCCGCATGGATGCGCGTCATCAACCGTTCGAGCGCCTCTTCGGCCCGGTGCCCGGTGCCCGGACGGGGACTTTCCACCCGGAGCCGCTCGTACAGGGTTTCGGAATCGTTCGTATGCAGGGAATCTTTCATGATCGGATATGGCGGATTTGTGCGTTTTCTCCATTATGACTCGGATCGACGCAAAAACCACTAAACCGATTTCGATTTTTTTCAGATTTTTTTCAGAAACGGCGCCGCAACCTCTCGCAGCCGCCGTTTGGCGATGGCCAGCTGACCCTCGACGGTCGTGACGGCGATCTCCAGAACGGAAGCGATCTCGCGATGGCTCATTCCGTCCTCGCGGGCCAGCTTGAAGATCATCCGGCAACGTTCGGGCAGCTGTTCGACGGCCTCGCTCAAGGCGCGGTTCAGCATCCGGTAGTCCACCTCCTCGTCGGCCGCGAATGCCGGGTCCACGCTGACCTGCATCTTCGGATGCGAAAGGTCGTAGTCCAGTTTCCGGCTGCTGGCCCGGAGGCTGTCGTTGCAGCCGTTGCGCACGGCCCGGTAGGCATAGGCGTTGAAGTTGTCGATCGACGGCAGGGCCGTGCGGCTCTTCCAGAGCTGGAAGAAGAGCTCCGAGACGATATCTTCGGCCATCTCGTCGTGGCGCAGCTGCATCCGGGCAAACTGGTACAGACGGTCGTAGTAGGCGAGGTAGGGCGACCGGAACGCCTCCTCATCCCCGGCGGCTATGCGCCGGAGAAGCTCCTTGATCGTTTCGGGTTCCAGTTCCTTGTCCATACCGTTCGGGTCAGCATAAATACAAATATAACGTTTTTTCCCGGAGTTGTCAAAATTTTCGATCGCCCCGGGCCCCCGGTCGGACCGCCCCGCAGGGCGGCAGGGCGGCGGAACGGGCGGGTCAGCCGCAGTGGAACCACGTCTCGACCAGTTCCCGAATGCGGGTCTCGTCGCCCGCAATCTCCTGCCGCAGCGCCGCATCGCGGAAACCCGACAGGCGGGCGATGACCCCATCCAGCAGACGGGGCGGGAAGACCCCGCAGCGTTCGTAGATCCCGCGCTGCTCCGCCAGCCTTTGCGCCGACTCCTCGCACGATGCCGGGAGCTGGCTCAGCCGGGCGAGAACCTCCCGGTTCCGTTCCTCGAAGATGTTGACGTCGACATACCGCTCGCGGGCATAACGCACTCCGTCCTCCATCTCGAAGCCGTGGCGTGCCGCCACCGCCAGCCCCGCCAGCAGCAGATAGAGATCCGCCGAACCGTCCGGACAGCGGAATTCGACGGTCTGTTTGAGTTCCGTATCCACTTCGGCGGGCTCCTCCAGCGGATTGGCATCGCAGGCCATGCGCCCGGCTCCGGCGCTCCAGCCCAGCGGTACGCGAACCAGCACCGAACGGTTGCGGTCGCCCCAGCAGATGTTCGTCGGGGCCTCCTGATGCGGGACGAGCCGGAAGTAGGAGGTCGGGTTCGTATTCCCGAAGGCCGTCAGCGAAGGTGCCAGGGACAGGTAGCCCGCAATGGCCTTCAGGGCCCGTTCCGAAAGCGAACCATCCGCCTCGACCATCGCGTTGTGGCCGTTGTCCATCAGGCGCGTGTGGATGTGCAGCCCGCTCCCGGCCTTCCCTACGGTGATCTTCGGCGCAAAGGTCACCTCCACACCGTATTCGTAGGCCAGCGTGCGCAGGATCCACTTCGCAACGGTCAGCTGGTCGGCTGCCGATTCGAGGTCGGTCGGCAGGAATTCGATTTCGTTCTGTTCGTACATCCACTCGCCCTGCGTGAAATTCCCCACCTCGGAGTGGCCGTACTTGATCTCCCCGCCCGCCTCGGCGATGTACTTCATCGCCCGGGCGCGGAATTCAGCCCCCTTGTTGAAGAGTGTGGATTCGTGGTAACCCCGCTGGTCGACGGCCGGGAAGAGCCGCTCCTTCGGACTCACGACGTAGAACTCCAGCTCGCCCATGACGTGCAGGTCGAGCCCCGTCGCACGGCGCAGCGCAGCTCCGGCCCGCCGGAGCGTCTGCTCGGGTGCCATGTCGAACGGCGTGCCCTCCTTCGTGTAGTAGCTGCACAGCAGGTCGACGGTCGGGATTCCACTGAACGGGTTCCGGAAGGCCGTCCGGTAGCGCGGAACGACGTACAGATCGCTCGACCCCGCCTCGATGTAGGGGAAGAGGCTCGAACCGTCGACCCGCTCGCCGCAGGTGAGGATGCTCTCCAGATAGGCTTCGTCGTTGATCACGAAGTTCAGCGTCTTCAGCCGCCCGTCGGCCCCCGGGTAGCGGAGATTGAGCATTTCGATGTCGTTCTCCCGGATGTAGCGGACGAGGTCCGAACGGGTGAAGGCCGCCCGGGGTTTCCCCAGAAAACGGACCAGCGGATCGGGATTCAGGGTCGTGTTCATGACGTTTTCGGCATTTTAAAGTTTATATCGATGTCGATTTGAAACCAAATCACTCCTTAAAGATATGAAAAAATAATTGAATACCTCGCTTTTTTGCAAAATAATAATTTGTGCGGTGATTCTGTCCCGGCCGGGGCCGCGCCCCGCACGCCCGAAACTTCTCCGCCCGAACGCACGCCCCGCGCTTCCGGCTGCAGGACGCGGGGCGCGCCTCCCGACTTCCGGCCGTTTCAGTCCGTTTCAGTCCGTTCCGGGCGGAGGTCGGGGGTTGGCGGCTGCCGGACAGAGGTTGGGCGCCTGTCGGATGAGGGTTAGGCAAAGGTCGGGCAGAATTCGGCGGCGGTTGAGCGAAGGTTGGGCGGAGGTCGGAGATTGGCGGCTGTCGGGCAAAGGTCGGGCAGAGGTCGCGCGCCCCGCACTCCCGGCCTCTCCGGAAAACGAAAATCGGACGGCTCCATACGGAAACCGCCCGATTCTTCCGGCCGTCGTTGCGGGAGTTGCCGCCCGCCCGGCAATTCGTTTCAGAGGATGATCTCGTCGTCGATCGATCCCTGGTCGCCCCAGCCCTCGATCGTCAGACCCGAAAGGGTGATCTTCTCCTCCTGGACCGTGAGATTCACCGTCACCTGCTTGCCGCCCTCCAGCTCCGGATAGGGGAAGTCCGTCTGCGAGAGCTTCCACGTCCTGGTCATCCCCCCGGCATGGATCTCCAGCGTCACGTTCTCCGTCGGCTGCGGAAGCACCAGGAAACTGACCTCCTGGTTCGTTGCGGTGAAAGTCTTCTCCGTGTCGCCCAGCCTGATCCGCCCTTCGGACAACTCGACCCGGGCCGTTGCGATGGTCGTGCAGCGCGTTTCGATCTTGGAGGCGTCGACCGACGTATCCTCGACCGTGTACTTCACCGCCAGCCGGTGCAGGGCGTGGCGGAACGTCAGGGCTACGGGCTGTTCCGTCCCGACGCCGACGCCCGCGGCCGAAGCCCAAAGCAGGTCGCCCGCCGCATCCTGGGTCGCCGTGAAGTCGAAACCGCCCTCCGAAAGGCGCTGTTTCGGGTAGCAGGCCGCAAAATGAACCTTGCCGCCCTCCGCGGCGAAGGTCAGATCGCGCCAGTAGAGTGCCGAACCGCCCACGGTATAGTCGAGCGTTGCGGCACCTTGCGCGTCATCGCGGGCATGGAGCGTGAAGGTGTCGCCCGTGTTGAACGACCCGCTGCCATCCTCCTCCAGCTGCGGGGCGCGTGTCGAGGCAATCGTCGTCGTGAAGGTGATCTGACGCTCCTCGGGATGGGTCGGCGTCCCGGGGGATTCGTTTAGGTTGGCGGAGTCGTTTTTGTCGCATCCGCTGCAGATCGCGACCAGCAACAGGGCCGCAGCGTAAATCATTCGTTTCATCCTATCTTCGTTTTTTTTTGTTTATTCCGGAATTTTGGGCATCAGGCCCCGGCCTGCGAGGCCTGTTTTTCGAAGTACTGCTCCCAATACTCCTGTCCGAGCGAAAGCACGAACAGACGGTTGATCGTGATCGAATAATTGTTTGCAATGAAGCCCGACTTGTAGCACGTGTAGGTCGCACCCTCCTGGAGCTTCTCGTAGGTGACCTCGAAACGGCCGCATCCGATACCGTTCGCCTCAAACTGGTCGAGGTCGTTGTTGTCGACCAGATAGATGGCCGAAACATCGCCGTTCCCATCGAATTCCACGCCCCAGATCGTTTCCGCATGTGAGTGGAGAACGGGACCGTTGAACAGAGCCAGAGCCATGTTGTTGGCCAGCGCATTCTTGATCGTCTCGTTGAAACGCTCCTTGCCCAGGCCTCCGATATTCGAACACAGGCGCACCCCCTCGGGGAATACATCCTTGAAATATCCGCCTTCGTTGTAGTGGTTCCAGTAGGGGAGGTCGTTGGTCGTGCCGTGGATGAACCAGTTCACCCCCGCATCGGTATATCCGGCCTCATTGAGGAATGCACGCTTGAAACAGGTGAATATCTCGCTCTCCTTTTCCCGCGGCTTATAGGAGTCGTCGGGACCCTGGTATTTGCCGTAACGGTCGATGTAGCTCCGGTTCCGGCTGATCCACCAGTGCATCAGGTTCGAGGCGGAGGCCGCCCAGCACATGTTGCAGTCCACACCGCCGGCTTCCGGGACCAGCTTGTTGCAGTCGTACCAGCCGTACTCCTCCTTCCAGGGGAGATAGTAGTTGGAAATGGCCTGGCTGAAGGGCTTGATCCAGGCACCCTCCTCCGGAGCCTGGATGCCGTAAACCCATATCTTGCGGTTGGCCCACTCCAAATCGCCCTGACTCGTCAGATTCAGCTTGATGGTCAACTGTTTGCCCGCCTCAAAGCGTTCGAGGTCCTGCCCGTTTATCAGGTCGGGGGCCTTGTAGACGATCTCGCGCTCCGCCGTCGTGATCTGCAGCAGCCCATCCTCGGAGCGGTAGGCATCGGCGGTCTGCGGAAAAATCACCGCCTCGTAGCTTCCGTCGGAGTTCCTGCGCGGGGAGATCCATCCGAACGAGCCGTCCGTCACCGAGGTTTTGCCCGTCAGCAGGTCGACCGTTCCGTCCATCCGGCTACGGACGCGGAGGTCGGAGACGCGCTCGCCCTCGAACCGGATCTGCAGCCGGTGCAGGGCGTGCGTGAAGGTCATCGCGGCGCGGTAGCTCCCGGTCGGGATGACCTGACGGGCGAAGAGCAGGTCCGAGGCTGTAAAACCGCCGGCATCCTGGTTGTCGGCAATCGTGAAGGCGGCGTGTGCGGGATCGTCCGCCGCGTCGGAACGGGCAGGGTGGTGCGCCGCAAGGGTCAGCTCGCCCGACCCGAAATCACTCCGACGCAGGCGCGGCTGCCATTCGCCGGAGGTATAGGTAAGTTCACGGTAAACGGTTTCGCTTCCGTTGTCGATGTTATAGTCCGATCCTGTCCCCTTCCGAGAAATTCCCGGCGCCGTTCGCGTCCAGATCGGCGCGGGTTGCCCGGGAGAAGGAGATTTCGAGGTAATTGTCATCCTGCACACCGGTCGGGTCGGAGAACTCCTTGTTGCAGGCTGCCAGCAGGCAGACCTGAAGGCTCAGGGCCATCCAAACTCTTTTTTTCTTCATTCAAACACGTTTTTTTCGGACTTCCTTGCTCCGACGCACCGGGAGGCGGCCGGAAAAGGCTTGACCTGGTTTATCGGGGTACGTTCCGGACCCCGTTCGGAGATATTCCGGGCGCAAAGATACGTCAATATCCGAAATCTGCAAGTAACCGCTGTGACGGGGCTTCCGGTGGACGGGGTCTATTCCGCCTTCAGACATCGTTTCCGGTACTCCAGCGGCGTACTGCCGGTGTGCTGGCGGAAGAAGCGGACGAACGACGTCGAGGTCGCGAAATGCAGCGATTCGGAGATTTGCTGGATGGAGCGCTCCGTGGCGCGGATTTGGCGTTTGGCCTGCATGACGACGGCTTCGTTGATCCAGACCTGCGCCGGATAGCCCGTAACGGATTTTACGGCCGAGGAGAGGTATTTGGCCGTGATGCAGAGCCGGTCGGCGTAGAAGGCGACGCGATGTTCCCGTTCGTGGTGTTCCAGCAGCAGATCGAAAAAACGCTGCGTCAGCTGCTCCTGCCGGACAACGGGGTGTTCATCGCCTTGCGGGGGCTGCTCCTCGATGAGCGTGGTGATGATCAGCAGCAGGGCCGGAATCAGCGCCTCCCGGATCTGCGAGGCCCGGAGGTCAGGAGTAGCGTATTGTTCCATGAGCTCCCACAGCACTACGATTTGCCGCAGTTTCTCCCGGTCGGGGGTCAGGGTCGGATACTCCTCGGCTTTGCGCAACAGGTCCAGGTCCGGGATAAGGGGTGAACGGTGGATCTCGTCGAGCGGAACCGTGAGAAACCGGACATCGCTGCTGCCCGGATTCGGGATCGGGAGCGGCGTGAAGAGGTGGCGCGGCAGCACCACGAACAACTCTCCCGACGAGATGCAATACTCCCGGTAGTCGATCCTGAACCGGAATTCGCCCTGCAGGCAGAGCCCGAAGGTCACCCCCTCGGAGAGATTCGGACGGTCGAGGAGCTCGGGATTCGGGAAATCGGCTCCGGCCCTCATAATAAGGTGCTTCGGAAGAATTCCGGAACGTTTTTTCGCTTCTTTCTCTTGATTCATGGCTCAAAGATACGAAATATTGCACATTTTTAACGTATCTCCGACGATCTTCTTTCCGGGCGGATTGTCTACCTTTGTTCCCGAAGGATTTTCATGTCATAAAACGCAACCGTATGCTCGATATCATTCGTTTGGGAAGAGATCACTTCCGTTTCTGGTGGATTTCCCTGCTCATGGGAATTCTGAGCATCGTGGCCGGAATCTGTTGCTTTGCAACACCGGCCGGCTCGCTCGCCGTATTGACCGCTTTCTTCATCGCGCTGCTGATCGTCGGCGGAATCGGCAATATCGCCTTTGCCGCCATCAACTGCCGAAACACCTCCTTTTGGGGCTGGAGCCTCGCCCGCGGAATCATCGAACTCCTCTTCGGAATCTGGCTCCTGCTCATCCCGCTGCCCGTCGTTACGGCAATCCTGATCTATTTGATCGGGCTTTGGATGCTTTTTCATTCGATTCTGGGCATCTGCGAATCCTCGGCCTTCTCCGCACTTCCCGTCAAGGGGTGGGGATGGCTGCTGGCCTGCAATGTCCTGAGTCTGTTATGTGCTTTCCTTTTCTTGACGCTCCCGGCTTTCGGAGGGGCATTCCTGCTCGTCTATATCGGGCTGTCGTTCGTGCTCTACGGCCTGTTCCGCATCGTCCTGGCCTTCCATCTGCGGAAGATCAACCGGGAGATGAAACAACTCGACGACGAAATCGTCGATGCCGAAGTGATCGACGCCGAATGAGCGGATCCCGAATGCGCTGCGGCCGGACCGACCGGGTGGAGCCCCTTTTCCGGGGGCCTTCACCCGGTCGTTGGGCGGATAAGGGGCTGATGCCCGGGCTGCACCGGACCCTTCCCCGGCCGGAAAAACGAAACCTTCCATCCCGAAATTCCAATTCCTATCCAATACCATGAACACGGATTCTCAAAACCCCGTACCGCGACGCTCAAACCCCTATATGGGCATTCTGTGGGGGATTCTGATCGTTTTGTTCCTCAACGGACTGATCTTCCCGCTGTTCAATCCGCGGCGCATCACGGCGACCGATTACGGCACCTTCATTTCGTATGTCGATTCGGGCCGCGTGAAGGAGGTGATGATCAAGAACGGCCAGATCTACTTCTCGGCAGCCGACGCCGATGGCAAGGCCGCATCCTATCAGACCGGCGAGATCGATGATCCCGGACTCGTCGAACGGCTCCTTGCTGCCGAAAGCCCAATGAAAGCGGCAAGATCGTATTTACGCGGATCGTGCCGCAGGAGAACTCGCCGATTCTCAACTTCATCCTGATGTGGGTCCTTCCGGGGCTGATCTTCTACATGCTTTGGCGGCAGGCCAGCCGGAGCATTCAGGCCCGCATGGGTTCGGGCGGCAATTTCCTCTCGTTCGGCAGCAGCGGGGCCAAGATCTACGCCGATTCCGACGTGAAGACCACCTTCGCCGACGTCGCCGGACAGGACGAGGCCAAGGAGGCACTGACCGAGATTGTCGATTTCCTGCACAGCCCCTCGAAGTATGCCGAAATCGGGGCCTCGCTGCCGAAAGGGGCGCTCCTGGTCGGCCCTCCGGGAACGGGCAAGACGCTTATCGCGCGGGCCGTGGCGGGCGAAGCCAAGGTTCCGTTCTTCGCCATGTCGGGCTCGGAGTTCGTGCAGATGTTTGTCGGCATGGGCGCCGCGAAGGTCCGCGATCTCTTCAAGCAGGCCGGCGAGAAGGCGCCGTGCATCATCTTCATCGACGAGATCGACGCCATCGGCAAACGCCGCGATACGGCAATCGGCGGCAACGACGAACGCGAACAGACCCTGAACCAGCTGCTGACCGAAATGGACGGATTCGACGGCCGCAAGGGGGTTGTGATCCTGGCCGCCACGAACCGTCCGGAGAGCCTCGACAAGGCGCTGCTGCGTCCGGGGCGCTTCGACCGCCGCATTCAGATGGAGCTGCCCGACCTGGAGGGTCGCAAGGCGATCCTGAAGGTGCATCTGGCCAGGGTGAAGCACGAATCGGTGGATCTGTCGATCGTGGCGCAGGCCACGGCCGGGTCGTCGGGGGCCGAACTGGCCAATATCGTCAACGAGGCGGCGCTGCGGGCCGTGCGCCAGGGCCGGCGGAAGGTCACGACGGCCGATCTCGAAGAGAGCGTCGAGACCGTCATGGCCGGAGCGCAGAAGAAAAACAAGGTGCTCTCGGGCGAGGAGAAGCGCATCGTTGCCTACCATGAGATCGGACATGCGCTGGTGGCCGCGATGCAGACCGCCTCGGCCCCCGTGCACAAGATTACGATCATTCCGCGCACCTCCGGGGCGCTGGGCTATACGATGCAGGTCGACGAGGGCGAACAGGTGCTGCTGAGCCGCGAAAACCTCTTCAACCGCATTGCCACGCTTACGGGAGGGCGCTCGGCCGAGGAACTGGTCTTCGGAAGCATCACCACCGGGGCCTCGAACGATATCGAGCAGGCCACGAAACTGGCCCGGGCGATGGTCACGCGCTTCGGGATGAGCGAGAAGTACGACATGATGGGTCTTGAGACGGTCAACAACGCCTACCTGGGCGGGGACAATGCGTTGACCTGTTCGTCGGAGACGGCTGCGGAGATCGACAACGAGGTGCTCCGGA
This sequence comes from uncultured Alistipes sp., assembly GCA_944321965.1. GTDB lineage: Bacteria > Bacteroidota > Bacteroidia > Bacteroidales > Rikenellaceae > Alistipes. The sequence continues at coordinate 22,058 of CALUNH010000029.1, forward strand.
TCGTCCGGGAGGCGCACGAAAAGGCCCGCGGAATCCTCTCGGCGCACCGCGCGCTCCTCGACGAGGCGGCCGCCTTCCTGCTCGAACGCGAAACGATTACCGGCGAGGAGTTTATGCGGATTCTCCGCAAGTGCGAATCGGTCGGCTGACGGTTCCGGAACCGGATTTCTGCAAATGCCCCGAGGCTCTTTCCGCAGCCCGGGGCATTTGCTTTTTCGGGCGGATTTTCGTAATTTGGGCCTTGTAAAACTTTCGAAAAATGGCTGACGACTATCTGGGCCGGAAGATGGAGGAGTACCGGGCGCGCGGCGATGCCCCGGCCCGCCGACCGGCCATGACCCTGACGAAACTCCTGCTGCGCAACCGCAGCTACAGGGGGTATGACCCCCGTTTTGAGGTCCGCGAGGACCAGCTTCGAAGCCTCATCGAGGTCAATACCCGGATCCCTTCGGCCCGGAATCAGCAGGTCCTGCGTTTCCGGCCGGTACTGGCGGACGAGGCCCGGCTTGTGCTGCCGCTCATCCGCCTGGGCGCGGCGCTCCCCGAGTTGCACCTGCCGCTGCCGGGCACCGAACCCAACGCCTTCATCGTCATTTGCTCGACCGTTGCCGAGAATCGCTATGTGGATATCGATCTGGGGATTTCGGCCCAGAGCATGTTGCTGCGGGCTGCGGAGATCGGGCTGAACGGCATCTGCATCGGGGCGTTCAATCCTTCCCGGGTCCGCGAGGTGCTCCGCCTGCCGTACGATCCGCTGCTGATTCTGGCGATCGGGAAGGGGGCCGAGCGGATCGAACTGACGGAGATCCGTGCCGGGGAGAGCCACGCCTATTACCGGCGTGAAGGTGTGCACTACGTTCCGAAAGTCCGGCTTGACGATCTGCTGATCGCCCCGAGTTCCGACTGATTCCCGGGCTGAGCATCCTGACACCTCTTTCAGAGGTTTGAGAAAGTTTCTTGCCGAGTCATAAGGTTTGCTGTAGTTTCGGGCAGTCATGCCATTCGAAGGAATAGCAATAATTGTTTTCTGTTTCATGCGGTATACCTCATTTTTTATATTATTCTTTTCTCCTTATTAAAATGCAGCCCACTGACCTTACGGTAGCGGGCTGCGGTGTCTGTATGATGTTACCGGGCACAATACTCCCGCCCGGAATGGGAGTTCTTTTCTTTTTGGGTTATACTTCGGTTATTTTCCGTTGCGGGCGGAACTTTTCCCGCCCGACGGTTCACTATTCCTTCTTCAAGGTAGGCCGGCTGCTGCCGTCTTTGAGTTCGTACTGCCAGCCTTTACCGCTCAGAGCGGCGTTCATGGCATCAACGGCAGTCTGCCAGTCGCCGTCCGTCACCATCGTGGTTCCGCCGGTGGTGCCCGCCTGATTATAGCCTATGCCTTGTTCCTGACCGTTGTCTCCCCAGTAGCAGGCGGTGATGACAGGGGCACCGAGTGATGTATAGTTTCGACCCGTTACGCCGCCTGTGGCTCCATCTGGACCGCTGACAGTCCCTGTAGCATGGTAGCAGGCGGTCAGGGTGCCCGAACTATTGTCTCCCGTTATGCCGCCTACATAACAAGAGCCGGTTCCAGTGCCTGTACCGGTCACGTTGCCCGTGGCATAGCAGGCGGTGAGAATGCTGCCGGTTCCGTTAAATCCCACCACGCCGCCAGCGAAGGTATTGATTGTGGAGGCTCTTTCAAAGGTCACGTTTCCTGTGGCATAGCAGGCTGTCAGGGTGGCACTATTATCCGTTTTACCTGCCACGCCGCCGACTTCGCCCGTTCCCTTCACTGTGGCCGAGGAGTTGCACCCGGTGATGGAACCGCCCCATTGAGAGCCCACCACGCCGCCTGCGGTATGGCGACTGCTGACACTGCCCGACACCGAGCAGTTTTCAATGTTGCCATCGCTATTACCCGCTACGCCGCCAACACAGCCATACTGGTTATCGCTTTCTATCTGTACGTCCTTCAGCACCACATTCTTCACCGTGCCGCCGGAGCCGATGCGTCCGAACAGGCCCGCATATTCGTTACTTCCCGTAACGGTCAGCCCCGTGATGGTATAGTTGCCACCGTCGAAGGTGCCGGTGTATTGATGTTTATCGTCTATGCCTATCGGTGTCCATTCCCCCGTCAGGGTGATGTCGGCGGTGAGGGTGATGTTGATGTTGGTCTCTCCATTGTTCACCAGCTTGGCGAGGTTCTTCAGTCCCTTCTCGTTGTCCACAGTGTAGTTGCCTTCGCTCACTTCGGTATAGCCCGGGTTATAATTCAGTGTGATATTGTAGAACTTGCCCGCCTCGGGGGTGAAGGTAGCAGAGAGGTCGCGTTCCTTGTTGTCGTTGTTCGCCATCAGCTTGGTTATCTCG